>FMTN01000027.1 GCA_900100095.1 Lachnospiraceae bacterium C10
TCCATACTGTCCGCATAATACTGCAGTCCGCGAAGCGGCATGTTGGGATTGATGGTGCTCTGGTGCTCCAGCATCAGAAGGCGCATCTCCACCAGTAGGGCGACATCATTTTTGCGGTTCATAAAGACAGCATCCTTTAAGGTGGCGATTTCCAGTTCGGCCGGATCGCTGTATTCTGTTCCCATCAGCGCATTAAAAATCGATAACCCCCGTTTCGCATCGGAAAACAAATCTGCAAATAAGCTGCTTTTATATTCTCTGTTTAACATAACCCTCCCATTTTCAGCTTTATTCGGTTGACTTTACCTTCTGTTTCCATGGAAATTTCACCGATCAGTGTGAAATACTCGCTCGCGAATCCGTGTAATTCCGTGTGTTACCTCGCTGAGCGTTTCATTCCGCCAAAACGTCCGACGGAATAAAGAACTTATATAAGATGAGAGCATTATAGCATGGTTTTAAGCGGGCAATTCTTAAATCTTTCTAAAGAATGTCTAAACAGTTTATAAACTTGCAGATGGGACCTTGGCGCGCAAAATCGAGTAGGATGGCTCCTACTCGATTTCAACTCTGTTTCACACCTCAAGGCAAAGCCTTTCGGTGTTCTACAGTCGCCTAAGTCCCCCTCGCAAGCGAGCTTGCGGATGGGACTTAGGCTCGTTGTTCTACAAAAAACAGCGTGGCAGTGCACTTACTGCTACGCTGTCTCTCATCTCTCAAAATCTGCCGGGGGCTATCCCGCCACACCGCTATTAGATAATCCATACCCAAGGGGTTCGAGTCCATCCCCTTCATGAAATACACAATCTGCCGCTACGATTGTAAGATTATAACAGCTTGGATCGTCTGCCAGATCAAGCTGCTCCTTACTTCCAAGAACGACAACCACAGGACGGAGGGCCATATCCTGACGGTTCTGCACAACTCTTGCCTTCCGACCGTCCGATAAGGTTACGGTTGTTCCTACCGGATAGACTACAACATATCGAAGAAAACTATAAATCACTTCGATATCAAACATAATACCTGCATTTCCCATAAGGTATTCGATTACCTCAAGAGGATTAAAGGGCTGCTTATAGGAGCGCTTCTGAATCATTGCGTCATATACATCCGCCACATGAATGATTCTCGCATATAAAGGGATCTCCTTCCCCTTCGCTCCCGTGGGATAGCCGCTTCCATCATAATTTTCATGATGCATTAAGATGGATTTACGGATCTCATCGTTCACAGCATCCACATGGCAGAGCATGGTCGCTCCAATCTCGGAATGGGTTCGCATCAGCGTCATCTCCTCCGGGGTAAGCTTTCCCGGTTTGTTTAAAATCTCATCCGGAATCGCCATCTTGCCAATATCATGAAGCATCGCTGTTGTAGCAAGCTCCTTCAATTGGAAATCGGAAAGCCCCATTCCCACGCCACAGACCGTGGCCACCATCGCAACATTGACCGAATGCTCATATATATCATGATTATTCTCTTTCAACTGAGCCATATCCAGAAGCTGATCCTCCATATGCAAAATGGATTCCACAATGGATGTGGCAAAAAAGATGACCTGGTCAATGTTCAGAGCATGCATCGCCTTCACGGCTCTCGCACGACGTGCCTCTCCAAACACCTGCTTTAAATTCTCAAATTCGGAATATTCATCGTAAACATATAGCCCCGGATATTTCTGTTTCCTAAGCTGAAATATAATTGGTAATGTCAATACATGATTCGCTGCCAAAAGACATACACCGCGTTGATCGTAAATGCTCTTTAAGGAAACCATTCCAGGGAGCAGCTGATCGGAACGAACATACTTCATACTCACCCCTAACTATGCATAAATGCTGCTATGCAATCTGATTGACAATAGTTCCCCTCCAAGAAAAAGTATAGCATGGCGTTTTTTATAAAGCTACGAAAACGGTTTACTTTCGTTATTTTTGGCACTTTGCCTTAGAAACTTTTCGCCCGGGTACTATAACTAAAGAAAGAGCACCTTCCAGCATATAATCCGCTGGAAAAGGCGCTCTTTACAGTGTTTGTACGAATCCACGACGAAACTTACCATATCCCCCAAAAGTCTCCCAGTGACTCCTTGATTTCAAAATCCCTGTCATTGGGATCGATCGGCAGGCTCTTTACATCCATATGATCGATCCGTAAAAAACGGCCGGTGGTAAGTTTCTCCACCACATGATCAATCTGTTCCTGACTTCCCTGAATCTCCATCAGTACCGTGCCGTCGCATTCATTCCGAACCCAGCCCACCGCTCCGGCTTCCTTCGCTGCCATCTGGCTGCGATAACGAAAACCAACGCCCTGAACGATCCCGTGAAAACGGATTTGTTGTCTGATGCAATTATCCCTTGATCCACCCATAGCAGTCCCCACCTTTTCCTCCTATTTTGTACGGTTTAATTGTAGCACAAATCATCGGATACCATTTGCTTTTTTCTACTTTTCAAATTACAATAACATTTTGGAACACACTTTACGTTAGTACGAAATGTAGATATGGAGGTTGTTACATGTCTATCCCTGTATGGCTTTGTATTCCCTTCGCAGGAATGCTGTTAAGTATTGCACTCGGTCCCATTCTGGCAGAAGAATGGTGGGAAAAGAACAAGCAGTACCCTGTGGCTGTCTGGTCCCTTCTCACCATCGTGTTGTTTGCTGTTGTATTCGGCATTCCGGAATCAGCAGAAGTAACCCTCGAATGTATCTTTAACGATTATCTGACCTTTATCATCCTGTTATTCGGACTCTTCTGTGTATCCGGTAATATTTCTTTCAAGGGTGATCTGGCCGGATCTCCGCATGTCAACATGTTCCTTCTGGCTACCGGTACCATCCTATCCAGCCTGATCGGAACCACTGGTTCCTCCATGCTGATGGTCCGCCCGGTTCTGAAAATGAACGCGTGGAGAACCAGAAAGAGCCACCTGATGATCTTCTTCATCTTCATGGTATCCAATCTGGGCGGCATTTTGACCCCAATCGGAGATCCACCTCTTCTGATGGGCTTTATGAGAGGTGTCCCGTTCCAGTGGTCTTTATCCCTGTTCCCGATGATGCTTTTGAACATGGCCATTCTCCTGACGATCTTCTATTTTTTAGATCGTAAATTCTACCGCATGGACGTTGCGGAAGGACGTATGCCGGATATCAGCAAACCGGGTACCACCTTAACACTTTCCGGTAAGCACAACATCCTGTTCTTACTTATGATTGTTGCAGCTGTTGTATTAAGCGGTCTTCTGCCATCCCTTCCGGCGTTCCAGAATGCGGACGGAACCGTAAAAGGCATTCATATATTTGGAGAAGTCACCTTCGGGTATCCTTCCCTTATCGAATGCATCATTATTTTACTGGCTGCCTGGTTATCCTTTAAGACAACACCAGAAAAGATCCGTCGTAAGAACCACTTTACCTGGGGCGCTATTGAGGAGGTTGCCATCCTTTTCATCGGTATCTTTATTACCATGCAGCCGGCGCTTCTTCTTTTAAAAGAGGTTGGACCAAAGCTCGGACTGAACACACCATCCCAGCTCTTCTGGGTAACGGGTGCCCTTTCCTCCTTCCTCGATAACACACCAACCTATCTGGTGTTCCTGACTACGACCGGAACCCTTGGCGCTACTGCCGGTATTTCTACCGCTGTGGGTACCATACCGGTCAAGATGCTTGAGGCCATTTCCTGCGGTGCTGTCTTCATGGGAGCGAACACCTACATCGGAAACGCACCGAACTTCATGGTCAAGACCCTTTCCGACGAAAACGGTGTCAAAATGCCATCCTTTTTTGGTTATATGAAATGGTCCCTTGCCATCCTGATTCCTACGTTCATAATCGACATGATTGTCTTCTTTCTTTTTTAAGGGGAGGTGTATAGCATGAGTCATTCTGAAAAACCAAATACAAACGAATCCACCAACCTGCGTTCCTCTGAAGAGCAACGAAAGAACCTGGCAAATCGTATCTATAACCTGGATCAGATTACCTATGATTCCATCGGTTCCAACCTTGGCCGCGTCTTTCCAAGCGATAAGGAGACCAGCATTGTTAAGATTGCCCACTATCTGAAATACACGGACCTTGAACATATCGTTCAGTCCGAAATGGCCTTAATCTACAACATGATTAACACCATTAAGAATGCGGCTCTTCGTTATGACCTTCTCAAGGAATATGATTCCATTATGGACGAGATGAAATCCATCACCCGTTCTTTTGAAAGTTATGAAATTATTTCCGATCATAGAGACGGTATGTCCAAGCTGGTCAAAGAAATGCGTGTGAAGGAACATATCCCAATGATCATCTGTATCAGCCGTACCTATGGAAGCGGCGGTTCTCAGATTGGTATGGAGCTTGCCGACGCACTTCAGATTAATTACTATAACGCTGAAATTTTCAAGACGGTTCTTGCCCGCCTGGAGGCTGAGCAGGATCATTTGCAGGATGAAACCTTCTACATGCCATCGGATGGAGGAAAGGCTGCGGCCGGTCCGGCTGTTCCATACGAGGCAGAGAAGAAGTCCCTGCGCACACGAATTCAGAAGATTTTCCGTTACCACGGTCTTCCGACCCGTGACGCGGTCTTTTTCAACCAGAGCAATCTGATTCTTGAAAAAGCCAGAAGCGGCGAATCTTTTGTCATCGTCGGTCGATGTGCGGATGCCATCTTAGAGAACAACGGTATTCCACATATCAGTTTTTATATCACAGCGCCGTTTGAGAAGCGTATGCACCGTATTATGGACATCAACCACCTCTCTGCAAAAGACGCTGCCAAGCAGATCCGTAAAATTGATCAGGGACACGAAGCCTACTACAAGTACTTCACCAGTCGCCGCTGGGGTCGTGCAAGTAACTATGACATCTGCTTTAACTCAGCCATCTATGGATTGGAAGGTTCCAAAGATTTCATCCTTAGAATCCTAAAGTCCAACGGAATCATTGATGATTCCGATATCAAGAAAATATAGGAAATGACAAGCCGGTAGAATTTACTACAGCTATACAAGTCGTAAAGATTAACGGTAAATATGTCGTAGCATCTTTATTTGAGGTCTAAAACAGTAGGGGCTGTGAAAAACGATCGTTTTTCACAGCCCTCTTCTTATTTAGAGAAATTTTTCAAATGCACCCGCTTGACGGCTTCCTCGCCGTCCACCTTTTGATATGGAAGCAGAAGATATTTCCGGTCATGGAAGGAAAAGTTCTTAAGCGTTTCATTTCGATAGAGTGCCATGGATAAAAGTGCCATCTGCTGTGCCTGGCCTTCTTTGTCATTATATACCGTCCCTTGTAACTCACCAGATGCCACTGCCTTTAGCCCGTCCTTTAGTCCATCGATACCGTAGATCTTCGGATAATCCTTCTTCTCCAGTCCGCTTTGTTCATACGCCTCTCTTGCCCCAAGAGCCATCGCATCATTGTTCGCCAATACCAGTTCAATCTGTGCATGGTGTTGCCGGATGAGCTGACTCATTTTATTTCTGGCCTGATCCTTACTCCAATCGGCAATTTCGTATCGTATTTTATCCAGTTTCACGCCTTTCGCTGTCAGCGTTCCAACCGCCTCATCGGTTCGAAGGATGGCATCCTGATGACCGGTTTCCCCTTCCAGCACAACGTACTGAATTCTGCCATCCCGGTTACGATCTGCCTTCGCATCCGATTGAATATCCCCGGCTGCCAACTCTCCCTGCATGATTCCCGAAGCTGCGGCATCGCCTCCGACATAATAGAGTTTCTCCCACTGCATCAGATCCTCCCGCACCAGTTCTCGATTGAAAAAGATGACCGGAATGTTATTTTTTCTCGCCATATTGATAATTTTCGTCGGTGCCGTACGATCAACGAGATCGACACACAGAATATCACAACCGGCATCGATCATCTCTTCTACGACCTTATCCTGTATTGCCTGCTTCCCTGCTCCGTTTTTAACAGTAACGACAATATGAAGCCCATAGGATTTCTCCATTTTTTCAAAATCCCCGCGAAGGCAGTCCGTTAGTGCATTGATATAATCATCCTGCTCAATGTACTTTACCACCCCGACACGCAAGGTTTTTTTGTTATGCACCTCTTCCTCTCCGCTGCAGCCTGCTGCCAGAAAGGTAAACACAAATACCGCCAGCATCATTATGCTGATTCTTTTATATAACTTTTTCATCCTCATCGCTCCATGGTTGCCAGGAAGGTTTGATATTTCTCAGAAAAAAGCTCATTCTTCTTCGGAGATATAATTTCGATCGATTGATCCTTCAACGCCTTCTTCGAACCGGACAAATACTGTGCCATGGCTGTAACACTACGGTATCCCATATCATACAGATCTGCTGTGACAAGACCGGCTATACTTTCATTTTCCAGACTGTAAACGGTTTTAATACTCGCACCAATCCCATAGACAACAGCTCCATGTACATCATGGGCTGCCGCAGCATCCGCCATCTCTTCCAGAGACTCGGTGTCCAGCACTGCAATGGCTGAGACTCCCGACCGGCTTCGCACTGCATCCGATATTCCCGTATCATCCTCCCGATAGAGTGTCCAGGCAATCTTGCCCCCGGCTTTTTCCAACACACGTTGCAGCCCCTTCTGCCTTTGCATCATCACCTTCGGAGAGGACGCGGCACAGACAACACCGACACGACGGCCTTCCAATTTACCATTGTAGCCTTCTACAATGCACTCCCCCAGCTTCTCCCCCAGCTTCTCATTATCGGGGGCAATCAGGGGATAGGTTTTCTTCATCGGGGGATCCGTCAGCCGGCAAAAATTCAGAAGAATCGGCTCGTGAAAGGAATCCAGGATCACTTGTCCTCCACTGCCCTGTGCCTGTTGTAAAATAAAACCGCTGACACCTTTGCTCTCCTGCTCCTCCATCAGTTCTTTTTCTTCTTCCGGATTCAATCCCTTATCGGTATTGCAGATCACCAGATGAAGATTGTTCGCCTTCGCTGCATCTTTCAGACCTTTCACATAGGAATCCCACTTACTGTTACCGGAATCCTCCACAATGACCGCCACTTTCCTCTGGGGTATCTCATCTGTTGAAATCTTCACCGCCATGGTAGCAGTGAAAATGGCGAGTATCAATTCCACCGTAATAAAGATTGCTCTGCTCGGTTTCTCCATCCTTATAACCTTTCCCCTTTTCGCTTCATCTGCCGCTCCATCTCACGCCGTTTTTCCTCCGAGTACAAAATGGCCGGAAGATGAACCGTAATGGTCGTTCCTTCATCCGGCTCACTCTCGGCTGTAATTCCATAACGTTGGCCAAACAACAGGCGGATCCGGTTATGGACATTGATCACGCCGACACCACTACCGTGCTTTGGCACTTTTTCATCCTCCGACAAAAGATTATCCAGCTCTTCTCCTGTCATTCCATTTCCGTTATCCTCCACCGTAAGACAGATTTCATCCCCCTGCATCCTGCCGCGTACGACAATCTCACCGCCATCATCTTCGTCCATATCTCCGACTCCGTAATAAATTGCATTTTCAAGCAAGGGCTGAAGCACCAGTTTCACCGTAGAATATTTCCTGATTTCCCGATCGATCTCACAGCGGAACCTAAACCGGTTCTTATAACGGATACTTTGAATGCTCATGTAGCTTTCACAATGCCGGATTTCGTCATCAATACTGATGATGGTATGCCCTTTGGACAGACTGATGCGCAATAGCCTTGCCAGCTGGGAAATCATCCGGACCGCCTCATCATTTTTACCGCCCTCAACCATCCAGGTAATGGAGTCCAGCGTATTATAGAGAAAATGAGGATTGATCTGGGACTGCAGGGCTGCCATTTCACTTTTTCGTCGCTGATTCTGTTCCTCCACAATCTGTTTCATCAGGTGGTCGATCTCCTCATAGGATTTCTGAACCGAACGCCCGAGATAACGGATCTCTGCAGAGCCCCCGGCATAGATATTTGGTGTCTCACCTGCCTCATAGGCACGGATGGATTCGTTCAATGTAAGAATCGGAAGGGAAATTCTTCGGGCTATCATACGATTGACCAAAAGAAGCATCATAATCAAAAGCCCTCCCGCCGTCAGGATAAAGTAGCGGAACCGCTTCATACTCGAACGGATCACGTTATCCGGGACAACCCCCACCAGCTTCCATCCGGTGTAGGAAATGGTCTTCACTCTGCTGTAACGCTTCATAGAATGAAGCACATCACGATAGGAACCATCCACCTTGGAAGACATGTAAAGGCTGTTCTCCTTCAAAAGCCCCCGCTTAATCTGGTCCATACACGGATGATAGATCAGCTGTCCCCGGTTGTTGCACAGATAGTAATATTTCCCATCCGCATTGTCGTTGATCTGCTCCATAATTTCCTTGATCCGGCCGTAATCCATATCCACCAGAAGCACACCGGTACTTGGTGCATCCCCATCGGTCAGATCCACCGACCGGCTCAGGGAAATCACCCAGTGATAGGGATCCGATGCATTCTGAAACAGATTCTGAATATGCGGCATGGAAAAATGCATATTTTCAATTTCACTTGCCGCATCCATAAACCAGGGCTGCCTAGTCACATTCGGATCTTCCTTCTGATTCAGCGACGGCTCCGACATAATCAGGCTTCCCGTATTGGAATACAGGGCGATCGATACCACAGAATCCCTCGCCGACTCATATAACAAGCCCAGTTGTTGGGTCAACTGGGGATTTTTCACATCCAGAGCCTGAATCAGATTATAATTCACCGTATTGGATATATTACGCATATCCAAAAGCTCCCCCTGCAAATTGTCCACCGTCCGGTCCATCAGACTGTCCGTATCCTGCAGCGTCAGCTTCATAAGGGATTTGGAATAACTGTTAAACAATAGCAGGCCAAGGGTCACTGTGATCACAATAGTAATCGCTGTCATGGCCATCATGATCATGGCCTGAATTCCAAAGCCCGGAACCTGCTTCATACGATAGGGAAAGAAGCGTTTTTTTATTCTCCGGAAAAAATAGTCCTTCACTGCCTCATATGCTCCGTTCTGTATTTTGAAGGAGATACCCCGAATTGCTTTTTAAAAACGTAACTGAAATAGTTCGCATCCGGATATCCCACATTTTCCGCGATCTCATAATTTTTCTCTGTTGTCTCCAGAATCCGCGCTCTCGCCTTTTCCATCCTGTATTCCGTCAGATAGGAGATAAAGGACTTCCCGGCCTCCTTCTTAAAAACAGATGAAAAATAGGAATTGGATACTCCAAGCTCTGCACACACCGTATCCAGCGACAAATCCGCTTCCTGATAGTGATTCTCCACGTACGCCTTCGCTTTCGTGATCAGGTTCCGCGAGGAGCTGTTACGTGCTGAGCTTACTTCGTTGCGAAGTTTGCCTGCCAGGGTATAGACCCAGGTGAAAAGCTCCGTCTCATCCATCTCCGGTACTTCCCGGTAAGGGTCCGCCAAAGCTCCCTTATACTCTTCAAAAACCAGACCATTGTTCGAACAGTACCGGTGAAATCCCTTGACCAGTTCCATCGCAGACAAACGGTACTGATCCACCGTATGTGCATGGCGGTGGAGAAGCGTAACCTCCTTCTTCACTGCCTCTGCAAGATCTTCTTCCCGTCCCATGCGAATCACCTTTAAAAGCTCGTGCCATCCGTCCTCTTCCACCTCCGGCATCTTCAGGTTCTCCTGAGGGATAACCTCTGCGATATTAATGGCTCTTCCCGTTCCGTAAAGAACCCGATAGGATACCGCTTCCCGCGCCCCCTCATAGGACGCACCAAGATTTACAATATCATCTACACTCTGACCGATACCGGCCGTAACTGTCGCTCCGATGATGCGGTCCGCCCAACGACAGAACCGGTCACATTCATCCGTCAAGGCAGTAATCTGCTCTCCTGCAGGCAACTGAAGAATCAGAACCGTATTCCCCTGATAGACAAAACAGTGTCCGCTGTAATGTTCCATCACCCGTTCTTTGATCTGTTGTTGCACAGACATATTAAGCAACAGCGGTGACATTCCTTCCGGAACCCGGTGAGATGAGGTATGAAATACCACGCTGCAGAGCAGGGGACCGGACAGGTCGATCCGGTAATCCACCAGATATCTGGACAGATCCTTCTCTCGGATTCTGCCCTCCAGCAAGGAAACAAAGAAGTTTACCTGCAACATGGGGAGGGACTCCATATAATAATCCTGAAGCTTTTGCACATTCAGCTTGTCTTCTCTCTCCTGATCAAGCGATGTACGCAGCCTTTTTAACGCCTCCGTCAGCTCGCTGGCATTCAGCGGCTTGAGCAGATACTCCCGAATCTCAAGATGCAGCGCCTCTCTCGCATATTCAAACTCGTCAAAACCGGTGAACAGCAGGGTTCGAATCATCGGATAATCCTTCTTCAACTGACGGGATAACTCCAACCCGTCCATATAAGGCATCTTAATGTCAGTGAAGACCACATCCGGTTGCTCCTTCTCCACCATTTCCAGTGCCTTCACCCCGTTACCGGCACTTCCGATCACACGAAATCCCAGCGGTTCCCAGTTGATCTTATGCAAAATCACGTCGATGACTTCGCTTTCGTCATCCACTAATAAAACCTTGTATAATTCCATTGTTTCACCCCTCTTTTCTTATAACACGGTCTTAATTATAACACAAAAGAGGAGAGCCCCTGTAGGGACCCTCCGATTATCGAGGCGTAAAAATGATATTATTTCTTCTGTACATACTTGAGGCAGTCAAGGGTAACAGCCGCAAGAATAATGATACCTTCAAAGATGAACTGAAGGTTTGTATCAATGCCAAGAATGGTCAAAGAATAGGTCAGTGCTGTAAAGATGGAAACACCTACAACAACACCGGAGATCTTACCGATACCACCGGTAAAGGAAACGCCACCTACTACGCAGGCTGCAATGGCATCCATATCCCAGCCCTGTCCATAAGCAGCAGAACCGGAACCAACCATTCTCATACACTCCAGCCAGGAACCAAATCCGTACATGATACCGGCTAATACAAAGGCACCCATCGTAACCTTGAATACGGAAATACCGGATACGGATGCTGCTTCCGGATTACCGCCGACTGCATAGAGATTCTTACCGAAACGTGTCTTGTTCCAGATAAACCAGATTACTGCAATGGCGATTACAGCCCAGATGATGATCGTCGGGAATCCGTTGATCTTCGGAATAAAGATCATTGGAATGCTCGGCTCAATGGCTCCGAAGGATACACCCTTTGTCGCATAGGTTACAAGACCAAAGATGATCAGCATGTTTGCCATGGTGGAGATGAACGGATGCATCTTAAACCTTGCCATGAAAAATCCTGCAATGGATGCAAAACAGGTTGTCAGCATGGTGGTAACCACAAGGGCAAGAATCGCTCTTACCGCATTCGGTAAACCGGTAAAGTCAAAGATCAATCCGAAGACACCACCGGTGTTCACACCCTGATGCATGATGATGGTGGATGTTACCATGCCCATACCAACCATTCGGCCAACGGAAAGGTCGGTACCTGTCAAAAGAATCAGTCCTGCAACACCTAACGCCAGGAACATACGAGGCGATGCCTGCTGCAGAATATTCAATACGTTCGTCAGTGTCAACAGGGACGTGTGCTTTACCATCGGTGTGATAATGCAAAGTCCGATGAAGATCAGAACAATGACAATGTAGAGACCGTTCTTATACAGGAAGTTGGACAATTTAAAGTTATATTGATAATTCTCCCAGCTCTGTACTCTCTTCTCTGCAAAAGAGAAATGTGACATGGTAAGAAGATCGATCAGATGATATCTGTGTGCAAAAGCTTCATGCTTACGATCTTTGATCATTGCCAGTCTTGCATCCCGGCTCATCTTCGCATCGAAGAGTTTATTCTTATAAACGTACTTCTCATCCTTTAATTCCTGCTTGTCGGAAAGATTGCGAATGCTCTTTGCATAATCCTCCTTGATGGTCGCAACTGCTTTCTCGTATTCTGCAAGGGCAAGGGTCTTCTCCTCCCTGCAGCTCTCTACAACTCTGTTGTAATAATCCTTGTCATAGTGAACATCCAGATAACGCTTCGCTTCACCAATCAACGCATCGATCTTCCCCTTGTTTTGAGCCTCCACACGTTTTGCTTCTTCAATCTGGCGCTTATCCTCTTCCACCAGTTTGGCACGTTCTGCCTTTGTATAATTTTTATCTTCTTTTACAATTCCGATATGATTCCGGAGATATACTATTTTCTCTGTACCATCAGCGCGAAGTCCATCAATTTTCTTCTGGATTTCAGCCACGTGCGCATCGATCGGTGCCAGCAGCCTGCTTTCCTCTTCCGCTGAAAGAATTACATTGTTCGCCATATCCTTACTCCTCCATTACAGATATTTCGCACTGAGCCTTAACAGCTCCTCCTGATTGGTATCCTTGGTATTCACAATGCCCGACAGGCGTCCATTGGACATAACACCGATCCGGTTTGTAATTCCAAGAATTTCCGGCATTTCGGAAGAAACAACAATGATCGTCTTTCCCTGTTTTGCCATCTGGATAATCAGTTCATAAATCTCGTATTTTGCCCCTACATCAATGCCTCGTGTCGGATCGTCCATCATGAACACATTCGGCGAACGCTCCAGCCACTTACCGAAGATGACTTTCTGCTGGTTTCCACCGGACAGACTGGAAATCATGTCATCCGGTCCCATACATTTGGTGTGCATCACACGGATTTCATCCGATGTTGCTTTTGTCATCTGATCCTTCGATAAGGCGATGCCTGATTTATAATGGCTTAGATTTGCAATGGTGGTATTGAAGGTCAAATCCCCCTTAAGGAACAGTCCATTCGCCTTACGTTCCTCCGTGATCATGGCGAATCCATGCTCCATCGCCTCCTTCGGCGAAGTAAAATTCATGAGCTTTCCGTTGTAATATACACGGCCCGCAGCTCTGGTTCTTACACCGAAGATCGTCTCCAACAGTTCTGTTCTTCCGGCTCCCACCAGACCATACAGACCGAAGATCTCACCTTTTCTTACATCAAAATTGATATCCTTCAAATGCGGCTCAAACTTTGTCGACAGATGCTGTACAGACAGAACCACATCTCCCGGCACATTGTCCACAGGCGGGAAACGGTTCTCAAGAGAACGTCCTACCATAGCGGAAATCAGTTCATTCATATCCGTATCTTTACAGTCCTTGGTCATAACCAGACTTCCATCACGAAGTACCGATACCTGATCGCAAATATCAAAGATTTCGTCCATCTTGTGTGAGATGTAGATCAATGAAATACCCTGATCTCTCAGCTGTCTCATCATCTTAAAAAGCTTTGCAACTTCCGGTGCAGTCAGAGACGATGTCGGCTCATCTAAAACAATGATCTTGGAATGGTAGGAAATTGCCTTTGCAATCTCACACATCTGTCTCTGGGATACCGACATGTGCTTCATCGGTTGTGTCAGATTCACGGTGATGCCAAGTTTTCTAAAAAGATCAGATGCTTCCATCTTCATCCTGGCTTCATCAATGATGCCCATAGAATTTACCGGATAACGGCCAAGGAACAGATTATCCACAACACTTCGCTCAAGACACTGGTTCAACTCCTGGTGTACCATTGCCACCCCGTTCTCCAGGGCGTCCTTTGGTCCTGCAAAATTCACTTCTTTACCGTCTAATGTAATGGTACCTTCATCCCTTTGATAGGTACCGAACAGGCACTTCATCATTGTGGATTTACCGGCTCCATTCTCACCCATCAAGCCCATGATTGATCCGCGTTTCACATCCAGATGGATACGGTTTAACACTCTGTTTCGGCCGAAGGACTTACTCATACCGTCAATGGACAAGATGATGGAATCTTTTCTATCTTCTGCCATATATAAAACTCCCTTACTTTTGAAGACGTTACTCTTCCTCTAAAAAAGAGGGACGGTCAGAACTACTCTGAGCGTCCCTCCCTCCTGAAACTTACTGATTAAGAATTGATGTATATGATGCTGCGTTGTCGGTCTTAACCATGTTGATTGCGAATGCATCATAAGCACCCGGGTTACCAAGTCTGTTTGTGATATTAGACTCTGTCTGTCCGTCACCACCGATGTACTCAACATCCAGGTTCATAAGATCATCATACTTCTCAAGAAGCGGCTGATAGGTAGAACCCAGGAAGTTGTCACCTGCATTGTAGATGTCAAGCCATACCTTCTTCTTATCACTCTTAAGCTGCTTATTTACCTTGTCGTAAGGCTTTGTTGAATCTGTGAAATCTTTATAATTATCTGCTGTTACTGCAATGTTCAAAGCGTAGTAGCTTCTCTCATCTGCGTTGTAAGCGTAATCTTCTCCCTCTTTCAGCTGGTTGCCTGCGTCATCGGCTGTACCGATTCCTGTATCGATATCCACACCGTCCAATGCGTTACGAAGAACACGGAGTGTCAGGTAAGCCTGTACGTCTGCATGCTGAGAAATTGTTCCGCTGTAGCCTTCTGCAATGGCTGCTACCGCATCACTGTTTGCATCGTATCCGAAGGTTGGAACTTTGTTGTCCTTTGCCCATGCATTGAACATTGACATTCCCATACCATCGTTGTTGGATACAACAATATCGATCTGATCACCGAAGGATGAAGACCAGGTTCCGATTGCATTTCCGGCTGTAGCAGCATCCCATGTAGCACCTGCGGAGTTCTTCATCTCCTGGGAAGCAAGCTCACGAATGGTGTAGCTGGTTCCGTCCACATCAACCTTTGCATCCTGAACAACCTTTGCAGATCCGTCTGTATTGGTTCCTGCCGGCTCGGAATCGGTATTTCCATCCTTGTCTACTGCTGTTCCCAGAGCCTTACGTACACCCCTTGTACGAGCGATGGAATCGTTATGTCCGATATCACCGATTGCCAATACATAACCGATGGTTCCGTCCCCGTTACGGTCCATCTCTTTTGCATGAGCCTTGATGTAATCCATAACCATGGTTCCCTGTAACTCAGCACCCTGGTTGGCATCGAATCCTACATAGTAGGTCTTGTCGTTGTAGTTCAAGGCTGACATGTCCAGTTCACCGGTGGAACTGTTGGATGGCTGGCGGTTGAACCAGACAAGCGGCTTCTTGGAATTCTCACTGCCGGAATTCGTAGACTCGACAGTCTTCTTCTCCCCACCCTTGGAAGCATTCTTGTCTGCTGTCACACCGCATCCAAACATGGATACTGTCATTGCAGCTACTGCCATCAATGTAATTAAACGTTTCTTCATTTTCAATAACCCTCCTATAAAGCTTGTGCTTTGCGACCCCTCTGTCGCTGAACTGATGTCATTATAGTTTTAACTTTCACAAATCCATATAGAATATTTTTGGGTGAAACTTGAAAATTTTACGAATTTTTTGTGCACTAAGACGAATTGCACAACAGTTCTTTTTGTATTTTATATATTTTGCACAAATAGAGAACATAAAAAGAGCTATGAAAAGCATTTCGCTCTCATAGCTCTCATCTTCTTATTGTTATAGGTCAATCAATTTCATTCAGATGGAAATTACCACGGATCTCTGCCGTATTGACGGAATTGATAAACGCGCAGGGATCGATCTCGTGAACCGCATCGATGATGTTTCGTCTGTCGGCCGCATCCACAACAGAATATACCATCTTACGTCCGTCTCCCTCAAAACTGCCTTCCGCGTTCATGATGGTTGCACCGTGGGTCGTCAGATCATAGATTCGGCTGCAAACCTCCTTGGAACGGTTGGTCACAATAAAAAATGTCACCTGCTGGTATTTCCGGTACAGAACACGAAGGGCCTGCGTGCTGACATACTGGAAAATAATGGAATACAGCGCCTTATCCCATCCAAACAGAAAGCCTGCTGTTCCAAGAATCACCACGTTCACTCCGAGAACGATAAAGAAGGAGTCCTTTCCCTTTTTTCGTGACAGATAGATTGCAATAAAGTCGGTTCCTCCGCTGGATGTATCGCCGTGAAGACACACTGCAATGGCCACAGCATTGAACAGACCTCCAAACACGCTGACCAGAAGGGGATCATGGGTAACCTGAAGCCTTGGAATCATATCCACTAAGATACCACTGACAATGATCATCAGGATGGAAAACATGGTGAACTTCTTGCCAATATGCTTATAACCAATATAGGCCGGAATGGCATTGATCATCACATTCAGCAGGGCAAAGGAAACATCAAAATGGAAGAACGTCTCGCAGATTGCCTGAATCAGCATGGCAAGTCCCGATGCTCCACCTGGGTAAATACCGCCCACCTTTGCAAACATTTTCAGATTCACTGCCATGAGCGTGGCTCCCACCAAAACCATCAACAAACGTTTGATATCATTTTTTTCAAATTTCATAGAATTGTCCTTTCAATACCTGTACAATTATAGGGCAATTGTAAAATTTTTCAATCATATCATTCTTGTTGTAAGGAGAAGTTTATGACAGACAATATGCACACTACAACCATTCGACCTGCCACCCCAGAAGACGCCGGTCGTATTCTTGAAATCTACTCTTACTATGTGACAGATACCGCTGTCACCTTTGAATATGACATTCCTTCCCCGGAAGAATTCCGGGGGAGAATGCAGGATGTTATGGAACGCTATCCTTACCTTGTCATCGAAGACAAGGGTGTCATCATGGGCTACTGCTACGCCTCCGCCTTTCATCCGAGAGCCGCCTACCAGTGGTGCTGCGAACTTTCCATCTACCTCGACAAGGACGCAAGACGCTGTGGTATGGGACGTATGCTCTATGAGAAGATCGAGTCCATTTTAAAGGACATGGGAATCACCAACCTCTATGCCTGCATCGGCCTTCCGGAGAGAGAAGACGAACATCTTACAAGAGACAGCGAAAAGTTCCATCAGAAGATGGGCTATACCACCATCGGAAACTTTTCCCGTTGCGGCTATAAATTCGATACCTGGTACGGCATGATCTGGATGGAAAAGATCATCGGCTCACATACCGCAGACCAAACGCCGGTCACCTGGTATCCCTCTCTACCATAGCCATTACGCAGTCGGGGATTCTTCCCTGACTGCGTTTTTAATTGCCTGATTTAAGGTATTCAGCACTCGCTTCTTGTCTCCGCTCCATTTCGGTTCAATCAGAAGAGACTTCGGCCCATCTCCTGTAATCCGGTGAATCACAAGATTCTCCGGCAGAATCCGCAGAGCGTCCACCACAAGCCTTGTATATTCCTCCAGGGTGAGAATATGAAAGGGTTCCTCTTCGTATTCTTCTGCCAGCTTCGTCCCTTTTAAGACATGCAGGAGCTGAAGCTTCACCCCGTCCCCCGGAGAGAGCATCCTCGCAAGGTAGCTGACACTATCTTTCATATCCCCTTCACTTTCTCCCGGCAATCCGAGGATCAGATGCACCACCACCGTAAGGTTTGCTTCCTTCAGCCTTCGATAGGTCTCTTCAAAAACCGGCAGTTCATAGCCTCTTCGAATGCGCTTTGCGCTCTCTTCCTTGATCGTCTGAAGCCCCAGTTCCACCCAGATCGGCTTCTTCCTGTTTAATTCGGCAAGAATTCCAAGCATTTCCTCCGATATGCAGTCCGGCCTTGTACCGATGGACAGTCCGAGAATATCCGGCTCCTGCAGGACTCTCTCATACAGACCTTTCAGGCGCTGTGGATCCCCATAGGTATTGGTGTAGGACTGAAAATATGCAAAATAGCGTCTTTCCTCTTTGGGAATGGATTTTGAAAATTTCCCGTCGACTTTCTCCTTTGCGAAACGCAGCTGATCCTCAATGTCTGTGAAGGGAGCCGCGAAATCACCGGAGCCTCCGGCAGAACAGAAGGTACATCCCCCTGTCGCAATCTTCCCGTCACGGTTCGGACAACTGCAGCCGGAAGACAGGGAAAGTTTATAAACTTTGGTATGATATGTGGACTTAAAATAGTCCGAAAGTGATGTGTAATTCATACCCCCTATGCTACCATCCTCCCGCCTTTGTGTCATCTGCCTTTTCTGATATACTTAAGTACAGTCGGAACAAGAACAACCCTACAGTAGGAGGATTTACTATGCGCTTTGTCATCCAGATTGCTGAAAATGCATCCTGTGAAATACATGAAAATGACCTCTCTTATACAAGCGAGGTCATTCCAAAAGGATATATGGTACTGATTGGTATTGCACCGGAAGATACCAGAGAGATTGCAGATAAAATGATACAGAAAATGCTCTCTCTTCGTATCTTTGCCGATGAAAACGGGAAAACGAATCTCTCCCTTTCCCAAGTCAACGGAGGACTGTTACTGGTATCACAGTTCACCCTCTATGCAGACTGCCGCAAGGGGAACCGTCCGTCCTTTGTAAAAGCAGCCGGTCCAAAGGAGGCAGAAGCTCTCTACGACTATATTGTCGCCTCCTGTCAGGAAAAAGTCCCACAGGTTGCCACCGGCTCATTCGGAGCTGACATGAGGGTAAGCTTTACCAATGTGGGACCTTTCACCATCCTATTGGATTCGGATGAGATTATAAAATAATAATGTTTTGATCTCTCTTAACTGATCAGCAGGGAATTCAGGTAAAAATCTTCTACCGTATTCTCTGCTTTTTTTATCTCGATGGTAACGGTATGAAGCTTTGGCACATCCTCAACCAGTACGGATTGAAGATAGAGGCAATCGCCCCAGTCTTCCGTAAAGTTTCCATCCAGCTCCAGTGGATTGGCCGTATCGTCATCCACAATACACTGGGCAATCGGAACCGGCTTTCTCACGCTCTTACGATACTGAATGCCAAGGGTTCTTCCGTAGAAGGTGAAGGAAATACGATCTCCTTCCTTCTGCCCGATCCAGCCTCTTTTCCACAGATCCAGATGACCTTTCTTCTCTGCGGTATCCACCGTAAAACCGTCGGTTTGAACCGTCATGCGGCCATTGGTATCTCCCGTATTGCTGATATCGTAGCGAACCGTCGCTTCAAACCGGTTTGGCGTAACAGCACAAACATTGATTTCTTCAACTTTGTCGCCGTTTTTCTCTACGCGATCCATCCAGTCCGCAATATAGTCCGTTACATCCCCTGCGATAAGAGCATGGCCTTTGTCATTTGGATGAAGACCATCCGGGCTGATCTCCTCCCGCTGTATTTCTCCGGAAGAAATCCTGCGGTACAGGGTGTTTTTAATATTCACATGGCCGATTCCATAGGCATCGGTCACCCTGGAATGGAATTCCTCCGCACTGACACCCGTATCGTAAAACACATTGTTCAAAGCAAGAACCGCCGGCTCAAAATCTGCAAACATCAGCCTGCGGATCACACCCTCGTAGGTCTCTTCAAAGAAGGCCTCTGCATCATCATTGACTGAAAAATCAATCACCACAAAGTCTGGACGGTACATCATAAGGTCCTCTCCCATGCGCGCAACGCCAAAATAGGAGGTGGTTCCGCCGATTCCTGCGTTTACATAATGCACCCTTGCCTTGGGAAAGCGCTTAACAAACCAGTCATATACCAGATAGGAGTAACACGTCTCCGGTTTGGATGACAGACTTCCCTGGGTGATGGAACCACCTAAAAACCCGATGGTAATATCTTCGCCGCGCTCAGCCCGCCTGCAAATATCGTATAATCTACTGTCATTTCCCTTCATCTTAAACCTCTGACACATCTGCTATCTCCAGTAAAGCAGACTTGACCTGCTGTAACTGTTCCTTGGCATCGGAAAGAGAGCTTCCCTTCACACCGTAATAGAACTTGATCTTAGGCTCGGTACCGGACGGACGGACACATACCCATGCCCCCTTCTCCAGCTCGTAATAAAGTACGTCTGAAGTTGGAAGATTGGCAGAACTCTCCTCCTTTGTTACACAGTCATACCGCTTGCCTGACTTATAATCCCGATAGGCTAAAACTTGATAATTTCCAATTTTATCCGGCTTTCCTTCCCGGAATTTGCTCATGATTGCTGCGATTTCCTCTTTGCCGCTGATGCCCTTTTTCTCAACCGAAGAAAGACCTTCCCGGTAATAACCGTATCTCTCATACATATCGATCATGGCATCCCAGAGTGTCTTACCCTGTCGCTTGTAGAAAGCAGCCACTTCACAAAGCATCATAACAGCAACCACAGCATCCTTGTCTCTTGCATAGGTTCCGGCCAGACATCCGTAGCTTTCCTCCAGTCCGAAGACAAAGGATCTTCCATCCTCTTCAAACAGACGGATCTGCTCTCCGATGTACTTGAAACCGGTCAAAACTTCCACCAGTTCCACATCATAGGCCTTTGCCACAGCCTTCGCCATATCCGTCGTCACGATGGTCTCCACGAGAACCGGACGCTTTGGCAGTGTTCCAAGAGCCTTCTTCTCTCGCAGGATATATTCCGCAATCAACATTCCGGACATATTACCTGTGAAGCTCTTGTACTCTCCGCTTTCGCTGTCCTTACAGTAAACACCCAGACGGTCGGCATCCGGATCGGTTGCCAACACCAGATCGGCATCCTTTTCCTTTGCCAGTGCAAGTGCCATCTCCCAGGCCTTCGGATCCTCCGGATTCGGATAGGACACCGTTGCAAAGCGGCCGTCCGCAACCTTCTGCTCCGATGGAACATAGACCTTCTCAAATCCCAGCTCAGACAATACCTTCCGGACAGGCACATTTCCTGTGCCGTGAAGCGGGGTGTATACCACACGAATATCCTTTGCCTGATCCAAGATCATATCCGGATGAATGCTCTGGCTTCGCACCATCTTATCGTATTCCTCATCCAGCTCTTCACCGATGATATGGTAAAGTCCCTGAACTCTTGCGTCACTTTCCTCCATGGTCCGGATCATGGACCAGTCATCCACCTTTGCCACTTCCGCCATGATATTTTTATCATGAGGCGGCGTGATCTGAGCGCCATCCTCCCAGTACACCTTATATCCGTTGTATTCTCTCGGATTATGACTGGCTGTGATGACAATACCGGCAATTGCGCCTAGTCTTCTGACTGCAAAGGAAAGTTCCGGTGTCGGGCGAAGGGATTCAAAGCAATAGGTCACGATCCCGTTGGCAGCCAGACACAGGCAGGCTTCTCTTGCAAAGGTCTGTGACATATATCTTGAATCGTAGGCGACAGCGACGCCTTTTTTTGCGCCACCCACCTGATTGATATAGTTCGCAAGACCCTGGGTCGCCTGACGCACCGTGTAGATATTCATACGGTTCGTTCCGGCTCCGATCACTCCTCGAAGACCACCGGTACCAAAGGCCAGCCTCTGGTAAAAGCGGTCAATAATTTCCTCATTCTGTCCTTCTATCGCACGAAGCTCCTGGCGGGTCGCCTCATCGAAGTACGTATTCTCGCACCAGTCGCGATAGGTCTCCATTATTTTATCCACGTATACTCCTAATCATTTCGTTCGGTTGTCATCAACGCCTCACAACAACCGTGTAGCGTCCACGCTCCGCTTCCTGCCGGAAGGAAGAAGCTGTCTCCCTTGACAAAGGTAAGACGTTCTTCTCCACAGCTGATCTCGCCTTCACCATCGAGGAAGAGAATATGGGCAAAACTGTCCGTTCCAATGGTTCCACTTAATGTATCAAAGTTATTACCGTCAAGATACAACTTATCCACAATGAAGTATGGGCAGCTGGCAACATGCGGTGCATCCGACGGGCGTTTCCTTACGGGTGCAAGCTCTGTCACATCCAAAGCTTTATCCACATGAAGCTCACGCAGCTGACCGTTCTTATCTTTTCGACCGTAATCAAAAATACGATAGGTTACATTCGAATTCTGCTGAATCTCAGCAATGAGAATTCCCTTGCCAATGGCATGAAGGGTTCCGGATGCAATAAAGAACACATCGCCCTTCTTCACCGGCGCGGAATGCAGCACTTCTGTCAACGTATTGTCTTCAATTCTCTGTCTGAATTCCTCTTTGGAAATCTCATGCTCAAATCCATAATAAAGGCTGGCACCTTCCTCGGCTTCCACCACATACCACATCTCTGTCTTGCCCGGCTGACCTTCATTCTGATAGGCATAGTCATCACTTGGATGCACCTGAATGGACAGATCGCCCTTGGCATCAATAAACTTGATCAGGACAGGAAATTCCTTGAATCTGCTGCAATTCGTTCCAAGAGCCTTTTCTCCGCAAATCTCAAGATATTCCGCCAGAGTCTTGCCGGCATATTCTCCGTTTACAATGGTGGACGGACTGTCCGGATAGCAGGACAGCTCCCATGTCTCGGCAAGGACGTCTCCGTCGTAATCCTTATGATAGTTCTCTACCAGACGGTGTCCGCCCCAGAGATAGTCTTTACATGTTGGTGCAAGCTTTAAAAGTGCCATATGTTACCTTCTTCCAATTTCTGTGTCATCTTCTGTAATACGGCTGTTTTCCTTGATGTAGTCAACAATCTCATCCAGTGTGGTAAATGCAAGTCCTACATAGCTGTCTGCCGCACCATAGTAGATGGCGATTCTACCTGTGTCTTTATCATGGATGGTGGCACATGGGAAGCATACATTCGGTACAAAACCGCGCTCCTCATACCACTCCTCCGGTGTAAGCAAAAACGTGCTACAGCGGTATTTTACCTTAGACGGATCATCAATATCAAGAATGGCACCGCCGATGGAGTAGACATATCCGTTGCAGGTTCCACTTACACCATGGTAGAAAAGAAGCCATCCTTCGCTTGTCTCAATCGGAGCCGCTCCGCCACCGATTTTAAGAGACTCCCACCACTCCTGTGACTTGCTCATCACATGACGGTGGTGACCCCAGAACTCCATATCCGGGCTCTGTGAAAGGAAAATATCGCCAAACGGTGTATGTCCACTATCGGACGGACGGGATAACATCACGTAGTTATCCTTAATTTTTCTCGGGAAGAGTACCGCATTCCGGTTGAACGGAAGGAACGGATTCTCGAGGCGGACAAAGGTCTTAAAGTCCTTGGTCTTTGCCATACCGATGGCTGCTCCGTAAAAATCCTGACACCAGATGATGTAGTAGGTATCCTCCACCTTTACCAGTCTTGGATCATAAGCGTAACGAGGCATGAACTCCTCACCGTTTTCGTCTACGAAAGGAATCTTGTTTTCCTCAAAATTCCAATGGATTCCGTCTTCACTTCTGCCCAGATAGATGTAAGGAATTCCGTCCTTTTGCTCACCGCGAAAGACACCGATGAAAGCACCCTCGTAAGGAATTACCGCACTGTTGAAAATTCTTGCCACACCCTTCACCGGATTACGTCCGATCACCGGATTCTCTGTGTATCTCCAGATTGGAATGTCACGCTCCCCTGCCGGAGCCTCCTGCCATGGCATATTCTCTACCGCAGGCGCATTTAAAATCTTATACTTTCCCATATCTTTTTCCTTATCCTCTCTTTGCTTCTGCCTCTAATATTTCAAGATTATGTGCAATCATTTCATTTCTCTGATCAACACACAGGCTGCTTCTTCCGGGATCGGAGGGGGTATGGAAGATATAATCCGAAAGAAGCTCTACTGTGGTTGTTGCAACATGGAGCCTTGTATCACTGGATGCATAATAGAGATAGATCGTTCCATCATCATCCACAATAGCTCCATTAGAAAAAAGAACATTGGAGACATCTCCTGTCCTTTCATCCCGTCTTGGTCCCATGAGAAGGCCCGATGGCTCTGCTGTAAGCTCCCATGGTTTTTCTAAATCTGTGCCATAGGCATACAGAACATAGCGAAGGCCTGCTGCCGTATTACGGACACCGTGTGCGATATGAAGCCATCCCTTTTCGGTTCGAATCGGTACAATACATTCACCGTTCTTGGCTTCTGTAATCTGATGATACTTTCTGTGACTGATAATTTTCTCTTCCTGAATAACGGCATGTTCAATGTCCTTACAGGTTCCAAATCCAATTCCACCACCGCTTCCCGTATCAAGGAAGCCATCCATCGGTCTGGTATAAAAAGCATATGCTCCATTCACAAATTCCGGATGAAGCACCACATTACGCTGTTGCGGAGAATCCAGTGTCACCAGGTTATCAAGTCTCTCCCAGTGAATCAGATCTTTTGTACGAACGATTCCCGCTGCAGCAACCGCAGCAGATAAATCGCTGTCTGTCTCGTCCTTTTTCTCTGAGCAAAATACGCCGTAGATCCAGCCGTCTTCATGGGCAGTCAGACGCATATCATAGACATTCGTCTCTTCCTCATCGATGTCCGGAAGCCGGATCGGATAATCCCAGAACCGAAAGCCTTCCGTCGGACAGCTTGACTCTGCCACTGCGAAAAATGACTTGCGATCCGCACCTTCCACTCTAGCAACCAGATAGTACTTTCCGTTTAATTTGATGGCACCGCTGTTAAAGGTTGCATTGATTCCCAGACGTTCCTGAAAATTCGGATTACTGTCAAGATCAAGGTCATATCGCCAGAACACCGGAGCGTGTTCTCTAGTCAAAACCGGATTCTCATAGCGCTGCATGACTCCGTTGTACTCATCGATAGGATGATTTTCTTTTTGAATCAGTTCTTCATATTTTTTCTGCTCTTCATAGTAACGCTCATGAAGCATGTTCTTCTCTCCTTATCAGTAAAAGACACATTCTGCCGTTGTGATACGGGCACTTCCACGGATCTGCCATGGCATGTTCCGATAATGGCTTACCCTCCGAATCAACTTCCCAGAACCATTCGCCGCCGGGCCGTTTATCAATCAGATATTCCCGGATGTAACTCCAAATATTCCGGGCTGCATCCAGATACTTTTCTTCCTTCGGGTTCTTTTCCCAGGCATTGACAAAACCGTTGACCGCTTCCGCCTGAATCCACCAGACACGGTTTTCTCTCACCTTACCGTCTTCCTTCTCTTCCGGAAGGCAGGTTCCGTTATAGGCCTCCTTGTATACCTGTTGCTCCATCTCCTGCACCATTTTACCGATTACGCCCATTTCCATTCCGTCACCAAGATATCCGATATAGGCCTGCTTGGTTGCATCATCGATCAGCCATGCAGCCTCAATGTCATGGCCGTAGGAATACAGGTCGATCAGGGAATTGTAGTCCAGATCAAAGAAGACCTCCTGCCGGCAAAGATCCCGATTATAGATCGCATTGACGATGATCGTAAGGATCTCACGAAGTCGTTCTCTTACCACTTCCTCCCCGGTGACCTCTGCCAGATTCGTATAGGCTTCCATCACGTGAAGGATGGTATTCATTGTCCTCTGGGCACAGACGCCGTTCTCAGAAAGCTTATCATTAGATGCCGGGGTAAAGTCACGGTTAAAAGCCTCCAGATAACCCTTCTCATCTCTCATCTTCTCTTCGATCAGATGAAAAAGGGTGAATGCCAGATCCAGTGCCTTCCTGTTCTTTGACGCCTTGTAGTAACTGCACAGCCCGTATATGGCAAATGCCTGATTATAGGTGTGCTTTGTCATATCCTTCGGCTGACCGTCGTAAGTGACAGACCAGAACAGGCCGCCTTCCTCGTGATCCACGAAGGACTCTTCCAGCAAGGTCCAGGCGCTGTCCGCACAGCTAAGAAGCTTCTCGTCTCCCAGCGTCAGATACGCTTCGGAAAAGAACCAGAGGATCCGGCTGTTTAGAATGCAGCCTTTGTCATAGGTCTTATCCACCACAAGATCCTGTCCCATGTAGCCGTAGAATCCGCCATGTTCAAAGTCCTGCATGCTTTCCCAGAAAGGGATAATATGATGGAGCAGCTCCTCCTTTGCCTCGGCACACAGTTGTTTTAATTCATCCATCTTCTGTTTCATTTCTTTCTACACCTAGCCCTTAACTGCACCGTTGGTTATACCGGAATAAATCTGTTTCTGGAACAACAGGAATACGATCAGTGCCGGAATGAAGGAAATAATAACGCCGGCACAGATGAGATTGTACTTGCTTCCCATTGGTCCAACGAAGGTATAGAGGGATGTTGCAATGGTATGCAAATCGTTATCCATCAGATAAAGGTTGGCACAGTAATATTCGTTGTATACGCCTACGCCCTTTAAAATGCAGGCTGTTACAATGGCCGGTTTCAGTAGCGGAAGAATAATCTTCCAGTATATTTTCCAGTAGCTAGCTCCATCGATGATGGCACTTTCATCCAGTGAGGTTGGAATATTTTCCAGAAACTGGATGAAAATGTAGATGGAAATAACATCCGTGCCACACATCATGATGATGTAACCATAAAGATGGTTAACTAGCTGAAGGGAGGACATAATATTATATACGGTAACCTGCATTGCAACTGCCGGAAGCAGGGATGCAAACAGGTATAGATTTCGAACGAATGTATTGCCGACAAACTTGAATCTTGTCAAAACGAAGGCCAACTGTGTTCCCACAATAACGGATACAATCAGTACCACAACCATGACGATGATGGAATTCAAGAAAGCTCTTCCCATGTTCGCCTGTTGAAATGCCTTCACAAAGTTGTCAAAGTTCAAAAAGCTCTTAGGCAATGTCATAACAGATGTATTCTGATACTCTGCATCTGTCTTAAATGCTGTGATAACACAGGATACGATTGGAATGACGGCCCAGAATCCAAAGAAGACCAGGGAAAAATATTTCACGCATGTCCAGAGAATGTCTCCTACTTTCATACTTCTTTTCATCTTAAACCTCCTTTCCCTGTGCTCTTGCAGCCTTTACTTTTGCCTTTTCCATCTTTCTTCTTTCCTTCTTTGCTGCATAGGACTCATCTTCACTGTCTGCATTACGGAAGATATATTTGAAGAACAGCTTCTGAAGGATGGTACATGCAAAGATGATCAGCAACAGTACCACTGCCATTGCGGATGCCAGGCCAACCTTCTGGTTGGTATGTGCAATCTTGTTCATAATTACAAAGTAAGTTCCTGTTCCATTGGCACCATTGGTGATAACGTATGGCTGCTCGAAGGCAGAGAGTGATCCGGTAATGGAAAGAATCACATTCAATGTCACAATGGTCTTAATGGATGGAAGGATGATATAACGAAAAATCTGGAATTTATTGGCTCCGTCCAATTCCGCAGCCTCATACATTCCTGCATCAACGGACATGATTGCTCCCACAAAGAGCACCATGGCCTGTCCTAAGTATCTCCATACGGATGTTCCAACCAGCGCCCAGTTGTTTACCGCCTGATCCTTCAGCCAGTACGGAAGGTTATCCACCTGGAACCCGCACCAGGAAAGAACGGTATCAAATACAAAGCCTCTGGTATAGAAAAATTTAAAAATAAAGCCGATTGCTATTCCACTGATCAGATATGGGAAAAACATCAATCCTTTAAAGAGATTTTCACCTTTTACCTTGAAGCTTAAGATGGTTGCCAAATACAGTGCAAGAAACAGCTGGATGATTGCTCCCACCATGTAGTAAATGGAGAGCTTCAATGCTCCGAAACAATCCGATCTGCGAAATACATCCAGATAATTCTGCCATCCCACAAAGATACGACGATCGACCGGTGTCGTATATTTCATTTTGTAAAAAGAAAACTTCACCATTTCAGCAAAAGGGAAATAGGTAAAGATTAAAAGCAAGGAAAGGGGGATGATCATAAAACCTGCAATCGTAAAGAACTGTTGTCCCTTCCTTGACTTTGCCCAGGCGACCAAGCCTTTCTTTTCTTCTGTCTGTCTTTTCTCGCCCATGTTATCCTCCTTGGACACCTCCAAAGGCGGCGACTGCCGCCCCGGAGGAAATCCCATATCTCTCAACGTTATTTAACGTCAACACCTTCTGCTTCCTGTGCTTTTGTCCAAGCCTCATTCCATTCCTTCATAATGTCATCGAAGCTCTTATCGCCATTTGCACCATGCTCTACAATTGCCTGAATCTTATCGTTACCGCCGGCATTGATTGCAAGCTCAGACTCAGAATTTAAGCTGTTCAAAAGATCCTCTTCTCCTTCAACTGCCGGATCATCCTGCAGCAGCTCAACGCCTGAGAAATCAAGCTTTGTATCTGTTGTGGATGCGTCTACCGGAAGTCCGTCCTCGTTGTAGGAGAAGCCGGATTTTTCTGTCATCCACTTAACAAATACCATGGCAGCAGCCTTCTCATCATCGGTTGCATTTACATTGATTCCGTAGCTGTAGTCAGCTCCGCATAATGCGTACTGCTTTCCTGATACTGTGATTGGGAACGGCATGTAACCGATATCCTCTGCATGCTCACCGGCTGCTTCCATCTGTGGGTAAGCCCAGGAACCAAGTGCCATACATCCGATTTCACCATTGTTAAGCTTTGTCTTGCTGCCTTCCCAGTCGGTTGTGGTGTAATCATCTTCAATCAGCTTCTCAGCAGCTGCATCGTAAAGAATCTTATATACATTGTATGGATGTGCTCCATCACCGTAATCCTTAAACGGATCCTTGGTATGTAACAGTTCCTGGTTCATATACTTGGTATCACCGGTTGAATTGATTCCCATGTAGGCATCCCAAGCACCCATGGTCCAGCCTGCTGCATAGTTGGTGTAAAGTGGGATTGCCTTGGTCTTCTCCTTGATTGCTTTAAGAGCTGCAAGGAACTCTTCCGGTGTCTTTGGAACTTCCTTGATGCCTGCCTCTTCGAAAACCTTCTTGTTATATACAATACCCTGTGTTGTAGCTGTTGAAGGTACTCCGTACACTTCCTTGTCGTACATCCAGGTGTTTGCATAATTGATTTCCTTCTGCATGGTATCGATATCACCATAACTTACAAAGTAAGTAGAAAGATCGGATTTATCAATTGCCGGAATCATCATGATGGTCTCATAATCGCCGGACTGAAGATGTGTTAATGCATCATCTGCATAGTTTGTATCTGTTGTGATATCCACCTTGATATTTGGATACTCCTTATTAAACTCTTCCAGATACTGCTTCCAGTTTTTTCCGCCATACTCATCGCTGTCCATATCTGTTCTGTGGTTGAACATTGTGATGTTGGCCTTTAAGTCTGTATAATCCTTTCCAAGCTCAATGTTGGCATAGCTTAATTCCTTACCATCGGAACTGCTTCCTGCTTTGCCGTTCTTGCCGGAAGATGATCCGCAAGCGGTAACCCCCAATACCATAACCGTTGCCAAAGCAACTGCAAGAAAGCTTTTTCTCTTCATACTGTCATTTCCTCCTTATTTTCACCTTACTGTACACTCTCCGGGGACTGCTAAATGTTCGACGCGTCTTACTTTCCTTTTAGCTTATGCAAAGTATAATTGTTAGTTATCTGATTAACAAGAAAATTAGCCATTTAGCCACGACTTGCACAAATATCTGTCTGGTTTTTTGTTCGATTTGCAAAAAAACGGAGCCGAAAACACTTCGACTCCACCTTCCACCTACACTCTGATATCACGGACAGTTTCCCGCCGGATCAAATGTCCCACGACAATCACGGTCCCTTTCCGGTAATATTCACGATTAATCTTATGAATCAGGTTATGGACCGCCTTCCTCGCCATTTCCTTGGTGTCGACCTCGTACGTGGTAAAACGCAGATCGGTGAGATACGGGTAGGAAAGATTGTCATAGCCGGCAATGGAAATATCCTCCGGACAGCTGTATCCAAGATCACTAAGTTTCCGCTCAAGGTAGCTTGCCGCCAGATCGCAGTTGCAGACAAAGGCTGTTGGCATCTCCTTCGGAATGTTAAAATACTTCGACACATCCATCATTCCTGTTTCCTTATCCCTGTCCGGAATCACCCATTCATCCCTGACCTCTTCCCCGTGTTCCATCATGGATTTCAAAAATCCAAGGTAACGGTCGGTAATCGATCCGGTTGTAAGGACAGTTCCCACATAGGCAATCTTCCTGTGTCCCATTTCAAAAAGATAGTTGGTCAGCTGATACGCTCCATAGTAACTGTCGGAAATCACGCAGTCACGCTGATTGCTCGAATGTGCAAAATCCACGTAGATATAGGGAATATCGCTCTTCTCATCCATGTAATCCAGATACTTCTCATCCAGACATCCAAGGACAAGGTATCCGTCCACCTTCTCCTGTGACAGAAGCTTCGGAAGAACCAGATCCCGCTCCATCTCCGGCGAAATAACTTCCATTGTGGCAAAGCACTCCTTCTTCACCGCTTCGTTGGACATGAGCATCTGCAGATTCCCGTAGAAGGAATTCAGCTGGTCAAAGAACCGGCTTGCCATCAAAATTCCGAGATTATAACTGACATTACACCGCTGCGAACGATCCGTCTTGGCCTTATATCCCATCTTCTTGGCGATTCTTATAATTTCTTCCCGCTTCTGTTCCGACACGCCCTTCTGTCCCGATAAAGCCTTCGATACCGTCACCGTGCTGACATTTGCCTTCTCGGCAATGTCTTTCATGCGAACAACATTAGCCATACTTTCTCCTAACACTATCCGACCCGGGGTCGTTTAGCTAATAAAACGAGGTTTACAATTAACTGATTTTAGCTAATTATAAACCTCGTTTATTTCATTTACAAGATGGTTTTTAATTCCTCTATAATCTTTTTCGCTGCCTTGTCATGGGATGGTTTACCCGGATGGAGCCGGCTTCCCAGCTCGCCCTCCTCCGTGTTCTCCAATTCAATCACATGGTAACGGGAACTGTCTTCTTCCCCTGTCAGTCGCTCGACTGCCTGTCTGATCTGCGGCATCAAAGGATCTCCAATCATGCCGTAGCACCAGAAGACATTGGCCTTCGGATGCATCTGTCCAAGCTTTTTCGTAAAGCTGTATACTCTTTCCTCAAATGCATTCCGCAGCCCCTCTCCCTGCTCCGGCAGAAGGTTGGAGTCATTGGTTCCAAGATTGATCAGGATGACATCGGGATGACGCCGGATTCCATATGTTCCTTCCCACTCTCCGACATAATCCTGCCAGGTGGCATCCGCTCCATGTTCCTTGTCTTCGCTTCCGCCGAGAACACCTGCCAGCTTGTCATAATAGAGAGGCACTGCATGATCCCTCGCCCCGTCATAGGCCTGGTACGCTCCCCAGCCGCTCTGAGAAAGGACGCTAAGATCTGCCTGCAACGCCTTTGCCACCTGATATTCATAGGTGTCTGTGGCAGAAAAGCAATGGGATACCCAGTCCATCAGATCATGATCTCCGCACAATCCCTCGCCGGAGGTGATACTGTCTCCGAGGACTTCGATCAGAGGTCTGTTATCCTTTTCTTCTTTGACCGCTTCAAAGGTTCCGTCTGTCTCGACCTGCAACAGGTCGATCCGGCTCACCTCATCCTCCGGCATCGCCTGGGTGTCTCGCAGAATCCGGACATGCTTTGTCAGACTTCCATCCATTCCCCGGAAAATACAAACCTTCTGCTCCCCGGGATCCAGCATTCTTCTCTGAATCAGCGAGCCGTCAATCTCGATGTCCAGCCACAGATCGTAGATACGATAACTTGCCCTGACTTCAAGATACAACTCGGATGCCTTGACATCGAACTCAATTCCGGATGCTGTCCAGAAACAGCTGATGCCCTCTTCTGTTATTCCGCAACGCCCTAATACCTTAACTCCCTTTATCTCACGAACCTTCTGCTTCACGTGTGCCTTCCTTTACTCTGTAATACTTACCTCTGTCTCCTGTGTGGTAACTGCACGGATATTATCATAGCATAATACCCCACGGACTCTTTCGTTTTCTACTGCATCCGATCCTTTGATTGCATTGACCCAAAGTCCCAGGGATGTCACCTGGCGACTGTCTTCCACCAGTCCTCCCTTCGGATGTCCGCTCTCATCTCTCTTGCAGAACTCTGCAAAAGGAATCACCACATGAATCTTCTTTCCGCCCTTAGAGCGATATGCTTCATAGTCATTCAGATATGCCTCATAAACATTGCCGTTGGCTGTAATCTGAATAACCGTCTTCTGATTCTTTCCATCCGGTATCATATCAAAACCAAGTGCGTTCTGTCCGGACCAGTCACTTTCCTTATTGATGGTGGTTCCGGCCCAGCCGGTATCCTTCTCATCATAGGCGAAATTCAGATAATATCCCTGTCCGTCCTCCTCTTTTTTCTGCAGAGACAGTTTCAGGGAACAGTCTGTATCCTTATTCACCGTCCATACGGAGGTCAGTCTGGAATCCGCTCCATAGTACTGTTCAAAATCATCCACAAGTGTCGGATCCTCCACCGGCTTTTCCTGATTGAAGATGACTTCCAGCTCCTGCTGCTTCTTTTTATTGATCTTAAGCGTCACCTTACCGATCCCCTCTCCAAGAGAAAGAAGATCCTTCTTTGTAAGATTTGCTTCATAGTGATCCCCCTTCTTTTTAAGGGAAAGTGTCACCTTCTTTTTATCTTTGGATAATTCTACTACTACAAGGTCTTTGCCTGCTGCCCCTGACACATTGGCTCTTATGGTTACCGGCTTTGTGACCCTTGTGTTGGCAATCGGTGTGCACAGATAGCCAACCGCTCCGCTTACAGCTCTCTTCGCCTTATCCTTTGAGACAGAGAGTGCCGCTATCGCCTGCCTCTGATCGGAGGCAAACAGACTTCTCGGATCGTTGTAGAAGTTAAGGAAATCGTCCAGGAATTCATGTCCCACCAGTCGGTTGTCCTTCTTCACCTCATCCACATACGGGCTGTAGTATCCGTCATTTTTTGAGAAATTCGCCCACAGAAGGAAGTAACTTGCCGAAGTCTTGGATGCGATCTGCATCACCTTTCGGTACCAGTCTTTGGAAGGATTTCCCTGCTTCAAAAGTGCCGTCTGATGGTCGCCAGGCTGTGTTTCATTTGCCACACCGGTCTCTGTAAAAGCAAAGAGTTTCTTGTGCTTCTTCGCAAAAGAATCCACCAGCTGCGCCTGCTTCTGATAACTGTCCAGCCACTCCTTATCGTGGGTTCTGTCATACATATCATATCCCACCATATCCACGTAGGCATCTCCCGGATAACGCTCCTCGAATTCCGCAATGCTCGCCGGCTCACTTCCCGGACTGTAGACGTAGATCAGGTTATGAATTCCCTTGGTGTCTCTAAGGTAGGTCACCGTATAACGGTAGATATTCTTATAGGTCTCCTCATCGCAGAAGGCAGCCCCCCACCAGAACCAGCTTCCGGTATTCTCATGGAACGGGCGGAACAGGATGCTTCCGTCCACCTGTTTTGCATAATCTGCAATCATATCCAGGTATGCTGTATATTGCTTGTTGCAGCTGCCTCCCGGAAGAATGTTGTTCGCCGGATCCTTTGTGGTGGATCCAACCGTATAGCCGTTAAAAATATATTTGGTGTAGGACTTGTCCCCCTTCTTATACTTCGGGTTCTTCTTCACCTGTGCAAAGTTCGGCATATGGGCGGAAAGGGTTACAATTGAACCGTTTTTGATTGCTTCGTTCGTGATTTTCGCTGCCGCTTTAACGTTCCCTGCCCCGTTTTCCTTGATCTTATCCTTATGGGTCTTATTGTAACGGGCAGCCGAATACTCATCTCCCACCAGAGACAGCCCATCGATTCCGAAGACTCCGGCATAGGAACCTGTCACATCCTTGGTATCGGAGCTTGACAACGCAGAGGAACCTGCCTTGTCAAAGTAATCATTCTGATGACCATAGATTACATCCTCAGATTCGCCTACACTGCGAAGGTAGGCATAGGTGTTTCTTGTTGCCTGATCGGCCTTCTCATCCACCAGACGCATCTGCTTCTGGTAGGAGATCTCCTTCTTCTTTCCGTCCTTTGTCTGAAAATTGATCTTTTTCTGATTCGCACTGATTTTCTGTGTTGATGCCTTTTTTCTTACAACCGTAGATGTCACAGTCACTTCCTTTTCAACTTTCTGTCCAATCGTAAGATTGTCCAGCCAGATTGCTCCCTTGTAATCGGTATTCTGTCCCACCAGCTGAATAGCGAACTTTTTCACCTTTCCACTCTCTGTCCCAAGGCTGTCAAAGGTGAAGGATACCGTCGTCTTCTTCCGTCCGTCTCCAAGATCCACCGCCTGCGTCATATCCGCAAGTCCGAAGGCCCCCAGACCCTCATCCGTGTACAGCTTGACACCGATGGCTCCTGTTGTCATATTCTTCTCATCATAGATCAGATCCACTCTCGCCTGATTGGAACCGGTCAGGTTCATTCCGTCCTTGTTTTCATATACTGCCGTCGTCTGGGACCAGCCACTGGAAGAATTTTTGGAAAAATCGACGTTCATCCGGAGTTCTCCGTTTTCCGCCTCGATTGTTGTGGTCTTACCACTGTCATAGTCCCACTCCCAACCGGCACCATAGTACCAGCCGTCGATTCCCTTGTTGAAATCAAAGGACTTGCATACCCTCTCGTCGTTCTTTTGCACCTTTGCAAAAGCCGGACAACCGTTTCCTGTTGCAGATAACCCCATGGTCACTGCCATTGCAGTAGCCATAACCTGCATCATCTTTCTTCTTTTCATTTTTCCCCTTTCTTGAAAAGACGTGTTTTGTTACGTTGCTACTGTATGCTTTTCACGGAGGCAGTTCAATTCAGTTAGCCAATTAATCGGCCAGGCAAACTCTGCGCCTAGAGGAAGATTCTCTTAAATGGAACAATTTACGAATCTCATCATTTGTACTATCATAACTTTTGGCATAACAGAAGTACGACATACAATAGGAAAAGAGAACGAACATGACAACAAGTACATCAGAAGAACAAAGAAAACGTTTAAAAAAACTCTACATCACGCAAAAACGCAACGCCGGCATTTCAAAAGCCGATTCCCAGGCTGATGCAGATCAGATTGACACGCTAAGCAAGAATCAGCTGGAGTTGCTACAACATATCCTACTTAACACGAACATCATCTTAGACCGTGTCCTTGACCTACAACAATACCAGCTTAGGGACGGTAATCTCTATTACACAACCGATCCATTTTACGACTGTAAAGTTCCGAAAAAATCCAAAACACTCTTTCGTCCATCGAAGATGCGATCTTTGCTCCTCTTTCTGCAGATTATATCCTTTGCGACATTTTTTATCTTTCTTTTTGTCTTTCTTCGCCTTGACGCTTTTGAAAGCATTGCCAGCGGAAATTACCGTCTTGGATTTACCATTGCCTATTTCCTGATGACATTATCACTGGAAAAGCTTCTGCTGGTACTGACAGGGAAGTTAAAGGACCACTATTTCTTCTCAGACATGAAACCTTACAATGCCGTTATAGCCAGTGCAAAACTGCAAAGTAGCAAAAGCAGAACCTACACCCTTATGGATATCATGCAACTTCCGGATGGATCTCTGATCAACATCGAAAGTGAGAATGATTATTCTACTGCCCGGATACGGGAATTTTTCAGCCAACGTCCTGCCACAACCAGAATCTGGGTCAATACGGACACCTATGATCGTTTTCTGACCGATGAGGAATACCGGAAGAAAAACGGCTCTCGCCTGTTTGCCCGGATCTTATCCTATGGAAGTACGCTGATCTTCCTGCTTTCCATTCTGTCTATGGGCTATATTTACAACGGATTTCACATGGATCAAAATCCCTATGCCCGCCAGGTACTCATCCATTATACAGACTCTGACAAAAAGCTTATATCGGAGTATCCCGAGTCTGACAGTCCTTACTCCTTTGGTTGCAACATCACCTCCCTTTATGCCGATCTGGAAAACGGAGATAAGTACACCTTAGGCGGACATCCCATTGCAGAAGATGACAGCAGTGCCATTTCCGATGCCAAGAACTTCCTTCGGGATACCTGGAATATCGACGCCAGAAACAGCAGCAAACATGCCACAGGCGCAACGGATGTCATTGACAGCCTCATCCGATACGGGGCCAATTCCTCCTATCGTCTTTTTGTCCAAAAGCACCCTGAAATCAAGATTGCCGCAAAGGAAGTCCTCCACCGTTACGGCAAAGACTTCTCCGTAAAAGACGTTATAGTGGATCGGGTAGAGGATTATAAAGCCTTCCGGCATACCACCTTTCATTCGGATGAAGCCCGCTACCTTGGCGCAACTTACGCCTATGCCCGGCATGGAAGCAACGCCCTTGCCGCCTATGACTTTATACGTCTGTACCGGATCGCCGGAATCTGCAACCGGGTCGGTTTTATCTCTGACCGGGAATGCCTGACGCTCTGCTATAACATGGCACAGGTTTTGCAAAAGAACTACACAAGCTTTGAAGATATCCATGAAATGTATTGTTACGGAGAGATGTTTCGATTAAAAAAAGACACCCCAAAAAACCGCTCACAGATCCAAAGGGATGTTACCTCCATCAAGCATTTGGAAAAAAACGGAGACTACACCTTTATGAATCTGGACTTTGACCAGAAACTCAACAAACACCACTAAATCCAAAGAGCTCCTCGCACAGCTTATCTTAGACGGAGATAAAAGGCCTCCAGCCGCGGCCTTGCCTTGCGGTACACCTCCGCAAGGTCCGGATCAAACTGACTGCCCATTCCTTCCAGAATAATGGCATTTGCCTTTTCAAAATCAAAGGCCTCCTTGTAGACTCGCTTACTCACCAGGGCATCATAGACATCCGCAACGGCCATAATCCGGGCTTCAAAGGGAATCTCCTCTCCCCTTTTCCCTTCCGGATAGCCGCAGCCGTCCCAACGCTCATGGTGATAATGGGCCACATTTTCCGCAACCGTCTTAAATGAAACATCCTCCGTATCCAAAAGGATCCGATGAATGACCTTCGCTCCCTCTGCCGCATGCTCCTTCATCTTCTCATATTCTTCCTCCGTGAAGCGACCGGGCTTGCGAAGGATGGCATCATCCACTGCAATCTTCCCCAGATCGTGCATGGGGGCAGCTTTGATCACATCCCGGCAGAATTCCTCCGACAGAGACATCCTCCCCTCTTTTTGAATCTCCTCCACCAGGATCCGGACACCCTCACTGGTTCTTTTGATGTGACCACCGGTGGAATTATCCCGGCTCTCCACCATCATGGCAAGGGACATAATAAGATTATCATGCATCCTTACGATGTGCTCCGTCTTCTGCTCTACCTGAGACTGCAGCTCTTCGTTGTAGTGATCTAAGAGGCGAATATATCTCCTGTTGGCCGTATCATCTGTAAAGGTAACAAGATAGCCAACCTTTCTGCTACCGTTATAGAGGTAGTTCACATTGACATTAAAAAACCGCTCCTCCTGCCCCTCCCCATGAAGGGTAAAAACAAAGGTATTCTTCCTGGAATCCTCCCGGAATTCCTCCAGATAGTGGCACAGCTTATCCGCATCCCTATGACACCCCGGCATCCTCTCCCCGGGATGCCCCAGCTTCTCATCCACCGCCAGTTCCTGAAGCTGCGGCATCAGCACCTTCGCCATATGGTTGCTCCCCAGATAACGGTACTTAAAATCCAGGGAAACATACCCGATCTCCCGCTCCCGCACCATGGAATCGATGACCGTCTCATTCACATGATACAGACTGATCCGGTTGGAAATAATAAGATACAGCACCAGCGCCAGCACATATCCCACAGGATACACATCAAAGGGTGCCTGAAGGATCCTAACAATCAAAAACATGGCAACACTAAGGGACTCCGGGAATACCACCAGCAATAGAAGGCTCCTGGGAACCTGCCTCCTTTTTTTCCAGGAACGAAAAATAACCCACAGGCCTGCTGCAAAAAAAGCCAGGATCTCCACATAATACACCGTATGCATAAATCCATAGGACTTCCTTAGCACAGGCCCTGCACCGGTCATAACAAAGGAGACCTTCTTATAGTACCAGGTCCGGATCCCAATGGTCAGGACAGAGGCATAGATTACCGTACTCATAAGAAACAGCCCCATCCGTAGCCAACGGTTGATCCGAATCTTACAGATATCCAGAATACTCAGGAAAATAAAAAGCGACAGATAGCAGCCGCTAAGATAGATCACCCTCTGATAGGCCAGGGCCTCCCAAAGCCCCCGAGACCTACTGAAGAAAAAATATCCCAGGCAGGCGATGGGCACCAGGACAAACACCATGGTGATATTGGTATCAAAATTCCGATGCCAGATCAACAGATACCATGCTGTCAAAAGAACAGAAATCAAAAAAAGGCTTCCATAAAATGTCGTCATCATAATCCCCCTGTTACAAAGGCCCCCTCGGGTCATTTCTTCCAACAACATTATAACGCAAAAACCTCCCCAAAGCTTTACACTTCGGGAAGGTAGTATAGCATTATTATTCCACCACCGGCACCATCGTGATTGCCGGAGTCTTTTGCTTCTTGTCGGATGCGTCGTAGAATAGAATCTTGCCCTTTTCGTTTTCCTCGATGGCTTTACTGCGTCAGCAGGTCTTCCGTCCGGTAAACCGTTAGGCTCGGAATCACGCTTTTCATCATGTCAAAGTGCCTATCGTTCGCCCATACAGGGATTCCATACTTCATCCCGATTGACGCAATCGCGGCATCCGTGAACGGAACCGTGAAACCACCTGTCCGATACTGATAAAGCTGATCTCCAAGAGTTCTCCAATCTGCACTTTCCAAATCGAGAGGTCGAAACAAATCAAGAAAGTCTTGCATTTCCCGACGGTTCTTTTCAGAACGCGCCCCGTGAACCAGTTCAGCTCTGACCACTCCGCAGACAACGACATCGTTCTTCGACATAATGCTCTTGATAAATGCCTTCTCTTCTTTTGAGCCTTTCTCCAGTTTGATAAACACATTCGTATCTGCCAAAAGGGTCATATCATGCTCGCCTCCCGCAAATCCTTGATAGCCTGCTCGTCAATTTCTATGCTCTCGGATAAAGCGAAAGCACGAGCCATTCGTTCAGCACGGTTTTCTTCCGTGTATCTGGGATCAAATGGTATTTCGGCGTGTTTCTTCTCCGGCTTGACCTTAATCCAGAGATTCACAAACTGCTGCACATCACTGTCCTGCATAAACGGCAAATTCTGTTCTATATCTGGAATCATCTGCCTAAACTGTTCTTTAACAGCGGTCATATCAACCACGCTCCTTTTGGACTTCTTCTGTATATAATATACCAAGAATATTATAGCACAAAACCCCAGATTTGAGTATAACGCAAAAACCTCCCCAAAGCTTTACACTTCGGGAAGGTAGTATATCATTTATTATTCTTATGCCGGCACCATTGTAATTGCCGGAGTCTTTTGCTTCTTGTCTCCCTTATCGTAGAACAGAATCTTGCCCTTCTTGGCTTTCCACTTATACTCTAATCCGCCGAACGAAATGCTGTCCTTGGTGAGAGTTGCTTCGTGCGTGGTGACAACGTCTATCATACCATCTTTGTAGAATACATAGCCGGGGCCACCGTTGACTACGCCGTACACGCCGTGGAAAGGCTTACCTTTGTTTAACCCGTCATCGCCTTCCATGTATTCGAGAGGTAGTAGAATCGAATCCTCCTTCACTGTCAGATTGAAGCCCTTCTCGTTTTCCTCGATGGCGTAGGTCACCGGGGAATTATTGCCGTATTGTATTTCCACGCTTCCGTCAGCGGGAAAAGAATACGTGCCGGACTCTACTAACGACAGCTTATCGTCCTCTACGACATAAAAGGTGTTCTCTGTTCCTTCGATCTTGTATTTGCCCTTTAGCGTCTCCGTGGAACCCGTCTCAGCTGCCTTCGCTGATGATAGGTCTTCCTGGTGCGTATTCGCCTTTTCTGTCGTATCATGGATCGGCTTCTGCCCGCAGGCAGATAAAACAACCGCCGTCAGCAGAAATAATGGTAATATGGTTCTTAAGTGCATTGATTATGTTCACTCTCCTTCGAGTGGTTCGTTAATAATGGAATACCCTCCAAAGGCTTTGACACCCTTGGAGAGTGAGTTGCTCCTTGGGTTAGAGCGTAGACCCTCCGGAAGTTTTGAGGCTCCCGGAGGGTAGATTTTCCTCCCACTGGTTTTGAGACCAGTGGAAGGTATGTGTGATATAAGGCCTCACACGAGGTTTATGAGTTTTACTTCTTCATAGGGAAGGTGGATTCCCATAGTCAATTTCGACCATATGGAAAATATTTTGTCTTGTAATAATTACGTCTTAATCCGTAACACTTTTGACAAGTAACACGGTACCTTTACCTGTAACATTTTCTTAACGTTGACAGGCACCGAACCTGTGCATCCTTTTGGGATGTTTTGATTTACGGGTTACTTACGATTCAGATGTTGGTCTGAAAAGTGGATTTACGGTTCCGGATTAGGTGTAGCCCCGGCTGCAACCGTTCCTGAGAATACTGTTGCAGATGCCGCAACAGATACCTCAAAGGTTACTGTTGAACCACCAATTACAATTGAGTAGGTGGAAGTCTTTGCAGCCTCTGTGTCGTTCTGCGCTGCCGAATTGGTAACTGTAAGCTTCAACTTCCCATCATCTGTGATACTCAGCGTACCAAGCCCGCCGCCTGCATTGTCCGTAGCCGGCGTGTCGGTCTTCGTATCTGTGTTGTTTGCAAACGCTGTTGCCGCATTCTCTGCCGCAATTGTGTTGCCGTACTGGTCTACGAAGGTTCCTGCGGTTGATGAAGTCAATACTTTGTCGTCCACTGCGAACTCTTCGGATGCTAAAGTGATTCCCCCGATCTTAGCCTGTGCGTCAGATGCAACTCCCTCGCTCGCTTTCGCACTATACAGGGTATCGTTCGTAGGTGTAAGGGTTACGGTGTACGTATCCCCTACCTTGATGCTCCCTGATGCGAAAGTGATAGTTGCTGTCGTGTCACCAACATTCACGCTCGCCCCACCAGTCAGGCTCACATCTCCGTTTGTTTGACCTGCCAACGTCAGGGTTCCTGCTGCAACAACTTCGGTGAGTGTCACTGTGGCCTGCGTTGCAGTGATGTTTGACAATTCGATGGTAGTGGCTGCCGATGCCTTGCTCAGCGTGATGAAGAACGTCAGGCTTCCTGCGCTGTAGGTAGTGTCAGCTTCTACGCTTCCAACCACCTTGTAGGTAGCCTCTTCAAGCTGGCCTACTTGCTTCTCCGTCGTGTAAGTCTCAGCATCCTGGTCCTTTGCGTAGTACTTAACGGTCGGCTGGCCATTGTCAGCAGTCCATGTGATTCCGTTTCCACCGTCGAACTGAGCCATTGTCATTGATGTAGCCGCGTTAACTGCTGCATCCTCGGTAATCGTCACATCATCGTCTCCCTGCTCGAGGGTCGCGGTGATGTTGTTCGGTGCCTTGC
>FMTN01000023.1 GCA_900100095.1 Lachnospiraceae bacterium C10
TACTGATCGTCGGTTTGGTGGGCCGTTACCCCGCCAACTGCCTAATCAGACGCGGGACCATCATGTACCACCGGAGTTTTGGCTATCAGATCATGCGATCCGACAGTTTTATGCGGTATTAGCAGTCGTTTCCAACTGTTATCCCCCAGTACATGGCAGGTTTCCCACGCGTTACTCACCCGTCCGCCACTCAGTCACAAGGTCGTCACCCCGAAGGGATCGTGACCAGGTGCTTCGTTCGACTTGCATGTGTTAAGCACGCCGCCAGCGTTCATCCTGAGCCAGGATCAAACTCTCATGTTGATATGCTTTTACTTAACGAGCAGCTACGCTGCGAGTTTAGTAAAACAATCGTTCTTCACAACTTAACGAGGCAGCGACGTAGTCGCGCATCGAGTTTAGTGTGATAGAACTTCATTTTGATCCAGTACTTTAGATGAAGCTTAGCTTCTCTTCTTTACTGTCTTTAGGTTTCGAGTCTTCTCGAATAAAATTCTCTCGGAATCTTTCAAGGTTGTTTCACTGTTCAATTTTCAAGGAACTTATGTTTGCTGCTCTCTGTGACAGCTTGTTCATTATACCTAAGCTATTACAATTTGTCAAGAACTTTTTCTTTCAGCTCCTGACCACCCTTTCGAGTGACAGCTTGTTAAGTTTAACAAATCTCAATCTCATTGTCAAGCTTTACTTAATTGTCTCGCAAATTCACACAATTTACATTTTACGAAGTCACAGTTCACTCAAGTCTGTTATTCTTCTGTATTGTGTCCCTCGCGGCGACAAGTAGTATAATAGCACCTCACACCTCTTACGTCAAGGACAAATCACCCTTTTTGCAAAAGGCAAAATATGAGGTGCTTTTATCCAAATTGTCTGAATTGTATGTTTTTTATCTCGAATTCTAACTTTTAAGCTCGTTATACTGCATCTACCGCTTCTGCTATGGTTTCAACACCAATCAGCTGAATCCCGATTTCCGTCTGTCGCAATCCTTTCATCGAAGATTTCGGCAGAATCACTGTTTCAAACCCCAGTTTTTCCGCTTCACGTATTCTTTGCTCTACCATATTAACGGAGCGCACTTCTCCCGAAAGGCCCACTTCTCCAAAGGCAATCACCTTATCTCCGATTGGCTGATCACGGTAACTCGATACGATTGCAAGTACAAGCCCCAGATCGATTGCCGGTTCATTCATCCTGATTCCACCTGCAATATTAATATAGGCATCGTACTCTGATAAATGAAGACCCAGACGCTTCTCTATCACAGCCATCAAAAGATTCACCCTATTATAATCACAGCCTACCGCAGTGCGCCGCGGCATTCCAAAATTACTCCTGCATACAAGAGCCTGAATTTCTAACAGTATCGGACGGGTTCCTTCAATGGAGCATGCGACAATGGATCCACTTGCCCCCGTCGCCTTTCCATCCAGCATAAATTCCGACGGATTTACGACCTGAGACAGGCCTTCCTTTCGCATCTCGAATACACCGATCTCGTCTGTACTTCCAAATCGGTTCTTTACACCTCGAAGAATGCGGTAGGAAGCGTGTCGATCTCCTTCGAAGTATAAAACCGTATCCACCATATGCTCGAGCACTCTCGGGCCTGCTACAACACCTTCTTTCGTCACATGTCCAACGACAAAAATGGTAATCCCCGTCACCTTTGCCAACTGCATTAATTTCGATGTGGATTCACGAACCTGAGATACGCTTCCCGGAGCTCCGGATATCTCTTCGTTGTACATGGTCTGGATGGAGTCAATCACTGCGACCTGCGGCTTCTCTCTCTCCAGCACACCTTTTACAATATCAAGATTCGTTTCCGATAAAAGACGGATGGATGTTCCAAACTCACCCATTCGGTCTGCGCGCAGCGCAATCTGCTTTAATGACTCTTCTCCCGATACATACAGAATATGAACCGAATCCTTTGACAACTCCCTTGCCACCTGCAACAGAAGGGTGGATTTACCGATTCCGGGATCTCCACCCACAAGAATCAGGGATCCCGGTACAATTCCCCCGCCTAAAACCCGATCCAGTTCTGAAATATGCGTCGATATACGTTTTTCGTCAGAAACAGAAATTTCCGAGAGCGCCACCGGGCGCGCCTCGGAAACTTCTTTCGACGACACTTTACTCTTCTTATCCAAAACCTCTTCTACAAATGTATTCCATTCCCGGCAGGACGGACACTGTCCTGCCCATTTGGAACTTTCATATCCGCAGTTCTGGCAGAAGAAAACACTTGTCTTCGTCTTTGCCATCTTTAATCCCTTGCTACAGAAACCTTAACCGCATCACCTGAGCCTGTCGGAACAGATAATGTCAGCTTACCACCGAGATTTGTCTTAACATTACCGGCTTCCACGTCGTTCACCTTAACAATATAAGATACTTCCGGCTCTAAGCCCAAGGTAATCTCCGCATCATCCTTTCCTTCCACTGTAAAAGAAACACCGGATGTGCCTGCTTCAAAGCCACATACTTTGGTTCCCGGTTCTGACTCATAGAGAAACGCTCCGTTTTTCTCCAGCTTTGTTGTCTCAGCATAGCTTTTAACGTAGTACGTATCCCCATTATGAGAGAAATCCTTTACCTTCGTCTTCTCAGCAAGTGTGTAGTCTCCAAAGCTTAAGCTTCCGTCCTCTGCTCCTTTAATCAGTTCTGCCATGTCATCCTCCTTTAATCCTCTTGTCTTGACACAGTTTTCTTTTTTTCTGTCTTTTTATTGGTCTTTTTCGTTTTACTATGCACTGTTACAAAGCCTAAATGATCACCACGTACCTCCACGGTTACTGCATCCCCCTGCTTGATTTTACCTGATAAAATCTCGTCCGAAAGGATGTCTTCCATATCCGTCTGAATCTTTCGTCTAAGAGGTCTTGCTCCGAATTTCGGATCATAGGCTTTCTCTACAATAAAGCGACGGGCGGCCACGCCAACCTTTAATTTGATATGAAGCTGCTTTTCACACCGGTTGATCAGATCATTTAACAGAAGCTTTGTAATCTGTTCCAAATCCGTTTTATTCAACGCACGGAATACAATGGTTTCATCAATTCGATTTAAAAATTCCGGTTTGAATGTGTGCTTTAATTCTTCCATAACACGACTTTTCATTAATTCAAAGTCGGCTTTTTCTGTATGTTCCTGTGCAAAACCAAGCCGCTTCGGGTTCATAATTTCTGAAGCGCCGGCATTACTTGTCATGATAATAATTGTGTTCTTAAAGTCAACTTTTCGTCCCTTTGCGTCCGTCACATGGCCATCATCCAGAACCTGAAGCAGAACATTGAATACATCCGGATGTGCCTTCTCAATCTCGTCAAACAAAATCACGCTGTAAGGATTCCTTCTGACTTTTTCAGAAAGCTGCCCTCCTTCCTCGTATCCGACATAACCAGGAGGAGAACCAATCATCTTAGAGACAGAGTGCTTCTCCATATATTCTGTCATGTCCACACGGATCATATTGTTCTCATCACCAAATACCGTCTGCGCAAGAGCTTTCGCTATTTCTGTCTTACCTACACCTGTGGGTCCAAGGAAAAGGAAACTTCCAATCGGTCTTGACGGTTCTTTCAATCCGACTCTTCCTCTTCGTACAGCTCTGGCAACAGCGGAAACAGCCTCTTCCTGACCTATGATTCTCTTATGGAGTGTCTTCTCCAGGTTCACAAGGCGGTGTGCTTCCGTCTCTGACAGCTTGCTGACCGGAATCTTCGTCCACTCCGAAACAACCTGGGCAATATCCAGTACATCAAGTACTTCATTCTTACGTTTCTTGGTACGTTCATAACGGGCCTTGGCCTTTTGAATCTGAATCCGAAGTGCATCAATCTCTGCTTTTATCCTTGATGCCTCTTCAAGATCAGAGGAAGCAAGGGCGTCTTCCAACTCCTGTTCCATGGCCTTCAAACGTTCCTGATCCTCGTAGATATCCGTCGGGACCTTAATCGTCATAAGACGCTTCTTCGCAGAAGCCTCATCCATCAGATCAATGGCTTTATCCGGAAGGAAACGGTCATTTATATATCGCACGGAAAGACCAACACAGGCCTCCAGTGCCTCATCGGATATAGATATCCCATGATGATTCTCATAAGATTCTCTAAGTCCCTTTAAAATATCGATGGTTTCGGCCTCACTTGGTTCCTCTACCATAATCGGCTGAAAACGACGCTCAAGTGCCGCATCCTTCTCGATGTATTTACGATACTCGTCCACCGTCGTAGCACCGATAACCTGCAGCTGCCCTCTTGCCATAGCCGGCTTAAGAATATTCGCAGCATCCATGGAACCTTCCGCTCCACCTGCTCCGATCATGGTATGAATCTCATCGATAAACAGAAGGACATTACCTGCTGCAATCGCTTCTTTTATAACATTCTTGATTCTCTCTTCAAATTCTCCCCGGTACTTGGTTCCTGCAACCATCCCGGAAAGATCAAGAGATAAAACCCTCTTATCCCGTACCGAATCCGGAACCATTCCAAGGGAAATATGCTGCGCCAATCCTTCTACAATCGCTGTCTTACCAACGCCCGGCTCTCCAATCAGACACGGGTTGTTCTTCGTTCTGCGACTTAAAATCTGAATCAGGCGCTGAATCTCCGGAGTACGTCCGATCACAGGGTCAAGCTCTCCCTGTCTTGCCTGCTCTGTTAAATCCGTTGAAAACTGGCGAAGGGTTGGATAATCTCCGTCCATACCACGCCTGCGGCTTCTTGCATTCATACTCTGGCGATAGAGCTCGCCCTCTTTTCCCATGGCAAGAAGCAAGTCGTTGAAAAGCTTCTGCAGGTCTAAATCCATAGATGCCAAAAGTCTTGCGGCTGCACAATCCGGTGTACGAATGATGGCAAGCAGAACATGTTCTGTTCCGACCTCCTCCATATGACAAAGCTTCGCCTGAGTCTCGGCAAACTCCATCACCTGACGATATTTTGGAGTCTCACCATCATGTTCAAGAATAGCAACATCACCGCCAAAGGAAACCAGATCCATAATCAACTTAATGACGTTCTTCTCTTCAATATCCGCATCCATCAAAACGGTTGCTGCCATAGAATCAGCCCCGCCATGCAGAATGCCTAAAAGCAGATGCTCCGTTCCGATATAATTCTGTGATAACCGCTTGGCACTCCGCTTCGCATAGCGTACAGCCATTTCAACGGCCTTGGTATATTTCATATTATTAACACTTTCTAATGAATCTATAAATCGTTCAAATCCATAACTTCGAGTTTCTGTCCGGCTGATTTCGGAGCTCTTGGCATCGTAAGATCAGCCATATTGTGATCTGTCACAATTTTTGTTTCTTTCTCATGCGTATGCGATGGAACTGCCGGACGCTCCTCTTCCCTTGGATTCGGTTCAAAGAACTTATCATCAATGGAAATCGGCTCATCGTCATAGTCCGTCTCCTCATGACCACGAAGAATCAGTTGGATCACAAGAACAAGAATCACGGCAACAAGCAAAATAAGAACCGCAACCATCCTTCGATCGGTAATCAGTTCTTTAAAAGAAAGATCCTCCGATGTGAAGGTCTTCTTTGTCTGTTGTACTGTTACCTGCTCCGCATTCTTCTTTTTCGCTTTTTTCCCGGTGGAAGAAGAGGATTTTTTCTTATCCTTCTTATCCTTCTTATCCGTCTTCTCCTCTTTTACCGCTTTCGCCTGATTTGAAGTATCTTCCTTCTTTTCAGAAGTTGTTTCCTTCTTCTCCTCTTTCACTTCCTCTTCTGTCGTCTCAGCTGCTTCTGCAATCGGCACAAAAAGCGAGCTTCCGGACAACTGATCGGAGGAAACGACAATCCCTGCATTTCCAGCCTGAATTGCCTTGAATTTATACGTCACACTGGCCGCCGAAATGGTCAAAACATTTCCGTTGGCACTAGCATGTCCGCTATCCACAAGCTGAAGCATTGTATTATCATACTTAAGCGATAAGGACGAACTTGAAGAACCGACGACCGTCACCGTCAGTGTCTCCCCCTTCGAAAGTGACCTTGAAGAAAGGGAAATACTGGTAGAACCAGCTGCCAAAACCGCAATCGGCATAGACAAAAGCAGAAAGGCGCACAGCATCCATACCGTGCAAAGCCTAATTAAGATATTCTTTGATTTATGACACATCATCGGGTTACCTCTTTCTGTGATCATACTACATTTTGATTATAGGAAACAAACAAAACCTCGTCAACCATTTACACATGGAAACGTCTACCAAGTTCCGTTCTGGCACGACCCCCTCCAATAATCAGCGTCCCAAGAAAAATACACACGGAAGAAATAAAAGCCGACTGAGAAAGAACCGGCTCTGTAACAACCTTAAAATGAATCAGGCAAAGCGGTATCACACCTACAATAATACCGGTAAGCAGGAAAATCATATAGCTCTCCCATCGTCTATGGTTCACGATCATAAGTACAATTCCTGCAACATTAAACAAAAGAAGCGCCGCCGGAAGGCAATAGTTGACTGACCAGCGATGAAATCCGGTGAAAACATCCAAGGCAAGCATCATGGCAAGAGTTAAAACAAAGGTCCATATGATGCGCTTCATATAACCGTTCGTAGGATTGAAATACAGTGAAAACACAACATAGACATATACGATGGAAATGCACGGAATAAGGCTCCACCTCTCTCCCCCTATCATATAGTTGGTTGCGATCAAAAGGAATACGGCAACAACGCAGATCGCCAGTATAATACGAAGGGCAAGATTACGTTTCTTTGTAAAGCCGTATACATCCGGATATCCCATTGGCCTTCTGGCATCTACTGTCGTATCTTTTCTCAATACGCCACCGCAGAGAGGACAATACTCCGTATAATCCAGCACCTTTACATTGCAATGGGCACAAGTCTTACTCATAAAACACTCCATTCGTTTCGATGGAAACATCCAGACCGTCACGCTGCATCTGTCGGAATACTCCCATCTGTACCGCTGTATCTTCAAGTTCCGTAACAAAAGAAATGACCAGGTCATCGTGGAAGGATGCCACTCCGCATTTCAGTCCCTGTCCTTTGGAAAAAGAGAGAAAACAGTGAAAGCCTTCAATATAAGGATCATACTCTTCCGCCACTGTCGCTCTTCCCATATTCGTAATCGTCGTTGTATTTGCCAGTGCATTCCTGGTATATATCAGCTTCATCGCGATATTCTTCAAAGGAAGAGGAACCGCTCTTGCAAAAAGATACTGCTCATTAGAGACATTATAAGAAAAAATCGCCTCCAGATTCTCTCTTGTAATCTGCGATGACAAACAATCATGTGTGATGGAAAGAATCTCCTCAAACGTGTAATCATCCTTCTGCGGGGCAAATTCCGACGATACCATAACGAAAAAATTCTTCGTCGTAATGGAATTAAAAAACGGTCTCAGATTAACAGGAACAGCGACCCGAATCGGACGTTTCTCTGATACCTTTCTCTGATAAGCCTTATAGGTACTGTAGGTAAAGGCTGCAACAATATATTCATTGATGCTGACTCCATGTTCCTTGCAATACCGGCGCATGGCAGATACAGAAATATGTCCGTGAATAATACCAAAACCGTGATATGCAAGCTTTTCCCCTTTGATCAGAAAAGCCCGTTTGGACTGGTACATGCTTTTCGATGCTTTTTTATAATTACGAAGAAAACTGTCTTCACGATTCAAAGAAGTCTCATCGGAAAGTCCGTCACCAACCTTGTCTCTCAAATCCGGATGGGCAAGCCTTAAATAGGCATAGGTCAATTCCCTTAAGAATGCCATGCCTCCCGTACCGTCCGCGAGAACATGGAAAACCTCCAGATTAATCCTGCAACCGTAATAGGTCACACGGAATAAAAAGCTGTTATTTTGATTCGTATGAATGAAACGACAGGGATAGGTATGCTCTTCTTCCACCCGTGGCGCCGGTTTGTCATTTTCTTCGAGATAGTACCAGAAAAAACCGCTTCTAAGTCTTAATCGAAAGCCCGGAACCCTCGGCAGCACCTCATCCAGGGCTCTCTGTAACAGTTCCTTTTGTATCGGTTCTTTCAGTACAACAGCCAGACGATAGGTATTACTCATATTCTCTCCGGCAATAACCGGAAAAAGATTGGCTGTATTATCTAACTTTTCCCAACGCTTATATCGTTTCCTCATCATAACTCCTTACAAAAAAAGCCGCTTTATAAAAGCGGCTTTTCGATATTAAATTCATAAATGTCAAGACTCGCTCGGAGCTTGTACTCCGACTGAGTTAAACATAGCTGGAAAATTCATATGCAGAAGCCGGCAAATACGTGCCATTCCGCTGATATCCTCCACTCGAAGCCGATGCCCCGGCATAATATTCAATCAATGAAACATGATTGGCCTGCGACAGTCCATAGCCACCCGTACCCCGGAACAGCTCCTCTACATTCTTCATATCAGCCTTCTTAAAGGCCTCTTCATCCAATGACAATGTATCATCCTGCTTGATTGTGATACCAATACGGGATAAAGAAGTCTCATTGGCAGATGTGGACGTAATCAGCTTCGCTACATTCGTCGCCACACCACTGACAGAGGCTCTCCTGCCTTTCGTCACCAGATCATTGTAGTCATCAACATAATCCTTCACAGCCTTATAAATATCACTGACATCTTTCTGATATAAGGAAGAATCCATAAGATTCGTAATAGAGTCCGAAAGATTCTTTGCTGATGAAACTGTTGCTGTAACTTTCTTCGGGACGACACCCGCAAGATCCGATAAAACCGTCTTCTTATGCACCGAAGGATTCTCATCCTGCGCATAGTATTTCTTAAGGAGCTTTAAATAATTACCGCTCTTTACACTGTTATACTCCGAAAGAACCGACGTGAGATTCATCATCCCGCCATCTTTGGCTGAATGCTGAAAACCGGAAAACAAAGTAGCGATTGCGTTCGAATCATACCCTGAAATCCTCATAACCATCACTCCCTGTCGAATAAACTGACTTCCATGTCAACAAAAGGATAGTTTTCTATCATTAATTATACATGCTTTCAATCTGCCAGTCAATGGGCTCCAATCCCTCTCCCTTCAGAAAGTCATTGCATTGACTGAAGTGTTTACAGCCAAAAAATCCACGATAAGCTGACAACGGGGACGGGTGCGGAGCCTTTAACACAAGGTGCTTTGGATGATGAATCATCGATGCTTTCTTCCCTGCATGAGAACCCCAAAGCAAGAAGACAACCGGGCGATCCTGCGCCTCAACTGCACGAATCACAGCATCCGTAAATTCCTCCCAGCCAATACCTGCGTGGCTGTTCGCCTGGTGCGCCCGAACGGTAAGCACGGTATTCAGCAACAACACGCCCTGTCTGGCCCACTTGGTCAGACAACCGTGATTTGGAATTTCAAGCCCCAAATCATCCGCCAACTCCTTATAGATATTCTGCAGCGACGGCGGTGTTTTAATTCCCGGTAAAACAGAAAAGGACAAGCCATGTGCCTGTCCCGGTTCATGATAAGGATCCTGCCCTATAATAACAACCTTCACATCGGAAAGCGGTGTATAATGCAACGCATTATAAATATCATCCGCCGGAGGATAGACCGTCCCATTCTGATACTCCTGCTTTACAGTCTCATATAAATGCTTGTAATATGGCTTATGAAATTCCTCTTTCAGAGGAACCAGCCAGTCTCCATCAATTGCAGACATGCTACTTCCTATTTCCTTCCTGCTTCCTATATACGAACAGACACACCGTTCTCTTTTAAATACTGTTTCAAATCTCCGATCTCAAGTTCCTTATAGTGAAACAATGATGCTGCCAATACAGCTTCGGCACCACCTTCTGTAACAGCATCCAGGAAATGCTTCTTCTCTCCTGCACCTCCGGAGGCTATGACAGGAACCTTTACGGCTTCAGAAACCGCCCTGGTCAATTCGATATCGTATCCTGCCTTTGTTCCGTCACAATCCATACTTGTCAGCAGAATCTCTCCTGCACCCAGGCGCTCCGCCTCTTTTGCCCAGGCGATTGCATCCAGCCCGGTATCAAGGCGTCCTCCATGTTTGAAAGCGTGGAAGGTACCGTCCTCCATTCTCTTGGCATCGATTGCAACAACGACGCACTGGGATCCGAACTTTTGTGCAGCATCCGAAATCAATTCCGGATGATCGATGGCAGAGGAATTGATCGAAATCTTATCCGCGCCCGCGCGTAAAAGCTCCCGGAAATCATCCACCGTTCGAATTCCCCCACCAACAGTAAACGGAATAAACACCTGCTTTGCCACTTCCGCCACCATGTCAACGACCGTTTTCCTCCGGTCGGACGACGCCGTAATATCCAAAAATACAAGTTCATCCGCACCGGCCTTGTCATAAGCCTTCGCTACCGAAACAGGATTCCCGGCATCCTTTAATTCTACAAAATTAATTCCTTTAACAACTCGGTTATCTTTCACATCCAGACACGGGATGATTCGTTTTGTCAGCATATCAACTCTCCAGGAAATTCTTAAGAATGGTAAGGCCTACAGTGCTACTTTTTTCAGGGTGAAACTGACATGCATAAATATGCTTACTCTGAATCGATGCATGTACACACGCTCCATACTCACATGTCGCTGTCACAATAGAAGGATCATCAGCTTCCAGATAATAGGAATGGACAAAATAGACATAACATCCTTCTGTTATTCCCCGGAACAGATCCCCCTGATTTGGATAAGACAAATCATTCCATCCAATATGCGGAATCTTACGTCCGTCTCCTTCCGGCAGCCGTCGGATATGCCCCCTCAAGAGACCAAGTCCTTCCACTCCCGGTGACTCTTCACTGTCTTCAAAAAGTAATTGCAGTCCAAGGCATATACCCAGGAGCGGCGTGTTCTTTCTTGCCACTTCCCGGATCACTTCTACCAGCCCACGGTCTTTCAGCTGTTCCATAGCACTTCCAAAAGAACCGACTCCCGGCAAGATGACGTGGTCTGCTTCCAAAATTTCTTTTGGATCACTTGTAACCACTGCATCCGCGCCGAGTGATAAAAGAGCCTTTTCCACACTCCTTATATTTCCTGCGTCATAGTCAATAATTGCTACCAATTCCCTACTCCTTCGATGTCATACCTGCCTTTGTAACAGCAAGCTGGATTGCTTTTGTATATTCTTTTCGGGTTAGGCTGTTGTAGATCGCGCCAGCATCTTTTTCCGTCATGCTAAACTGATCCTTAAGCTGTTGAATAATCTTTTCGCCTAATGTCTGATATCCCAATGAAATATCGAGTTTCTTTGCTTCTTCCTGATGTACTGCATATTCATGCGCACCCAGTACGAGAGAATCGAGAGCATAGTCATACTCTTTTCTCTTCATTCCAACCTCATAGGCATCATAACGAAGCTTCAATGTCGTCATAAGCTTTGCCTGACGAAGCAGTTCTTCATCCTCTTCCTTCGGATTCTGAATCGTGGAAAGGCTGTGATATGCCTTCTGATAATCCTCTTCTGCAATCGCTTTTCTCGCCTCTTTGCGAAGAGAACTGTCCGGAACGTACTTCTGCGCCAGTAAATTCAATACAATCAGAGAGATTGCAAGCAAAATGAAAGGTATAATGCCTTTGATTGGAACCTTTGGTGAATTATCCACAGGACGTGGCTTCTTTTCCTTTTTCGGCTTTGGTTCCTTCGGCTTTTTCTCTTTCTTTTTCTTTGGTTTTTTCTCTTTTTTCTTTTTTTCTTTCTTTTCTTTCTTTGGAGCCTCTTCTTCTTCAAAAGCTGACAAAATATCATCATCTTCTAAAGACAACTCTTCCGCCGTTGGATCTGCTGACATCATTAAATCCTCCGTCGTCAGTTCCTCTTCCTCATCGTCATCGGAACCTTTTTTGAAAATTCCTGTGATCTTGGAAATAAGCGAGCCAAAGAATCCACCCTTTTTGCCTTCCAATTCATCAAGGGATAAATTCTCATCTTCCAGTTCAAGGGAACTGCTTACAGACTCTGCTGAATTTTCAAAATCCTCTCTTGCTTCCGGAAGCTCTTCATCTCCCGCATCCGCATCAAGCAAATCTCCAATATCCATCAATTCCCCGTCCTCGCCGGAAAGAATTTCAGACAGATCCACTGACTCACCTGACTCATCCATCAAAGGTACCTCCTTAGCTGATGTATCACCATCCGCAAACGGAATCTGCTCTTCAGAATCAAGCTCATCCGGAGCGAATTCTGCCTGAAGAAACTCTTCCGGAGCAGGTTCGGCTTCTTCTGTTTCCATGATATTCGGGATATCCGCCCCGTGATCAAGCTGCATCTCTTCCGGAACAGCCGCCATTTCCTCCGGCTCGGCTTCTGCCTCTTCCGCCGGCTCGATGATCGGCTCCTCTTCCTTAAGATCCTCCTCTGTAGCCTGTCGCTTCGCTTCTGAAACGATGGAAGAAATATTATCCATGAAAGCTTCTTTTGGATCTTCTTTTTCGACTTCCTTTTCTTCTCCGATGCTGCTAAAGTACGGACTCACCTGCTCTCCGTCCGGGAGGGCATCCTCCGGGGAAAACCAGGCGTCTTCACTTTCTTCCTGTGTTTCTCTGACACCGTCTTCGAAATCTTTCAAAAAATCATCCGATTCATCTAAATTTAATTCACTTTCAAATTCTGCCAGTAAGTCAGAATCTGAAAGAGCCCGTCGGAGATTCTTCCTTGATGATTTCCGCGGTTGATAGTCCGAAAGTCCCGTCTTCTCCATGAAATTTTCGTCCGGGCGGACACGATTACGGCGACGAACACGCTCTCTTGTCGTGGCATCGTCACGTCGCCTCTGCTCTTCTACATTTGATTTTGCTTGACTGATGGAATCCAATAACCCATCTAAATAATCTTCAGAATTAGGCAAAATCTTACCTCCATAACATAGATAAAGGGAAGCGAAAAGTATCACTCCCCTTCATGCTTATCACATCTGACAGTTTTTATTTCTTTCTTCTGCCTGACTCGTATTTGTCAACAAGGGCATCAATTGCTTCCACCAGCTTACCGATCTCCGGCTTTGTGAGCTGTGCATCTGCTCCTACGCTCTCACCCTTACGACGGATATCATCATTGATAAGAGATGAGAAAATAACCACCGGGATGTTACGCATAACTTCGTCTTCCTTGACCAGTTTACATAAGCGATGTCCATCCATCTTCGGCATCTCAATATCTGTTACGATCAGATGAACATCATCCAATACACTTCCGTGATCCTTGAAATCATTGAGTTTCTCCCAGGCTTCAAGACCGTTCGGATTAACATTCAGATTAGTATATCCGGCCTTCTTCAGACATTCAACGATAAGCTTTGAAAGTAATGGTGAATCTTCTGCAATAAGGATTGGTGAAGCAGAACGATCACGGTCCTTGATATCATCCAGATCAGAAACCTTAAGTCCTGTCTCAGGATTGATATTGCTTACAATCTTCTCAAAGTCAAGGATAACAACCAGACGATCCTCCAGCTTGATGATACCGGTTGCAACACCGCTCTCATCAGAAGAAATCGTGGAATCCGGTGTGTTGATATTCTCCCAGGATACTCTGTGAATACCCAAAACCTGATCCACATGGAATGCTGTATTTAAGCTGTTAAAGTTCGTGATAAAGAAAAGTCCTTCAACATTCGGATCATCCGGATAGCCCAGACACTTACGAAGGTTAATAACAGAAATCATGGTATCACGTGGCATGAAAATGCCTTCAACAAAAGGATGTGAGTTTGGTACCGGTGTTACGTGCTGATAATTCAAAATCTCGATAATCTTCGCAACGTTAATTCCATAAAAATTATCGGCTACTTTAAATTCGAGAATTTCCAATTCATTTGTACCGGATTCCAGTAAAATATTTGTATCCATTGTCTTCCTCCTGCTCTGGTACTATTTGTTCTTAGAACCTGCCAGATTGATCTGGTAGGTCGTACTATTAACGGTCTCTTGTAATATGATATTGGATGGATCTGTCACCGTTCCTTTCGGGAACTGGAACAGAATCACCATATTTTTTGATTTTCCAGCTTTCAGTGTTCCCTTATACGTCGTCAGGTCGTTCAAAAGTAGTGTCGCATCGCTTTCGACACTTTCACTTCCGAAGGACGCTGTAAAACGGACATTGTTCTTAAGCATATCAATCTTCGCATCACTTGAACTGTTATTGACAGCCTTTATACGAACAACCAGCAATTCGTTCCCTTTGTTCGGAGTAAGGTCATATACATCATCACTTCCGTAGCTGGAGGAAACCTTTGCATCTCTGTATAAAAAAGATACATTCTGAATTCCCATAACCTCCGTCAGCGTTTTGGAGGATACAATTTCCTGTTCTTTTTTATCTGTCTCATTTACACGATCTGGGGTATTTGTCTGAGCTGATGAATCATCCTTCTTCGGCTCAGAGTCTGTTTTATCTACTACACTTGTGGTGTCTGCAGGAGTATCTGCCTCTTTCTCCTGCGGGATGGCAACGATCCCTTTGTCCTGATTGATATTAAATTTAGAAACAACTTTCGCACTGTAAAGGGCGATTTCATTCTCCTGTTCCTCTGTAAGATCAATCATCGTAGCACCACAACCGGTAAATAAAAGACTCACTGACAGCACCAGGATGCAGGTAACGATCCTGTGTTTCATGTTGGCGCCTTTCATGATACTTCCTACGATTTTACTATTATGTTATCATTCCTACGTTTAATATTCAATAAAAATTGGCTACAATATCGCAATCATTTATCCAATTCGAACCAAAAAGTAACACCATTATTATGGTTTATTACCCCGCATTCCTTGTGAAAAGTGTCCATAATGGCTTTTACAACCGATAACCCGATTCCACTGCCTCCATAGGCCCTTGTTCTCGCCTTATCCACCTTATAGAATTTCTCCCAGAGATGCTCGATGCAATCCTCAGGAATAGGATCTCCCGTATTAAACACTTCGATACGTACATCCCCTTCCTGCTCCGTTATTGTAAGATGAATCTCCTTTTCATCCTTACAATAGTGGATTGCATTCGTAACATAGTTGGTCAGCACCTGTTCTGTAAAAAAGGAGTCCGCCCAGACAAAACAGTTCTTAGGATGTTCAAAGGTATATTTGATCCCCTCCTGCTCCATCAGCAACTGGTTCTGTCTTAATACCGACTCTGTCACTTCCACAAGATCAAAATGCTCCATTGTCATGACATTTTCACCAAATTCAATCTGGTTCAACGACAGAAGCTGTGAAACAATGTGATTCATCTTATCTGCTTCATCCATAATGACCTCGCAGTAAAACCTTCTGCTCTCCTCATCATCATTGACAGAATCCAAAAGTCCCTCTGCATAACCTCTGATCAGGGCTAAGGGCGTCTTTAATTCATGTGATACACTTGACGAAAAATCCCTGCGCATTCGCTCATTTTGATCCCGCAAGTCCAGATCCCGTTGCAAGTCTGCATTCGCCTGCTTTAATCTGCAGATCGTCTCTTCCAATGTCTGTGACAACTGATTCATATGAATCCCCAGATCATCCACCTCGTTCGGATGCTTTCCCGGGATATATTTTGCCTGAAAGTTCAGGTTGGTCATTTCCTTACTGATCTTCGTCAGGCGAAGAACCGGCCTTGTAATATACCATGTCATAAGAATTGCCACAAGGATTGCAAGAATAATGGATATAATTCCTGCATAGACCAGAAAACGGCTGGACAAAAGGACACTTGCCTCTATGGAACTCATAGCGGAACGGATAATAATCATATTATCATCCGGCAGGGTTCCCCATAATACCAGAAAATCCGAATCCATCCTCGGATCATGCAACTGAAGGATGGAATAGGATGCATCAGAATACAGGACCCGGCTGTCCTCCTGGCTTTGTGCCAAAAACATGGAACGGTACAGCTGTGCCATAATCAGATCATTTTGCTCCTGCGAGGATATCAGCACCTTTCCTCCTGCAGAACTTACCATAATCTGCAAGTTTTCATTTGCACAAAGTGATTCAAAGGTTGTCCGGTAGTCATCCTCATACAGATCTCCTGTCAGGTCAGCCTCACAAAGTGTGGTATATGCGTTCTCCATCACATTCTGCTTGCGGTCAATGTAAAATTTTCCAAAGAAAATGGAATTAATGATCCAGACAACCGCAATTGCTCCGAACGTAATCAGCACAATCCCACCGGCGATCTGCCGGTTGAGACTGTGCTGCTTTTTTTCTTTCTTTTGTTTATGAAATTGAAACATAAAAGCCATGGCCTATGCTCCTTTATCATCCCTAATGACACTTATGCTGTTTGCAAAGATATGCCGCTGTTTCGTCGGTAGGATCCCAGGTATGCCAGTAAGGCAGTTTGCCGATGACCGGTTTCTTAAACGGTTCATATCCACTTCCGTTATAGATTACTACCTCTGTTCCGATCGGACAATGGTCAAAGATCCACTTGGCTGCATACGCCTGAAGTCTGACACATCCGTGAGAACAGATGGTTCCCAGCTTGTTGTACGCGCTTACAGACATGGTCTTATTGCTGTTCGGCTGGCTGGAGAAAATCGAATGGAAATAGATTCCATCGGTTGTGATTCGAGAACAGTACTGTCCCCAACATGGTCCCATCAGTTCATGCCAACGGTATTTAAGATTCAGATGGAAGGTTCCGATTGGTGTAGCATATCCCGGTGAACAGATAAAGACTTTAACCGGCACAAGGCACTGATCCACCTTCGCATAGGCTGTTACCATCTGTCTGCTCTTATTGATGTACATCACATAGGACACCTGATCATCCAGATACTTCTCCGGATTCTCCACCATGGTTCCATCATTGTATTCATAGGTTAAGATGGTCTTTCCGTAAACACCGGAATTCTTATCTGTGATCTTTCGCTTTACAGCCTTTACTGCGGCTTTACCGGAAACAGGCTTGGTATATTCTCCGAAGAAAACCTTTCCATCCATCTTCCGGTACGGACGAAGCTTGTAGGAATACTTCTGATTCAGATAGATCTTTTCATCAAGGTAGCTCTTTTTTTCAACCTTGGCGATTCGTTTAAAGGAGCCCTTGTCACTCTTTTTATAGATAAAAAATCCGCTGACTTCTCCGCTCTTCTTCCAGTTTAATTTAAGCGAGATCTTTTTCGCCTTTACCTTCAGGTTCTTGACCCGGCCAACCTCTACCTTAACCTTTCCGGAGATCGGATTACTGTTACTTCCGTAGTAGACTTCCCCATCCACACGGTAAAAACAGATAATCTTATAACGGTATGTCTTATTCGGTGTTACCTTCTGATCCACATAGGACACCTGGCTTTTATCCCGGATTGTCTTGATTTTCTTATAATCACTGTCGCTGGTCTTGCGATAAATCAGGTATCCGCTTACGTTGCCCTTGGCTTTCCACTTAAGCTGTAAGGTCTCCTTAACAGAAGTAACACTGACAAGCCGTGCCTTTCCTACCTTAATAACCTCTTCCGGTGTGTCGGGTGTATCCTGAGGATCCTGCGGATCCTGTGGGTCCTGAGAACCCTGATTCTCCTCTTCCGGCTGCGCTGCCTCCTGCTCCGGTAAGGTGGTATCTCCCTGCGCCCCCTCCTGCTCTGTTACATCCGCAGGCGTGTTCGCATAAGCTGTTGTCGCCATTGGTGTGGTTGTCAGTACACCCGCCATAAGGATTGCCGACAAAATCTTCTTGAATTTAATGCTTCTCATAATCTTCATCCTCTATTTCAAATTTATACCCCATACCCCAAATGGTATGGATATAGCTTCCGCAATTGCCTAATTTACTGCGAAGCTTTTTTACATGAGTATCAATGGTACGGGCATCTCCAAAATAATCATAGTCCCATACACTGTTTAGAATTTTCTCTCTGGAGAGTGCAATTCCACGATTCTTCATAAAATAGGACAAGAGTTCGAATTCCTTGACCGATAACAGAACCTCTTTCCCTTCCACCGTGACAACATGTGCATTCTCATCCAGACGAAGATTCCCGGCCTCAAGTACTCCCGGTAATTCATCCGCCGGGGCAGGGCTTAACAGCTCATCGCTGGAGCGGGCAATCATTGCCTTTACACGGGCTACTAAAACCTTTGGAGAGAAGGGTTTTGTCACGAATTCGTCTGCTCCCGCATGAAATCCAAGGAGCGCATCCTCTTCTTCTGATTTTGCCGTCAACATGATGACAGGAACCGTTGAAAATTTTCTTAAATTCGTCAACGTCTCATACCCGTCCATTCTAGGCATCATAACGTCCAGAATAATAAGTGCTATATCCGGCTGGTCTTCGTAGATGTATAAAGCCTCCTCGCCATCGCCGGCTTCCAGCACCTGAAATCCGTCCCGCTTCAGATAGTCTCTTACCAGTTTGCGCATGCGTTCTTCATCATCTACAATCAGTATCTTTTCCTGTGCCATTACTTATCCTCACTTGCATTATCCTGCTGCTGACCGGCCTTCTTAAGAAGCTCTTCCTCTTTGTGTTTTACCTCATCTTCTCTCTTTTGCAGATCTTCGTCCCAGGATGCATATTCATTTTCAAGCTTGGTCTTATAATTCAGAATCGTCGGCGAATCGCTCGTAATCGTAATGACGAACATAAAAACAACCGCACCCAGTAATATAAGAACTACAACCAGTAACATATAAAAACGCTCTTTATATTTCTTAACAATGGTCTTCGTTCGCTCCACAAGCTGTGCGATAGCCGCCTCGTCCGGCAACTCATCCTCCGCCATCTTCGGCCCGATCTGTTCCTTATTTGCCTTGACAAGAATCCGTTCCACATCCTCCTCATTCACCGCAGGATCGGAAAGAATCTCTCTGCGAAGTTCGGACAAAAAGGCATAGCCCAGTTCTGTTTCGAAAATTTCCTGTTGCATCAGCTGATGATAGGCCGATATCACAGCAGAAATATTCCGCCCCTGTAACTGATGCCGAAGATAATTAATTGCCTTCTGTTCTTTTACAGCTTTTTGGGCAAGTTCAGCATCTTCAAACAAAAATTCTCCAACCTGAATTGCATGATCATTTGCCATAAAAGTCTCCTTTTCGCTCTCATTGCAAAATATACAACAACCATAAATGTAACATAGTTGGAAAAAAAACGCAAAATTTCTTAAAAAAAGCTCCCCGCATTACGCGGAGAGCCCTGAGTCTTTACTATGTTGATTATACCGGATAAGAACCGTTTTCTTTATCAGCAACTGCCGGATCCACCTTGGTCTGCTGAGCTTCTCTGTATTTGAAAAACTCCTCTGCTACCTGTGGGAATAATGCGTAGGATAAGGTATCCTCATCCTGCTGCTTGTATGGTGCAACTGCCTTCTCCATCTCCGGAAGCTGTGGATCCAAAAGATCCGCCGGGCGACAGGTAATTGCCTCACTCTTACGATCTCCAAGAACCTTGTCAACCACTTCCGGGTTGAACGGCTTCTCAGTCTTACCGTACTTACCAAGGAGAAGATCCTTCGTCTGGTCGGTTGCAACCTTATAACGCTCACCCATCAGTACATTGAATACCGCCTGTGTTCCAACGATCTGTGAAGAAGGTGTAACAAGTGGTGGCTCTCCGAGGTCTTTACGAACTCTAGGTACCTCCTCGAGTACCTCCTGAAGCAGATCAGACTTGCCCTGCTCCTTTAACTGGCCGATCAGGTTGGAAAGCATTCCACCCGGGACCTGATACATCAATGTCTTGATATTAACACCAAGAACCTTGGTATCCAGACGGCCACTGTCGATATACTTTTGTCTGATCGGAGCAAAGTACTCTGAGATCTCTGCCAAAAGCTTCTGATCCAGTCCTGTATCGAATTCTGTTCCCTTGAATGCCTCTACCATTACCTCTGTTGCCGGCTGAGAGGTTCCAAGTGCGAACGGTGAAATAGCGGTATCGATGATATCACAGCCTGCTTCCACTGCCTTCATTGCTGTCATGGAAGCAACACCGGAAGTGTAATGTGTATGCAGCTCAATTGGTAAATCCGTTGCACTCTTAAGTGCTGTAACAAGCTCGGTTGCCGCTTTCGGTACCAAAAGGCCTGACATATCCTTGATACAGATGGAGTTTGCGCCCATCTCCTCAATACCCTTTGCTGTCTTCATCCAGTAGTCCAGGGTGTAGGCATCACCTAAGGTATAGGAAAGAGCAACCTGTGCATGTCCACCTTCCTTTACCGTAGCCTTAACCGCTGTCTCCAGGTTACGAAGATCATTTAAGCAGTCGAAAATACGTACAACATCAATTCCGTTTGCAACGGACTTCTGTACAAAGTACTCTACAACATCATCTGCATATGGCTTGTAACCCAGGATATTCTGGCCTCGGAATAACATCTGCAGCGGTGTATTCTTAAATCCGGCCTTTAATTTACGAAGCCGCTCCCATGGATCCTCATGAAGGAAGCGAAGGCAGGCATCAAATGTTGCTCCACCCCAGCACTCTACTGCATTGTATCCAACCTTATCCATAGTCGGAACAATCGGAAGCATCTCTTCTGTTGTCATTCTAGTTGCAATCAAAGACTGATGTGCATCACGCAGCACCGTCTCTGTAATTTTTAATGGTTTTTTCTCTGCCATTTTCATTATCCTCCTTAGACACCAAAGATCGCCATAAATACACCGGCTGCTACTGCAGTTCCGATTACACCGGCTACGTTTGGTCCCATTGCATGCATTAACAGGAAGTTTGTAGGATCTGCCTCAGCACCGACTTTCTGAGAAACTCGGGCAGACATCGGTACAGCAGATACTCCGGCTGAACCAATCAGCGGGTTAATCTTGCCACCGGAAATCTTGCTCATTACCTTACCCACAAGAATACCGGATGCCGTTGCTACTGCAAATGCTACAAGACCAAGAACAACAATCTTCAGTGTACTGATATTCAAAAATGCCTCGGCTGAAGTAGATGCACCAACGGATGTACCAAGTAAAATAACAACAATGTACATCAGCGCATTGCTTGCTGTATCCGTCAACTGACGAACAACGCCGCATTCCTTGAATAAATTTCCAAGCATCAGCATACCAACAAGCGGTGCTGTAGTTGGAAGGATCAGACATACAATGATGGTAACAACGATCGGGAAAAGGATACGCTCTAACTGGCTTACCGGGCGAAGATTGCTCATATGAATCTTACGCTCCTTCTCTGTTGTTAATGCCTTCATGATTGGCGGCTGAATGATCGGAACAAGTGACATGTAAGAATATGCCGCCACGGCAATCGGGCCCATCAGCGCACTCTGTCCCAATTTACCTGCAAGGAAGATGGATGTAGGACCATCTGCACCACCAATGATCGCAATGGCAGATGAAGCCTGGTCTGAAAATCCCAGCAGAATAGCAATCAGGTATGCACTATAGATACCGAACTGCGCTGCTGCTCCAAGCAGGAAGCAGATTGGATTCGCAATAAGCGGAGAGAAATCTGTCATAGCTCCCACACCCATGAAAATCAGGGATGGAAGGATGGACCACTCATCTAATGTGTAGAAATAATACAGAAGACCACCTACACCGTTGCTTGTCTCCTCTGGGCTGGCAATAATATCCGGATAGATATTAACCAGCAGCATACCGAAGGCGATCGGAACCAACAGAAGCGGCTCGAAGCCCTTACGGATTGCCAGGTATAAAAATACACAGGCAACGAGGATCATAATGAAGTTTCCACCCGTAAGATTCGCAAATGCCGTCTGATGGAGCAGATTGCCCATCGTCTCTGCAATATAACTCATTTAGGAACCTCCTTCGATTAGTCCTCATTCATTGTAGCAAGCAGATCTCCTGCCTCTACGGATGCTCCCTCAGCAACTTCGATTGAAGCTACTGTACCAGCCTTTGGAGCAACAACTGGTGTTTCCATCTTCATAACCTCAAGAACAACAACCGGGTCACCTGCATTGACATGTGTGCCTGCTGCAGCTGCAATCTTAAACACCTTACCTGCTGCTCCTGCCTCAATCTTAACAGAGCCTGCTGTACCACTGCTTACAGGTGCTGCCGGAGCTGCCACCGGAGCGGAAGCTACAGGTGCAGAAGAAGTGCTTGCCCCCTTCTCTTCTACTGTTACGTCATATGCCTTACCGTTAACTGTGATGGTATAATTTTTCATTTCATCATCCTCCTGGATTAATATCTTCTCTTAATGGAGCGTACTACGAATGAATCCGTAGAAGCACCCGTACTTGCAGCGATTGCCGCTGTAATAACAGCAACAAGTTCTAAATCATCTGAGCTGTCCTGTGCCTTCTGTACTGCCACCTCTTCTTTCACCGGTGACGCCTCGGCAACAGGTTCGCTGTTTCTGGACTCAAGCTTTTTCTGGATAAACGGAATGATACGGAATGCGTAAATAAAAATACTGATGATAATCAGAACACAGAATACTGTGATCATTCCCATTAACACATTCAGTGCCGCCTTGCTCATTGTCTCAGCCTTTGTATAAACAGGCTCAAAATTCATAGCTGTTGGCTTCATGCTTGTCTTGTTATATACAAACACCATACGGGCATCGCGCTTTGAGAAGTCCATATTCAGCGTACAGGTAACTGTCTTACCTGCCACGTCCACCTTAAAGTCTGTATAACCGATAAAGTCACCGACCTTCGGTGTAACATCGATCCAGTTCTGAATGAGTTCCCCCTTCATGGCTGAATCCTTGTCATCCTGGTTATCCTTTGCCTGCTGGGTAAAAGCCTGTGAATACTGCTTCAACTCCTCAGCAGAAAGAGCCTGCAACTGATCGGCATAACCCTGCTGGACCGATTTCAATTCCGATCTGGAATGTCCACCGTAATCAGCTGTTTTGCTACTGCCACAGGCAGCAAAAAGAACCAGACAGGCGATCGTGGTAAGAAGGATCGTTAATTTCTTTTTCATGAGATCACCTTTCTTCCTTATTTGGTTGCATGCTTACGATATGCCTCATCCATCTTTTTGGTATAGAGCATCTCGTAACCTGCAATCAGGTATTTACGGGTATCTGCTCCATTAACAACACGATCGATATAGCCATGACGCGCTGCATTCGTGATGCCGTTCACCTGTGTCATAACCTCTGACGGTGTGGTGTCAAGAATCTTAGCTGCCGCCTTGGCATCCATAACTCCCATATCCGCATCGGATAAAGCATAAACAAGATCTGCTCTCATGGAAGCTGCCCCCATCAGAAGGTATGCTGTGGTATAAGCCTTTGCAACCAGTGTAATCTTTGGTACAGATGCTGACGCATAAGCCGCTGTAAAGGACGCTGCTGCTCTTGCAAGGCTTCTTTCTGCTGCGATTGAAGTCTCATATCCCTCTGTCTTGACAAGGCTGAGGATCGGAAGATCGAAAGCATCACAGAATTTCACAAAATCCGCTGCCTTCAAAAGACCGTCTGCGCTCAGACGGGCCTCAAGCTCTTCTCCATCCTTTAAAACAGTATTACCGATTGTTCCCACCGTCATTCCGTTCAGCTTGACAAAGCCACAGGTCATTTCCGGTGCGTAGGCCTTCTTAACCTCTGTAAAGACACGGTTATCAGCAAGTTCTGTAAAGACAGACGCCGCATCCTGGTAGGACGCAGATATTCCCTCTGCTGCACGATTCAGGTCATCGGTGCACTCATCAATACAGCCTTCCTCTAAATTAGAACCAGGCAGTATTGTTACTAACTTGCGAATCTGCTCCGCAATTTCGGCCTCTGATCCGATTGCATCCACAACGCCGGCTTCCTGGGACTGAAATTCAGCTGAATCCGTTGCTACATCCTTATTTCCCGGAAGTGTACTCGGGGAATTAAAGAAAAGCTTTGCTGAATCGGTCATGTAAGTAAAATCAGCCAACGCTGTAAGGACAGACAATCCACCCCCGCAGTTGCCATATACTGCCATGATCTGTGGAATCACACCACTTGCCTCAGACGCCTTTGCTAGAACTGCACCCAAGCTCTCTACAGCATCAACAGACTCCTGCAGACGTACACCTGTGCTGTCTAATACCCCAATGACCGGTGCCCCCATCTTCAGTGCCCTATCGTAGACGCTGAGGATCTTCTTTGCGTGCATTTCGCCAATTGCTCCACCAAAAACAGTCGGCTCCTGCGCAAAAACAAATACCAGATTTCCATCAATGGTACCATGTCCTGTCACAACGCCATCAGAAGGTGTTTTCTCTGCGTTCACATTAAAATCGGTGCTTCTTGCTGTAACGGCTGCTCCAAGCTCTACAAAGCTGTTTGCATCCAGAAGAGCCTCGATTCGTGAAGTAGCAGATAAGGCTGTTCCATCACTCATAGTTTTCTCCTCCATATTAATAGTAAATTATTCCAATGCAGAGTAAAATCTGCATCAGCGATTATGATAACCGATTTTTTGTCAATTTACAAGGATTTGGCCCCCTATATTTGTGATGAATTTAACGATTTTTCTTGCAATTCTGACCATAAAAATCGAAAGAAAAAAAGAGCATGACAAAAACCTTGTCATACTCTTTTTAAAGAATTAAACATCAACCTCAAGAGAAGCCTCCCGCTCGGCTTCCTCCTTAAATTCCTCCACCTGTACCGGTGAAAGAGACGGAAGATCCGAAAGGGACTTTACCCCGAAACTCCTTAAGAACTGCTCGGTTGTTCCGAACAGCATCGGCCGCCCCGGCGCATCCATACGTCCGACTTCTTCTACCAGCTCATATTCAACCAATTTATTCACCGCATGATCTGAGGATACCCCTCGGATCTTCTCAATTGCGGCTTTGGTCACCGGCTGACGATAGGCAACGATCGAAAGTGTCTCAAGCAACACATCGGTCAGTGCCACCTTCTTCGGTTGTTTTGCAATCCTAATCAGATAGGAATAGATGTCCTTTGACGTACACATCTGGTACGAACTTTCAAAGCGGACAATACGTATCCCCCGTCCGTTGGACTGATATTCATTTGATAATTCATCCGCAGCTGATATAATATCCTCCTCTTCCACTTCAAGAGCCCGGGCCATCTGATCGATTTCCACCGCCTTGCCCATGGTAAAAAGGATTCCCTCAACCGCCTGCTTAATTTGCTGTTTCTCCATAACTTCCTCTATGCTGCAACCCTGGATACAATCTCAATTTCTCCGAAGGTCTCCTCCTGCTTCGCGCTGATCTGTCCGGTTTTCATTAATTCAAGGACAGCTAAAAAGGTAACGATCACCTCGGTTTTCGTCTTGGCGCTTTCAAGGATACTCCGAAAGGAAAACCTTCGATGCTCTGCTGCAAAATGCAAAAGATTTCTGGTCTTCTCTTCCAAAGAGACTTCTTCCTTCTTAATGGAACCAAACCTAGAACGGATCGGATCCAGACGATTCTTCTGTCTCTTTAACACATCCTGAAAGATCAAATTCAGCTTCTCAAGGGTGATATCCTTAACAAGCTCCTCAGGATGAACCGGAACCTCATAGGCTGCCACCGCATCCGGAATGGTCGGTTCTTTATAAAAGATCTCCTCTGCCATGTTCTGATTCTCGCGCAGTTTCTCTGCAAAGCACTTATACATCTTATATTCGAGAAGCTGCTGAACCAGTTCAGCACGCGGATCAAGCTCTTCCTCTCCCTCGGTATCGGATACCTGCTTGCGAGGGAGCAGCATTTTGGCTTTGACTGCCAGCAAAGTGGATGCCATCACAAGGAATTCACTCATAATGTTAAGATCGGCCTTCTTCATCTCATCAAGATATGCCATATACTGGTCTGTAATAAGAGCAATCGGGATATCATAAATATTCACTTTGTTCTTGTCGATCAGATGCAATAAAAGATCCAGCGGACCTTCAAAGACCGGCAACTTAATCTTAAGCTTTTCTTCCATGCGAATAATACCTGCTTTATAACCTTATAGAGTAGAATATCCGTAACCGTTAACCACGGCTTCAATCGGAATCTTCTTTTCACAGAACGGGCACTTACTCGGATGATATGCCGCATATCCCGGAAGATCCTCTTCCGTAAACAGGGATATGATTCTGTGTCCGTTAATCTCTTTCATCGTTGAGAAAATGGAAGTAACTCCACTTACTCTTCCGCCATAATAAGATACACATTCCATCATGCGCTTCATTGTCTCACCGGTCGTAAGTGTTGCTGATAAAATCAACACATTCTTCCCTTCGATTGCAAGACGGTTATTCTGACGGAACATGAACTGATGAATGCTGTTCTCTTCCGGCGTAATGATATACATTGTGTCATGCTTGTTGGTCATGTGGAAGCTTCCCTTTTCAAGTTCCTGTGCCAAGAAACCACCCAAAACTTCCGTACCATCAAGACAAACAATGGTATCCACATCCTCTACCTGGTGAAGGAGCTTTGACCGAAGAGATGCTGCTGCATTCTCCGCCTCTTTCGCTCTCACTTTCAGTCTGGTAACATCAATATAGTAATTGATATGGGAATTGCTTGTCGCAAAATGTCCCTGCACTGCATTGATGGTAACATTTCTGTCATCGCCAGAGTAGAACTTTGTCATACGCTCTTGAATCTTGTCTGTCATGTTCCCCTCCCTTTCTATGCCACACCCCGTAGCATCATGAGTTGTTAGGTACCAGACGATTGTACCATTTTTCGAACCTTATGTCACTTTTTACCTGTGGACCCGAATCCGCCGCGCTTGGCATTTCCAAGGGTACTAACCTCTTCAAATTCGATATGAGGCTGGTGACGAAGAATACGAAACTGACATACCCGGTCCCCGATGGATACCTTCGTATCGCGCATTGCAAGAACCGGCATCATGATCACATCCTCATCTCCGCAATAGGACTCATCCACAACACCGATGCTATTAGTCTGAAGTAATCCAAAATTTTTAAATGTAGAGGAACGGGGAGCAATAATCATCTCATAGCCTTTTGGAAGTTCTACGGAAATTCCAAGATTGATCAGGGCAAAGTCCCCCTGCTTTAATTCATAATCCTCTGCTGCACGAAGATCGATCCAGTCGCTCTTACCGTCGATATAGGTCAAACGGTCGATCTGATCCGAATGATACTTGATCCGAATCGTTTCCTTTAATTCTTCCATCCTACTGCCTCCATCTCTGTCTTCTTGTCACGGTTCATAAGATCATACATGGCAACTCTTGCCTCTTTTCCTTCAAAGAGCACCTTGTTGACCTCAGAAATGATAGGAAGATCCATGTTATATTTTTCTCCCAGCGCCAGAGCCGCCTTTGCAGAGTAGACACCTTCCACCACCATATGAACCTGTTCCATGGCCTCTTTCGGATCCATTCCCTTTCCAATCAGTTCGCCGGCCTTGTGATTACGGCTATGAACCGACTGACAGGTTACAATCAGATCTCCGATTCCAGCCAGTCCGCTAAGAGTCTCGGGATTGCCGCCTGTCGCAACCGCAAGGGCGGATATCTCACGTATTCCTCTGGTGATCAAAGCGGCTCTCGTATTATCGCCGTTTCCAAGACCGTCACTCATACCGGCTGCAAGAGCAATCACATTTTTAAGGGAAGCTCCCACTTCAATGCCCTGCAGATCGGAACTGATATAAACACGGAAATTCTCGTTCATGAAAAATTCCTGTACCATAATGGCAAGTTTTCGATCCTTTGAACCTGCTACAACAACGGTTGGAAGATGGCGAATCACTTCCTCCGCATGGGACGGGCCGGACAGCGCGGCCACCTTTGCCTTCGGAAGCACCTCTTCGATGATCTGGCTCTGCGTCATCAACGTCGCTTCCTCAATTCCTTTTGAAACAGAAACAATGCTGACTTCCTCTTTGCAAATATCCCGAAGCTTTTCCGCTGTCTGACGTGTTGCCGTTGATGGTACTGCAAAAATCAAAAGATCCGCCCCTAAAACCGCTTCCTTCAGCTCAAAGCTGTATTTCAGACGATCCGGCAGGATGAAATCCTTTAATTTATCATTTTGATGTGTGGCAGCCATTTCCAGCGCCTGCTCCTTACGATGGGACCAGAGCGTTACAGCATGCCCGTTATCACAAAGTAATGCAGCTAAGGCTGTGCCCCAGCTGCCTGCTCCTAACACGGTAATATTGGCCATTTAAGCCTCCTTCTTACTGCGAAGTGAAAATTTATTCTCGTTACCGTTACGTAAACGTGTAATATTGCTATGGTGACGTGCAATGGCAAGGCCTGACAGAAAAACAGAAATCACCAGAGCCTCAATAAATGCCTGTCCCTTAAAGGCAAGAAGTCCCACCTGATGGAACAGTATTACCTGAACCGGGAATATTGCCGCACACAGGATCGAGCCCACGGACACATATCCTGTGAGAAGGACTGCAATAAAAAAGGATAAAAAGGACAGCGGAAGGCACTGCGGAAAGCAGATGATAAAAAGTCCCATGGAAGTTGCAATGCCTTTTCCTCCCTTAAATTTCATAACAGCCGGAAAATCATGTCCGATCACTGCCCCTGTTGCTGCATAAAGCATCACAAGTCGTGCATCCACACCAGATCTTTGTCCCAGGCCAAAGTACATGATAACAGCCGGAATAATTGCCTTTGCCGCATCACAAACCAGTGTCAGCGCCCCGAACAGTTTGCCTAATACACGCAGCGTATTGGTCGTACCGATGTTGCCGCTTCCCTGCTTTGTAATATCCACATGACGGCTTTTGCCAAAAAGATAACCCGATGGAATCATTCCGAACACGTATCCCACTAAAAGAGATACGATTCTCATTCCAATTGTCATGAATTTTCCTTCCTCTCCCTGATAATAAAGTGCAACGCTGTACCTGCAAAGCCAAAGGTATCTCTAAAACGATTCTCAAGATAACGCACATAGGAAAAATGCATCAGCTTCTTGTCGTTTACGAAAATAACAAAAGTTGGCGGCTTGACAGAGACCTGTGTCACATAGTAGATCTTCAGTCTCTTACCCTTATCTGTCGGCGGCTGCTGCATTGCGACAGCCTCTGCCACGATTTCATTTAATACACCGGTTGCCACACGCATCGTCTGATTCTGGATGACCATATCGATGGTATCGTAAATCTTCTGAATTCTCTGTCCCGTCTTGGCTGAGATAAATAAGATCTCCGCATAGGCAAGGAAGGAGAGAATCTGGCGAATCTTTTGCGCATGCTCCTTCTGTGTCTTGTCATTTTTCTCAATGGCATCCCATTTATTAACAGCAATAATAATACCTTTGCCTCTGTCATGGGCAATACCGGCAATCTTGGCATCCTGCTCGGTTACACCTTCTGTCGCGTCGATCATGATGATGACCACATCCGACTTCTCAACCGCTGCAACGGCACGGATAATGGAAAAACGCTCAAGCTCTTCCTTGATCTTATTCTTACGACGGATTCCGGCTGTATCGACAAAAATATATTCCTTGCCGTGATTCTTCACCTTGGAATCAACCGCATCACGGGTTGTTCCGGCAATATCCGATACGATTACACGGTCATCGCCCACCAGGCGGTTTACAAGGGATGACTTACCTACATTCGGCTTACCGACAATGGCAATACGAGGGGTATCGTCTTCCTCTTCTGTGGCTGTTCTCTGAGGGAAATGTGCCACCACGGCATCCAGAAAATCACCGAAGCCAAGCTGGGAAGCAGCAGAAATCGGATGTGGATCGCCAATTCCAAGATTGTAGAATTCATACACATCTGCCATCTGCTTATTAAAATCATCCACCTTGTTGACGGCTAAGATCACCGGCTTTTTCGAGCGGCGAAGCATATCTGCCACTTTACCGTCCGCGTCAACAAGTCCCTGTCTTACATCCGTCAGAAAAACAATAACATCCGCTGTATCGATTGCAATCTGGGCCTGTTCTCTCATCTGGGATAAAATAATATCCGAAGAATCCGGTTCGATTCCACCGGTATCGATCAGAGTAAATTCATAATTCAACCAATCCACATCCGCATAAATACGGTCTCTTGTTACACCCGGGGTATCCTTTACAATCGAAATTCTTTCTCCCGCAAGGGCGTTAAACAGGGTAGACTTACCTACGTTCGGACGTCCTACCACCGCTACTACTGGTTTTGCCATTTTACGTACCTGCTCTTTCTAAGTCGTGGTATATCAGGATGTCTGCTTCTTGCCGAGGAAGGCGTTCAGCAGATCCTGCCCACTGGATTTTACAACAGTGACTGGAACTTGTAAAGAATCCTGCACCTGTGTCAGTGTCATATCATCAAGCATGATTTCTTCACCGCTACGAAGCATGTTCTGTGGAATCAGCACGCGATTTCCCTTATCTGCAAGGGCATTGATCTGCTCGACTAGATCTTTACCGGTAATCAGACCGGAAACTGTAATTTTCTCACCAAAATAATGATTGATAATAGCTACAACATCAATTTTATAACGGGGATACTTTTTCATAAAGTCATCAGCCATTTGCTGTATGAACGGCTGGGCTAAAACCCCCGTTGCAACCGTTAAGTGTTCTTTCTTAAAGGGATGCTTTCCTTCCGCCTCAAGGGCCTCTGCGAATTCTGTCAAAAGAAGACGAATCATTCCGACACCGTTCTCAAGCTGAAGATAGCCGTCATATACTTCTTCCTGCGGCAGCGGAAGCCCCGCCAAAAGATACCATTCATCCGAAGCCTGAACAAAGTGAGTTCCGTACTTTTCGTAAGCGATGTTCTGCCACTTTTGAATAATTCCGACAACCTCGATCGCATCCTCTTTTTCAAAGCTTTCCAGCGGATACAGTCCTTCTCTGAACTTTGTAAGCCCTACCGGAACAACAGACAGGGACTGCATCTGCGGATAATAGGATAAAAGATCTCCAATGGTTTTATCCAGCTGCTTGCCGTCATTTAATCCCTTGCATAACACCACCTGGGAATTCATCGGAAGATCCGCCTTGGCAATCCGCTCGATTTTCTGAAGAATGTCGCCGGCAAAACGGTTATGAAGCATTTTCACACGGAGTGCCGGATCTGTGGTATGCACCGAGATATTAATCGGTGCAAGACGGTAATCGATCACACGTTGCAGATCTTCTTCCTTCATATTGGTCAAGGTGACATAATTACCCTGAAGATAGGACAAACGGGTATCATCATCCTTGAAGTACAAGGTCTCACGCATTCCTCCCGGCATCTGATCGATAAAACAGAACACACAGCCGTTATGGCAGCTTCTGTAATTATCCAAAAGGCCGTTTTCAAAGGTAAGGCCCACATCCTCTCCTTCATCCTTTTCGATATAATAAATCTGTTCCTCTCCATCCTCATGAAGAATCAACAGCTCTAATTCGTCATTCTCCTCATAATAGTAATAATCGAATATATCATTCAGTTCCTGTCCACCGGCCTTCAATAAGATATCGCCCGGAACGATTCCTGCTTCCTGCGCAATCGATCCCGGCCGCACAGCACTGATGCGATGGGTATTTTCGTTCTTTTTCATCATATTATATTACATCTCCGTCAACATGATAAATGCTGACATATTACCTCTTTGTCCCTTTGCTCCCCGGTGGGAGAACAAAAGATCCTTATTACAGCAGGTGCATAGATTTCCGCAAATCATATGCTCTTCCTTCACTCCTGCCTCCAACAGAATTCTTTGATTGGCTTTTGTAAGATCAAGGTCATATTTGCCTTTTCCTCTTTCCCGAAGGATACCTTCCACATCTCCCTGAAAGGTGGAAGCAAAAGCCTCTGCCACATCCTCGCCGATCTCATAACAATCTGCACAGATACACGGTCCGATGGCGACATGAATATCTGACGGCCGACAGGAAAATGCCTGCTCCATCTGTTCTATTGTGTTCTTTCCAATACGTGTTGCTGTTCCCCGCCAGCCGGAATGGGTCATGGCAACAACCTTTTTCACCGGATCCACAAAAAAGAGCGGGGTGCAGTCCGCATGAGAGGTCGAAAGTAACAGCCCCGGAGTATTCGTTATCATCCCGTCGCAGGCTCCAAGGGTCCGCTCCTTTGTCACACCTTCACCGGCGTTACTTTGATCCACTACAACCACCCGATTGGTATGCTCCTGTGAAATGGTTACGATATCAGAAGGCTCTTTCCCGAAATAAGCGGCAGCCCTTCTGTAATTTTCATCGACCGCATCCGGGTCATCCCCTCTTGTATAACTTAAGTTCATGGAAGATAATACCCCTTCGGATACACCGCCCACCCTCGTCGTAAAACCGTGAGAAATATCTTGGAACTTCTCTTCCCACTCCTCAAACCCAAGGTAGCGCGGACCTTCTCCATGTTCACGATAAATCTTCTCTTTTGAACCATACTTTAACATATCAATCACCTAAATAAGGAAAAGCATCCTTAATCAAGACATACTCCTCCCCAAGGATACCTACAACATCAAACCGCATCGCCCGCTCCAGCGCGATCTTCTCTTTCATTACATAGACCGCGGCAGAATAGGACAGGCGTTTTTGCTTCTTTATATCCACGGCCTCCTGCGGACTTCCAAACCGGTTGTCCTTTCGATACTTCACTTCAACAAAGCAAAGTACTCCCTCATCCAGTGCAACCAGGTCAATTTCGCCGAAGCGGGTATGATAATTTCTCGCAAGGATCTGATAACCCTTTTTTTCAAGAAACTGCGCCGCTTTCTGTTCGTAGATGTCGCCAACACTTCTTTTGCTCATCGGCCACTTCCAATCGGCTTATCTCCCAGTTTGGCGCGGACCTTATCCATGCCATCCACAAACACCAGAATCTGAGCCACAACCTCATAAAGTTCCGGCGGAATTGCATCTCCGATTTCCAGCTTTGATAACGTACTGGCCAACGCCGAATCCTGATAGAACGGCACATCTGCCTCTTTGGCCTGCTGTATGATTTTTTCCGCAACAGCACCCTTTCCGCTGGCAAGAATTTTCGGAGCCTGATCCCCCGGTTCATATGCCAGGGCAACCGCTGTCTTTGTTTTATCCTGTTTGTCTGCCATACTACGCCCTCACATCAAAGGAGTACCGAAGCATTTCTCCTCCGGATATATTTCCTTTCGGAACATCCTGTTTCAAGAAATCATTCACAAAATCCATGGGCTTGCCGTCACCGCTCACCTGAATACGGCATTGATAACCGAGTTCCTCAAGCTTTGCCTGAAGAATATGAATATTATCTTCAATCAAATGAAAAGAGGCATCATCCGCCATATTGAATTTCGTATCCAGGCTCTTGTTCTTCAGCTTAACCGATATATCCGTCGAACCTAAATGTTCCAGATCAAAATGTAAAAATGCCGAAATCTCTCCATCCTCGCGTTCTGACGCCTTCTTTTTATTCCGATAGACATACAGATCACCGGTTGCATTCTGTCCCGATAATTTGACCGGAAGCTGCATATAGGTATACATTTGATTGACTTCACGGATAAAATCCAGATTGTTTTGCACCGAAGACGTCGCCGCCTGCACAGACTGGGCTACATTTGGCACCGTCTGCCCGATTCTGTCACTGATATTTTCCATATCGGAATGCAGCTGGCGGTAAAGCTTGTCCACACTGCCCTTTTCCAACAGTTCTTTCGGTTCTAGGGTGTATTTATCCTCAAGTACAGCACGGAGCAATTCCTTTAGAGCCTTTCCCTGCAGTTTACCCTCAAGTTCTTCTCCCGACATTTTACCAAAATGCTCTGTCAGGGCAAGAAGCACATCCTTTGCCGATGCATCCGCCTTGATGGAATTATGTTCAAACAGCCCCGGATATTTCTTCAAAAAGGCTGCATCTCCCCGAAGGAGCTGATTTAAATCTCTCATCCCTTCCGGCGACATGGCGCGTCCAAGACTTCCCATTGGAAATTCCCGCAGCTCCTGCCCTGTCAGGGGTGCTTCTTTTCCAATGACTACTCCTGCCTCTTCGTTCTCACGAAGCAAAAAGGATGGATCCTTCTCCTCCTCCAGTGCCTGCGCTTCTTCATAAACCGAGTGGGACACATCTTCAAACAGCACAGCTTCCGGTGAAATCTGTCCCCCCGGAAGAAGGACATCAACAACGGAGGATAGAACGGTTCCTCCTCCCTGTTTTGCTGCCTCTGCAACAGAATCCGCCAGACCTGACAGATCTTTCAGAAGAGCCCCTTCATTCACCTTATAATTTTCAAACACCTGCAGGAATTCGTCTGTCAACGGTATTCCAAGACTTTGCAGCATCACAACAGAGGATGGTTTTGCATCCGGATGAAGTGCCACCTGTCTCGCCATCTCAGACAGGGAATGGCTGTCAATCGACATCTTGTTCTTCATCATCTCATCTACCATCTGCAGTGTTGCCTGCGTCAAAGGTACCTGTGCCTGAGAAAGCGCATTTCGAATGGTGGGATTCCCCTCAGCTCCTCCCACAGAAACCGGACGGATGGCAATGGTATTTCCATCATTACTCTTGACCTGAAAAAACACAGACTGTCCCTGTGTCAACTGCATTCCCTTATCCAGACGAGCTGTTAAGTTCTGGCCGGAAGACAGACCTAAAATCACCTGACTGCCTTTTACCGAATTGACCGTTCCTTCAAAGATCTGTCCGGCCTCAAGTCCTGCCAGTGTCTTCACCAGCTGTTCTACCCCCTGACTGGAGGCAGAGGCATTGCCGGTGTTTGCCAGTGCATTCTGATATTGTGTCAAAAGTTCGCGGATTTCCAAAGATATCCCTCCCTCATGTACCGGGACTTACCAGTTCATAAGTTCCTGTGCCGGTGGAAGCCAAACCTCATTGTACTTTTCTACAAGACGACCTTCCCTAATTCTTTTTTCCAGAAAGGTCATACGATGAATCGATAAGATTCCATACTGCTCAATTGCTTCATAATGCGCCTTCGTTCCATAACCGGCGTGTTTTGCAAGACCATATTCCGGAACAAGCCGATCGTACTCTTCCATGATCTTATCCCTTGTCACTTTCGCCAGAATGGATGCAGCTGCTATAGAAGCGCTTTTCGCATCACCCTTGATGATGGAGATCTGTTGCATATCCTCCTTGGGAATTGTCACCGCATCGTTGAGCAACAGGTCCGGCTCCACACCGAGCTTTGCAATCGCCCTCTGCATCGCCAGATAATCCGCCTGAAGAATATTCACCTGATCAATTTCACTTACACTTGCCAGTCCAACACTGCAATAAAGAGCTTTTTCTCTAATGGTATCATAGAGTTCCTCTCTCTTTTTTTTCGACAATTTTTTCGAATCATTGATATAAAGAATATCACAATCCACAGGAAGAATAACCGCACCTGCCACCACAGGGCCTGCCAGCGGTCCTCTGCCGGCCTCATCCACACCACAGATCAGCTGATAACCCTCTTTGGTATAAGTGCGCTCCATTTCAAAAAGGTGATACATTCTCTCCTTTTCTTCCTGTAATGCCTTTCGTTTCTTTTCCTCTCGTTTCATATAGGCTTCATACGCCTTGGTCCCCTCCCGGGGAATTTTCTTTTCTGCCATATTTTACTTCTTATCGATTCTTCCGATTTTCGTAAATGGGTAGAAACGCCAGATGGCGCGCCCGAGGATCTGATTCCTCTTGATTCTTCCCACATCTGCAAACCGGCTGTCTTCACTACTGTTTCGATTATCTCCGAGCACAAAGTATTCGTCGTCTTTTAACGTGATGGCTACAGCAGCCTCTCCCGGATCACGAATCTTTTCCCGTCCGTAATCGTCCTCCAACACAGACCCGTTAATTCGGACCCTGCCGTCCCCGGTGATCTGAACCGTTTCCCCCGGGAGCCCTATGATCCTTTTGATATAGTACGTGTTCTTCTTATAAAGGTAGGGGAAAATGATGACATCAAACCGCTTGGGATCTGTAAAACGATAGGTCACCTTATCTACCACAAGATTATCCCCATCCGACAGGGTCGTTTCCATGGAATGTCCACTGACTACGGTTCTTGAAACCACAAAATGCACCAACGAATATGAGATGGCCATAACAAGCAACAGGTAGATTGTAAAACGTACCAGATCCCGCCTGTCCTTCGAACCGTCTCTCGTCGGCAGCTTCTTTAATTCTGACATGCTGTCCCTTCCAGTGTAATCCTTCCAAGACGGCCGCTTCGAAAGTCATCGATCAGAAGTCGTGCTGCCCGAACCTCATCCGGTTCCGCTCCTGCCTTAAGGAGATTACGGCTCTTTGCAAGCTCATATAATACCTGTGCATCCTCAAGGTCCTCCGGAATCTCATAAAAGGAAGCAATCCTGCCCGGAATAAGCTGTGGAATTCTGCGATACATCAGTAAAGCAAGTTCCTCCTGCTGTACCACATCATCGCTGATTGCTCCTACGAAAGCCAGAGCCTCGCCTACAGCCTCGTCCTCAAATTTCGGCCATAAGATTCCCGGCGTATCCAAAAGATCCAGATTCTTGCCTACATGGATCCACTGCTTACCCTTTGTAACTCCCGGCTTGTTACCGGTCTTCGCGCTCTTTCGTCCTGCCAGAGAGTTGATCAGTGTTGACTTACCGATATTTGGAATACCCACAATCAGCGCCCGCACCGGTCGATTCTTGATACCGCGCCTAAGGTCCCGCTCTCTCTTCTCCTTTGTCGCCTCCAGAACAGCAGCCGTAACTTCCTTTGCCGCCTTCTTCTCCCGACTGTCCAGTGCAAGAGAAAGGATTCCCTCTTCCTTTAATTGCTCCTGCCACTGCTGGGTCACCTTTGCATCTGCAAGGTCCGCTTTATTTAAAATCAAAAGATGGCTCTTCCCGTTGGTCAATTTCTTAATATCCGGATTCCTGCTGGATACCGGTATTCTCGCATCTGCCAACTCAATGACAAGGTCAATCAGCTTCAGATCCTCCTGAATCTGTCGAAGCGCCTTGGTCATATGTCCTGGATACCACTGAATCTGCATATATATCTCCTGTTATCTATTAATCCACAAGGCCAAAGTTGGATAATGTAATATTCATCCATACTTTTCCCTCGATTTCGCCTTTCGTTACGTTTCCAATCGTCGAATAACGGCTGTCTTCGCTGCTGTTACGATCATCCCCAAGCAAAAAATATTCATCTTTGCCCAGCTTGATCTCCTCCTCTGCCAGTCCTGCATGCCGAACCGTTGTCGTATCGGCGGTCGTCAGAAACGGCTTATTATCCACATAAACTGTTCCGCTCCGTATCACAACGGTCTGCCCCGGAACTGCAATCACCCGCTTAATGGAATACTGCGCATTCAGATTACCAGCCGGCAGGAATGCAACCACATCATTGGCCTTCGGTGAGGAAATCTTGTAAATCAACCGGTTCAAAAGAACCTGATCTCCCACACAAACCGTCGGCTGCATGGATTCCTCTGTCACCTTTGTTCGTCTGCCAAATGCCTCGATTATCAGAAAAGCCAACAGTATCACTGCGATTGCTTCTGCAAGAAACAGCAAAACCTTCCCCAGAAGCTTTCCATTAAATTTCCTTCTTCTCCTGCGAAAATCAAGATGAGCGTCCGGCTTTGGACGATGCATCATAGGTTTTCTGTTTGGAATGGTGCGTGTCATATTATCTCCTTCAATACCATAAATATCCAATATCCATGATACACGAAAAGAAAAAAAAGGACAACCCGACGGGTTGCCCTCCTTCTAAAGCAAATCAAAAGATATCCGATAGGATTAGATGTACTCCTTAACCTTTGCAGCCTTACCTACACGTCCGCGAAGGTAGTTAAGCTTAGCACGGCGAACCTTACCCTTACGAACAACCTCAACAGATACTACGTTAGGGCTGTGGATTGGGAAAGTCTTCTCTACGCCAACACCGCTGGAAATCTTACGAACAGTGAATGTTGCACGGTTGCTTCCACCCTGCTGCTTGATTACAGTTCCCTCGAAGATCTGGATACGCTCACGGTTACCCTCTTTGATCTTGTTGGATACACGAACAGTATCACCTGTGTTGAACTGAGGAAGCTCAGCCTTCTTCTGCTCGTTCTCGATTTTGCTGATAATTTCATTTGCGTTCATATAGAACCTCCTACTTGTGTATTTTGATGTTCTTAAAGCCATCCAAGGGCTCCAGCGGACCATCGCGATTAACAACAACCATGTAATATTACCATATCCTTTTCGATATAGCAAGAAAAAAGCCTTAGGATTCTCCCAAAAGATTTCTCCTAAGTCGATTGGAAAGCTTTTCTCTCAGCTGCGGTCTGGCTTTTTCCCATAAATCCGGCCGCCGTTCCTTCGTCCTCTCAATCTGTTGCTCCAGGCGATACTCTGCGATCTTACGGTGATCTCCAGAAAGAAGCACCTTTGGAACCGCCTTATCCTGCCATACCTCCGGTCTGGAATACTGCGGATATTCTAAAAGGTCATCCGCAAAAGTCTCTCCGACGGCAGACTGATCATTATGCAACACTCCGGGGACAAGGCGGCTGATGCAGTCCACAAACACCATTGCCGGCAGTTCTCCTCCGGTCAGGACATAGTCCCCGATGGAAATATAGTCTGTAACAATCTCCTCAAGAACGCGCTCATCGATTCCTTCATAATGACCACAGAGAAGAATAATCGTATCTTCCTTCGCAAAGCTTCCGGCCATGGACTGTTTCAGTGTCTTCCCCTGGGGTGTCATGTAAATCACCGGACAGTCGTGACCGACTTCCTCCCGGATTGCCTGATAGCAATCGAAGACCGGCTGAGCCTGCATCACCATTCCTGCGCCACCGCCATAAGGGTAGTCATCCACCTTTTTATGCTTGTCCAATGTATAGTCACGGATATTCACACATTTTAATTCCAGGATTCCCTCTTCTATGGCCCGGCCGGTGATACTGCTTTTAAGTCCCTGCTCCACCATTTCCGGGAACAATGTCATTACATAGATTTTCATTATAGTTCCTCCAGCCCCGGGAGCAGATGGATCTTCATACAGTTCTCCTCTAAATCAACGCCAAGAATACATTGCTTGATTGCAGGAATTAAAATCTTCTTGCCGTTTGGTCTTGTGATCTCATATACGTCGTTTGCTCCGGTCTCTAAGATATCACTCACCTTGCCATATTCACTTCCATCCTCAAGCACAACCCCGATTCCGAGGATATCTCCGACAAAATATTCTCCCTCACCAAGTTCTTCTGCCTCGTCCCTTGGAATCATCAGAGGACATTTCCTAAGAAGGGCCGCTGCATCCATATCGTTGATTTCGTCAAAGCCTAAAATAACCTGCTTCTTAAAAAATTTAACACTACGGATATGAAGCGTGCTTGTGGTTTTATCCGGTTTCTCCAGTGTAACAACCTTAAGTCTTTTAAACCTGTACATATCATCCGTCGTCGGGAAGACCTTAACCTCTCCGCGAACACCATGTGTAGAGGTAATCACACCAACCTGTAAAAACTCAATTGCCATAAAGCCACTCCTTCATTATATCAGAATCCCGGTATATCAAAATCCCGGTGGTTCCAGTCGGAACACGCCGGGATATCATCGTAATATTAATCTACGATATCAACAATAACTTTCTGCTCGGATTTATTGGCTGCAGCCTTAACAACAGAACGAATCGCTTTCGCAATACGTCCCTGCTTACCGATAACCTTTCCCATGTCATCGGAAGCAACATGAAGTTCAAGAACCAGGGCTCTCTCCTCCTGCTTTTCTGTCACTGTAACCTCTTCCGGATGATCCACCAATGCCTTGGCGATCACTTCAACTAATTCTTTCATAGACGTCCATCCTTTCCGATTAGACCCCTTATGGATCAGATTAACAGACACCCACGTCCAAAAGCGATATTACTTCTGGATTCCAGCGTTTTTGAACAGACGTGCAACAGTATTTGTTGGAACAGCACCGTTTGCAAGCCACTTCTTAGCAAGCTCTTCGTCAACCTTTACCTCAGCCGGCTCAACGTTTGGGTTGTATGTACCTACCTGCTCGATGAAACGACCATCACGTGGAGCGTTAGCATCAGCTGCTACGATACGATAGAAAGGTGCTCTCTTCTTACCCATTCTTGTTAATCTTAACTTTACCATTAATATTTCCTCCTAAGTAAAAATAAAAATTTATGAAAAAAGGCTGCGCTTGCCATCTTTCTCCGACTGAGTTAAAATCCCATTCCACCAAACGGGAATTTGCCCTTTCGGCCTCTTGTGAATCCTTTCATAAGGCCAGGCATCTTCTTCATCATCTTCTGAGATTCATTGAACTGCTTCACGAAACGGTTCACCTCAGCGATATCCAGACCGCAACCCTTCGCAATTCGATTCTTGCGGCTGACAGACATGAGCTTTGGATTCTCACGCTCCTGCGGTGTCATGGACTTGATGATGGCTTCGATATGAGCCAGCTTCTTCTCATCCATGGCGTTATTAAGCTCATCCATCTGTCCGGCGGAAAGTCCCATTCCCGGCATCATACCAAGAATTCCGGACAGACCTCCAAGCTTTTTCATCTGAGCCATGGAGGCAAGATAATCATTATAGTCAAAGGATGCCTTCTTAATCTTCTCATTCAGCTGCTTTGCCTGCTGCTCATCGAAGGTCTCCTGTGCCTTTTCAATCAAGGTGAGCATGTCACCCATTCCAAGAATACGGCTGGCCATACGGTCCGGATGGAACTGCTCCAGATCCGAAAGCTTCTCTCCCATACCACAGTAGAGAATCGGGCATCCTGTAACCGCCCGGATGGAAAGAGCCGCACCGCCACGAGTGTCACCGTCAAGCTTGGTTAGAACAACACCGTCCACGCCAACCCGTTCTTTGAAGGTTGAAGCAACATTAACGGCATCCTGTCCCGTCATGGCATCCACCACCAGAAGCGTCTGATGCACATCGACTCCGGCTTTGATCTGCTCTAACTCGGCCATCATGTCCTCATCAACATGAAGACGACCTGCAGTATCCAGAATCACAACATTATTCTTATTCACCTTCGCGTGCTCAACCGCCGCTCTTGCAATATCCACCGGGGATTTGCCGGTTCCCATGGAGAATACAGGAACTCCCTGCTTCTCTCCGTTCACCTTCAGCTGTTCAACCGCAGCCGGCCGGTACACATCACAGGCAACCAGAAGCGGGCTCTTTCCCTTCTTCTTCATCTTGCCTGCCAGCTTCGCCGTGGTGGTTGTCTTACCGGCACCCTGAAGACCAACCATCATAATGACGGTCATTGCCTGACCCGGCTGATATGCAATCTCTGTCATATCGGAGCCCATCAATGCGGTAAGCTCTTCGTTCACAATCTTAATAACGGTCTGCGCCGGATTGAGTCCACCGAGAACATCTCCTCCGACACAACGTTCTTTCAGCTTTTTATTAAAGTCCTTTACGACCTTGAAGTTAACATCCGCTTCCAGCAGTGCCATTCGCACTTCCTTTAATGCTGCATTAACATCATCTTCTGAAAGACGTCCCTTTCCACGAAGGTTCTTAAATACATTTTGAAGTTTATCGGATAAGCTGTCAAATGCCATAGCTTCCTCTTCTATTCATCTAGTGTCTACAATTCTGCAAGGATTTGCTTTGCAAGTGCATGTGCCTCATCAAGATCCTTTGTCTGCTGAATCTCTTCAGCCGCCTGACGGATCCTTTGAAACTTCTCCAGCAGGTGAAGCGCATTCTCGTAACCCTCCAGGGTCTTCGAACAGCGACGAATCTGATCGGAAACGCCCTGTCTGCTCATGCCCACCTCTTCTGCAATCTCGCTCAAAGATAAATCTTCGTAAGCATATTCCTTATATATTTCCTGTTGATGCGCCTTTAGCAAATCTCCGTAGAAATCATATAAAAGGCCGCGACGTACCTTCTCATCCATTTCATTCACCTGTACGAGTATAATGGATAAATGATATGGTGTCAAGCTTTTTTCTTTACACCAAAAAATATCACATATTTTCCAGGATCCGGGCTCGTTCTTCCATAATCTGTTGCAGTAAAATGGCCGTTGTGCCGTCACCCGTTGCATCCGGATGATATTTTTTTACAAGGATGCGATATTCCTTCTTGAGAACAGAAAAATCCTTTTTGGCAGCAGCGGAAAACCAGCTTTTTTTCTCATGATGCATCTCCTCGCCTGCTGCACGGTATGCCTGCTGCTCTTTTCGCTTTCTTTCCTCGTTTGCCTTTCGCTTTGCCTCTTCTTCCTGTCTTCTTTTCCTTTCCCGTTCAATCCTCTCCGCTTCTCTTGGATTGATAAACCGTTCGGTCCAGACGATTTCTTCTTCATCCTCAGCATCATCCATCCCTACCATTTGCTGATTCTCATAATCAACATGCGGGATGCTTGTCTGAAAACCTTCCGGAAGCACAAAGTACAGGTCCTTATAATTCACAAGCCGCCAGGAGATGGCTGTTTTTGTAAAAGATGAAAAAAGCAGTTCTTCATCCCCGTACAACTGCAGGATATAATTCGTCAGCGGATCGTCTGCCTCCTTTAAAATCCTGGCTTCCATTTTCGCCTGCTGTATGGCACAGGATAGAAGATTCTTTAGTTCCACTCCAATCTCAGAGCGCATCTGCGCAAGCTCTTCCTTCCGGTCTTCACAACTTGCAATCTCATCTTTCAAGTCAGCAATTTCAGCCTCAAGTTCCCTTACCCGCTGGATATTCCCCTGATGAAACTCATCCTGCTTTTCTGCCGCACGAAAACGCATCTTCTCTCTGGCCTTATAGCACCTTTTATTGGAAATATCGATGAAGTTGTCAATGCGCCGGATGGCCCGAAGTAACGGAAGTGCCTCTCTTTTGGTATAAGCCAGTACCAGCTGCAAAATCTGCGGATCCTGATAGATCTGCACAGCACAGAAAAAGTACTGATATGCGCAGTCCACAAGTTTCCTTCCCGGAATAGGGCCTTCTCCTTCTCCCCAATCTTTTGCCTGAAGAACCTTCACCAAAAGCTCCTTATTCCGAAGCATCAAAGCATAGTGCAAACAGGTAAAGCCCATATCATCCTTGTACTGCAGCATGGCCTTCGTCGGCATCTGTCCTGTCAGCATCTTTTCAAACGCCAATGACATCTTTTCTTTGTAATATTTCGCCCGAAAACCCGAAATCTGCCATAATCGTTTCGAACTCAGGTTATCCCGGATGGCACGCATCATCGGCTCATACAATGCGGCATCATCCATCCGGATGCAAAGCAGGCAAAGTATGACTGCTTCATGCAGGGACAGCTCCATTTTACGGAGAAGATTCCCATACGGCTTTACCAGCATCTTCGTCATCTGATCTGTATATGTTCCGGACAGGTCCTCGACATACGCATTGTAAAACAGCGTGTCAGGCTCCCCGAGACTTGCCATAAATTTCTGCGGAACCGCTCCCTGCAGGGAATCAAGAAACTTTTGATAGTGTCCTTCCTCCATTTCGCGGTATGCGTCCTCTGCCAAAAGCAGTACAACCGAAGTTGAAAATGCGTGATCTCTTCCAATCAGTCGAAGGAGCTTGTGATGCCTTTGTGTAAGACGTCCCATCTCTTTCATACTCTTTTTCACATAGGACAGCGCCCAGGCAAGAGTATACTCATAACGCTTTCGCTCCTTCTTATCCTCCAACATCAAATGCTGCTGCAGATAAGTCAAAAGCTCCACCAGCTCTGCTCCCGTCGTGTCTGATAAAGCTACCGTGTGACCGAAGATCTGCAGCTTTTTGTCTTTGGACAACAAGCGCACACAATCTTGCGGACTTTCCTGAAAAATCAAATACTGACAAATCGTCGAGAGCGGGATGCGGTTCTCTTCTCCCCAATCCCGATGCATCGGGTGAAAATAGATCGCCCGGTCCGTAATAATAGTGCCATTTCCTTCCAGTTCCATCACAGAGTAGGATGAACTGTAGGCATAGACCAGCATCGTCTCCTCTTTCGGGATCCGATAATCCTCATAATATCGCCCTGTCGACGAAAGATCTTTCAGATTAAATTTCAACGTCTTACAGCGACCCTTTCCTGCCATAAGAAGTGATTCATATCCCTTCATATCAAATCCCCTGAACCTTCGCCTATAACGGTAACCAGTCTAAAACCTTCCTGATCTGGCTATCCCAGAACTCCCAATCATGACCGTAGTCTTCTTCATCCCAGGTCACATCCAATCCCTTTTCTTTCAAAAAATCACGAAAAGCGATATTAGCCGGCATCAAGTCATCCTTTGTCCCACAGGACATATAAACTTTCGGAGCCGGTCGGTTGGAAGACAACATTTCTTCTACCGCTACCCTTGGATTCTTATCGGTCAAAGCCGCCTTTTGCTTATCATCAAACAGCCCGTTGTGCCCTTCTTCTGCAAGGTCATCAAAGATATGAACAGCAGATGACAGACCTGCCACGCAGCTAAAGGTGTCCGAATATACCATGGCATTTCGAAGTGCTCCGAAACCTCCCATGGAAAGACCTGCCAGATAGGTGTCTTCCCTTTTGGTGGAAAGAGGAAACATCCGTCTGGTCACTTCAACCAGTTCCTCACCGATAAAACTTCCGTAATCATTCCAGGGTGTTCTTGACTTGAAGTAGAAGGCATTATCACCGGACGGCATCACCACCGCCAGATTCTTCTCCTCTGCCCACCGCTGGATTCTTGTCTGGCTCACCCAATCCGTATAATTTCCCAACAATCCATGCAATAAATAAAGCGTTTTGTAAGACTTCCTGTTCTCATTCAAATAGCTGTCGCTGTCTGCATCAAAGCGATCCACCGGAAGGATCACATGTAGCGGAACCGTTCGAAACAAAGCCTTTGATAAATAATTCACCTGTAATAATGCCATATTATCCCCTTACATTCTAACCTGTTGCCTATAACTTCCAATCTGTATCCGTATATATCAGTCTCTTACCGGCATCCTTCCATCTAATTTCATCTGCTTCTTGATTCTCGCCTTATCCTCATACATAAGACGGTCTGCTTCTTTTATCATTTGTGAAATGGTGCCTTCTGACGTATAACCAAGTGCACAGGAATAACCCTTTTGCGTTACACTGCTTCTGATTTTAGCAGAAATCTGCTCAATATCCCCCGATGAATTTCTGCAAAAAATAACAAATTCATCGCCACCGATGCGGTATGCCTTATCTCCGAAAGAAAGTTCATTCTTAATACATTCGGACAAGGCGACCAATCCCTGATCTCCCGCATCATGTCCATAGGTATCATTCAACCATTTTAAATTATTCATATCAATGGAAATCACGCCCAAAACATCCTGCTCATATCGCCTGATCCCATTATAGTACGTCTGTCTGTTATATAACCCGGTAAGGGCATCTCGTTTCGTAAACTGAAAATACGTATAAAGATAATACAGTAAAACATCCGCCCCAAAGGTATAATTTACAACCGTTTCCGTGTCCGGCAACCAGATGCCAAACAATGCCGCTCCAATAGCAGCCAAGGCTATAAAAAACAGAATCTGGCTCTCTTCGTAGCTGTCTTCCGAAACAAATTTAATGGAAAGAATCAACAGATACAGCAGATAGATTGCGCTGATCACATATGCTGTATAGGCCAGAGGGCCTCTTACAAAGACATTCTTTTTATCAAAATAAAATACCACATCTGTAAAAGGCCACGAAAATGCCAAAAACATATTGATAACAGCCGGAAGGATCACCACAAATCTTATCGTACGATGTACCATAAAGATGATCAATACCATAATCGTCGGCCGAATGGTATAGGAAAGCGAAGAAAAAATATACCGCCATACTGTAACATGGTCAAATTCCGCATAATATTTTTCAAGCGTATCAGACAAGGACAGAGCCAGAATCAGAAATGTCGCAATCCGAAGACAGCGTATCATCCTCCGGTTCAGAAAAACATCATGAATCGTGAGAATCAGTATCCCGCCAAGCATAATAAACAACGCATAATATGTAAATAAATAATCGGTAAGCATCGCAATCCCACTTTCACCTGTGTGTGCACTATAGTCAAGACTCGCTTATATTTTAACATCTCACAGGCACATTACAAAATATTTTATCAAAATCCCCTTTTTCTAATCCAAAAGAGAGCAAAAAGAGAAAAACATTCACTTGAAGGTTATCCCACAGTATGTTATATTATAATGAGTTTCCAACATCATTGATAACATATTACTTTACGGGCTAGTAAAGGTTTCGACAGGGATCTTGCAGCTGGTGAAGCGAGCCGCAGGGAGATGCGTTAAATCACAAATTAAATTTAAACGCTGAAGATAATTTAGCATACGCTGCCTAAGGGCAGCAGTCGCCTTAATGCACCTGCACATTAAGTCACCGGCTTCAAACATGCAGGAAACGGCATTGATAAAGCTTTGAATTAATGTACGTATCATGAAGCTACTAAAGCATTAAGGGTGTGTTTCCCCGTAATGTGGAGGGAATGTCAAAGGAATCACTACGCTCGTAGAAGAACAGGGAATGGATTTTTGGACGCGGGTTCGACTCCCGCCTGGTCCATCAAAAGAACCCCCGGTATCTAAGGCAAATGTGCCTAGATACCGGGGTTTTTCTATGTTTTGCAATTTCAATATATAGAATTATATCACTTTGGCCCAATAAAATTTTGCATTCCCCTTGTTCTTGCCTCAACCTCCAGCATCTCTTTCGTTTCCTTCAGCCGTTCTGTTGCAGAAGACGAAAAAGCCATAGCATCATCCCGACATGTTCTTTCCGGTCTTTTCCCCTTCAGCTGTCTCTTATAATCGATATCCGCAAGTATCTTCCTTGCTACCGGAACAAAAATCAAAACCGCCAAGCAAACCAAAAGTGCTATCTTCACTTCGTTCATAATCAACTCTCCTTCACCAAAAACACAACCTACCAACACCATGTCCGGACACCTTTATTATACCAAATCGAAGTTCTTTTTCTACATAATTGTAATAATTTACAGTTTTTTAGGCAAAAGATAGCTTTATTTTAGAAAAAAAGGTCCAATGAACCTTCCCAGTTCATCGAACCTCATATCAACCATATTACACTACACGCGCAACCGAACCTTAAAGTCACGCTCCGCTTCACGCATCTGATCGCGCTTTGCAATATCCGCCCTCTTATCATAGAGCTTCTTACCGCGGGCAAGGGCGATCTCAATTTTCACCTTGCTGTCCTTAAAATAGGCCTCCACAGGGACAATGGTATATCCCTTTTCCTTCATCTTCTGCTCCAGCTTCAAGATCTCAGCCTTGTGCAAAAGAAGTTTTCTCGGACGAAGAGGATCCTTATTCATAATATTGCCCTTCTCATAAGGTGCAATATGCATCTGGTAGATCCAGATCTCACCGTTCTGAATTCTGACCCAGGCTTCCTTTAATGAGCAACCACCGGCACGAAGTGACTTCACCTCGGTTCCTACCAGTGCAATTCCAGCTTCGAAATATTCATCCAGAAAATAATCATGGCGAGCCTTTTTATTGCTGGCAATGATCTTGCGTGGCTCTTTATTCTTTCCCATGTCAACCTCCCAGTTTACTTTCTTCTTGTACGACGTGCGCTCTTTCCTTTATTCCGAGCCGCACCTAAGGATTTAGGAAAACTTGATTTTTTTCTCGAAAATCCTTCCTTCGCGCCCCGTTCTCTTTTTCTGGACGCTTTCTTATCTTTCCCGGAAAATCCTCCCGGTCGGCGATGGCGCTCCAGAGTATCCCGCTCTGGATGATGCTTCACGCCTCCGCCCATACCATCATCCACCAGCATAAAGTCGATGGTTCTTGTCATGGAATCCGCTGATACAAGACGTACCGTAAGAGGCATGCCAAGTCGATAGTGACGGTTAAAGTTCTGACCCACCAGTTCGTAGGATTCTTCAACAAAATCATAAAAATCATCTTCCATCGTCCGAACCGGAATCATTCCCTCAACAGAATTAGGAAGAGCAACATAAAGTCCCCATCCGGTGACACCCGAGATCTTACCTTCAAACTCCTCCCCGATATGATCCGCCATGTATTCCACTTTCTTAAGTTTTGTCACATCACGCTCAGCGCTTTCTGCCCGGCGTTCCAGTTTGGAAGTACGCTCTGCCACAGACTCCAGGATTTCCTCGTAGTGATCCTTACGCTTCTTTGTCAGTTTTCTCTTCAGGTTCTCTTTTAAAATGCGATGAATCTGCAGATCCGGATAGCGACGGATCGGTGAGGTAAAGTGACAGTAATATCCTGCCGCAAGGCCAAAATGTCCGCTACACTCGGTGGTGTATTTTGCCTGCTGCATGCTGCGAAGGGTCAGTGTCTGGATCAGTTCCTCTTCCGGAGCCCCCTCCACACGGGCCAAAAGCTTCTGCAGCTCCTTCGGATGAATCTGGCTTAAATTTCCCTTTAAGGAATAGCCAAAACCACCAACAAAGGCAGCCAGATTCTCCAGCTTGTCTCCCTTCGGAAAATCATGAGTACGGTAGAGGAACGGAAGTTTATGATCAAAGGCAAACCGCGCCACCGTCTCATTGGCCGCCAGCATAAAGTCCTCGATGATTCTCTGGGAAATTCCCCGGATATACGGATGGATATCCACCGGTTTTCCCTCATCATTTAACTCCACCACAGTCTCCGGGAAGTCAAAATCTATGGATCCCCGGACATTTCTTCTGCCATGAAGGATATAGGCAAGCTGCTCCATATCACGGAACATAGGAACAAGTTCCTTATATTCTTCCATTGTCTCAGGATCATGATCTTCCAGAATCCTGTTCACCGCAGTATAGGTCATGCGACGAGTGGTACGAATCACCGACTCACAGATCTCGTAGTCCAAAACCGCTCCCGCCTGATCAATGGTCATAATGCAGGATAGGGCAAGACGATCCACATTCTCATTCAGTGAACAGATACCGTTACTTAAGATGTGAGGAAGCATAGGAATCACGCGGTCCAGAAGGTATACCGAAGTTGAACGCTTTAACGCCTCCCGGTCCAAAAGGGAATCCTCTTTTACATAATTGGATACATCCGCAATATGTACCCCAAGGATATAATGCTCCCCATCCTTTTGCAGTGACACTGCATCGTCCAGATCCTTACTTTCCTCACCATCAATGGTAACCATCATCCAGTCACGAAGATCCTTGCGTCCACGACGATCCTTCGCCGGAACACTGCCCTTGCCGGACACCTTCTTCGCCTCCTCAAGGACTTCCTCCGGAAATTCCACCGGAATCTCATTGGTCTTGATAATGGATAAAATATCCACTCCCGGATCATCCTTATGTCCAAGAATCTCTGTGATCTCACCCTCCGGCTTACGGTTGGCACTTCCGTAATACGACAAATGGCAGACCACCTTATGGCCATCCACAGCCCCAAGTGTCTTCCCCTGCGGTATGAAAATATCCGTCACCAGATGACGATCATCCGGAACGACAAAACCAAAGTTCTCCGAACGCTCAAATGTACCTACAATATCAATGTATTCGTGAGCTACGATATCTACAATCTTAGCTTCCGCACGGCGTCCCTCGTCTGCCACTGCCATAGGTTCAATCCGAACAGTATCCTTATGAAAAGCATGAAGGGTATATTTCTCCGGAATGAAAAAATCCTGTTCCATACCTTCTACTGTTACAAAACCAAAACCCTTTGCATTACTTGTAAAAACGCCCTCAAGGTAATGGCCCTCCGAAGCCCTCTTCTCCAAGGCCGGCTCTTGTGCCTGTCTCTCCTCCGTAGCAGTCTCATGGTTTTGCTCTTCCTTCGCTGCCTCTTTCCCGATTACAGCTTCCTTCTCCGGAGCTTCTACCACCGTGATGGACTCTTCCTTTTTCTTCTTGGAAACCTTCTTCGCTCTCTGATATCTTCCGTCACTTCCACAGATAATCTTCTTCTCCTCAAGAAGTTCCTTTAAAACGTTGGAAAGTTCTTTCCTCTGAGCTTTGTTCAGGATCAAAAGAGAAGCCAGTTCCTTCTCCTTCATCGGCATATACATGCAATCCCCCATCAACTCATAAATCAATTCTTTTTGTCTTGTTATTCTCTCTTCTGTCATACGTCTCATCTTCCCGGGCCACATGCCCTAGTTAAGACCCGCTTCTCGAGTCTTATGCGCATACCGTGCCAAAAAAAGACCATCGCAAAGCGATGGCCTTTGGTATCTCATCTTAATGAAATGAACCGATATTTAAGATTGCTGAAAATACAAAGAACAGCACCACAAGAACGGTAGTACCCTTGACAAGCATACCCTCTCTGGAACGACCTTTGTTTCTGCTCCAGTAGCTCTCGCTGGTTGAAGCCTGTCCACCTAAGGAACCAAGGCCAGCATCCTTACCTTCCTGGGAAAGGATAATCACGCTAAGCGCTACACATACTACGATAAAAGCAATCATCAGCACAGTCTTTAGAATAGTCATCGAAAATTCCTCCTAAGTTAGTGTTGTGTCTGTAGCCACAACAACTGTTATATTAGCATACCTGTGCTTTCATTGCAAGAAGCAACTTTATTTGTTGTTCTGAAAGTATGCGTCAATTCCCTTTGCTGCTGCCTTACCGGCTCCCATTGCCAGGATAACGGTTGCAGCACCGGTAACTGCATCACCACCGGCGTAAACAGATGCCTTGCTTGTCTTACCATCGGTTTCTTCTGCAACAATACATCCGCGACGGTTAACCTCAAGTCCCTTTGTCGTTGCAGAAATCAGTGGGTTTGGAGAGGTTCCAAGAGACATGATAACAGTATCACAATCGATATTGTACTCAGATCCTTCTACCTCAACCGGGCGACGTCTTCCGGATTCATCCGGCTCACCAAGCTCCATCTTAATGACACGAACACCGGTTACCCAGCCGTTATCATCGGTTAAAATCTCAACCGGATTCTGGAGAAGATCAAACTGAATTCCCTCTTCTTTTGCATGATGTACTTCCTCTGCTCTTGCAGGAAGCTCAGCCTCAGAACGACGGTATACCACGTGAACCTCAGCGCCAAGACGAAGTGCTGTACGGGCTGCGTCCATAGCTACGTTACCACCACCGACAACAACCACTTTCTTACCACGGGAAATCGGTGTATCAGAGTCCTCGTAAGCCTTCATAAGATTTGATCTTGTCAGGAACTCGTTGGCAGAGAATACACCGTTTGCCTGCTCACCCGGAATACCCATGAATCTAGGAAGACCTGCACCGGAACCGATGAAGACAGCCTCAAAGCCTTCCTCTTCCATCAGCTCATCGATGGTAATAGACTTTCCTACGATAACATTTGTCTCGAAAGTAACACCAAGGCTCTTAACATTCTCAACCTCGGCAGCAACAACCTTGTCCTTTGGAAGACGGAACTCAGGAATACCGTATACCAGTACTCCACCGGCCTTCTGAAGTGCTTCGAAGATGGTTACATCATAACCGAGCTTTGCAAGGTCACCTGCACAGGTAAGTCCGGAAGGACCGGATCCGATGACAGCAACCTTATGACCGTTCTTCTTCTCAGCCGGTGTCGGCTTAACACCATTCTCTCTGGCCCAGTCTGCAACAAAACGTTCTAACTTACCGATTGCTACAGCTTCGCCCTTGATTCCTCGAATACACTGGCCTTCACACTGTGTCTCCTGAGGACATACACGTCCACATACAGCAGGGAGTGCGGAAGACTCACTGATGATCTGATAAGCCTTTTCAAAATTACGCTCGCTTACCTCATGAATAAATGCAGGGATGTTAATAGATACCGGACATCCTCCCACACATTTCGGATTCTTGCAGTTAAGGCAACGACCTGCCTCTTTGACAGCCTCTTCTTCTGTATAACCAAGGCACACCTCTTCAAAGTTTGTTGCACGTACCTTTGGCTCCTGCTCGCTGATTGGAACTCTTACAAAACCATCCATTATTTGTCACCTCCGCAATTGCCGCATCCACCGTGGTGAGTGTCACCTTCTTCATAAGCTAACTTCTTACGGCCTTCTTCTGTCTTATACTGCTGCATACGAGCCATCGCCTGATCAAAATCCACTAAATGTCCATCAAACTCAGGACCGTCAACACAGGCAAACTTAATCTCATCACCAACAACCAGACGGCACGCTCCACACATACCGGTTCCATCAACCATGATCGGGTTCATAGATACAATCGTTGGAATCTCAAGCTTTTTCGTAAGAAGACTGACAAACTTCATCATAATCATAGGACCGATTGCAACACAGTGATCAAACTTCTGGCCGGCATCAACAAGTGCCTGAAGCTGATCGGTTCCCATTCCATGGAAACCATAGGATCCATCATCGGTTGTAACGCAAAGCTGTCCTGCAACCTTCTCCATCTCGTCAACAAAGAAAAGAAGATCCTTTGTTCTGGAGCCCATGATAACGGTTGTATCCACACCGTGCTCCTTCAGCCACTTAACCTGAGGATAGACCGGAGCTGTACCGACACCGCCGGCTACAAATACGATATTCTTCTTCTTTGTCTCCTCAAGATTCTCCTCAAGACATAACTCGGATGGCTGACCCAAAGGTCCTACAAAATCATGGAAACAATCACCCTCGTTGAGTTCTGTCATACGAAGTGTCGATGCACCAATCGGCTGGAAGACAATCGTAACGGTCTCCTTCTCTCTGTCATAATCACAGATGGTAAGAGGAATTCTCTCTCCATCCTCTTCTGCAATAGCAATGATAAACTGTCCCGGGAGACAGGAATGTGTCACCCTTGGCGCCTTGACATCCATCAAAAAGATGTTCGCAGCAAGCTGTTCCTTGCGTACAATTTCGTACATAATCTTCCTCCTAGTATCCTTCCTTGTTGTTCAACTACACAGACTCTCTGAATGTCGACTTTACCACTATAACATACGGACGCCCCGTTAAAAAGGGGGCGTCGCTAAAAAAGTGCATTTTTTTCATGTGATAGTTAAATTTTTCTCAACAATGCATTTGGATTGATTTAATTAAAATATACCAACTCATCTGCCGGTTTTTCCGCCGGCTCAATGCTGATCGGATAGAGCACCGGTCCCTTGCCCTTATATTCCAGAGCAAACTCATTCTTCACCGTTGCCTTTATCTTAATCCAGCTCTTATGCTCTATCGATTTAGCATCCTCATAACGACATTTCATGCCAAGAAATTGAATATCCTCCACACAGCATGTCATAGCAAAACGGCCCGGAACAAAAACCTGATCCTTTAAACGGCCCTTCTTGTCTGTCGGATTATATACAAGTCCGGTGAAGGTAACGATCTTGCCGTCATACTTCTTCGGATGATCCATGCAGTCCATAAACCATAATGCATAGTCGGAATCTGTAATCTCAATCTCGTCCTGATCCAGATCAAAAGGCAGCTCATCCGGAGCATCATCAATACTTCCATCCGCTCTCTCATATACGATCTGAGCCGGACGGTTGATACCTTTTACATTCGCACGGAACTTGGACTTTGGCATGGAATCCTCAAAGCGGTTAAAGATTACCACATCCGCCTTGAAGATCTGCTCCCGCATCATCACGCCCATATTCTTCATGTACATTTCAAATGTGGTAGCATCCACCGGGCAAAGACTTTGCACAATCGTCCAATCCTTCGGGCCGTCCATCTCATAGATCGGGCCAACCTCCCAGGTACCGTTGTACTCAATGAACACAGCCTGCGGTTTATAGGTATCGGATAATTTCTGAAGATTCTCAACGTTAAAATCTTCTTCCTTCTCAATTGTTGCAAGGCTGACACCGATTTTCGCAAGCTCTGCCTCATCATACTCTTCTTCACCATCTTCGCAGGAAATCAAAAGCGCACGATCCAATTCGTCAGCAAAACCGTTCTGAAACAATGTCTCCTTTACCAGCGTTGTCTTACCCGCATCCATGAATCCGAAAAACAGATATACTGGAATCTCTTCTGCCATACTATCTCCTTAATTCAAGCCAAACAGCTTCTCTACATCTTCTTCTTTTACATCCGTACCAATGACAACAAGACGTCCAATGACATCCGGCTCACCGGTTCGAATCTCATATTCACCATCTACAAGATCAAAATAGATCCACTCGCCGTCCTCAGAAGGAACGATACCCTTGGAACGGACAACATATCCATAATCCTGTGTATCGGCAAAAGCCTTTAAAGCGTTCTCAATGGTCTCTTTGTTAAACTTATGCGGAGTCTCTTTTCCCCATGTAACAAAAACATCATCTGCATGATGATGGTGATGATGCTCATGGTCATGACATCCACAGGTGCAATCCGGGCCATGATCATGGTCATGATGCTCATGGTCGTGATCGTGATCATGATGATGCTCATGGTCGTGGTCATGATGGTGCTCATGATCGTGGTCGTGGTCATGATGGTGCTCGTGATCATGGTCGTGGTCATGATGATGCTCTGCCTCTTCCTGCGCATGATGAAGTTCTGCAAGCGCCTGAACCTCTAAACTGTCTTTTCCTTCAATTGCCTTGCGCAGGGTCTCGCCGGAAAGCTCCTCCCATGGAGTTGTAATAACCACAGCCTTTGGATTGTGCTCCTGCACTTCCTTTGTGCAGTACTCAACCTGCTCATCCTTCGCCTTCTGGGTACGGGATAAAACAACGGTTGTCGCATGCTCAATCTGATCGACGAAGAATTCACCGAAAGCCTTCATCTGCTTGCTGGCCTTTAAAGCGTTGATAACCGTAACCAGCGCACCCATTTCGATGCCTTCCTCTTCCTTGGCAACTTCCATAACAGAAACCATAACGTCAGAAAGCTTGGCAACACCAGATGGCTCAACCAGAATACGGTCCGGATGATAGGTCTTGATGACCTCGTGAAGATTTGTTGTAAAATCTCCCACCAGAGTACAGCAAACACATCCTCCATTGATCTCGGATACTTCAATTCCGGTATCCTTTAAGAAACCGGAATCAATTCCAATCTCTCCAAACTCATTCTCTACGATAACAACCTTCTCGCCCTGGTAAGCCTCTGCCACGAGCTTCTTCATAAATGTTGTCTTACCGGCTCCTAAAAATCCGGAGATAATGTCTACCTTTGTCATAATCTATGCGCTTCCTTTCTGCTTACAAAAGGAACGGCCCTGTAACAGACCGTTCCATATTTTTTACCTAACCCATTATATCAGCTTAATGACTTGTGTACAATCTAATAGGCTTATTCTTTATAAAACTTTTAGAATTACATACGATCCGGGGCTGCAAAACCTAACAGATGAATGGATTTTTCTAAAACATCCTTTGTCAATACAAGAAGAGCCATATAGTGTTTCTGCTTACACTCATCCTCTTCTGCCATGATTTTCGTCTCATGATAGAAATGGTTGAATGCATTGGCAAGTTCATAAATATAGGCACAGAGTCGGTTCGGCATGGACTCTTCGTATGCATTTCTTACCGCACTGTTGAATTTAACAAGAGCAAGCAAAAGGCTCTTCTCCGGCTCTGTCTTTGGAGCGAGCAATGCAAGATCATCCAGCTTCTTTCCTGCCTCTTCGTACTTTTTCATAATGGATTTCATTCGAACGATCGTATATAAAATATATGGGCCCGTATTTCCCTCAAATGAGGTGAAACGATCGATATCAAAAATATAATCCTTTGACGGCTGATTGCTTAAGTCGCCGTACTTGATTGCAGAAAGTGCAACCACACGTGCCGTCTGCTTTGCCTCTTCTTCTGTCATGGTTTTATTTTCCATGATCTTCTCATACATACGCTCATTGACGTCTGCAATTAAATTGGAAAGACGCATTACGCCGCCTTCTCTTGTCTTGAACGGCTTTCCGTCTTTTCCGTTCATGGTACCGAAGCCAATGAAATCAAGCTTTGTATCCTCTGAAACGATACCTGTCTTCTTCGCACAACGGAAACACTGAACAAAATGCATCTCCTGACGCTTATCAACCACGTAGGCCATACGTGTCGGATGATAATCCTTCTCACGCCATACCATGGTTGCAAGATCGGTCGTATTGTACAAAGCAGCCCCGTCACTCTTCAAAATCATGCACGGTGGAATTTCCTTTGTATCGGATTCCTCTGCCACATCAACCACAAGAGCGCCTTCACTCTCATAGGCAAATCCGTCCGCCTTCATCTTATCGACCATATCCGGAATATACGGATCGGCATCTGACTCGCCCTTCCATAAATCAAAGGACACATCGAGATTCTCGTAATTCTTCTTTAAATCGGTTACCGATACGTTCAGGATGTGATCCAACAGAGCGCGGTAGCCTCTTCTTCCCATCTGAAGTTCATGGGTTGCCGCCATGGCCTTTGCCTTGTAATCCTCATCCTCTTTCGACTTGCCGCTTGCTGTCGGATAGATCTCCTCCAGTTCGGAAATGGTAAACGGAGCCTCTGTCGGATATTCGCCGGAATAATCCGGATCAAAATATACAAGCTCCGGCTTACGAAGCTGTAACTCCGTAATAATAAGTCCCATCTGAAGTCCCCAGTCACCAAGATGCACATCACCGATTACCTTATGGCCGGCAAATCTTGCGATTCTCTTGATTGCCTCGCCAATGACTGCCGAACGAAGATGTCCGACATGAAGCGGCTTGGCAACGTTTGGTCCGCCGTAATCCAGAATGATGGTCTCCGGCTCCTTCGCCTGCTCCATACCAAGATGCTCTGTATCCTCCCGCATCTTATCTGCATACTCTGCCAAAAAGCTTCCGCTTAACTTAAAATTCAAAAAGCCCGGAGCCACTGCCTCAACAGACTCAAACATCGCCACGTCCGCCAGCTGCTCTGCAACGGCCTGTGCCATCACAATCGGTGCCTTATGGTATTCCTTTGCCGCTGCCATTGCACCGTTACACTGATACTCACACAAGTCAGGGCGATTGGAAAGTGTAACCATGGCATACTTTTCATCCATGCCGGCTTTCTTAAAACCCTCTCTCACTTCATCTTTGATCTGCTCTAAGATTTCTTTCATACAGACTCCTTTGTGCATCTACTTTTTGTCAGAACTGTTACTGTTACTCTGCAGACTTTGGCGCTACAGACGCCTCTTCGCTAAAGATCACATTACGATAACGTCCCAAGAGCTTCTTAAGCAGGAAGCCAAGTCCGCAAACCGAAATTGCTTCTCCTGCTCCTACGGTCAGGAAAAGGAAAAGGTAAGCGTCCGGAACTTTATAGGCGAAGATTAAAACCACCGGAACCACCAGTGCATTAAGTAAAACCGGTGGCAAGGTGTAAATAAACTTGCAATTACGAAGACGGTAGGTCAGATATGCTGCCGCCAGCGTTGTAAGGCTACCGAAGATGACATCATAAATCACCGCACCCGTAATGGTGTTTGCCAGAAAACATCCGATAAATAATCCCGGAATGGCTGCCGGTGTAAAGACAGGCAGAATCGTCAAAGCCTCCGATATTCGGATCTGAATCGCCCCGCTTGCCAGGTTAAAACTGGCCACAAAGATCGTAAGTACGACGTAAAGCGCCGCAATAATACCTGCCTGGGCTACAAAAAGTGCCGGTTTCATGTTCTTTTGGTTCATTCTTATTCCTCCTAGTTTTGTTTTACATGTGGATGGTTTCGAACACATGTTTGCATAAGGTTATCCGACTGAGATAAACCCGCAGTAGATTATGTTAGCATAATTTTTGCAAAAAGAAAAGAGCGCCCTCTTTTCAGGCGCCCCTTCCCCTTTCCCGATGTTCCATCCTAAGCAAGGGAAAGCTCTTTGATTTTATCAATCATCTGATCCACATACTTCTTACAGATTTCATCTGTTCCGGCTTCCACCATAACACGGATCACCGGCTCTGTTCCGCTCGGGCGCAACAGAATTCTTCCATCGTTACGAAGCTCGTTGGTGATGGCTTCCTGACAGGCAATAACCTCCGGATGATTCATAACCGCATCCTTGTCCGTCACCGGAAGATTCTTCAAAAGCTGCGGATACTTTTTCATTCCACTGGCAAGAGCGGACAGAGAGGTCTTCTCCTCCATCATAACTTCCATCAGCATGATGGCGGTCAAAATTCCATCTCCTGTGGTCGCATGCTTTGCAAAGATAATGTGACCTGACTGCTCTCCACCGAGCACATAGCCGTGGGCAACCATGTCTTCGTTAACATACTTGTCGCCTACTGTTGTTACATCATATTCAACATCCTGCAATTCCAGAGCCTTGAAGAATCCAAGATTAGACATAACAGTGGCCACAACATGATTTCCTTCCAGTCTTCCCTGGCGCTTAAGATAGGTGCCGCAGATATATAAGATATAATCACCGTCAATCACATTCCCGTTGTCATCGACTGCAATACAACGGTCTGCATCACCATCGAAGGCAAAACCGGCATCCAGCTCTTTTTCCTTTACCAGCTTCTGAAGATTCTCAATATGTGTAGAACCGCAATCCTTATTGATGTTAAGTCCATCCGGCTCATTTCCGATTACATAGGTCTTTGCGCCTAATGCATCAAATACACTCTTTGCAATATTGAAGGTCGATCCGTTGGAGCAGTCCAGTCCGATTCTCTTTCCTTTATAAGAACGGGTCGCAAGAGAGATCAGATAACCGATGTAACGGTTACGTCCAATGGCATAATCCGTTGCCACACCGACATTCTCACCAAAGGCGAAAGGAATCTCTTCCCCTTCTCCATCAATGTATTTTTCAATTGCTTCTTCCACCGATGCAGACATCTTATGTCCGTTGCCGTCCATCAGCTTGATTCCGTTATCGTAGTACGGATTATGGCTTGCAGAGACCATGACACCACAGTCAAAGTCCTCGGTCCGTACCACATAGGCAACGGATGGTGTCGTAGTTACATGAAGAAGATATGCATCACAACCGGAAGCAATAATACCTGCCACCAGGGCATATTCAAACATATAGCTGCTTCTTCTTGTATCCTTACCGATTACAATTCTGCCCTTATGCTCACGGCTGTAGTACCAACCAATATAACGGCCAATCTTATATGCATGATCTGCTGTCAATACCTTTCCAGCTTCTCCACGGAAACCATCTGTTCCAAAATATTTCATATGAGATTTCTCCTTATCTTTCTGTGTTACTACTTCTCTTCCACATCGTGTTCCTTCTGCCATGCCAGAAGATCATCTTCGATGGCAGAATAAATCATCTTTGCATACTCAGGCTGACCTGACGGCTTAAGATGAATACCATCCTGATAGAACCAGTCTTCATTGCGCTTCGCATAAGAATTCCAGTCAACCAGTTCAACATTATCATTGGCATTTGCCACGGCCTTGATGGTCTTGTTCGAATCATCTTCCCACTGAATGGTCGGGCCATATACATTCACCCAGTAGACCTTGCGGTCTGCACCTATGGTATCGATCAATTCCTGACCAAGACTTTCCTTGAACGGTCCGTTCGTTCCCAATGCAACAACAACGATGTGACCAAGTTTATTCTTTTTCTTAAGATGCTTTACGATCTTTTTCGCTACCAGTACCTGACGGGACTCTTTTGCATCCACAACAGCATCCTGAGGTAGCGCTTCCTCAAGGGCCGGCGCCGCTCCAAGCATAACCGAATCACCAATCGTTGTTACGGAAGGAATCTCTTCTGTTTTCTGTTCCTTATCCTTCTCGTTTTCTTCCTTTTCCTTGTGCTCCGCCTTAAGACGCTTTTCATTTTCCTTCAGCTGCTTTTCCAGCACCTTCGTGTCCGTATTCTTTCTTCCGGATGTAACAGAAGTGCAGGCTCCCAGCATAAATGCAGCAGTGAACAAAACGGTTGCCACAAAGAATGCCACTCTCTTCGCTGTCATGTATACTCCCTCCTCAAATACGATTTCCTTCTTTACAATCCATTCGACAGCTTTATGCTCCCAGGTTGCAAGAAGAAGAATCACAATAATTTCAAGCAATGGTGCACCCGGAAGTCTCGTCCATTTCCGGATACTGAACAGGAAAATCACCGGATACATCCAAAGGTACATTTCGTAACTATGCTGTCCGGCCCAGCGAAGCGGTGCCCACTCCAGCATCTTTCCAAACGGAAGACGCGCATCCGCCGTAAGTACCATAACAGCACAAAAGGCCAGGGTGACAAGCTGCATTCCGCCGCGGTAGGTAAAGGTACTCTGCCCATCGAAGAAAAAGAAGGCAAAGAGCAAAAAAATCATCAGCAGGGCATAAGCTGCCAGCGCGATCTTTTTAAACCGGGCCGATGCCTTTTTCACCTGTGTAAGACTTGCGCGTCGCATACCAAGGAAGGTACCAAACATCAGCGCATACAGTCGGGTATCGGTTCCGTAATAAACACGGGTTGCATCCATTCCCGGGCGCATCATCACCCACATCTCCACGGCGGAGACAATTCCGATCACGCCTAAAAACCACAGCCCCCGGTTGGAAAACCCTTTCCGCTTGCTTCCCACCCGGGAAAGCATAACATACCAGAAGTACAGCAACGGCCAAAGGACGTAAAACTGCATTTCCAGTGCCAGGGACCAGATATGTGTAAACGGTGACGCATTCGCTATCTTCGTAAAATAAGAAGAATTCTGAAAAATCTGCCACCAGTTGTTATAGCCTAATATAATCGAAATAATCTCACTTCGGATTCCTTCCACTGCCTTTGGTGCAAGCAGATAAAAGATTCCAACGGTTATAAAAACAGACAGTAAAACCGGTGGGAAAATCCTCTTAAAACGCTTGATGGCGAATCCGCTGATGCTGTACTGCCGCTTCCTTCTGCTCCTCTCACTTGTCAAAGCAATCAAATATCCTGACAAAACAAAAAAGAACGACACACCAAGGAAGCCACCCTTTACCGTAAAGGGAAACATATGATAAAAAATAACGCCAAAAATAGCGATGGCCCGAAGTCCATCCAATCCAAGAATTCGTTCACCGCTTACTACATCATTATTCTGCTTGTTTGCCGCTTGCTCCGGCTTCATTTTACGTAAATTCACTACACTCTCGTTGCCATACTGCAACGCCCCTATTCCTTTCACTTTCTTTAGACACCATGCTATATCTTGACATGTTTAAGGTACTGTGTCAAATTCTTTCTTTCTTAATATTTGTAATATAAGCGAAACATTTTGGCTTTGACACAAAACACATATTCTACAAACAGACGTTTTGTGTTATAATGGCTTCCATCCCATAAAATGAAAGGAGACTTATATGGCCACTCGTCAATATCTGTGTATCGATCTCAAGTCCTTTTACGCTTCCGTTGAATGCGTGCTTCGCGGCCTTGATCCTATGACCACCAACCTTGTGGTTGCGGATCCGACGCGATCTGAGAAGACCATCTGCCTGGCCATCTCCCCTTCCATGAAGGCACTCGGAATTAAGAACCGCTGCCGTTTATTTGAAATACCCAAGAATATTTCTTATATTATAGCACCGCCGCAGATGCAAACCTACATCAATTACTCGGCTGCCATTTACCGCATCTATCTGAAGTACGTATCCCGCGAAGACATTCATGTCTACAGCATCGACGAGGCCTTCCTCGATGTCACGGACTACCTGGATCTGTACCATATGAATGCCAGAATGCTCGGAATCACCATTATGAACGATATCCAGCAGGAGCTTGGGATTCGTGCCACCTGCGGCATCGGAACGAATCTTTACCTCACCAAGGTCGCTCTGGATATCGTTTCCAAGCACTCGCCGGATTTCATCGGAGAACTGGATGAAAAAAGCTACCGGAAACTGCTCTGGCATCATCTTCCTCTCTCCGATTTCTGGCGCATCGGCCCCGGAACAATCCGGCGCCTTGCAAAGGTCGGAATCCGTACCATGCAGGATATTGCAGAAGCAGACCCTGACCTGCTCTATCGGCTCTTCGGGATTGATGCCGAACTTTTAATTGACCACGCCAACGGGCGGGAATCCGTAACCATACAGGATATCAAATCCTACCATGCCAAAGTCAACTGCCTGACCAGCGGACAGGTTCTCCCCTGTGCCTACGATTTTGAAGATGGAGAACTTATCATCAAGGAAATGATGGATCTGATGTGCCTTGACCTTGTGGATCGGGGACTTACCACCTCTTCCATCAGCCTTACCATCGGCTATGAGAACCGGCCTCCTCATGCCCCGTCAAACGGAAGCCTAGCTCTGGACGAAGATACAAATTCCAGCACCCTCCTCATCGATGCAGCAGTACGGCTCTACCGCAAAATCACCGACCCGAATGCCGGCATACGGCGGGTAAACCTGACAGCCAACCATGTCCTGCCGGAAGAATATCACCAGTACAGCTTCTTCACCGATGAGAAAGTGACCGAACGGGATCACAAGATTCAAATGGCCGTTCTCGATTTGAAAAAGCGTTTCGGTAAGAATGCCGTATTACGGGGAATGAATCTTCAGGAGAAGGCCACCACCATAGAACGCAATCAACAAATCGGTGGGCATAAGGCCGGAGCTGCTAACGATCCCTCTCACAATCCATATGTTACAAAGGAGGATTCCAATGAACCGACCTCATCCTAAAATGCCGGCATCCCAGCGGGCCAAACAGTTTCTTCCCTTTTCTGCCCTTCGCGGCCTCGATGAAGCTCTAAGAAAGGTGGAGGACTCTCTTGAGCAGAAGGAACGCCCTGTACTGAGCGAAGAATCACGCGAACAGCTCGACGAGGAACTTTCCTGCATTTACAAGGACTATCTTTCCACCCGGACTGAGCTTGCAAGACTTCGCCACCGGGAAACAACCGCTAGCACAGAGTCCCCCACACTTCCTGTTGTAACGGTCACCTACTATGACCACGGCATCTGCCGGCAGCTGACCGGTGTGTTATGCAAACTGAATCCTTCCCAGCGCATGCTTCAGGTCGTCAAAACAAAAATCGCCTTTGAGGATCTCCTGGAAATCCACAAAGGCAATTCTTTCTCTTAAGGTTTGCATCGGCCACAGGGACTGTATCCTTTCCGGATCAGATACTTTCTTTTCCCGGTGTAGGCCTTTTTATTTCTGGGACTCATCTCTCTGACAGAAGAACAGGACGGGAGATGGAATTTTTTGGTATTGGTATTTAAGATATACTTATGTTCCTTAGCATCATCCTTTTCATCCACGGTCGTCTCTTGGTTCTTCTTGTCATAATTTTTCTGTCCCGTGTAGGCAGGTCCGCTTGACTCTCCCGTCTTGTAATCAATGGTGATATTCGGCTGTACATTATAGGCAAAGGCACAAAAGGACACGCCTTCGCCTTTATCTTCAATGGAATAGGCCTCCATCAATACGCCGAGAGCAAGCAGGTTCTTTCCTGTAAATACCGGTGTCACACGATAGAGCACATGGTTCTTCGGATTATCCCACAGATAATCGGCCACTTCATTCTCGTACGGAAGCATTCCCTCCACATTCATATACCGGGTTCCTGTTATCAGATTCTTCTCATTGGCATTCTCACCGGTAAGCTGGTAGCCGATCAGATGACATCTGTTATACAGATATAAACCATCAATTCCATCATACTTTACGGTATGCCAGCCGGTTGGACGTACACTTCCTATCTCCCCGCGTTTTTCTGTCGGCATTAAGTCCCTGCCGATACAGGCGACCGCCTTTGTGCATCGTCCGAGGGCGTCCAGCTTTCCATAGGATTCATAGGACTTTTTATTCTTCTTTTGTTTCTTTGTGAAGTATGGCTTGTTCTTGTGAACCAAAACGCTTGCATGCTTCTTGTCCCACTTCGGCAGATCGGAGACAGAAAATTTCTTCTTCGATGAAGCCTGTGCCACAACTGCTCCATCCAGGAAATCCGCTGTCTTTTCCTCCTGCCACTTGGCCCCCTGATTCCGATCCCACTTTGCCTGCAGGCCGTTACAGCCTGTCGGCAGGATTGCAAGAGACACTGCCATAACAAGAGTTAACAGTTTTTTCTTATACATATGTTCCTCCCTTAGAAAAAAGGCCCCTAGGGGGCCTTTGGTCCGTATTAACGAATACTTACACTTTTCTTTGATGACCAGCTGCTGTAGATTTTAACGCCGCTGGCTGACTTGTAATAGGTACGAATTCTGAAATAGTATTTCTTCTTCGATGTAAGTCCCTTAACCGTATATTTCTTTGTGGATGCTTTACTGATGGAAACCGTCTTCTTACCACTCTTCATGGAACTGCTGCGGGCATACTGCAACTGGTATCCTGTGATACCGCTCTTCTTCTTCCAGCTGACGGTTGCTTTCTTCTTGCCTGCCTTGACCGATGAAAGCGAGGTCTTTAACGGCTTAATGTTATAGTTTAACTTATGGGTACCGGAATAGTTGCCCTTGAATTCCAGGGTAACGGTTGCACTGCCCGGATCCAGATTATTACTGTCGGTACGAACATAATCCTTTCCCTCTACCAGCGTGTATCCGTTCAGATTATTGTCTGTAACCACAACCGCCGGAACATACGGATTACCGGTATAATTCACATCAGAAAGAGGACTTATCGTTATGGCGCCTTCCAGCTGCTGCTCTGCAACATCCTTTGGCAGAATGGTGTAGGTTGCTGTCAATGTTGCAGGTGTGGTTCCTGTTCCCTTAAAGGCACCCTGACCGGTGATCTTCACTTCATAGGTTCCGGCATCCACTGCGGAAGTCGGATAGGATGTGATTGCATAATCCGTGCCGGCCTTTAATGTTACGGCATCTGTTCCTGTTCCAATGGTCACCTGATAAGCCTGTGGAATCTGCATCATACCGTTATATACAAAGGTTTCCGGTGAACAGGTCACCTTCGCATCCGAAAGACTGCCGGCAATAATCTCGAACTTATCGGTCAACGTTCCGCTGTAATTACCGATTCCGGTTGCGATGACTTCCGCTGTCTTACCGACCTGCTTGTTATTCTTATAGGTGAATTTGAAGTCCTTATCCTTTTCAAGTGTTGTACTACCAACCTTAACCACCGGTTCCGGCTTAACCTCACCGCCTGTATAGTGATACTGCTTGTTGGTCGGAGTAAAGGTCATGGTACCTTTATCGATCGGTGTACCTTTAATATCAAATGTTCCGCTGGCAGAACCGGTATATTTGGCATTGGAACCGCTCTTTGCCGTCACGGTAACCGTTGCTCTTCCGACATTGGTATTATCGGAATATGCAACATCATAATACGTATTTGCAACTGTAACACCGTTAAGGGTCACAACGACTTCCGGCTTCTTTTCCTTACCGTCGTAATAGATCTCAGTCTTCGGATCTTTTAATTCAACCTTGGCACCATAGAGACTTCCTCCCTGATCGACACCGATCATGAAGGTCTCTTCTCTTGTTCCTGTGTAATTTCCCCGGCCGGTTGCCGTTACCTTGGCCTCCGTGGATTTGTTGGAGGATGCAGCAGGCTTATTGTTCGCATAGGTTAAGACATAATCCTTATCTTCCACCAAAGTTACACCATCCAGGGTGATAACCGCTTTTGGTGTCTTCTCTGTTCCGTCTGCCACATAACCACTGGCCGGAAGACTCAGCACCATGGTCGCACCGGCAATACTGCTGGATACCACATTCACAGGAATGGTGAAGTTATAATTCTGCTTCAGCGAAAAAGACAGGGAAAGATTTGCAGTGCCCTTTAATGCACCCTTGACCTGGTTCCCGCTTAAGGTTGCGGCATTGCTTGCATCGATCTTCCACACCGGCTCCACCATAACAGGACAATAATTGTTATTGGAATCGTGCACCGAATCGATGGTATTGATTCCAAGGCTTACAGTCGGAAGATTGACAGACTCCCCAACACCCACCTTGATGGTTTCAAAGCTGGTATCTTTGGAAGGGTCCCGGACAACGGAATTATATACCATGACATCGGAAGAAATATTGGATTTTGAAATCTCCCTGGTAACCTTTTCCTCACCTGTCGATGCAGATCCTCCGCCAGAAGAAGCCCCGTCGGAAAAAACCCCGTCGGAAAAAACCTGTACCCAGTAATGCTGACCGTTATATACCACATGTCCGATTCCCACATGGGTATACGCGCTGCTCTTAAGGTTCGCAGAATTACTTGCGCCTTCGACACTGCTCTCATTCTCCCAGCTACTCAGGACAGAGGTATAGGTATTACCACCGCTCCAGATATTCTCTGCCTGATAAGACTTCTCTCCGTTACTTTTCCCGTTGGCCGTAATCAGGGTCGGGTCCGTATTATCCGGTCGTAAATGGCTGTAAAACAACGCAATATCCTTCGCCCGCTCCACTGCAAGCCGGTCCAGGCCGCTATCGGAAACAAAGGCCTCAAGCTGCTTCCCGCGGTAAGTATTCTCCGCTTCCAGCATAGCCGCATTGTTCGTCGAATCAACCACAACATCATATGACACCGTCAGCTTATCTGTACTCTGCTGCGCATATGCCAAAAGACTGCTCTTTAAAAAAAGTGAACCTGCAGGAGCTGCAGATGTAAACATCACAGCAGATGCAAGCATTGTCGTAATGATCTTTTTCATAATATGCTGCTTCATTGACATTTCCTCATTCTAATATTACATACCTTCTAAATTATAATATACACCATATAGTGTGTTTCGGCTATTTCCATAATTATTTTAATCGAAGAAAGATACTTTTCTTCACTTTTCTTCTTTTTTCTCACCTTTTTTGCGATTGTTACAAAAAAAAGCTATACTAAACGTACCATGAAAGTTATAACATCCACAAAAATTTCAAAAATAAAACCGCTATATGTGGTCCTTAGTATCTTATTCCTTACCACCGGTCTGTTTTTTATGCAGCCGTATCAGAGTCAGGCCAAAGATCTTGCCCCTGTCCTGCTGTCGCTTTCCCTGCAGCCGGGCGGCGACAACTACTATCAGGCCACCCTCACCTGGGAGGCTCGTCCCGGCACCAAATATCTGATCTACCGGAAAAGATGCGGTGGACACTATCAGTATCTTGATACCATTCTAAGCAATAAAACTGTGGGAAGCTACACGGACCGGCATATGCCGTCCTGCCGTGACTACACCTATACCGTCTGTTCCCTCGATGACAGCCTTTTCGGTACCGGTCGCAGCTCATACGACGCCAGTGGCCTGACAAGTCTGCGGGGAGAAGAAGCCCCGTTCTGCCGCTATACCAACCTTGATGCAACGATTCGCTGGAAACCGATGAAAGGCGCCGACGGTTACCGGATTTACCGCAAGTTTGAAGGCGGAAAATATCATCTGATCGGAGACGTCCATGGTCATACCGGAATCTATCGGGATATTTTTCATAACACAATGAAAAAATCCACCCGAAGAGCCTATCTGCTGAATGACTACTACATGGATCCCTCCAACTCCTGCACCAAATATCGCGTCCGGGCTTATCGCTGGGGTTCATCTCTTGCCAAAATCAGTCTGTCTTCCTATGCAAAGGACGGGGCTTTCACCTTAAACACACCTGCCATCATCGGACTTGATACAGACAAAAACGGTGGCAGCCGACTTACCTTCAGCCGTGTACCCTGGGCCGATTTCTACCGGGTCAAGCGGGGATACCGCAGCAAGAATCACTCCTATCACTGGGAGGAGGTTGCCTACATCCGTCAGGGAGAGGAAGCCTACCTGAACTGCCATATCACACCGCGGCCTGACCGCCCTTACTGTACGGTCATTGCATATAAGAAGCTTTCCTCAAACCGGGAGCTTTCTTCGGACTTTGAGAAGAACTTTCAGATCAATCACAGGAATTTTCAGGACAAGAGCATCCTTTTTATCGGAGACTCCCTCACCTATGGAAGTCCCTACAAAACCCAGCTGAGCCGCTACCTCTATTCCTACCCTAGGCGGATACACGAGCTTACCGGGGTAAAATATTATAATGCTGCCATACCGGGTGCTACCCTTGGCTACAATCCCGTTCAGCTGGCAAGCTTTCATCGCTACCGTATCATCTCCGACGTTCTGCCACCGCTGCGTATGGGACAGACGCCACAGACTCACATAAAGGGGCTGTTAGACAAGAATTCCACTCCCCTTGACGATTTCGATGTGGTCGTTTTATGTGCCGGAACCAACGACTACACGGATCAGATTCCGCTAGGCCGGCCAAACGATAGCAAAACCACCACCTACTACGGAGCACTCAACCGCTTCTTTACAGCTATTGCATCCGCCAACCGGATCCGCGCTGGGGCAGGAAAAGAGCCCATCCAGATCGTACTTCCGGATCTGTTCTACAGCGACCGCACCACACGGTTCGATATAAGAAACAACCGCTTCACGAAAAAGAACGGAATCGGTCTTACCCTAAAGGATTACCAGAAAGCCATCAATACCATCCGAAAAAAATATACCAAAAAAGGCCTTGCCATCCATCGTTTCCGTACGCAACACATCATTACCCACGTGAACTGTCCGGTTGCTACCGCAGATAACCTGCATATGACCAAAACGACCTATGCCAGATACGGAAATGAGCTTTCTGCTTTCCTTATCAAGAACGTTCTCACTTCCGGCCTTCCCCGGCAAAACCGACCTTAGAAGAGCAAGTGCCCTCATCCTACCGGATCAGGGCACTTGCTTTTTCTTCTTTTATAAAGTTTGACATCTCATAATATACCAGTACACGGTCCGGCTGTTCCTTTTCCAGATACTCTTTCACAGAACCGGTGTAGTATCGCAAATCAATCATGTCCACTTCCCGGTAATCTCCGACCAGATACGGAAGAACGCTGTTCGCAAAGGAATCCTTGATGATTAGAAGTTTTCCTTTTCCTGTTCCATCCTTGACCTTGACACGTACCAAGCCATGGTTGCCTCCCTGGTAGGTGCTGTATTTATCCTTCTCCTTTAGATAACGAAGGTCATACAGACTGTCCTTTTCCCCGCTGTTCGTAAGATGACCATCACTTCCTCCCTCATAGGATACAGAAACCTTTTGCAAAAGGGAGGGTAAAATAATACGGTCGTACTTGGCATTTGCTCTCGGTGCTTTTGAATATAAGGTTCCCCGAAAATCATCCGCCATCAGCTTCTGTCCATAGGAATGATAGGAACGCCTCTTCTTCCCCAGGTAGCTGCGATATGCCATGGCACATTCATAGGCACCATGGTTGTTGTAATGATGGTCCGTATAGAAGTAATGTTCCTTTTGCCTCATCTGAAAATCCACCGGTACAACCGATACCTCTCCTGCCTTTGCCTTGCCGGAGGAAAGACTGTGTCTTGCCGCCGCACGATAGGATGCCGCATCATAATAAGGCGCTCCTGCCGGCAGACGGTATGGTTCCATCTCCGGAGCACTCGGTACCATGAAAAGGTCCACAGGCACCTGATGATCTTCTGCCATCTTCGAAAGAAACCGGAGGTTTAAATCAAAGCGGCTCTTCGATAATTCGGAGGAAACCACCTTTTCCACATAGCTTCCGTCCCGCTTTGCATATACCCCGGAAATATCCTGCCGTCCCATTGCCAGCTCACCTTCCACTGACAGCTTCACGCAGGCATCCCGAAAGGGAAATTGATCGGAAAGAGCTTTTTCCAGGTCTTTTTGAAACGTGCCGGATAGAATATTTTCCACGCTCAGTCCGGGCCAGGTCGTTAAATACCGGTTCTCCATGGCGGAATACTTGCTGACAGGCATAAACAGCGAAGAACATGCGATTGCAGAAAGTGCCGCCAAAACAAGTATTGTATATCCTTTCTTCATAGCACCTCCTAAAATCTAAAATACAGGAATGGATTGTAACTTCCACTCACAAGGTAAATAACAGACAAAACAAGTAAAATCGCTGACAATCCCATCTCTCTTTTGCAAAGATAGGATGCTCTACTTTCTTCTCCACCGATCAAACGTCTCCACAGCGATTGCATCAGACCGGTACAGCCAACCGTCATAACCAAAAGGAATGGCAGACTGTGCATCCACAGATACCGGCTCTGTGCACCGAACATCACAAGACCTCTGTACCAGTAAGACGGTGCAAACAATGCCTTCCACCAGATAAGGGCCTTAGAAAGGTCCGTATGGGAGAACAGCACCCATCCGCTTACAACCACAAGCATGGTGTATATATGGCGAAGAAAGCCAAGCTTTCCTGTAAGCTTTTCAAACAGACGCAAAAGAAACAGTTTCTCAAGAATCAGGAACAGGAAGTAATACAGTCCCCACAGTAAAAAATTCCAATCCGCTCCATGCCACAGACCGGTAAGACCCCATACCACAAAGAGGTTTAGAATCTGCCTTCCCCTACCTTTGCGGTTGCCCCCCAGCGGGATGTAGACATATTCCCGAAACCAGGTCGATAAGGTCATATGCCATCTTCTCCAGAATTCTGTTACGGAAGCACTCTCGTAGGGATGCGAAAAGTTCTCCGGAAAATGGAATCCGAAAAACATTCCAAGTCCGATTGCCATATCCGAATAACCGGAGAAGTCAAAATAGATCTGAAACGTGTACATAAGAGCCGATAACCAGGCAACCGGCGCCGTCAGCTCACTTCCGGAGAAGAGCTGCAACTGCTGATAAAGTTCTCCTGCCTGATTCGCCAGCAGAACTTTCTTTGAAAGACCGATGATAAAGCGATAGATTCCCCTCTGCCGAAGAAGTTCACTCTCCTGCCGTTCATCCACCTCCCTTGCCACGTCCTGATAGCGGACAATCGGTCCGGCAATCAACTGTGGGAAGAGACAGACATACATTCCGAAACTGATGATATTCTTCTGAGGCTTTACCAGTCCGCGGTATACATCAATGGTATACGACATGGTCTGAAAGGTATAAAAGGAAATACCGATGGGGAGAGCGATCTCTAACAGAGGAAAGTCTGTGGAACATACCTTATTGACGCTTCCAATGACAAAATCCGTATATTTAAAGAATCCCAGAATCGACAGATTCCCGATACAGGAAAGCGCCACTATGGCTTTACCGGCGCTCTTGTGAAGACCCTTTGCATCGAAATAGCCGATCAAACGGCCGTTGACATAGTCAAAGACCGTTGAAAACAGCATGATCAGAATGTATTTCGGCTCCCCCCAGCCGTAAAACAGGAGGGACGCCATAAAGAGCCATAAATTTCTAAATTTCTTGGGGGTCAGATAGTAGACAAGGCCGACCATCGGAAGGAAGATTCCCAAGAATACCATACTGGAAAAAACCATGCTTATTCTCCCTTGACTTCCTTCTCAAAGACCTTTTCCACTATTCCGTTCTGTGGTCCGATCACCAATGTAACCGCATTCTTCTGGTGCTTAAGAAGATAGGCTTCAACCATATCGACCTGCTCCGGTGAATACTCCTGCATGGTCCCCTGTCTGGTCTTAACATGATCCTTTAAGGAAGACATAAGACTGGATGCATCGGATGCATCTTTAAGGGAAATCACTGCAATCTCAGAAGCACTTCCATCCTTCGCATAAGCGTAGTAATAGGATTCGACCCGGTCGTAATCATAATTGCAGAGTGCTGTGAAATTAAGGTCGGCATCCTTGTCCTTTGATGTAATCACCTTAAGTTCCGGAAAAGTGGTTGCCTCCTTTTGCATTGCTTTTCCAACACGAATGGCATCGACACTCTTCGACTTGCCGGAACAGCCGGTGAAGGCTGTTGCAGCAAGACTTAAAACCAATAACAGAGAGGTACAACGTCTTCTCATGGAATGTCTCATAATGTTCTCCTTCCTTTAGCCGTTTGGCTTATTATCCTCTACATCGCCCTCGCCCGGCATGCCAGTTCCCAATACAGACGGATCAAGACCGAATGCCTTCGCAACGATCTCATTGATCTTCTTCGTCATCTTAGGATCAAGGCTGTTCTTTGACTCATCTTCGTATTTGCCAAGGAATACGCCCAGGATGTATTCCCCTTCTGTCTCCGTGTTATACCATGAAGCACTGATACTGAATCGATCCAGTCCTGTCGAAGACATGGCATTTCCCATCTGTGCCACGAGAACGTCTGCCACTTTAAGATCCTGATCGGAAAGCTTATGATCAAAACTGTAGAATACAGATGCCGGCTTATCCTTATCAAGGAGCTTCTTAATCTTGCCAGGTACAGCAAAAATATCCTTGATCTTCTTATTATTCTGAACAGCATAGGAATATTTCACCCCGTTCGCCGCAGGCAGAGCCGCAGTATCCCAGTCATGTCCAGTGGTGCACTGTGCATCGGTCATATTAAAATTCTGATACTCTGTATGGCCGGAGACATCCGTGTAGATATCGGTATGATACCACTTACCATCATCAAGCTTTAACAGATCCCAGGAGTGATATTCATTATGTACAATATGGCACTCCATACCCAGCATATTCATAAACATACGGAAGGTCGTTGCATATCCGACGCAGACAGCCTGATGGGATACCAGTACACCGCCCGGAGTGAAATCGGATCCGGTTGCTGTCGGCATCGTGATGGTTGTGGACGCGCCGTGTCCAATGTTCTTATACATCCATTCGTAGACAGCCTGCTCCTTCTCATAATTTGTCATTCCGTCCTTAATCACAGACTTTAACACATCCTTTGCAATCTTCAGCGTCTTCTTATCCGCATCAGACAGCTTGCTCTCGTCCCCGGACTTATAAGCATCTGAAATGTCCTTGGTCGAACGGATCTCGTACTGCTCTCCTACCTTATAACCATCTTCCTGATAATTATTAAGCTTCTCCTCTTCCTTCGCCTGTCGTTCAAGCTGATCCGCTATATATTTATTCACCTTCTTATTCTGATGAACATTCACATACATTAAGGATCCGGATAGCGCAAGAGATCCGGCCAATGCAATGGATAAAAGAGCAACGATTAACTTGTTTTTCATTTGTCTTACCTCCCATAGGAACGATATATTTGTCTCCTCTATAATAACGTAAAAAGGAGCAGAAATGTTACACACATTCTGCTCCTTTTGCTTGTTTCTCAAAAATTGAAACTAATATTTAAACGCATCCATTTTCTGCTCCAGCGTTTCAGCAATCTTTCGAAGATCGGAAGAAGAATCTTCGATCTCATTTGCTATTCCGGTAATAGTGGAAACAGTCGCTGAGGACTCCTCTGTACTTGCTGCATTCTCCTCTGCAATAGCTGAAAGGTTCGATACCCCCGTGTGCCAGAATAGATGTCAGTGAAGCTTGAAGCTATGTGTGATATCATTTTAGATATCGCAGAAGGGAGCTTCACATGGGATACAGTCCAGAACTTAAGGAGGCAATGCTTAGAAGATTGCTTCCGCCAAACAATGAATCAGTAGCAAA
>FMTN01000028.1 GCA_900100095.1 Lachnospiraceae bacterium C10
TAAACGCTCCGCGAGGATGCGCAGAGATTTGCATATGAAATATGTCAGCTACGCTGACGCAAATCTCGCGCCAAGTCTCGCGAGCGAGACTTGAATGTATAACAACGAGCCAAGGGGGACTTTGGCGACTGTAGAGAAGTACAGATACGAAGGAAGAGGAGATTATGGGGAAGAATCGGGCGTTTGAAATACTGGAGACAAAGGAAGGGATTCTGGCGGAAAATGATGGGATTGCGCTTCAGGTCCGGGAGGAGTTGAGCGCCAGCAAAACTTTTTTTGTGAATCTTATGGCTTCACCGGGAGCCGGTAAGACAACAACCCTACTGCGTACCATTGAGGCACTGAAAGACCGTTGGCGCATCGGTGTTATGGAAGCGGATGTGGATTCGGATGTGGATGCAAGAGCCATTGCCCAAACAGGGGTGAAGGTGATTCAGCTCCATACCGGCGGAAGCTGTCATATGGATGCGGCAATGACGAAGAAGGGACTGGACGGACTGGGTCTTGAGGATGTGGACGTGGTTTTTTTGGAAAATGTCGGGAATCTGGTGTGCCCGGCAGAGTTTCAGGTTGGGGCGGATGTTTCCGCTGTCATCCTGTCGGTTCCGGAAGGAGACGACAAGCCGTTAAAATACCCGCTGATGTTTACCGTCGGGGATGTGCTTTTGATTAATAAGACGGATTGTCTGCCGGTGTTTGATTTTGACGTGGAGCGCTGCAGGAGAAACATTGCGCCGTTAAATGACCATATGGAGTATTTTCCGTTGTCAGCTAAGACGAAGGAGGGCTTTGACGCCTGGATTGACTGGCTGGATAAAAAGATTCGTGAAACCGTAGGCTGTCAGTAGGAGGAGAAAAGGATGAGAGTAATTGAATTAAATGCATCTGTGACAGATTCAAATGATCGTGAGGCAGAGGCATTAAGAAAAGAACTTCATGAGAAAGGTCTTCTGCTGGTCAACCTTATGTCGTCTCCGGGTTCCGGTAAGACCACTCTGCTGTCTGCTTTGATTTCAGATCTTAGGCAGGAGTTAAAAATCGCGGTGTTAGAGGCGGATATCGATTCAGATGTGGATGCGATTGCAGTAGAGCGGCTTGGAGTGGATGCCATTCAGGCGCATACGGACGGGATGTGTCATATGGATGCCGGTATGACAAGAAGGGCGCTTTTATCTCTGGGGGCACAGGAAGCACAGGATTCACCAGATTCACTCGATCTGCCGGATTACGACCTGGTCTTTCTGGAAAATGTTGGAAATCTGATCTGCCCGGCAGAGTTTGACACGGGTGCTGCGGTTAAAATGATGATCCTTTCCATTCCGGAGGGGGATGATAAGCCTCTGAAGTATCCACTGATGTTTTCGCAAAGTGACATTTTGGTGATCACGAAGATGGATACGAAGGACTACTTTGATTTTGATATGGAGGCCTGCGTCCGGGAAGTGAAAAGACTGAATCCGGACATCCGGATTTTTCCGGTCTCTGCAAAAAGCGGAGAGGGAATGAAGGAACTGGAAGCGGAAGTAAGAGAGCGAATGGCAGTCTGGAAGAGCGGCAGAGCCTGATAAATCAGAAAAGTCTTACCGAAAGGTGAGGCTTTTTTTGATGTTTTTGTTGATTGTAAAGTACCACTTGACAGATACCCCGTGGGGGTATAGAATGCGTCTTGGGAATATACCCCTGTGGGGTATGTTGGATAAGGAGGAAATTATGTCAGAAGAGAGCGTAAAGTGCCCGGCCTGTGAAGGGAAGAAGAAGGATCGAAGCGAGGAAGAGAAGAGGAATCTGATCAATCGTCTATCCAGAATTGAGGGGCAGATTCGCGGGGTCAAGCGGATGATTGAAGAGGATGCCTACTGCGTGGATATTCTCCGGCAAAGTGCAGCGGCCGGAGCGGCACTGAACAGTTTTGATAAGATCATTCTGTCGCGTCATATCAAGTCCTGTGTTATAGAGAATGTCCGTAGCGGTAAGGATGAAGTTATAGATGAATTAGTGGATACCATCCAGAAGATGCTGAAGTAATAAGGAGATTGTAATGGAATACTATAACGTAGATGGTATGACCTGCGCCGCCTGTGTTGCCCATGTTGAGAAAGCGGTGAAGGGTGTTGCGGGTGTCGAAGAGGTGAGCGTATCCCTGTTGACCAATTCGATGCAGGTCGAAGGAGCTGTGGATTCAGCCCTGATCTGTCAGGCGGTTGAGAAGGCCGGTTATCATGCCAGGGTCAAGCATTCGTCCGATGAGGAGAATGGGAAGCCCCATAAGGGACTGAGCGCCGACGATTTAAAAGACCGAGAGACACCGATGTTGATCCACCGCTTCGGGGCATCTGTGGTATTGCTTCTTCCGTTGATGTATATCACGATGGGGCATATGATGTGGGACTGGCCGTTGCCGTTCTTTTTTCATAACAACCATATCGGAATCGCAATCGCGGAGATGATTCTGTCGGGAACGGTACTGGCTGTGAACCGGAATTTCTTTATCAGTGGAGCGAAGAGTACCATCCATGGAGCCCCGAATATGGATACCCTGGTTGCACTGGGCTCCGGTGTGTCCTATCTGTACAGTATGTATGTACTTTTCCAGATGACGTACTGGAATAGCATCGGGAATGCGCACCGGGTCATGGAGAGCATGCATAATCTGTATTTTGAATCCGCGGCAATGATCGTCACCTTGATTACTGTAGGCAAGACCCTGGAGGCCTACTCGAGAGGTAAGACCACAAATGCCCTAAAGGGACTTATGGATCTGGCTCCGAAGACAGCAATCTGTCTGGTGGACGGAGAGGAAGTTGTGGTGGATGCCGATGAATTGAAGGTGGGGGATTACTTCCTGGTCAAGCCGGGGAATGCAATCCCAACCGACGGCGTGGTTACAGAGGGAATCAGCAGTGTGGATGAATCCGCGCTGACTGGTGAGAGTGTCCTGGTGGATAAGACGAAGGGATCGGAAGTCTCTGTGGGTACCATGAATGTTTCCGGGGTTCTGACATGTCAGGCGACAAGGGTCGGAGAGGATACGACACTTTCAGCCGTGATTAGGATGGTAAGTGATGCAGCAGCAACGAAGGCTCCGATCGCAAGGACGGCAGACTTTGTGGCAGGTATTTTTACACCGGTGGTTTGCTTGCTTGCGGTACTGACTGCCGTGGTATGGCTACTGAACGGAGCCGGGATCGGTTTCGCCCTTGAGCATGCCATAGCGGTACTGGTCATTTCCTGCCCTTGTGCACTTGGACTTGCCACTCCGGTAGCGATCATGGTTGGAAGCGGTGTAGGTGCCAAGAACGGTATTCTGTATAAGAATGCGGCAGCACTGGAAGAGGCCGGAAGAGCGAAGGTGGTTGTGCTGGATAAGACAGGTACCATTACCAGCGGCAAGCCTCAGGTGACGGATGTGATTCCGACGGCAGGTGTGACAGAGGAAGAACTTTTGACCTATGCCTATTCGCTGGAGTCCTTAAGCCAGCATCCGTTGGCCCTTGCAGTATGTGATTTTGCCGGATCCAAGGGGCTTTCTGCGAAGACGGTGACAGAATTTGAGGATCTGGCAGGAAACGGAATCCGCGGAATCATGGATGATGCCTCTGTATTTGCCGGTAAGGTGGATTATATCTACAGTATGATCACAGACAAGGGAAGACAGGCACTGGGAGAGTTCAATGAATCCCATGGAATCCACAGGCTGACAGCTGAGGGCAAGACGATTATTTATATTACCAGACAGGGCATGTTCCTGGGTGTCATAGCAGTTGCGGATGTGATCAAGAGAGAGAGTCCGCTGGCGGTGAAAGAGCTTAAGCAGATGGGCATGCATGTGGTCATGCTCACCGGAGATCACAGACTGACAGCGGAAGCGATTGCCTCACAGGTCGGTGTTGACGAAGTGGTGGCAGGGGTATTGCCTGCCGGTAAGGAAGCCGTTGTGAAAAAGTTGCAGGAGAGCGGTTCGGTCATCATGGTAGGAGACGGAATCAACGACGCCGTGGCTTTGACCAGGGCGAATGTGGGATTTGCCATAGGAGCCGGAACGGATATTGCAATTGATGCAGCCGATGTGGTGCTTGTGAACAGCTATCTCACCGATGTAGTGGCTGCGGTACGCTTATCGAGAGCGGTTCTTCGTAATATTAAGGAGAACCTTTTCTGGGCGTTTATATATAATGTAATTGGTATTCCGATTGCAGCAGGTGTCTATTACGGATTGAACGGATGGACGATGTCTCCGATGATGGGGGCGGCAGCTATGAGTCTTTCATCTTTCTGCGTGGTTATGAACGCACTGAGGCTAAACCTTGTGAGTCTTCATAAGGAAGCAAGGTTCAGACGGAATGTGACCTGGACACAGCCGCCGTTGATGGAGGATGAAGAGATCCTGCGTCAGACAGACGAAGGGAAAAATCAAAGACTGGATTTTAAAACAGATACAAACCGACAGGAGGACAAGCAGATGGAGAAGATTATTACTGTGAACGGAATGATGTGTGAGCATTGTGAGCGACACGTTAAAGAGGCTCTGGAAAAGGTTCCGGGTGTGGTACAGGCAACCGGTAATCACGAGACCAATACCGTTACACTGGAGCTGGATGCGGAAGTTTCAAAAGAGGCATTGAAGGCTGCGGTAAAAGAAGCTGGATATGAATATGTAGACTAAGCGCTGGGAAATAGAGCGAGTCTTGACTTTAGCGTCGGATCCAAATGGATTCGGCGCTTTTTTGGTTCATATGCTATAATGTTAGGAAACGGAAAAAGAGAAAGGTGACAACTATGGTAAATGAACAATACAAGAGCAGACTTTCAGCAAAATCTGTTATCCGGGAACTGGCGGAATACGCAACAGCACGGGGAGAAGAAATCGGCTACGAAAATGTCTTTGACTACTCTCTTGGAAATCCTTCGGTTCCGACACCGAAGGCCTATGATGAGGCTGTTATTTCAATGCATAAAGATATGGATTCCATGAGCCTTCACGGCTACAGTCCATCTCTTGGTAATACGAAGGTAAGGGCAACGGTTGCCGCATCCCTTAAGAAGCGCTTTGGCATTGACTATGAGACGAAGCATATCTTTATGACCAGTGGAGCAGCAGGCGCACTGGCGCATGCGATTCGTCTTGTGACAAGCCCGGGAGATGAAGTGATTACATTTGCACCGTTTTTTCCGGAGTATATGCCTTACGTCAATGATACGGGAGCAATTCTTAAAGTGGTACCGCCAAGTCCAAAGGATTTCCAGATCAATTTTACAGCCTTTGAGGAAATGCTCAATGAGAAGACGCAGGCTGTTTTGATCAATTCACCTAACAATCCATCCGGTGTTGTGTACCGGGAGGAGACGATAAAGCGACTGGCCGAGCTGCTCCGTCAGAAGCAGAAGGAGTACGGACACGATATCTTTTTAATCAGTGATGAGCCCTATCGGGAAATCGTCTTTGACGGCATGGAATGTCCATATCCGAGCCGGTACTATGAGAATACTCTGTCCTGCTATTCCTTTTCCAAAAGCCTGTCGCTTCCGGGAGAGCGTATCGGATATATCGCGGTTCATCCAAAGGCGACGGATGCTGACCTGTTGGCCCTCATCTGCGGACAGATCAGCCGGGGAATCGGACACAACTGTCCGAGTGCAACATCACAGATGGGAATTGCAGCAGTAATCGATCAGACAGCGGATCTGTCGGTTTATGAAGAGAACCGGAACCTGTTATATGAGGCATTGACAGAGCTTGGATTTACGGTGGTGAAACCGGGTGGAACCTTTTATATTTTCCCGAAGGCGTTAGAAGAGGATGCAGTGGCATTTTGTCAAAAAGCGAAAAAATACGATCTGATTCTTGTGCCGGCAGATAATTTTGGTTGTCCGGGATATTTCCGCATGGCATACTGTATCGATACCGAAAAGGTGAAGAGGTCGATTCCGGTCCTTAGAAAGTTTGTAGAAACAGAATATCCGAATCGGTAATCCCAGTTAGAAAGGATAAGTCGACGTAATGACAAAGGATGAATTGAAAAAGAGAATTGATGTAGCGATGCATCGGTGTCCGGCAGATCTGGTGATTCGCCATGTGAATGTCGTCAATGTATATACCTGTGAGATTCTTGAACGTGATATTGCCATCTGTGGTGATACGATTGCAGCGGTGGGAGAGAACTATGAGGGAGAAAAGGAGATCGACGCCAAAGGCCTTTTTGCACTTCCCGGTCTGATTGAAAGTCATATCCATATTGAATCCTCCATGCTGACGCCGGAAGAATTCGGTCGTCTTCTTCTGTTGAGAGGAACCACAACAGCCGTTTGCGATCCTCATGAGATTGTGAATGTCTGCGGAATGCAGGGCTTTGATTATATGAGAAGAGCTGCACGGCGAAGTCCTTTGGATATGAAGTTCATGATTCCTTCGTGCGTTCCATCGACTCCTTTTGAACACAGTGGGGCACAGGTCCTGGCAGATGATATGGATGCCTATATCCATGAGGACGATGTGCCGGGGCTTGGCGAGATGATGAATGCGTATGGGGTTTACAACGGTCAGGAGGACATTCTGGAGAAGATCGCCATGGCGCAGTCCAACGGGAAGGTTGTGGATGGACATTCTCCCGGAATCGTCGGGGATGAACTGATCGGCTATTTATCAGCCGGGATTCGGACCGATCATGAATGCTATACTGCGGATGAGATGCGGGAGAGACTTCAGCAGGGAATGTATGTCATGCTTCGTTATGGCAGTGCCTGTCATGAGCTGAGTCATCTTCTGAAAAATGTGTCAGAGAACAATGCAAGGCGCTGCGTTTTGTGTTCGGATGACCGGCAGGCAGCAACCCTGCTGCGAAACGGTGATCTGGACGAGCTGCTTCGGATCTGTGTCAGAGAAGGAATTGCACCGATCACAGCGGTTCAGATGGCGACACTCAACGCGGCAGAGTGCTATGGATTTAACGATCGTGGAGCCATTGCGCCTTCGAAGAGGGCGGATATCGTTCTGGTATCGGATTTGACATCCTTTGCAGTGAAAAAGGTGGTTGTGGCAGGTAAGCTGGTTGTAGAGGACGGTGTGTATCTGCCGGAGCTTTCAAGAGAAAGTATTTCTTCGGTTGCAGGTCGCATGCACGTCAAGGGGGAGGTGTCCGAGCATCTTAAGATGCAGCTGAATTACAGAAAACTCTCTGAAATTCAGGGTATGAATCGGACCCACTATCCGGAGCATACGGCCGGTATTGCAAAAGTTCACTGTATCGGAATGCAGCCGGGAAGTATTTTGTCAAAGGATGAGATTCGTGATGTTGCGGTAGATGATGACGGCAATTTCATTTATGATCCGGCGATGGATGTGGCCAAGATGGTTGTGATGGAACGGCATAACGGGCTGGGAACTTCCGGTAAGGCCTTTGTCTGCGGTTATGGAATCAATCGCGGCGCCATCGCAAGTTCTATTGCACATGATTCTCATAACCTTCTGGTGGTGGGAACCAATGACCGGGACATGGAGATTGCAGCGAAGCGCTTGATCGAAGTCGGTGGTGGCGTGTGTCTGGCAGGTGACGGAGAGGTGATTGCCGAGCTTGCGCTTCCGGTCGCCGGTCTTATGAGTGATAAATCCGGAGAAGAAGTCAGCGATGCGTTAAAGCAGTTGGAGGATATTGCCAAATTGCATCTTGGAATCAATTCCAAGCTTGAGCCGGTGATGTCTCTGGCGTTTATGGCTTTGCCGGTGGTGCCGGATCTTAAGCTGACGGATATGGGACTGTATTCTGTGACGGCAGGTTCTTTTATCTCAGTCGGGGTTACAACCTCCGACTGAGATAAACGCTCCGCGAGGATGCGCAGAAATTTCAATGAAATACAGGAGGATATACGAAAGGAAGCCTCCAAGAAACTCGATGGTAAAGGAAGAATAAAATATGAGCAGTAAGGTAAGCGAAGGAAGACCGTTAAAGACCGTGGAGCGTTCCCGTTCCGAAGTGACACATGTCGTGATGCAGACGGATATCAACGGACAGGGAAGACTGTTTGGAGGCCGTTTGATGGCATGGATTGACGAGGCCGGTGGAATGACAGCGATGCGCCACTCCACCCATGAGGTCATCACAGCGTCGGTGGATAATCTCGTCTTTAAGGCAGAGGCGAAGCTGAATGATATGGTGGTTCTTATCGGAAAGGTGACCTATGTGGGGAATTCCTCCATGGAGGTTCGTGTGGATTCCTATCGGGAAGATAATGAGGGAATGCGAATTCCAATCAATCGGGCGTATCTGACCTATGTGGCGACAGATCCCGCCGGAAGACCGATTCCGGTTCCTTACGGACTTGCTGTAGAAGGTCCGGCAGAAGAGGCGGAATGGCAGGGGGCAAAGAAGCGCAAAGCACTTCGCCTGAAAAGAAAGGAAGAAGCTTTTTAAAAGAAAAACCACCGGCATAGCCGGTGGTCCTTATTTTGAAACGATAATTATCGGTTGGAAGTTCTCCACATTCCAAGCTTCTCGGCATCCTGAATCAGTGAATCACGAAGATCCGGATGAGCGATGGAGATCAATGCCTCAGCACGCTCCCATGCAGATAAGCCCTTAAGGTTAACCATACCGTATTCGGTAACAACATACATGGTCTGTGGACGTGTATCTGTAACGATGGAACCTTCTGCAAGAGTAGGACGGATACGGCTGTGAAGGTTACCCTGCTTGTCTGTGAAAGTAGAAGACATGCAGATGAAGCTCTTACCACCGTTGGACAGGTAGGCACCCATAACGAAATCCTGCTGTCCGCCTGCTCCTGAGATCTGACGGGTTCCGGCAGACTCGGCATTGACCTGACCGTAGAGATCAATGTCAATGGCATTGTTGATGGAGATGAAGTTGTCAATCTGAGAGATGACGCGAACATCGTTGGTGTAATCAACCGGTGCGCTCATGCACTGTGGGTTGTCATCGAGGTAATCATAAAGCTTCTTGGTGCCGGCACCGAAAGCGTATACCTGACGGAAACGGTCAATGCTCTTACGGGCACCTGTGATCTTGCCGGCATTTGCGATGTCAACAAAGGCATCGACATACATCTCGGTATGAACCGCAAGATCCTTTAAATCAGACTGTGCGATCAAAGAACCGACAGCGTTTGGCATTCCGCCGATACCGAGCTGAAGGCAGGCACCGTTAGGAATTTCATTTACGATGAGCTCGGCAACCTTCTTGTCAATGTCAGAAGCAGGACCGCCGGCAGGAATCTCACCAAGAGCAGGAGAGTCACCTTCGACAATTGCCTCAACCTGTGAGATGTGGATGGAATCTTCCATACCGCCAAGACAGCGAGGCATGTTTTTATTAACTTCAACGATGACATGCTCAGCCTTCTCGCAGACAGCGCTAAGATGGGAAGCGTTTGGACCAAAGGAGAAGTAACCATGCTTATCCATTGGTGCAACCTGAATCATAGCGACTCTTGAAGGTGTGGCATTGCCACGGTAATAGGTTGGCAGCTCAGAATAACGGATCGGAGCAAAAAAAGCATTGTGTGTGGAGAGCATCTTACGCTCGATACCACTCATGTGCCATGAATTCCATGAGAAGTGTTCACCGGAATCTTCTCTCTGCATAATAGCAGGAAGGTGGAAAATAATACCACCACGAACATTGACGTTCTTAAGTTCATCGGTACGTCTTGCCAGTGCCTGATCCAAGGCTTCAGGAGTACCTGTACACCAACCGTAATCAACCCAATCGCCTGACTCAACTACTTTGACAGCTTCGTCTGCAGTGGTCAGTTTCTGCTTATACTCTTCCTCGTAACCCATGATTCCTCCTTGTGTTTCATACATTTCATACGTCTTTTGTAGTGATACTTCGTTAAAAAATTATCACACTAGACTTTCATTTTACCACGGTTGGCTTCTCTTAGCAATGTAATATGAAGGATTATTCATTGGGGGATTTTATAAATTCACGGGAGAGCTGGACATAACGATGCTTGCGTTTTAGGGTATTGGCTTCGTTTATGAGGAAGTCTCTGTCCACCGGGGTAAGGAAATTATAGGCTTCCAGGAGAGATGACTCTTCTATGGATAAAAAGGGAGGATCGATTTCCTTGTAATCCGAGAGCCCGATCAGGTAATCGCTGCTTACATGGAAAATGCTGCAGAGGTTTTTTAAAATGGAAATGTCCGGATCATGCATACCGGTAATATATCCGTTTACGGTGCTCTGGGAAAGACCAATCATAGCTCCGAGATCCGCCTGGGTCATATTATGTTCCTGAAGAAGCTTGCGAAGCCGTGTTCCCAATATATTTTCAGTGGCTTTCTCCTGATTCTTTTGCTTCATGTCAACCTCATTTATATGGATAGAATAATAGTTAAAAATATGATAGTTACAAGTATGAGAATAGAAGATAATATTGAAAATACAGATGAATTATCGAGAAAGTCGATATCAAAATCGAGAAGAACGTTAAAAGAAAGAGAACAATCATGACAGAAATGAAAAGAGAAACAACAGCGTTTACCCTGAAGATTATTGCCATTGTAACCATGTTGCTGGACCATGTGGGGGCTGTGATTATAGAGAAAGGAATGCATAAAGGCGGGATAGGGATTGAAACCGTAAGGCAGTTAGATCAGATTGATTTTTTCCTTCGGGCAATTGGCCGGATTTCTTTTCCGATATTTTGCTACCTTTTAGTGGAAGGATTTTTCTATACATCCAATAGGAAGAAACATGCCATCCGATTGGGTGTGTTTGCTCTTTTGTCAGAGATTCCCTTTGATCTGGCGGTGAATGAGAAGCTATTGGAATTTCAGGTACATAATAATGTTATGTTTACTCTGCTGCTTGGCTTCCTGGGAATCTGGCTGTTGGAGTACTGGAAGCAGAAGGACTTACCGGCACTGGTGTTGATGTGCGGTAACGTTGCAGCGGTTACAGGGCTGTATCTGCTGGCAGACTGGATCCGGTGTGATTATGGCGGAGCGGGAATTCTTGCGATTCTCGGAATTTATGTACTCCATGATAAAAGTCCGTATGCCGGATATATCCTGGCTGTGGTCATCCTGGCTGTCCTTAGTAATCCATTGGAGCTTGTGGCGCTGTTTGGCCTTGGGGCTCTGGTTTTCTACAGAGGACGACAGGGAAGGAAGTTAAAGTACGTAAGTTATATCGTGTATCCGGTACATTTGCTGGCTTTTGCCGGGGTACGTGTCTTGATGGGGATTTGACAGCATGCGTTTCTTTTTTGCTTTTGTTAGCACTCTGTATTGACGAGTGCTAACAAACGTGCTATAACAGAATTATTCAAAGAATAAAGTACAAATTACAAATAGAACTCCAATAGAAAGGGGGCATAGAAATGAACATTAGCAAATTCACACAGAAATCGGTAGAAGCGGTGCAGGCCACAGAGAAGTTGGCTTACGACTACGGGAATCAGGAAATCACACAGGAGCACCTTCTGTTGGCGTTGATGCAACAGGAAGAGGGACTGATTCCAAAGCTTTTTGAGAAGATGGAAATTGACGTGACCTACTTTACCAATGACTGTGTTCAGATGGTATCTTCTCTTCCAAAGGTGTCCGGTGGCGGTAACGTATATATCGGCAAGGCGTTGAATGATGTCCTGATCCATGCAGAGGATGAGGCGAAAGCTATGGGAGATGAATATGTCTCCGTTGAGCATTTGTTTTTATCTATGATTGCCCATCCGGATAGGATGATGAAGGATAAGTTAAAAGAGTTCGGCTTAACAAGGGAGAGATTCCTTACAGCTTTGTCTACGGTGCGAGGTAATCAGAGGGTGACAAGCGATCATCCGGAGGATACCTACGACACCCTTGAAAAGTACGGCTATGACATGGTCGAACGTGCCAGAGAACAGAAGCTGGATCCGGTCATCGGAAGAGATACAGAGATCCGGAATGTGGTTCGGATCCTTTCCCGTAAGACGAAGAATAATCCGGTACTGATCGGTGAGCCCGGCGTTGGTAAGACAGCAGCCGTGGAAGGCCTGGCACAGAGAATTGTTCGTGGAGATGTACCGGAGACCTTAAAGGATAAGAAGATTTTTGCCCTGGATATGGGAGCTCTTGTAGCAGGTGCGAAGTATCGCGGAGAATTCGAGGAGCGATTGAAGGCAGTATTAGAAGAGATTCGTAAGTCTGAGGGACGCATCATCCTCTTCATCGACGAACTTCATACCATCGTTGGCGCAGGTAAGACGGAAGGCAGCATGGATGCCGGTAATATGTTAAAGCCGATGCTGGCAAGAGGAGAACTGCATTGTATCGGAGCAACCACCCTGGATGAGTACCGGAAATACATTGAAAAGGATCCGGCATTGGAGCGACGATTCCAGCCGGTTATGGTCAATGAGCCGACACTGGAGGATACCATCAGTATTCTTCGTGGAATCAAGGACCGTTACGAGGTCTTCCATGGGGTTAAGATTACCGATGCGGCACTTGTCGCTGCAGCAACCCTGTCCGACCGTTATATTTCCGATCGATTCCTTCCGGACAAAGCCATTGACCTGGTGGACGAGGCCTGTGCCTCCATTAAGACAGAACTGGATTCCATGCCGGCAGAACTGGATGAGTTGAATCGTAAGGTTATGCAGCTTCAGATTGAAGAGACCGCTTTGAAAAAGGAGACGGATCCTCTGAGTAAGGAGCGGCTTGCCAATCTTCAGAAGGAACTGTCCGAGCTGTCTGATACGCTTTCTGTTAAGAAGGCACAGTGGGAGAATGAAAAGTCTTCCGTATCCCGTGTATCAGAACTGCGGGAACAGATCGATGCTGTAAAGGGTGAGATTGCAACCGCACAGAACAGCTATGATCTGAATAAGGCAGCAGAGCTACAGTATGGCAAACTTCCGGAACTTGAGAAGGAACTGGAGACGGAAGAAGAAAAGCTGAAAAAGAAAGATATCACCATGCTCCATGAGAGCGTGGATGAGGATGAAATTGCCTCCATTGTTTCCAGATGGACCGGTATTCCGGTTTCCAAGTTGAACGAAAGTGAGCGGTCAAAGATTCTTCATCTGGGTGATTTGCTGCATCGTCGTGTCATCGGACAGGAAGAAGCGGTGGAGAAGGTGACGGATGCTATCATTCGAAGCCGCGCCGGCATTAAGGATCCCGGTCGGCCAATTGGAAGCTTTCTTTTCCTTGGACCAACGGGTGTCGGCAAGACAGAGCTTGCAAAGAGCCTGGCAGCCAGCCTTTTCGATGATGAAAACAATATGGTTCGTATCGATATGAGTGAATACATGGAGAAGTACTCTGTGTCCAGACTCATCGGAGCACCTCCTGGATATGTGGGATATGACGAGGGCGGACAGTTGACGGAAGCCGTTCGAAGAAAGCCATATTCGGTTGTTTTGTTTGATGAGGTGGAGAAGGCGCATCCGGATGTTTTCAATGTCCTGCTGCAGGTCTTAGATGACGGTCGAATCACAGATTCTCAGGGAAGAACGGTGGATTTTAAAAATACGGTCATCATTATGACAAGTAACCTCGGTTCTCAGGAATTGCTGGGAGGCATCGATCCGAATGGCAATATTACATCTTCGGCAAGGGATGCGGTAGAGGAAGAACTGCAAAAGTCCTTCCGGCCGGAATTTTTGAACCGATTGGATGAACTGATCATGTTCCATCCTCTGACAAAGGATAATATCGGTCATATTGTGGGATTGATGTTATCTGAACTAAATGGAAGGTTGCATGACAGGGAAATTACGGTGGAACTGACCAAAGAGGCGACCGACTATATCACAGAGAACGGATACGATCCGGTTTACGGTGCAAGACCGCTAAAGCGGTTCCTGCAAAAGCATGTGGAGACTCTTGCTGCAAGAATGATTTTGGAAGGAAAGGTTTCCATGGGAGATGTCCTTGTGATTGACAAAAAGGAAGCAGAACCTGAGAAGGATATGGCATTTCTGGCACAGAGTGAAGATGGAAAAGCGGAAGGCATGGAGGATCTCTTTACTGAAAACAAGGCGACAGGCGGAAGGCTTGATGCATTAAGCAACAGAAGAGACAAAGAAGATCTGTATGCCTATGTCAAAAAGAAGTAAAGCTGTCGTTTTGGCAACAACATTGTTATAATAGGGTTATAACTATCGTTGTTGTCAAAGGAGGTTTTCTATGGGGGATCGTGCAGTGCCTGACGATAACAACTTGGATCTTTCGGTCCCATTGGGTTATCGTGAATTTACAGCTTTAAATTCTCTGATTGAGGATGAACCATCGCTTTGCGAGTGGTCGGGAGATGAGGAGATTTATGATCTTCATCTGCCGGCATTGGAGAAGATGCGGTATGCTGCGGCTCCTTTTGCGCAGTCCGATTATAATGATCGGTACAGGATTTTAGAGCGTAAGCTTCTCAAGGAAATGGATCGATGTGGTATTCAGGGAGATGCCGGTTCATCCGCAGCTCTTTTCCGTGAATATCTTATCGGTAAGAAGGGCTATTCCTTTTCGGAAGCTCTGTCGGTAGATGATGTTCCGGAACAGATGCTTTCTGAGATGGAGCAGTGGCTATTTGCCCTGACAGGTATTCACAGGGATAGGGATGGAGCAGCATTCTTTGGTGAAATTGTCGGCGAAACGCTTCAGGCCATGTGTTCCTTCACATTTCGCGGGCCACAGCTGACAAGGCCGGAGGATGTGAAATGGACCTTGAAGGAGTTTCTTGGTTTTTTCCAGATGGCTACGGATATTTCATCCGATTACGTACCGAATTTCACTTCGCTTCGACTGAATGCCAGAGAAGAGGACTGTGTCATCAAGGAAGCATTCGAAGATGCGGCGGGAGGAAGCGAGAAACTCGCGGATTCCCTGCATACAGTGTTTATGGTGGCACAGGGCTTTGGCTTTATGTTCGAGAATTATAATAAGCGATGTGGTGCACCGGCCCAGCGTGCCATGGCAGTACGCCAGTATATGGATATGTACAATGCCATGCTGGTGGAACCTCTGGAAAAGTATGCAACGGGAAGAATCTTTGAGGAGATACAGGGACTGAAGAACTGTCTGGATGTCATCAATGGTTACGGTGTCAACAGTGGTTATGTCGATGCCTATGGTCTGAAGCGTATCAATGCCCTGGATCGTCTGGGAAGAGATTATCTTCGCGGAGAAATTGAATTTCCGGAAGAGCTTGAGAGTGAGAGACTGCGTCTTAAAAAGGACGGAAGAGAGAATCTTCAGGATGGCAGCAATCGCCTTCTTATGACCGTTGTGGCTCGGATCTTTAATGATTCCATTGAGAAGTATCGGAAGCAGCTGGAATTTTTGTGGACAATGGATGACTGGTACCGGTCAAAAGACAGGACACGGATGGTGGTCCTCGTATTTTCCAATCAGTTCCATCAACTGTATCAGGAGCAGCAGGCTCAGGCACTGCGGGAGATGGGAACGACGATGTACGATCTGCTTGCCATTGACGGCAGACCGGTGAAGGAAATTTTTGCTTCCTCATCCCAATCCTTTGATGAAAAGACAGGGGAAGTGGTTATGAAGGCCATGGTTCTTCGTGCCATGCTCTCTGACGACCGGAATGTTTCAATCGGAATCTACGGGCAGACACCGGAAGGATATGAACTGGTTCACATCCCTTATAAAAAGCGGACGGCCTATCTCGGTTCCCAGGTATTTTCCACGGTGGGAAATGATACGCTGAGCAAGGCGCAGGACAGTGTCGTTGCCTGTCTGAATGCGGTGGAGCAGCGAAGCATCGATACCAAGCAGATTCCGGGCGTTCAGTTGGCTTCCTATCATATGATACAGGATATTTTCGGACATGATCTGATCCGGGCACTGGATCGGCAGGGCCAAAGCCCATTCGAGTACATTACCGTAAATACCCAGCCTTTTATGGAGGTGGCAGAAGAATTTACCATCGATGGTGAACCAGTGGAGGAGACTCTGTCGGAGCTTGGAATGGTTCTTACCGTTCTTCGCGTCGATCCGAATAATGAAATTGTGGTTCACCTTCCGGGATTTGTGGATGGAGAAATTGTTACGGAGGGCAGCATACCGATTCTGGTGGAACTGAATCCGCTGGATATTCAGATGAATCTGTTATCCGGAGCGAAAAATACCATGGAACAGGCAATTTCCCGGTATCGAATGGATCTGTATGACCAATTGCTTGCGCTCCAAAGTAAAAAGCATGCCATACATGGGGACAGTGAGGAATTTACAGTACTCCGTGACCGGACAATAGAAATGGTACAGCTGGCAAGCAAGGTGATATACAAGGGTCGCTACGATGCGGCGGATATGCAGCCCCTCAGGGAGCAGCTGATGCTGGTACAGGAAGCTGCCAAAGGTTATATCGGGAAGAAGATGGAGCAGGGCAGTGGACGCGGCCTGCCGGGGTCTCTTCGCAGAGTAAGGCTGGATGCCTCAGAGAATATCGAAGCTTTAAAGCTTCCGTCTCAGGTTATGCGGGCAGCATCCTATGAGGAACTGGCAGGAGATTTGGCCGTACAGTTTTCCGATGTGAATCAGGAAATGCGAGACAGAAGGATCTCAAGAGCAAAAAAATTGAAAAATAATAGGAAAATGTCCGTCTTAGGCGTACAAATGTAATTTGTACACGGAAAAGGACTTGCAATGCCACCTGTGTATTGGTATTCTATATCCGGCACAATAGACTTGGAACAAAGTCTTGATCAGGATATCAGAAAGCCCGGGGTGGCATTTTTTTATGGATCTTTTTGATTATATGAGACAACAGACCCAGGAGAAGGAATCTCCCCTGGCAGCGAGGATGCGTCCGACGACTCTGGATGAAGTGGTGGGACAGCAGCATATTCTTCGCAAGGATAAGATGCTGTATCGGGCCATTCAGGCGGATCAGCTCAGTTCTGTTATTTTCTACGGGCCTCCGGGGACGGGGAAGACGACACTGGCGAAGGTGATCGCGAATACGACAAAAGCGGAATTTACCCAGCTGAATGCCACGGTAGCCGGGAAGAAGGACATGGAAGAGGTTGTGTCAAAGGCCAAGGATAACCTTGGTATGTATGGGAAGAAGACCATCCTTTTCGTAGATGAGATTCACCGTTTTAACAAGGGGCAGCAGGATTATCTGCTGCCGTTTGTTGAGGATGGAACGATTACGTTGATCGGTGCCACGACGGAGAACCCGTATTTTGAAGTGAATGGGGCTCTGATTTCCCGTTCCATTGTTTTCGAATTGAAGCCTCTTACGGATGAGGATATTACATTCCTATTAAAGAGAGCGCTATCAGATGAAGAAAAGGGAATGGGAACCTATCATGCGACAATTGAGGATGCGGCTCTTGCATTTTTGGCAGACGCCGCCAACGGTGATGCGCGAAAGGCATTGAATGCCATAGAACTGGCAGTCCTTACCACCGATCCGTCCGAAGACGGCGTGATTCACATTACACTGGAGGTGGCAAGCGAGTGCATCCAGAAGCGTGTACTCCGATACGATAAGAATGGAGATAATCATTATGATACCATCTCTGCTTTTATCAAAAGTATGAGAGGAAGCGATCCGGATGCGGCAGTCTATTATCTGGCCAGAATGCTTTATGCGGGCGAGGATGTCCGTTTTATTGCAAGGCGGATTATGATCTGTGCCTCTGAGGATGTGGGAAATGCAGATCCCATGGCCATGGTGGTGGCTGCGTCGGCAGCGGCAGAGGTGGAACGCGTGGGAATGCCGGAGAGTCAGATTATTTTATCCCAGGCGGCCACTTATGTGGCGACAGCGCCGAAAAGCAATGCGGCCTGTGAGGCGATTTTTGCTGCGAACCGCGTGGTTGAAAAGACGCGGACAGACCCGATTCCGGTTCACCTGCAGGATGCGCATTATGCAGGTTCCGCCAAGCTGGGGCATGGCGTCGGATATCGGTATGCCCATGATTACAAGAACCATTATGTGAAACAGCAGTATCTGCCGGATTCCCTTGTGGGGCAGACGTTTTATCAGCCTTCCCATCAGGGATATGAGCAGAAGATTCGTGAGCATATGGATAGGCTTCATAGAGAAGCGGAAGAATAAGACAGTGGTTTCAACGGTAGCAGGAATCTACCGATGGAATATATAGGAAAAAGAGAAAAGAACAAAAAGGAGATACACAATGGCATCTTATCAGGAAATGAGCAAAGAAGAACTCCTAAAGGAAAAGGAAAGTCTGTTAAAGGCTTATGAGGAGTGGCAGAAGAGAGGCTTGACGCTGAATATGGCACGTGGTAAGCCATCAGCAGAGCAGTTAGACCTTGCGTACGGTCTTCTGAATGCAGTGAATGGCGATTCAATTCTGGATATGAATACAGAGATCGATACCCGTAACTATGGTGGTGTGGATGGAATCAAGCCGGCAAAAGAGCTGATTGCTTCCATGGTAGATGCAGACCCTGAGGATGTTATTGTTTACGGTAACTCATCTTTGAATATGATGTTTGATACCATCGGACGTGCCATGATCAAGGGTATTTGCGGAAGCGAGCCATGGGGCGCGCAGAAGGGACTGAAGTGGCTCTGCCCGGCACCTGGATATGACCGTCATTTCGGTGTAACCGAGTATTACGGATTTGAACTGATCACAATTCCGATGCATGAGGATGGACCGGATATGGATATGGTAGAGGAGCTTGTTTCTTCCGATCCTTCCATCAAGGGAATCTGGTGTGTACCGAAATTCTCTAATCCACAGGGTTATGTATATTCCGACGAGACCGTACGTCGTTTTGCAAATCTTAAGCCGGCAGCAGAAGATTTCCGTATCTTCTGGGATAACGCTTATTGCGTACACTACCTTTATGATGAGATTAAGATTCCAAATCTTTTAGAAGAGGCAAGAAAGGCCGGCAATGAGGATCTGGTATTTGAATTCGTTTCCACATCCAAGGTCAGCCTTGCAGGTGGCGGAATTGCCGGACTGGTTACCTCCAAGAGAAACCGTGAGGATGCACTGAATACCTTACGCGTTCAGACCATTGGACACGACAAGGTAAACCAGCTCCGTCATGCGGTATTCTTCGATAACGGTAAGAAAATTCCGGCACATATGAAGCGTCATGCAGCAATCCTGACTCCGAAGTTCGAGGCAGTTCTGTCTGCGTTGGAGCGTGATCTTGGCGGCAAGGACTGTGGCAGCTGGGTAAAGCCTCTGGGTGGATATTTCATTACCTTTACTACACTTCCGGGTTGTGCCACAAGAACCATCGAGCTGGCAAAGGAGGCCGGAATGACAATGACAGGTGCAGGAGCACCGTTCCCGTACGGCAAGGATCCGGAGGATTCCACCATCCGTATCGCTCCGTCCTATCCGTCTCTTGCAGATATGAAGATGGCAGCAGATCTTTTCACCGTATGTGTACGCCTTGCAGCAGTAGAAAAGCTTCTTGAGGCATAAGAGGAGATAAAAGATGGCAGAGTATAAGATTGGATTTGTCGGTGCCGGGAATATGGGATCTGCCATGATGCATGGCATCCTTGCAGCAGGCCTCTGTGAGAAGAGCGAGATGATCGCCTCCTGCCACAGTGAGACGACAAAGGACCGTGTACAAAAGGACCTTGGAATTACAGTCAGCCTGGACAATCGGATGGCTTCTTCGGCAAAGGTTGTGTTTCTTGCAGTGAAACCATATCAGCTCATGGAAGTGGTGGATGAAATCAAAGAGGCAGTGACAGAGGATACGCTTCTTATTTCCATAGTGGCCGGTAAGACTTTGCAGCAGCTGGGAGAGCTTTTCGGTCAGGATGTGGCAATCATACGAAGCATGCCGAACACACCGGCCATGGTGGGTGAGGCAATGAGTGCTATTTGCGCCAATGAAAAGGTCAGTGACAAGCAGCTGACAGAGGCGAAGGCTCTCTTTGAAAGCTTTGGTCAGGTGGAAGTGGTATCTGAGAATCTGATGGACGTGGTGACAGGTGTATCCGGTTCGTCTCCGGCCTTCATCTACATGGTGATCGAAGCCATGGCGGATGCCGCAGTGCTGGAGGGAATGCAGCGTCCGGCAGCCTATAAATTTGCTTCGCAGGCAGTACTTGGAGCTGCGAAGATGGTACTTTCCACCGGTCAGCATCCGGGTGCATTAAAGGATGCGGTTACATCTCCGGGAGGAACGACCATTGCCGGAGTTGCCGCTTTGGAGGAACATGGCCTTCGTTCCACAATGATCGAAGGGGTTCGCGCAGCGGTAGAAAAGTCCCGTGATATGACAAAGTAACGTCTTATCCGACTGAGATAAAAGAGGTACAAAAGCAAGCTGAAGGCAAAGTGGCCAAAGGTCTTGCGGTGTACCTCTTTTCGTTTGCGAAAACTTCCTGCATAGTGTAAAGTACTGTGGAGTATGAATCTTAACAAAAGGGTACCTTTTGTATAGAAACAGGAGAATCAATATGAAGCAAAAAAACAGTAAGATAAGACAGGTCGTAGGAGGATTTTTGCCGGTGGTGGCAGTGATGCTGCTGCAGGAGGGTGTTTCACTCGTTGGAGCAGAGCTCGCTTTCCTTTTGTCTGCGATGGAATTTAACGGTGGCGGAATTGAGGACTTTTTACATGAGCTTCAGAACCGGATCGGAAATGCGACATTCAATGCGACCCTGCTTTTGATCTATTCGGTGCTTGGCGTTCTGATCTTCGGCTGGTGGTTTTATAAAAAGAAAAGTGAACTGTCCTGGAGAAGCATGAACTTACAGGGCTTTGACAAGCGGACACTTGTTGTGGGAATCGTTCTTTTCGTTATGGGAAGTCAGGTGATGGCGGCCTTCATTACAAGGGCGCTTGGCATTGTATTCCCGGAATGGATGGTGGTATATGAGCAGCTGATGAAGACCTCTGGGTTTGCTGCGGAGAATCCGTCCGTGAGTCTTCTTGTTATTACGATACTTTACGGGTGCATCCTGGGACCGGTTACGGAGGAACTTGTTTTCCGCGGACTGTCTCTTGGATATATGAAAAAGTCCGGCACCTTTTTCACAGCCAATCTGGTGCAGGCATTGCTGTTTGCAGGTTTTCATCTGAATATGATGCAGGCCAGCTACGCTTTTTTACTTGGTCTTGTGCTTGGACTTGTCGCTTACCGGACAGGAAGTGTTATGTTGACGATCCTGCTTCATATGGCATTCAACACCTCTTCTCTGATTTTTGGAGGTCTGTTCGATGCTTCTACAAGGCAGGGTCCGATGCTGTCAGCGGTTATTCTGATCGTAGCAATGATGTGTGTCTACGTTAGTATTCCAATGCTGATCACATCAAAGCCGATTGCAAGAGAAAAATAAATGAGGAGAAGAATCTATGGCGTTTGTACATCTTCATACGCATACCCAATACAGTATTCTTGACAGTTCCAATAAGATTGACAGCTATATTGACCGGGTAAAAGAACTTGGCATGAATGCAGCGGCGATTACCGATCACGGAAATATGTACGGTGTGATCGAATTTTATCAGAAGGCAAAGAAGGCCGGAATCCGACCGGTCATCGGCTGTGAGGTCTATGTGGCACCGGGTTCCAGATTTGAAAAGAACAGCGCCCGTGGTGAGATCAAGTATTACCACCTTGTGCTTTTATGTGAAAATCTGACGGGATATAGAAATCTGATGAAGCTTGTGTCCATTGGTAATATGGAAGGATTCTATTCCAAACCGCGTGTGGACAGGGAGTGTCTGCAGAAATATCATGAAGGTTTAATTGCTCTGTCTGCCTGCCTGGCAGGTGAGGTATCCCGTGCTGCCAACCAATCCTATGAGAAGGCGAAGGAAGTGGCTCTGGAGCATCTGGCGATTTTCGGTGAGGGGAATTATTTCCTTGAGATGCAGGACCATATGGATGGAAGTGTGCAGCAGCAGAAGACGAATCAGACGGTGCTTCGTCTGCATCAGGATACGGGAATTCCGATGGTGGTGACCAACGACTGTCACTACACCAGACCGGAAGATGCCAAGGCGCATGACGTCCTTCTCTGCATGCAGGATAACAAGACGGTGGACGATGTGGACCGTATCCGCTACGACGGCGGTCAGTATTACGTGAAGAGCGAAGAGGAGATGCGTCGACTGTTCCCCTATGCGGCGGAAGCGATTGAGAACACCCAGGCAATTGCCGATCGCTGTGATGTTACATTTACATTTAATGAATATAAGAAACCTCAGTACAGCCTGCCGGAAGGACATGAGAATCAGAGCCCGAAGGAGTTTTTGACGGAGCTGATTAAAGAAGGCTTTCAAAGGCGCTACGGGGAGAATGAACATTATAATGATGCACAGCGGAAGCAGATCTGGCAGGAGGCGATGGACGAACTTCGGATCATTGATGAGAAGGGATTCGTCGAGTACATTCTCATTGTCTGGGATTACATCAACTGGGCCAACACCCACAACTGCAAGACAGGCCCGGGAAGAGGGTCTGCGGCCGGAAGCAGGGTCTGCTACTGCATCGGTATTACCGATGTGGATCCGGTACGGTATAATCTGCTCTTTGAGCGATTCCTTAATCCGGAGAGAGTTTCCATGCCTGATATCGACGTGGATTTCGAGGATTCCCAGAGACTGCGCGTCATCAATGACTACATTTTCCAGAAGTACGGAAGAGACTGTGTGTCGCAGATTACAACCTTCCAGAATATGAAGGCAAAAGCCGTGCTTAAGGACGTGGGACGTGCCCTTGGAATTCCGTTTCAGGAGACCAATCGCGTCAGCAAGATGATTCCGAATGAATTGAATATCACATTAAAGGATGCTTTAAAAAAGAACCCGGAACTTAGAGCCTACGCAGAAGAGAGCGCAGAGCATAAGATGTGGTTTGACTATGCCATGGAGCTTGAGGGAATTCCAAAGGCGACGGGTGTGCATGCAGCCGGTGTGGTAATCTATCCGGGACGGGCGGATGAATGTATGCCGCAGGGACGTGCCAAAGACGGAACTCCGGCCTGTGAATATAATATGATTCAGCTGGAACAGCTGGGCTATCTTAAGATGGACTTTCTGGGACTTCGCACGCTCACGGTGGTAAAGGATGCTGTGGCCAATGTTAAGAAGACAAGAGGCATTGAGCTTGATATGGATCATATGGACTATGATGATCCAAAAACACTGGAGTTCATCGGAAGCGGTAAAACAAGCGGTGTTTTCCAGCTGGAGTCTGCGGGAATGCAGTCCTTCATGAAGGAGTTGCGCCCATCCGGTTTTGAGGATATTATAGCGGGCATTTCTCTTTACCGACCGGGTCCGATGGAATTCATTCCATCCTACATCAAGGGAAAGGATGATCCGGAGCATGTGGTCTATAAGTGTAAAGCCCTTGAGCCGATTCTGAAAGATACCTACGGTTGTATTGTCTACCAGGAGCAGGTTATGCAGATTGTACAGCAACTGGCAGGATATTCTCTTGGACAGGCGGATATCATGCGACGCGCCATGAGTAAAAAGCATCAGGATGAAATTGATGCCGGCCGTCACACCTTTGTCTACGGTAACGCAGATGAAGTGAAGGAGGGCGAGGATGGCTATGTTCCGGGCTGTATCCGGAACGGAATCTGTGACACCCCGGAGGAGTCGGAGCGTGTTGCCAATGAGATCTATGATTCCATGCTGGACTTTGCAAAATATGCATTTAATAAATCCCATGCGGCCAGCTATGCGGTGCTTTCCATGCAGACCGCCTATCTGAAGCTTTATTATCCGCAGGAATTCTTTGCGGCGCTTCTGACCTCTGTCATTGACGCCTCCGGAAAGCTGGCGGAATACCTTGGAGTGTGCCGCTCTATGGGAATTGAGGTTCTGCCGCCGGATGTCAGTGCCGGAACGGGTGAATTCTCGGTCTATGAAGGTAAGATCAAGTACGGAATGTACGCTGTGAAAGGTGTGGGACCGGTTCTGATCGACGGACTGGTACAGGAGAGGGAGCGAAACGGAGCCTATACCTCCTTCCAGAATTTCCTGGAACGTACTATGCCGCTTGGTGTCAATAAAAGAGCGGTTGAGAATCTGATCAAGGCAGGTGCCCTGGATTGCTTCGGTGCCAACCGCAGACAGATGGTCTATGGCTTTCCGGCCATTATGGACGATATTGCAGCAGATCAGAAGAATTCTCTGACGGGACAGATGAGCCTGTTTGACCTGGTGGATGAGGAGGAAAAACGGCAGTATGAGGCCAAGCTTCCGGAGGTGGAGGAGTTCCCGAGAGATGTGCTCCTCTCCTTTGAAAAAGAGGTCCTTGGTATCTACGTCAGCGGACATCCTCTTGAGGATTCCCTTCCTCTTTTGAAAAAGAATGCCACATTAAAGACGAACGAATTCCTTTGGGATGAAGAGAAGCAGAAAACACAGGTGATGGAGAATCAAAGAGGCGTAATCGGCGGCATTCTGCTTGCGAAGACGATCAAGTTTACCAAGTCGGGAGCAGCCATGGCCTTTTTGACCATAGAAGATCTCTACGGCAGTGTGGAAGTCATTCTTTTTCCAAAAGTCTTCGAGCGCTACCGGGATATTCTGCAGGAGGACAGCAAGCTTCTGATCGAAGGCCATGCTTCTGTGGAAGAGGATAAGGATGCGAAACTGATTGCGGATGATCTGCTTCCTTTTGATGCAATCACATCCGAGGTATGGCTTCGTTTTTCGAATATGGAGGCCTATGAGGAAAAGAAGGCGCAGGTGGAGGAAATCATCCGTCACAGTGACGGAATGGATACGATGACCATCTACCTCGAAGATCGTAAGGCAATTCGTCGTATGGGAGCGCAGTTTAGCTTTCAGGCGGATTGTAACATATTAAAAATGTTGCAAAATCTCGTGGGAGAAAAGAATGTTTCTGTTGTGCCTGGAACATGGCGCAGATGAGAAAAAATGATTGAATAATCCATGTAAAAGTATTAAAATGTCTTGGATTGAGAGTTATAACAAACGGAGGAATATAAAATATGGCTAAGGAAGTTAACACAATTGGTGTCCTGACCAGTGGTGGTGATGCGCCGGGAATGAATGCAGCCGTACGTGCGGTTGTTCGTCAGGCAATTGCAAGAGGCAAGAAAGTAAAGGGAATCAGACGTGGATATGCAGGTCTTCTGAACGAGGAGATTTTTGACATGGATACACATTCTGTATCCGATATCATCTCCCGTGGTGGTACAATCTTACAGACAGCTCGTTGCCTTGAGTTCAAGGAGTTTGAGTATCAGCAGAAGGGTGCTGAGATCTGTAAGAAGCACGGTATTGACGGACTTGTTGTTATCGGCGGAGACGGATCCTTCCAGGGTGCGCAGAAGCTTGCAGCATTAGGCATCAATACAATCGGACTTCCTGGAACCATTGATCTGGATATTGCATGTACCGAGTACACCATCGGTTTCGATACAGCTGTTAACACAGCAATGGAGGCAATTGATAAGGTTCGTGATACTTCTACATCACATGAGCGTTGCTCCATCATCGAGGTAATGGGACGTGGTGCCGGTTATATTGCACTCTGGTGTGGTATTGCAAACGGTGCTGAGGATGTTCTTCTTCCTGAGCTTTATGACTATGATGAGCAGACACTTGTCAGCCACATCATTGAGGGTCGTAAGCGCGGTAAGCAGCATCATATCATCATCAATGCCGAGGGAATCGGACATTCTGCTTCCATGGCTAAGAGAATCGAAGCTGCAACAGGTATTGAGACCCGTGCAACGATCTTAGGACATATGCAGCGTGGTGGTAACCCGACAGCGAAGGATCGTGTATACGCATCTACCATGGGTTGTCTGGCTGTAGACCTTCTTTGCAAGGGTGCAAGCAACCGTGTCGTAGGTTACAGACATGGTGAGTTCGTTGATTTCGATATCGACGAGGCACTTGCAATGCAGAAGGGTCTTGATGAATATCAGGTAGAGATTTGTCAGGCTCTTGGTAATGCAGATTATAAGCTGCCTGCACTGCAGTAATGATGTGATGGATTGAACAAGAGATTGGAAGCCGTTTTCGACAGGGAAGCGGCTTTCTTTATGCCCATTGGCAGGAGAGATTATGATTACCAGTCGTGATAACCCTCGTGTGAAGCATGTTAAGAAACTGAACCGGAAAGCCAAGAGCCGCAGACAAGAAAAGCTCTTTGTGGCGGAAGGGGAACGGATCATCTCCGAGACCCCGTTTTCCTTGCTACGGGAACTTTATGTCTGTGACACCTATCAGAAGCAGGAGGCGGTGAACCGTGCCCATTCCCGTATGCAGGAAAAGCTGGGAGCCGTTATGGAAATGGCGAAGGAAAAGGGAATCCTTGAAGTGGTTACGGAGGATGTATTCGCTGAGATGAGCGATACAGAGCATCCCCAGGGGGTTTTGGCTGTCATTGAGCAGCCCTCCTATCAGTTGAAGGATCTGATGACAGACGCCCCGCTTCTTATGATCCTTGAGGATATCCAGGATCCGGGAAACCTTGGTACCATCTTTCGTACCGCGGAGGGTGCCGGAGTCAGTGGAATTATTATGAGCAGGGGAACGGTGGATCTGTTTTCTCCAAAGGTGGTAAGGTCTACGATGGGCAGTATTTACCGGATGCCGTTTCTGGTGGCGGAAGATCTGCCGGAGATGATCCGTAGCATCAAGGGAGAGGGCGTAAGACTTTATGCCGCTCACCTTGAAGGAAAACAGTATCATGACGGCTTTGCATATACCGGGCCGAGTGGCTTTATGATCGGGAATGAAGGAAACGGACTCAGCCGCGAACTGACAGATTATGCGGATGACCTTCTTCGCATTCCTATGGGAGGGCAGCTGGAGTCTCTCAATGCGGCCATGGCAGCCGGAATTTTAATGTATGAAGCTAACCGGCAGAGACGAAAGGATTTAGGACATGCGAATCTGGTTTAAAGAAATGAAAGATGGTCACATCCTTTCGGACGTAACATATGAAGATTATGAGCAGGACAGCAGAACCCACAAGGTGTTCGCAGGCTTGGAGTATGCCTGTCATCAGCTGGATCTGCCGGTTCCGATCTGGCTTGAATCAACCATTAAGGAATTCAAGCTTCACAGTAAGGCGCGATTTACAGGCGACAGTTTTATTGAAGAACTTCCGTTTGATTATCTCGAGATTGAAGTGCTGGAAGAAGATTGGTAAATTGTGAAAAATCTATGAAGCCACAAGATATTTAGAGCATTTCTTGTGAAAATATGCTAATATGGTATGGTGCGAGCAGATTCGTAACAGAACAAGAAAGTAACAGGTAGTAAGAATGGATCAGGTCGAGTTTATTCGTCAGATGCAGGGGAGAGAAGTAGATGCATGGAATTCGGCAATGCTTCTGTATAATTCAGCCATTAAGGAGATTTCTACCAAGATAGAGATTCTTAATGATGAATTCCAGCATACACATCAATATAATCCAATTGAATATGTCAAGACACGTGTGAAGAAGCCGGAGAGTATTATCAAGAAGCTTCATCGCTACGGTTATGCAGATAACATTGAGAACATGGTGACCTATTGCAATGATATTGCAGGGCTTCGCATTGTATGTTCCTTTACCAATGATATTTACCGCATGGCTGATATGATCGGTCAGCAGTCGGATATCACGGTGATATCCATTAAGGATTACATTAAGAATCCGAAGGAAAGTGGATATAAGAGTTATCATATGCTTGTAACGATTCCGATCTTCCTTTCGGATAAGGTGGTTGCAACCAAGGTCGAGATTCAGATTCGAACCATTGCCATGGATTTCTGGGCCAGCCTTGAGCATAAGATTTATTACAAATTCGAAGGAAACGCACCGGAATATATCAGCCGGGATTTAAGAGAATGTTCCGGAATCGTGTCCATGCTGGATGCGAAGATGCTTTCGTTGAACGAAGCTATCATGCAGACGAAGAAGGAGCAGGTTCGGGAAGAAGCCGAGCGGCTCGTGGAAGAGCATGCCCACGGGAAACTGGAAGAGCTGTTACAGCATTCTGGTGAAGAGAAATAGGAACAGGATGTGTGAAAGGATTACACCGCGAAAAGCGGTGTAATTTTTTTGCCCCATATGTTATGATTAGGGTATAAAAAGACGATATATATCTTGGATAGGTATGTAAAAGACAAGGAAGTCAACCGTATTAACATGGAGGTGAAATTATGGAGACGAGTAGTATTACCAATACCAGTGCAACCTACAGTGTTACCAACGCAGTGACGCCATCGAAAGAGAAGAATGTGGATAACTCCCCGAAGGCGGAGAACAAGTCCGGCGGATTTTCCGAAGAGGCAGTGGTATATGACAAGAGCAATGCCGGTAGGGATTCCGTTACAAAGACATCGGATAAGCATACGGATCGCACGGCGATTATCCAGCAGATGAAGAGCGATATGGAAGCGCAGAAGTTGCGTTTGTTTGATATTGTTCAGAAGACCATCGAAGGTCAGGGTAAGACCATTGCTTCTGCCGATGATATGTGGGCCATTCTTGCAAGCGGTGATTTTACCGTGGATGCGGCTACGAAGGCACAGGCACAGAAGGACATCGCTGAGGATGGTTACTGGGGCGTGAATCAGACTTCAGACCGTATTGTGGATTTTGCAAAGGCACTGTCGAACGGGGATCCGGACAAGGCGGATCAGATGATTGAGGCTTTCCAGAAGGGTTATAAAGAGGCGACGAAGACCTGGGGAAAGTCACTGCCGGATATTTCCTCCAGGACATACGATGCTGTCATGGAGAAGATGAACCGTTGGAAGAACGGAGAAGAGGATGCCCAGGCAGCTGATACCGAGTAGCAGCGAAATAGGGTAGCGGTTAAGAGAACAGGAGGACTGCAAAGCCAGTGGCAATGCAGTCCTCCTGATTTTTGTATAACAATAGGCGACTGTAGAACAAGCTAACTTACTCAAATTAGACATGTCTACTTGCAAAAATTTCACATGTATGATACCATCCGTATTGTATACAGCACTTATTTCAATACATTGTATAAAATCTAAGAGGAGATTTCCTCTGTTGATATGGAGCAGATAACAATGGAACAGGTTAGAGAAAAGGCATATGCCAAGGTTAACCTTGGATTGGATGTGACCGGTAGACGGGAAGACGGCTATCATCTGGTATCCATGGTGATGCAGACCATTGGAATTCATGATGATATCGTTGTGTATAAGACAAAGGATCCGAATATTTCCCTGGATATTGATTATGGCGGAGTTCATCTGGCAACTCCGCTTTCTGCAGGAGATGACAATCTATGTGCCAGGGCGGCAAGAGTCATCAATGAGCGCCTTGGAATCGGACACGGCTATTTTATTCATTTGACAAAGTCCATACCGGTAGCGGCAGGCATGGCAGGCGGAAGCAGTGATGCGGCCGCTGTTTTGCGGGCAATCAACCGGTTGGAAGATGCAGGACTTACTACAGAAGAATTACAGGAACTTGCCGTTAAAATCGGAGCGGACGTTCCATACTGTGTTGTGGGCGGAACCATGCAGGCGGAGGGCATCGGTGAGAAACTGTCGCCCCTGAAGTCTTTTGCCGATGTGCCGCTTCTGGTGGCCAAACCACCGGAAGGTGTGTCGACAGCAGAGGTGTACCATGCTCTGGATGAGCAGGAGACGATTTGCCATCCGGATATGAAGGCTATCTGTGAGGCGGTTTCGAATGGAGATGTTGATGGTCTTACGAAGCACATGGGCAATGTGCTGATGGATGTGACATTGCCAAAGTATCCGGTGGTCGGTAAGATCCGGGATCTGATGCTTGAGAACGGAGCGCTGGGGGCTATGATGACCGGCAGCGGTCCGACGGTTTTTGGAATATACAGAACGGCACAGGAGTGCCAGAAGGCGGCTGAGGTTGTCCGCGCCGGCGGCCTTTGCGAGACAGTTATGGCAACGAAGACGATTGCTGATATTACAAAGTAAAGGGAGGAACGACATGGAAGAGTTAAAGCTGGATATGGATTCATATCTTCCCCTTCGAGATGTAGTATTTCATACACTTCGAGATGCGATTTTAAAAGGGGATCTGGCACCTGGGGAAAGACTGATGGAAATCCATCTGGCCAATAAGCTTGGAGTATCACGGACACCGATTCGAGAAGCGATCCGTATGTTGGAGAAGGAAGGACTTGCGGTTACGATTCCAAGAAAGGGTGCTCAGGTTGCCCGTATGACGGAGAAGGACTTGGAGGATGTCCTTGAGATTCGGGATGCGCTGGATGAGCTGGCGGTTTCCGATGCCTGCAACCGTATGACGGAAGAGAATTACGAAGACTTAAAGGAGGCGATGGCGGCATTTTCATCTGCTGCGAAGACGAAGGATGTGCGTGCCATTGTTGAGGCGGATGAGGAATTCCATAATGTGATCTACCGTGCAGCCAACAATCCGAAGCTTGAGAATATCATTCGTAATTTGAAAGAGCAGATGTATCGATATCGTTATGAATACGTCAAGGGGGATGCGGACTTCTTACAGCTTGTGAATGAGCATGAGCAGATCGTGGAAGGACTTCGGGAGAAAGACAGTGTTGGAGTAAAGGCAATTATGCACACCCATCTTCGGAATCAGGTTGAGTCCGTGCGTGGTGTTATTCGCAGACAGAATCAGGAGGAAGTGTGAGTTTAGGAATTCCTTGTCAGGTGAAGCTTCAATCCCTTCAAGTCATTGAAGCAGAGAGGGCAGAAACAGAGCAGACGATGAGCGGGCAGTTCTATCAGAAAGAAGACGCCTGCCATCTCCTGTACGAAGAGGACGTGGAAGGAAAAGGAATCAAAAACCGTGTCACCATCAAGGGGGATACGGTAACCGTAAAAAGGGAAGGTGCTGTCTCATCCAAGATGGTATTTTCTGCCGGTGAACAGAATGGTTTTTCCTACCATACGCCGTACGGTGTGTTTCAGTTTACATCCGATACGAAAGTGCTTACGGTTCAGAAGACGGAAAAGGAACTTGTGATCGATATCGCTTATGATCTTTTCTCCGGAGGAGAACTTGTCAGTGTCAATGAACTGCACTGGAAATGCAGTTTCGAGTAGAAATAGATAATAAAAAACCTGCCCCGATCAATTCGTCGGGACAGGTTTTATTTTACTTATAACCACGGTCAGCTCTGGACTGTTCCATCTTGCGCTGTAACCAGCCTCGGATTCCCTTCTTCTTCTCAGGGACTTCAAGCTTGCCGCGCATACCGCGTACGGAGCTGATGTAGAGACCGGAAACCATAGCCTTGACTTCCTTACGAACAGGAATGGTGTCGAAAATGGTTCCGTCACAGATGAAGGACATGACCTTTGGACCAACCTTTGCTTTTACAATTGGAATCTTGGAAGCCTTGGCATACCATGGTGTCTGAGAAATGACACTGTCCGGAAGACCGGAATCTTTCATCTTCATAAGCTTCTTATCGATGATGAGCATTGTGACCTGCTGGGCAGATGCCTTGATCTGTTCATCCTGCTCGGCCTGACGCTTCTGGGCTTTTCTGCCGATGATACCAAGAATAATGGTAGCAATGAGCATGATGACAGCAATCACAATAAGGACAATAGTGAGTGTAGGGATTTGTGCTAAATACATAATTGATTTCCTCCGTTATATTTCGCCTGAAAGTTGTCAGGCACGAGGAAAATTTTAGCATATTACAACGGTAAAAAGCAAGGTGGTGGTTTGCAGAAAAAGCGGGTGTGTGCTATTATCGTACAAGTCTATTCCAAAAAATGAGGAGAAAGGACGTAACATAATGAAAAAAAAGGCAGTGACCCTGCTTCTTGCAATGGCTATGGTGATGACTTCAGCAGCCGGTTGCGGAAAGAAAGCAGAGAATAAGAGCACAAAGAAGACAGAGCAGGCGGCAGCAGTGACTTATCACGCGGCTGACTATGTGAAACTGGGTGATTACAAGAATCTGTCCATCACACTGGATAATGATTACACAGCAGATGACAAGGCTGTGAAGCAGTATATGCAGAAGCTGATCGAGCAGGCATCCGATCAGTCCTTTGAGAAGGACAAAAGTCAAAAGACTGTAAAAAAGGATTCCATTGTCAATGTAGACTACAAGGGAATCAAGGATGGCAAGGCATTCGAAGGCGGAACAGCAAAGGATCAGACCATTGATGTGGCCGGCAATAAGGAAGCATCCGGAAGCACCGGCTATATTGACGGTTTTACCGACGGACTTGTGGGTGCGAAAGTGGGCGATACGGTAAGCTCTGAGGTGACCTTCCCGGAGAACTACTCCTCCAAGGAACTTGCCGGTCAGAGAGTGACCTTTGAATTCAAGGTGAATTACATCTGCAAGAAGGTGACACTTGCCAATGTGGATAAGGACTTCCTCAATGACAACTTCAATGTGAAGACACTGGAAGAATTCAAGGATTATGCAAAGAAGAGACTTGAGGGCGAGAACGCGTCCAACAAGGCATCTGAGATCAGAAGCAAGGTGATTGCAAAGCTTACAGAGATTAGCAAGGTGGAAGCTTATCCGTCCGGCCTGATTGATGAGAGAATGGAAGACTATCAGAGCCAGTTTGAGGCAAGAAATCTTGCAAAGGGACAGAGCCTTGAGGCATATCTGAAGAATACCTACAATGTAACCCTTGAGGATTTCAAGAAGGAGATCCGGAAGCAGGTGAAGGAGAACGTCAAGACGGAGCTGATTTTCACTGCCATCGCAGATGCAGAGGGCATCAAGGTGGATCAGGACGGCTTTGACAAATATGTTTCCAATCTTATGATGCAGTATTCGCTTAAGACAAAGGCGCAGCTGTATAAATTCCATGGCCGGACACAGGAACTGGGCAAGGCATACATTCGTACGATTTACCTTTGCAACAAGGCTGTGGATGCATGTGTAGACATGGCGAAGGTCAGCACAAAGTAAAAACATCTTTATATTTAAGGTAAAGTGTGCTATAATTTCATGGCAATTGTGATATTAACTCGTAAGAGGAGAAGAAAACATAGAGGAAAGGAGTACGAATTATGAAACACGTACAGACATTAAACACAAAGAGACTTCAGAACACTGTTAAGAAGGGCGGCTGTGGTGAGTGCCAGACATCTTGCCAGTCTGCATGTAAGACAAGCTGCACAGTAGGTAACCAGACCTGCGAGCACGCAAAGTAATTGACTTAGTGATTGCACAAAGGGGGCCGGACGCTTCTTAGCGTTCGGTCATTTGTGCGTTATTAAGAATATAATTTTAGTAATGAGGTTATTAATTTGATTCATCAGTATAAAAACAACGGTTACAACATTGTTTTAGACGTTAACTCCGGAGCCATTCATGTCGTGGACGATGTGACATACGATATGATTGCAGAGTATGAGAAGTTGCAAAAAGACACAGTGATTGAGAATGCTGCAGCGAAGTATCCTAAGATTCCACGGGATGAAATTCGTGAGGCGTATGATGAGATTACATCTCTGAAGGAGGACGGTGCACTTTTCACTCCGGATGAATACGAGGGTAGAGTGATTGATTATACCAAGCGTCCGACTGTTATTAAGGCTATGTGCCTGAATGTAGCTCATGCTTGTAATCTGTCCTGCAAATACTGTTTTGCAGACGAGGGATTATATTTCGGTAAGAAGGCAGAACTGATGAGCCTTAGCGTTGGTAAGAAGGCACTGGATTTTCTGATTGCATCTTCCGGCAACCGCAGGAATCTGGAAGTGGATTTCTTCGGTGGAGAGCCGACACTGAATTTCGACGTGGTAAAAGAACTGGTTGCTTACGGCCGCTCAAGAGAAGAAGAGTCAGGTAAGAAGTTCCGTTTCACCTTTACAACCAACGGACTTCTCTTGAATGATGAGATCATGGAATTCGCCAACAAGGAAATGGACAATGTGGTTCTTTCCATTGACGGCCGCAAAGAGATCCATGATATGATGCGTCCGAAGCACGATGGAGGCCCAACCTACGACACCATCGTTCCTAAATATCAGAAGTTTGCCAAGATGCGCGAAGAGGCAGGCAAACAGTACTATGTTCGCGGAACCTACACCCGTAACAATCTGGATTTTGCAAAAGATATTCTTCACATGGCAGATCTTGGATTCCATGAGATTTCCATTGAGCCGGTGGTTGCTCCGCCGGAGGAGGATTATGCTCTTAAGACAGAGGACATTCCGGTTCTTGAGGAGCAGTATGATATCCTTGCAAAAGAGATGGTTGCCCGTTATAAGACGAAGGATGATTTTACCTTCTTCCACTTTATGATTGATTTAGAGGGTGGCCCTTGTGTATATAAGCGTCTGTCCGGTTGCGGTTCAGGAACGGAATATGTATCCGTTATTCCGAATGGTGATATTTTCCCATGCCACCAGTTTGTTGGTAAGCCGGATTTCAAGATTGGTAATGTATTTACCGGAATCGACCGGGAGGATATCGTTACAGAATTCAAGGGATGTAATGTATATACCCGTGAGAAGTGCAGAAGCTGTTTCGCGAAGTTCTATTGTAGCGGTGGATGTTCAGCAAATGCTTATAACTTTACCGGTAATGTTCGTGGCGTATATGATGTGGGCTGTGCCTTAGAGAAGAAGCGTGTGGAATGTGCCATTATGATTAAGGCGGCACAGGCTGCCAAAGATGCGCAGGAAGCACAGGAGTCATAAGCTACAAAAAGAATCCCCTACAGATTATGAGCTGGGGTTATAAATATACAAAAAGAAAACGAAACGGAGAGTAAACCAAATGAAGAGTAAGAACAAAGGTAAGTCAATTGCGGTTCTTGCGTTGTTCCTTGCAATCGTGGTTCTTTTGGGCTACTTTGCTAGCCTTGTGGTTCGCGATACATTAAAGGATGGCAAGAACGGACTGAAGCTTGGCCTTGATCTGGCCGGCGGTGCTTCCATCGTCTACCAGATTGAAGGAGACGCAACAAAGGAGCAGATTCAGGATACCATCATGAAGCTGCAGAAGCGTATCGAAAATGATCTTGGTAATGAGTCCAATACGACAGAGGCCAGTGTATATCAGATGGGTGATAATCGTATTGCGGTTGAGATTCCGGGTGTTAAGGATGCCAATAAGATCCTTGAAGAGCTTGGAACACCGGGTGATTTGTATTTTATCAAGCATTATGCTTCCGACGGAAAGAAAGAGAACTATACGTTTGATCAGAAAGTCGGCAACTATGTGTTAGCAAAAGGGGTCACCATTGATTCCTTAAAGAAGGATGGTTCCATTGTATTAGATGGTTCTCAGGTTGCCAGTGCCGAGGCTGTATACCAGGAAGATCAGACAACAAAGGCCAAGGAGCCGGTTGTATCCATTTCTCTGGATAAGAAGGGTACCAAGGCATTTGCAGAGGCTACCAAGGAAGCTTATGAGAAGAACCATGATACCATCGGTATCTACTATGATGGAAGATTCGTATCGGTTCCTTCCGTAGAGAACCAGATTTCAGACGGAAGTGCTGTTATCAATGGTCATAAGGATATTGAAGAGGCAAAGGATCTTGCATCCTACATCCGTATCGGTGGCCTTGATCTGAAATTAAAAGAAATCAGATCTCAGGTCGTAGGTGCAACCCTTGGATCCAATGCGCTGGCTACATCTCTTAAGGCAGCAGCAATTGGAATCGTACTGGTTATGATCTTTATGATTGTGGCATACCTTTTCCCTGGTTGCATGGCAACCCTTGCTTTGGTTTTCTATACAGAGCTTATCCTTGCAATCTTACAGGTGTTCGGTATTACTCTGACATTACCTGGTATTGCCGGTATCATCTTAAGTATCGGTATGGCGGTTGATGCGAATGTTATCATCTTCTCCCGTATCAAGGAGGAGATCGCAGGGGGCAAGAGTACAAGAACTGCAATCGATACCGGATTCCACAAGGCTTTATCTGCTATCGTGGATGGTAATATTACAACCCTGATCGTTGCTGTCGTTCTTGGTGTTATCGGAACCGGTACCGTTAAGGGCTTCGCAATTACACTTGGACTTGGTACCTGCCTGTCCATGTTTACAGCACTGTTCGTTACAAGAGTTTTACTGAATGCATTCTATAACTTAGGATGTCAGGATGCTAAGATTTATGGACATACATGGGAAATCAAGACCTTCCCGTTCATCCAGAAGAAGGCAATCTTCTTCGCAATTTCACTGATCGTAATCGGTGCAGGTGTCATCGGAATGATTGCCGGTGCTGCAAAGAATGGTAAGGCTTTGAACTATTCCCTTGAGTTCTCAGGCGGAACTTCTACAACCGTAAACTTCAAGGAAGATTATTCCATGAAGGAAATTGACGCTAAGGTTGTTCCTGTTGTTGCAAAGATTACAGGTGATAATAATATCCAGAACCAGAAGGTAACAGGTTCTAAGTCTGTAATTATTAAGACACGTGCGTTAGCACTTTCTGAGCGTGAGTCTTTGAACAAAGCGTTAGAGGAGAAGTTTGGCGTTAAGGAAAAGGACATCACATCTGAGAATATCAGTTCCGTTATTTCAGGTGAGATGCGTCGGACTTCTCTGGTTGCAGTACTGGTTGCAGTTTGCTTTATCCTGCTTTACATCTGGGTTCGTTTCCGCGACTTCAGATTTGGTACAAGTGCTGTATTAGCATTGATTCACGATGTACTCGTAACACTTGCTGTATATGCTCTGTTACGTCTTTCTGTAGGATCAGCTTTCGTGGCTTGTATCCTGACCATTATCGGATATTCCATCAATGATACCATTGTTGTATTTGACCGTATCCGTGAGAACTTACATAACCTGTCAAAGAAGAACAACGAGACACTCGCAGAGCTTGCGAACCGTTCTATTACACAGACAGTGACACGTTCTCTTAGTACATCCTTTACAACGGCCCTTACGGTATTAATGCTTTTAATCTTAGGTGTATCCTCCATCCGTGAGTTTGCACTTCCACTTCTGATCGGTGTGATCTGTGGTACATATTCTTCTGTCTTCATCGCAACCCCACTCTGGTGGATTGCACGTGTATATCTGAAGACCAAGAATAAGATCAATGAAAAGCATCAGGGCCCGAAGTCAGCTCAGAAGAAGGCAAGAGCCGCAAGAGCGACAAAAGAAAATCAGGGTATTGTTGTTTAGTCAAAAATTCAGGATCGGAATCCTTTGGGATTCCGGTCTTTTTTTGTATCACAACGAGCCAAGGTCCCATCCGCAAGCTTGCTTGCGAGGGGGACTTTGGCGACTGTAGAACACCGAAAGGCTTTGCCTTGAGGTGTGAAACAGAGTTGTGATCGAGTAGGAGTCAGCCTACTCGATTATCACAACGAGCCAAGGTCCCATCCGCAAGCTTGCTTGCGAGGGAGATTTGTAAAATGTCGTAGACAGTTTTTATAGAAAGATGCTAGAATGAGTGGGATGCATTATAGCTGTAATGCGAAAGAGAAAAGACATACACAATATTTGACAGGAGGAAATCTATGTATTCCATCGAAGACATCCAGAAGGTTGATGTAGAAGTTGCGCAGGCGATTGTTGACGAATTTTCCCGTCAGTCAGAGCATATCGAGCTGATTGCTTCTGAGAACTGGGTGAGCCCGGCCGTTATGAGTGCAATGGGTTCGGTTCTTACCAACAAGTATGCGGAAGGTTATCCGGGAAAGCGCTATTATGGTGGATGTGAGATCGTAGACGTTGTGGAAGATCTTGCAAGAGAGCGGGCGAAGAAATTGTTTGGCTGTGAATATGTCAATGTTCAGCCTCATTCCGGTGCCCAGGCGAATATGGCAGTTCAGTTTGCTGTATGTGAGCCGGGAGATACTATTATGGGTATGAGCCTTGATCACGGCGGACATTTGACACATGGTTCTCCTGTCAACTTCTCCGGTAAATACTTCAATATTGTCCCTTACGGTGTCAATGATGATGGATTTATTGATTATGACAATGTTCTTTCCATTGCGAAGGAATGTAAGCCGAAGATGATCATTGCGGGTGCTTCTGCCTATGCCCGTACGATTGATTTTGAGAAGTTCCGTGAGATCGCAGATGAGGTGGGAGCTGTTCTTATGGTGGATATGGCTCATATCGCAGGTCTTGTTGCCGGTGGATATCATATGAGCCCGGTTCCGTATGCGGATATCGTGACAACAACAACACATAAGACGCTTCGCGGACCTCGTGGTGGAATCATTATGGCAACCGCCGAGGCCAATGAGAAATACAACTTCAATAAGGCAGTATTCCCTGGTATTCAGGGTGGTCCTTTAATGCACGTGATTGCAGGTAAGGCAGTCTGCTTCAAGGAAGCCCTTTCCCCTGAATTCAAGACCTATGCGAAGAATATCGTGGATAACGCACAGGCTCTTGCCAATGGACTTTTAAGCCGTGATATTGATATTGTTTCCGGTGGAACAGACAACCATCTTATGCTGGTGGATCTGGTTCGTCGCGGCCTGACAGGTAAGGAAGTGGAGAAGCTTTTGGATGCTGCTCACATCACAGCGAATAAGAACACGGTTCCAAACGATCCGAAGAGCCCGTTTGTAACTTCCGGTATCCGCCTGGGAACACCGGCAGCTACATCAAGAGGCCTTGTGGCAGAGGACTTCGATCAGGTGGCAGAGGCAATTGCTACCGTGATCAAGGAAGGAGAGGCCGGCGTTGCAAAGGCACAGGCCATCATCAAGGGATTGACAGATAAGTATCCACTTCCGGCAAAGTTTTTTTAATGCGGTAATACAAGGTATTTCTTGCCAGATAGAGGAATAAGTCATACAATAGATAGCGATGGGCTGTTTTGGCCTGTCGCTATTTTAACGACAAAGGATCATCAGGAGGACGTTATGATCGATATTAAGTTTTTACGAGAGAACCCGGATGTAGTAAAAGAGAACATCAAGAAGAAGTTCCAGGAGCACAAGCTTCCATTAGTGGATGAAGTAATCGAGTATGATAAGAAGGCTCGTGCTACCCAGCAGGAGGCAGATGACCTTCGTGCATCTCGTAACAAGCTGTCGAAGGAGATCGGCGCTCTCATGAAGGAAGGCAAGAAGGACGAGGCCAATAAGGTCAAGGAGCAGGTAACTGCCAATGCAGCCCGTCTTGCAGAGCTCGAGGAGCTGGAGCGGGAATATAGCGCTAAGGTTAAGGAAGATATGATGATGATTCCAAACATCATCGACGCATCTGTTCCAATCGGACCGGACGATTCCTGCAATGTGGAGAATGAAAAGTATGGTGAGCCGGTGGTACCGGATTTTGAAGTTCCGTACCATACAGAGATTATGGATCGTTTCGATGGAATCGATCTGGATGCAGCCGGTAAGGTGGCAGGTAATGGATTCTACTACCTTATGGGAGATATTGCACGCCTTCATTCTGCATGTACAGCCTATGCAAGAGATTTTATGATTAATAAGGGATTCACCTATTGTATTCCACCTTTCATGATCCGTTCTTCTGTTGTAGATGGTGTTATGAGTTTTGAAGAGATGGATGCCATGATGTATAAGATTGAGGGGGAGGATCTCTACCTGATCGGAACATCCGAGCATTCCATGATCGGTAAATTTAAGGATACTCTGAATGAAGAGGAGAAGCTTCCGTACACCATGACATCCTATTCTCCATGTTTCCGTAAGGAGAAGGGTGCGCACGGTATTGAGGAGCGTGGTGTATATCGAATCCACCAGTTCGAGAAGCAGGAAATGATCGTTGTATGTAAGCCTGAGGAAGCATGGGACTGGTACAATAAGATGTGGCAGTACACCGTTGAGCTGTTCCGCAGCCTGGATATTCCGGTTCGTACCTTAGAGTGCTGCTCCGGTGACCTTGCTGATCTTAAGGTCAAGAGCTGTGATGTTGAGGCATGGAGCCCACGTCAGAAGAAGTACTTTGAGGTTGGATCCTGCTCTAACTTAGGTGACGCACAGGCTCGTCGCCTTGGTATTCGCGTTAAGGGCGCAGACGGTAACAAGTATTTTGCAAATACCTTAAACAACACCGTTGTAGCACCTCCTCGTATGCTGATCGCATTCCTGGAGAATAATCTGAACGCTGACGGATCTGTGAACATTCCGGAGGCACTTCGTCCATATATGGGCGGTGTGGAGAAGCTGATTCCAAAGCACTAATAGATAGAATAATGAAATGCAAAGCTTCGAACCTGAGGGTTCGGAGCTTTTTTATCTCAGTCGGGGTTACAATCTCCGACTGAGATAAACGCTCCGCGAGGATGCGCAGAGATTTGCATATGAAATATGTCAGCTACGCTGACGCAAATCTCGCGCCAAGTCTCGCGAGCGAGACTTGAAGGGGTGCGCCAGTTGAGCTCGCGAAGCGTGGGAAATAGTAAGAAATCCTTGGATGGGGAGATTTGTAAAAAAAAGGATATTGTATGTAAAAGAAGGTAGGTGTAAGTTGAAAGATGTAGAATATGTTGCACATGAAAAGGAGGAGAGTCGATGAGAGGGGAGAATAGCAAGA
>FMTN01000065.1 GCA_900100095.1 Lachnospiraceae bacterium C10
TGCTATCCGGATTTAATCAAGAGATTTATGAAAAGGGACTTCGCGAAGAAGGCTGGGAAGCTGGAATCGAGGAGGGCCGGAAAGCTGGAATTGCAGAAGGTCGAGAAGCTGGAATTGAGGAGGGCCGAGAAGCTGGAATCGCAGAAGGCCGAGAAAATGGAATCAAGGAAGGTGACCTGCGTGCGATTCGCAACATGTTAGACCTCGGTCTTAGCGAAGAGCAAATATCCCAAAAGTATTCTAAAGAGCTCGTGGAACAAGTCTTGCAGGAGACGACAAAAATCTGAAGAATAAGCCGGTGCGCAAGTGCACCGGCTTTTAAATGTTTTGAAAAGTTTAGAAATTTTAGATAACGTTGAGAATCACCGAAGCAAACCCATGAAAACGATAGCAATCGTTTTCAAAGCGATTGATTCCAAGAATCTCGACGTATGCACTACGTTGTTATTTTTTCAAAGTCTTCCTTCGGATGCTTGCAAATCGGGCAGATAAAGTCATCTGGCAGTTCTTCTCCGACATATTCATATCCGCAGATCCGACATCTCCAGATGGTCTGGCCGGATGGGGTTGTGCCTACCGCCTCAGGCTTTGGCTTGATATTATTCTGATAATATTCATAGGTGCAAGACTGTGTGTCGGATAATACTTCCATAACAGTTGGCTGACAGATAAACAGTGTATGTGACCCGAGATCCACGGTCTGTTTTACCTCTAGTGAGAAGTAGGCATTTGTCCCGGAGGTAATGTAAGGAATTCCATTTCCTGCTATTGCATAAGAGTTTTTATCAAAAGTACCGAACTTATCCACATCCCGACCGGATTGGAAGCCAAAATGTTGAAAAATATCAAAGCTGGCTTCTGTTGAGAGAACCGATACATTACACTTACCGGATGCCAGAACCATGTCATGGGTCAGATTCGCCTTGTTGATGGCGATGGAAATCTGATTTGGCTCGGAAGCCACCTGAATCGCTGTGTTGATAATGCATCCGTTACGTTTCTCCTGATTCACCGTCGTACAAACAAATAGGCCATAGGACAATTTGTACATTGCTTTCGTATCCATAGAAATCCTCCTTTTCTTTTTCTATAACCCTTAAACTGATTATACGTAAGGAAGGTGGGGGCTTCAACAGACGTTTTCTTCGTTAACATGCAAGATATTAACTTGTCAGGTGAAAATAAAAAATCCCGGTTCCTTGGGAGGTACACCTGGCGGTGTAACGGGAACCGGGATTTTTTGTATGACAACGAGCCTAAGTACCACCTGCAAGCTCGCTTGAGAGGGGGACTTAGGCGACTGTTTCACACCGAAAGGCTTTGCCTTGAGGTGTGAAACAGAGTTGAAATCGAGTAGGAGTCAGCCTACTCGATTGTTTATGAGGAAGGCCATATTTCGTAGTGGTTGCCAACATTAGAAGGCCGCAAGCGCAAGCCAAGAACCGCTCAGCGATTAAGATTTTTCACCAAATTTCAGCACTAGAAGCTATTTCCGGTGAAATCCTCAGCAGGATGTATGCTCTGAACTTCCCAGCAATCAAGATTTTTCACCGGATTTCAG
>FMTN01000037.1 GCA_900100095.1 Lachnospiraceae bacterium C10
CCAGCAATCAAGATTTTTCACCGGATTTCAGCTCCAGAGGCTATTTCCGGTGAAATCCCCAGCAAGATGCAAGCTCTGGTCCATCCAGCGATTAAGATTTTTCACCAAATTTCAGCACTAGAAGCTATTTCCGGTGAAATTCTCACCTGGATGTATGCCCTGAACTCCCCAGCGTTCAAGTTTTTTCACCGGATTTCACCACTAGAAGCTATTTCCGGTGAAATTCTCAGCTGAATGTATGCTCTGAACTCCCCAGCAATCAAGATTTTTCACCGGAAATCGTCACTAGAAGCTAATCCCGGTGAAATCTCCAGCAAGCTACATGTCATGCCTCCATAGTTGCTATAACTGTTATATAGCCGTTATTCCGAACATATTCCTAACTAGGCAGAATAACAAGCTTTATCTTGAAGATGCGTTGATTCCTTGAAACTCGATTTTTATAAATAGACGGTCTATTTATTCATTTTCCATCAGCTCCTGTGCCAACCGTTGTCCGGTCGGTGTGGCAGCCAGTCCTCCCTGGCCGGTCTCCCTCAGCTGTGGCGCCATCATATGTCCCACACTCTTCATCGCGTCAATGACCTCGTCCGGCGGAATACGACTTAAGATTCCCGCAAGTGCAAGGTCTGCAGAAGAGATCGCATTCATAGCACCGATAACATTTCGCTTAACGCATGGTACCTCTACCAGTCCCGCCACCGGATCGCAGACAAGTCCCATCAGATTGGACAGGGCAATGGCACAGGCTGACGCCATTGCTGTTTCATCACCGCCTGACAGATAGACCGCAGCGCCTGCTGCCATCGCGGATGCTGATCCGATCTCTGCCTGACAACCGCCTTCTGCTCCGGCAAGACTTGCCCGTGCCGCAATGACACCGCCGATACCGGACGCTACATACAGAGCCCGCGTCATCTCGTCATCACTTAATCCTCTTGCCTCCTGTACCGTAATCAGCACAGCCGGCATAACACCGCAGGAACCTGCCGTTGGTGCTGCAACGATTCTTCTCATGCAGGCATTGGATTCTGCCACCCGAAGGGCTCTTACCATGACCTTGGACGAAAACCCACCGCAGAACATCCGGTTATTCGCCTGATACTGCCGCAATTTCTCAGCATCCGTTCCCACCATTCCGCTGGCGGAGCGAAGGGTTGCATCATAGTTCTCATCGCTTTCCTTCATCGCCTGATAGATGCTCTTCATTTTCTCAAACGATGCTTCCTCTGTTATATCCGACTCCTGACAGTCCTCAAGCTGTACGACCTTCCAGAACGGCAGGGAAGTCTTCTTACACTGCGCGATGATATCTTCTAACGACGTGTACATCCTGTCTCCTTCTCTTACTTCGGGCTATAGTAGCCCACCTTCTCTACACCTTCAAGCTTTGCAAGCCACTCCAGCGAATTCGCCGGAACCTCCTGGTCACATTCAATCACCATGATGGCATGACCGCCACGGCCGGTGCGATACAACTGCATGGTCGCGATATTAATAGACTTGTGCTGCAGCATCGATGTCACCTCTGCCACATGTCCCGGCTGATCGAGATTATGAATGATTACCGTCGGGAATTCTCCGCTGAAGTTCACCCGATGTCCGTCAATCTCATCGATGACAATCCGGCCTCCGCCCAGGGAAGCTCCCACCGCCTCCATTGTTTTTCCGCTGACACCGCACATAACGATTTTTGCTGAATTCGGATGAGCATCCTCTCCCAGAGAAATGGTGTGAAAATGAAATTCCAGTCCTTTTTCTTTCGCCCAGGCAAAACTGTCCGGGATTCTTTCATCGTCCACGGAAAGTCCAAGGAGCCCTGCCACCAGAGCACGGTCGGTTCCATGACCCTTTCCTGTTGCTGCAAAAGATCCGTGAAGATAGATCTCTGCTGTTTTTATTTCTTCTCCCAGTAACTTCCTGCAGGCATTTCCAATTTTAACTGCGCCTGCTGTATGGGAACTGGATGGACCTACCATAACCGGTCCTACAATATCAAAAATATTCATTTCTAACTAACTTCCTACACTGGTTCTAACGGCTCCACAACTTCGTCATCTCCGACCACGCCTCTCTGACAGAGAACCTCGTAGTCACCTACGGCATTTCTGCCGTTTTCCTTTACAAAGAACAGGGCCTGATCCGCATGTTTGATAGCTTCCATGTAGTCATCCTTATAAGGCGCAAAGCCCACCGATATAGTCACATGGGTGATGCCGTTCTTGGATTCCTCCACACCCCGGCGGATACGCTCCGCGATGTTCATGACCTGTTCCCGGTTGGTACGAATCAGAAAGATCACAAATTCCTCGCCTCCGTACCGGATAAAATAGTCCGACTTGCGGATCATGGAGTGAACGTTCTCCACACACATCTTAAGAACCTCGTCCCCGATTTCATGACCGTAGACATCGTTCACTTTCTTGAAATGGTCAATATCAAACATCAGACACCAGGTCTCATCCTCCCAGCGGAACTGATAGGTTCCCGGGTAGACCAGGTCGTTTAACATATTCCGGTTATAAATCTGTGTCAGGTTGTCCCGCTTGGATTTATTATCCAGCTTTTGCTCGGTCACCCACAACTTGCGGCTCACCAGTTCAATGAAAAACAGAACAATACAGATTCCGATATACACCGGCACACTTAAGGTCAACATCATCCAGAAGGTCTTATAGTGGAGCAGTGCATTGGACAGAATAATATCCACGATATACAGAGAGTGCAGCTCAATATGGGTCTTAATGGGAGCTGCCATTCCAATGGCCAGGAAGGAAAACTGCATGATAATAAATCCTTCCCTTGCAAAATCCCGGTTCGGCAGATAGTAGATGGCCCAGACCGTGGACCACATGGCCGCATGGGGAATCAGATACAAAGAACTTGTCAGTGTATGATAATCCCTCGTAAACACCGGCAGCAGCAGTACCAGAGCCAGCGGCAATAAGATGGACAGTCTTGGCAGTAACGTCTCGTATGCGAATCTTCCAAAGATCTGACAATCGGTAAAAAAATACATAAAGTTTGCGAACACCGTCAAAATAGCGGTTCCATAACTTACGATGGCAAACTGCGAGAACTTGGATTGATAAAATTCATCCATCCGTTCTTCTTCAATGGGATAATCCCGCAATATTTTTTTGATTCCTAACAAATCAGCCTTCACGTCTTACTTTCCTTTCTGCCCCTTTAGCTTCATGAGTGTAACATATTTCCCTTATGTCTCACAAGGGAATTTACAGCCTTTTTATAAGGACAGAACGGAGTCTTTCACTGCGCCGGATCAGCGTGTAAAACAGCCTGCTGCGCTGCATAGAGCCCACGCCTAAGTCCCCCTTGCAAGCAAGCTTGCAGATGGGACCTTGGCTCGTTGTTATACAAGAAAACGTGAGAGCTGCCTTTCGCCGCTCCCACGTTCCTGCTTGATTCTTATACATTCTTATGTCAGAACAGATCTGTTACCACCTCGTGAACCGTACTCATCTCCGTGAGCCGGTCAACGTTCGAACCGCAGAAGAACAGTCCCTCTTCCCGGTTTCCCTTTACCGCCTCTATGAGCGCGTGGGTGATGCAATACGCCACCTCATTGACCTGACAGGTCTTAATACAGCGACTGCAGCGAAGGGGCGGTATCCTTCCTTCCGTCTCAAGCCGCCGAAGCATCGGCGTGACAACTGCCCGTCCCGGCATACCCACCGGGCTGTGAATAATCTTCAGTTCCTTGCGACTCGCAGACAACAGGACATCCTTATACCCCTGGGATGCGTCGCATTCTTCGGTTGCGATGAACCGTGTCGCCATCTGGACGCCATCCGCGCCGGCCTCTTTTGCCCTGGTAACATCCGCCCGATCCCAGATTCCTCCGGCGACACAGACGGGAATCCTGCGCTTTGCCGCCTCTTCGAAAGGCTGTAGCTCCTTTTTCACATCAGATAAAATATCCAGCACATTCCGGCAGGTATTCTGGAGCAGTTCCGACTCCTTAAATCCCAAATGGCCTCCGGCCTTCGGGCCTTCCAGCACAACAAAATCCGGCAGTCTCTGCGCCTTTTTCCACCATGTTTTGCAGATCAGGCGAATGGCTCTTCCGCTGGACACGATGGGCGCAATCAAAGCTGCCCCTTTTGGCACAAGTCCCGGCAGATCCAGTGGCAGGCCTGCACCGGATATTACAGCATCGATCCCCGCCTTAACAGCTGTCCTTACCGCCTGTTCAAACTGACGGGTTGCAACCATTGCATTGATGGCGATCATGCCTTTTCCTTTGGATATCGCCCTGGCCTGTTCAATTTCTTCTGTCAACGCCTTGAGATTCGCCCCCTCCGGATCCGTCGCAAAGTTCTCCTCGCGATAGCCGCAGTCTGCTGTACTGATGCATCCCATGCCGCCTTCTCTTGCGACACTTCCTGCAAGACGTTCCAGGGAAACACCAACGCCCATTCCCCCCTGAATCAGTGGAATGGATAGTTCTTTCCCGTGAATAGATAGTGAAAGCATATGTCTCCTCCTTTTGTAATACACATTTATGTATTATTGTGTATTAAACACCTCCACCATCTTATTACTTTGGCTATGGCTTGTCAAACCGCCTTCCTACTGCAATCCGGAAAGCTGCTGTATGCTCAGTACCGTTCTTCCAACCCCCAGCACAAAATAAATGAACTGAGGAACAAACATCAGTACGACAATCGCCAAATATTTTTTATTCCCCTTCCTGAAATAGAGGAAGGCATACAGGGCATCGATGAAGAGGAGACTGAAGATAAACCAGAAAATCCCCGTCGGCGCCTCTCCACGCCTTTTTGCCCGCACATAATCAACGGCCAGCAGCGCTGCCCGGATTGCAAATAAAAAGGGAATCCCCAGTTGCCGATTCACCAGATACATCGCCACCGATATAACATCCAATGCTGTCACCGCCCACAGGAAGATCGACGGATCCTGCGGCATACCTTCTTCTCTCTTTTCCCACTGTTCCATGTTACACTCCTTTTCCTCACTGTTTATTTTTTCTTTATTCTCTCTTCACAATCTGTTCACATTCTCACAGTATAGTATAACCATCAAAGGTAGCAAAACCTTTGGCCCTTTTAAAATTTTCATACTCCCCCTCTTAAAGCCGCCCGATTGGGCGGCTTTTATTTTATCCTAATCTCCGAATCTCCGGGAGAGATTATTTGACCGTAACCGTTACGGCTCCGGACTTTCCCGATGTCTGCTCACCGGCGACTGCCCGGATCCAGTAGGTTACCTTTTTCCCTTTTGCTGTTGGAATCTTATCATCATAATATGTGACGGTTCCTGTTTCATCCACGGTTGCTTTGCCGATGGTCTTTGCCTTTTCCCCCTTAATCTTGCGACAGACATTGTAACAGGTCAGGCTGTATTCCTTCGCTGTCTCATCCTGCTGCCAGGTCACCTTGGCACTGTTTCGGCTCCGTTCTTTCTGGTAGCCTGCGCTCACCTTCGGTGTCGGTGGGAGATAGGTGGCGATTCCCTCCTGTTGCTTCCTTTGCACCTGTTCCAGGCTGGACTCGGTCACTGTATCCGCTCCGGTGCAGGCCTTAATCCGAAGATTTCCCATCTTACTGTCCGCAGTGTCCTGCCACTGTCGTCCCTTCTCATCCACCCAGGCGGTGCAGTAGTAGGACTCACCCGGTTTACTCTTGACGCGCTCTTTGAAATTTACATTATTGGACGTCTGAAGATAGTCATAGGAACTTTCGATGGTTACCCCCGGTTCTCCGGCTACGACCACCGTAAAACGCTCGCCTGCCTTAAGTTGGATCGGATTCTTTAACGCAACATTATGATATCCAACGCCCCAGTGCTTCGATAGTTTCTGCATGCCAAGGAGCGTTCCTCTCGTCGGATCCTTTTTCGTAACGTCTCCACCGTATATCATCAAGGTTCCGGCTCCGCTGCTTTCGATCATAACAGAACGCAGCGTTTCATCCTGTTGTGCCACAAAGGAATTTGCAACCTTCGGGTAGGCTACCTCATAGCCTCCGCCGCAGCCGCCATCGTACTGGTAGATCCTGTCCCCCAGATTCTCATTCGTCACTTCCACATAGCAGGCATTATCGGTGTAGACATGGTTACGATAGCTGTGATCATAGTAGGACAACCAGAAATAGTCATAGAAGTTAAAGTCCGTTCCGTTTATGTTCCAGCTGTTTCGAACCAGCCAGGCACCGTTGCCCGGGGCTCTTTTACTGAATTTCCCCCGGCCGTAATGATCGTCCCATCCTATGATCATAACCGCATGGTCATAATCCTTCATCTTCGGTACGTAATAGCTTGCTCCGCCCTTCAGATACCGGATATATTCGAACTGATCCACCGAATCCACATTGATGCAGGCCGCACCATACTTCGTAATCATCTTCTTAATGATCTTCTTATTCCGGTCAAGGCTCTTCTCCAGCGGCACAATACCGCAGTCCTTCAGACGAAGGTTCGAAGTTCCCGAAAGGAAATTCCGCTTTGCCTTGGATGTAAAGACACGCTCCATCTTCTCGTAGGGAAGCTTTTTCTCTGTCATAAAACTGCTGGACTGTGCCATTGCCCGGAAGGCAGCATCCAGATTCGCCCCCTGGATATCGAAGCTTCCATCCCAGGTAAGACGCCTGGAGTCATTCATCAGCCCCAGCGGGTCTTTGGAGGCCTTCAGCAAATTGTAGATGGTCTGTGTCTCACTCAGGTCGATGGACGGATCTGCATAGCCCTTCTTGACTGCATTGAATTCTGCCGCTCCCATGGAAGAAAAAGCCCAGCATCCGGAATAAACGCCCTGACTCCTCGTTCCGGGGAACATGGTGTTAAGAGCCTGACATTTCTCTGTCCCCGTCGCGTACTCCGAAAGTGCAGGGTAGGCCTCCGGAAAGGTCAGCGCTGCCTGCGCCTGAGCGGGATGTATACTCGAAGCACCGGCCAAAACAGCCATGGTCAGTGCAATAGTCCGAAATTTTTTCATATTGCTCACCTCCTGTTTCTATTAATGTAACACAAAAAAATCTATTTTTCTCCGGTTGTTTCCTAATAAAAATCAGGGTCTGAAAAATTTTTCGAAAAAATTTCAAAAAAGGCTTGCGCACTTTTAAATCCTATGGTAATATCTATTTCGTTGTCGCGGATAACACAAACAAAACATGGTTCCTTGGTCAAGCGGTTAAGACGCCGCCCTCTCACGGCGGAAACAGGGGTTCGATTCCCCTAGGAACTACTCTTTAGAAGTCATCGGTTCGATGGCTTCTTTTATTATTTTCCTTCTACACGTTCAAATTCCTTCACGATCTCTTCCGATGGTGCCTTCGTGCACAGACTTACAACTATAATCAGACACAGGCTTACCAGAAAGGCCGGCAGAAGCTCGTATATGCCCCATACGCCGCCGAGAGGCTTCACAAGGTACTTCCAGATGAAGATAGTGGCTCCGCCTCCGATCATGCCTGCAATAGCTCCTGTCTTCGTCGTCCGCTTCCAGTAAAGGGAGCAGATGACAAGAGGGCCAAATCCTGCTCCGAATCCCGCCCAGGCGAAGGACACAATACCAAAGATCGACGCATCCGGATCTCTTGCCAGTATCACAGCCAGAATTGCAATGATAATGACGGAGGTTCGCGCCACGATGATTCCTGTCTTCTTCGATACCTTAAGATGGAGGGCCTCCTGCAGGATGTCCGTTGTCACACTTGAAGATGCCGCAAGTAATTGGGAATCGGACGTCGACATGGTGCTTGCCAGAATTCCTGCCAGAATCAGTCCTGCCACAACAGCGGTCAGAAGGCCGTTCTTTGAAAGCATATCCGCAATTTTTACGATGATGGTCTCAGTCTGACTTCCACTGAGTTCCTCCACCTTCTGCGCCGCACTCAACGCTTTTCCCACCACGCCGATTCCTACGGCAACCATCATAGCCACAAAAGCCCAGACAGAGGCCACCCGTCTTGAGATCTTAAGCTTCTTCGCATCTTCAATCGCCATAAAGCGAAGAAGGATATGCGGCATCCCAAAATATCCCAGCCCCCATGCCAGGGTGGACAGGACGGAGAGGGCGGTATAAGGTGCGCTGCTGTGGCTGTCCGCCAGATAGGTCTGATTCAGTTCCAGATACCCCGGAAGCGCCTTTGCATTGTCGATTACGGCCGCTACACCGCCTGCCTGATAGGTAGAGTAGATGAGAACGAAAAAGATGGCAAAGGTCATGATGATACTCTGGAGAAAATCCGTCGTAGATGCTGCAAGGAAACCACCGGATGCGGTATAGCCTACGATGACGACCGCCGATACCACCATGGCCACGGTGTAATCGATTCCGAACAGTGCGTGGAAGAGTTTGCCACAGGCTGCAAAACCGGATGCGGTATACGGAATAAAAAAGATGATGATCACCACCGCTGCAATGGTACTTAAAATCTTCCTTTCATCATGATAGCGCTTCGAGAAAAACTGCGGCAGGGTATAGGCTCCGATCAACTCCGTATAGCGACGGAGACGTCGTGCTGTAAGCAGCCAGTTCAGATAGGTTCCCACCGCAAGCCCAATGACCGTCCATCCTACGTCCGCAAGACCAGACAGATAGGCAAGCCCCGGCAGTCCCATCAGAAGGTAGCTCGACATATCCGAAGCCTCGGCACTCATGGCTGTCACAAAAGGGCCCAGCTTACGTCCACCGAGATAGAAGTCCGAGGTGGAGTCACCACTGACCTTGGCGAATTGAAAGCCAATCAGGAGAACCACGATCAAATACGCTACGATCGTAGCCATAATAACAATTACAGATGCTGTCATATTGTTCCTTTCTTGTGATGTCGCGTTATTGCATTAAACTACAAAAGTGTTTGTACCATTCTAGCACGTTAAGAGGACAAAAGGAACTGTAAAAAGAAAAAAGGACAGGCAATAGCGGTCGTGCCACCTTTGCCTGTCCTTACAGTGAGACATTTCTTATTCTTCCGGTGCGATTCCAATGCATTCGCCCATCTTGACCGGAACCTCTTCTTCCTTTGCGATCATTTCCCATAAATCGTCCCGAAGCTTTACTGCATCCTTCTGCAGTAATACGACGATGGTGGAACCTCCGTACAGGAAGCGCCCCTTTTCCTCTCCGCGGGTCATATGTCCGCTGCCGTGAAGATTGGCAATCTTACCTACCAGCATTGCGCCCACTTCAATCTGTGCCACCGTGCCGAAGTTCTCGGTATCCATCAGGGTGTACTCTCTGCAGTTCTCGGTGAAGACCGGAACCGAACGCAGAGCAATCGGACGAACGGTGTGGAGCTTACCCGGGATAAAGACATTCTCGCCCTTTTTCCCGTCATCAATATAACAGTATCTGTGATAATGGTTCACACAGAGACGAAAGACCAGGCAGTAACCGTCCCGAAAGAGGTCTGCCTTTTCCTTGGATTCGAACAGATCCGAGATACGATACGCGCTTTCCTTGATCGGGAGAACCGTATCTTCCTGAATCTTCCATACCCGAAGCAACCCGTCACACGGGGAGATCAGATGGGAGGGCTGCCGGTCAACCGGTCGCAGTTCCCTTTTCAATCTTCTGGTAAAGCAGTCGTTAAAACAACGAAATTCTGAGGATTCACATTCCTCTAAATCAATGCCATTATGCTTGACGAACGGCCGGATCAAAAAGCGGGAGGCAGAACTATCCAAAAATCTTCCGGCGGCTTTTGATATTCCTCTTGCCGTCAAAACCTTAAGAATCATTCGCCCCGGAATCGTTTCATATAAAAATTCAATGCCTGAAGCCATGGTTACTCCTAATCATTACAGATGTACGTGCTTAACTAAAATCATGCCTAAAAGCAAAAGAACACCTTCTGCCATTCCAATGAGCACCATGATCAGGATGCCGCGAAGTCCAGGCTTACAGATTCTAATCTTCGACAAGAATAGAAATCCCGTTACAATCAAAGCTATAAAGTACAAAATTGTTATATCGAACGTCGTGACATACTGCAGAAGCAGAATGGTCGGGAAGATCAGTGCAGATGAGGTTACCGGAAGTCCCTCGTATGTCTTACGACATCCGCCTTCCGTCTTCTGTCTCTCTTCCTCCATCACGTTAAAATAAGCCAATCGAATCAAAGCCGCAAGACAATACCACATCATAACGGCCAGCATCAGAGCCGATACCCAGATCAGGTTATTCCCATGGAATCTCAGGCGGGTTACACCGGCAATTCCCGGGCCGCTCTGTCCCATTGCCTCACCAATACAGGCCGGCAATACACCAAAGGCCACCAGATCTGACAGGGAATCGATCTGAATTCCAAATCCCTTCTCGATCTCGGTACGGTTCTTCTTCGAACGAGCCACTCGCCCGTCGAAGGCATCACAAAATCCCGAGAACATCAAAAAGAAGATTCCCCAGTACGGATGTCCGCCTCCGTGAAGGGAAACAAGAATTCCCATCACTGCTGATAATAATGATAAATAAGTAAGCCAAACTGTATAGTTAAAAAAACCAATCATTTTACTGTTCCTTTTTAGGACGTTTCTTATATACGAAATATCCAATCAATACTGTGAGCCCACTGACCAGAACACTAACATAAAAAGCCATGCTTCGGCTTAAAAGTTCCAGCTGTGTAGCAGCTACATGTGACATCCGGGTCCGGAAACCATCGATCATAAGATAATCTGCAACCCCCATTCCTCCCGGAATAGGAACACAGTTCGATCCGATGGATACCAGCGCCTGGGTTACCCACAGTGCAAACGCATTCTTTGCCGCTCCCCCCGTGGCTAAATACATAAAAACCGATACCGTTATCTGCGAAACTCTCTGCGCAAGATTCCACAGGTAACATTGAAGAAATATCTTCTTATTGCCTCCCATCTGGGCAACACAATCGGCATACTCCTCCATATAACGCTCCAGCCTTGCGATCCGTTTCTCCGGATGTCGCATCAGATGAAGCTTATGCAGGGTCCGGTACAGCCGGATGCAGATCGTCTCCAGCATCGACTGCCTGACCAGCAGCAGTACAAAGACAACCGCCAATAAAGCCAGAACCAGATATCCCGCAATTATTAATATACGTGATATAAGATGAAAATGCAAAAATGCATCCGGCGCCACTATAATACAAAACGCGCCCACCGTCAGAATGCCTGCCGTATACATTACCAGATTCAACAGTAACGTCGCAGTTACCACGGAACCCGGAATATTGTTTTTCATCATGAAATACGCACTGGCCGGCTGACCTCCGGAAGCGGAAGGTGTCATCGCCGAAAAATATACATCCCCGGCTGCATACAGGAATCCTTCCCTGTGCTTCCTCTTATATCCAAGATTGCGAAGGATGGACAGCAGTGCCTCTCCTTCAAATACAATAAATCCTAAACTCGACAATGCCGATGCAATCAGCCATCCTGCATCCGCTTCCCGAAAAGCCTTCTGCAAATCGCCGATCGACAGGCTTCCGGCCTGGGAAAAGACCGCAATAACACTTAGCACTGCCAGACCAATGGACACCAGGGTCCACATTACTTTCTTTTTATCCATTCTTACCTAACTCCAGCTTACGATAAAACCTGCGGAAGTCATGCTTTCTCGTAAGGAGAATTCCAATCTCAAACACCAGGATTCCTCCAATAATATCCACAAGTACATGTTGCTTCACGAAGACTACCGACGCAAATACAAGAATGGAATAAACACTTGTAATACAAGAATATACCCTTCCTGTCTTCTTCTGTTGAAAGGCGAGGCGCATACAGAACCAACTCTCCAGACAGTGAATGGATGGAAACAGGTTCACCGGCGCATCCGCCCCATACACCACGCGTGACAGCATCGCTGTCATTCCGTCTCCCACAATGGGCGGCCTGTGAATGGTGGTCGGAAGTAACAGAAAGCAGGAGAGTGCGATTACCTTCGCAATCAGTTCCGCACTCAGATAGCGATAGCAGAATTCCCGGCTCTCTCTTGCACAGGTGATAAACCCGATGATCCACTGCACATAGGCCAACACGTAGATATACATAAACCAAGGCAGAAACGGAATCTTACCATCCAGCGGCAGGGAAAAGTCATGGTAATGCAGATACGCACTCAACTTCTGAATCCCGAAATAGCCGGCTCCGTTCACCGTCACCGCCAGCACCAGCGGCAGGATAGCGTACCCCGGTATCAGCCGAAATAAAAGAGCAGGCTGCGTTGTCTTTTCATTCATATCCTTATGCCACACTCTTTATAAAGTCCAAGATGATCTCGATTCCCACCTGGGCAGCCTTCACAGCAAAGGTCTGATAATCCATCTCAGCACCCTTACCGTCGGAAATACTGCGAAGGATGGCAAACGGAACCTTGTTCACATAGCACACATGTCCGATGCTGCCGCCTTCCATCTCTCCGGCAATCGCGCCGAAATTCTCGTGGAGTTTGACCTTGGTGCTGTCCTTGGACAGGAACAAATCACCCGTTGCAATGGTTCCAACCTTATGGTTGATTCCCTTTGCCTCAACAACCTTGCGGATTCCTTCCACAAGCTTCTCATCTGCCGGAAGATATACTTCATTAAGGCCGGAGAGCAGTCCCACCGGATCACCCAATGCCGATGTGTTCATATCGTGCTGTACCACACGGTCGGCAATTGCCACATCCATAACACCGAGTTCATCACAAAGTGTGCCTGCCACGCCGATATTGATGACACAGTCCACATGATAGGTGAGGATCATTGCCTCGGCACAGATTGCCGCAAATACCTTACCCACACCGCTGACAGCTGCCACAACCTCAGCCCCGGCTACAGTTCCGGATGTGAAGGTCACACCGCTGATTACTTCCTCTGTTGTATTCTCCATGTGCTTCTTCAGATTATCCACTTCAATCTGCATCGCACCTATGATTCCGATTCTCATATCGTCCTCCTTATTTGCATCTAATTATATAACGCAATTACCGGCCAGGATGTTACAAAAAATGCGCCTAACCTTATACATTCTATCAACCTATGACGCAATCCGCAAGTTTTTGCAAAAAAAGCCCCAAAGCGCTCGCTACCTGTCACGTAACCGAACAACTCCGGGGCCTTATTTTTTATTATTTTTTTATAATTTTCTTATAAATATTCCTACATATTTTTACAAAATATCGATCAATTCTCCCGCCAGCGCCTTATTAATTGAACGAACGGCACAGAACTTACCGCACATGGAGCATGCCTCACTGTGGTCATCCTCCGGCAGCCGATCCTCCCGAATCGCCTTGGCCGTCTCCGGGTCCAGACAGTATTTCCACTGTTCCTCCCAATCAAGAGCACGCCTTGCATCCGCCATCTTATCGTCCATGTCACGGGCGCCCGGCAGTCCTTTGGCAATATCCGCCGCATGAGCCGCAATCTTGGAGGCGATGATTCCATTTCTGGTATCCTCCACATTCGGAAGTGCAAGATGCTCTGCCGGTGTAACATAGCACAGGAACGCGGCTCCATGCATTGCTGCAATGGCACCACCGATGGCTGCCGTAATATGATCGTAACCCGGTGCGATATCCGTTACCAGCGGTCCAAGAACGTAGAAAGGTGCACCGTGGCAAAGAGTCTGCTGGATCTTCATATTCGCTGCAATTTGATCCATCGGTACATGTCCCGGGCCTTCAACCATAACCTGTACATCTTTCTCCCAGGCTCTCTCCGTAAGCTCTCCAAGACGGAGCAGCTCACCGATCTGACAGGAATCCGTCGCATCCGCAAGGCATCCCGGACGGCAGGCATCCCCCAGGGATACCGTCACATCATATTCGCGACAGATATCAAGAATCTCATCATAGTACTCATAGAACGGATTCTCTTCCCCTGTCATGGACATCCATGCAAAAATCAAAGAGCCACCTCGGGATACCAGATTCATTTTACGCTTTCCTGCCTTGACCTCCTCGATGGTCTTCTGGGTGATACCACAGTGGATGGTTACAAAATCCACACCGTTCTGCGCGTGGAGTCTTACCACATCAACAAAATCGTGTGCTGTCAGTGTATTCAGATCTCTCTGATAATGAATGACCGCGTCATACACCGGAACGGTTCCGATCATAGCCGGACACTCACTGGTCAGCTTCACTCGGAAAGGCTCGGTATTCCCGTGGCTTGATAAATCCATAATCGCCTCAGCGCCAAGGTTCACGGCATTCATTACCTTCTGCATCTCAATGTCATAGTCCTTGCAGTCTCTGCTGACACCGAGATTTACATTGATCTTCGTCTTAAGAGCGCTTCCGATTCCGTTAGGATCCAGGCATTTGTGCAACTTATTGGCAGGAATCGCCACCTTTCCCTCTGCTACAAGGGCTCTGATCTTTTCCACCGGGAGATTTTCCTTCTTTGCAACGATCTCCATCTGTGGCGTAATAATGCCCCTTCTTGCTGCGTCCATCTGTGTTGCGTATGCGCGCTCCATTTCCTTTTCCATAGTACCTTACGACTCCTTTCTGCGGTCTAAAGTGGTGCTCCCGATAGACCAGGTCCTTTGTCCAGACAAAGGGGGAGGCGCTCGTTGTTATAATCGAGTAGGCTGACGCCTACTCGATTGCAACTCTGTTGCCCACCTCAAGGCAAAGCCTTTCGGTGTTCTACAGTCGCCAAAGTCTCCCTTGCAAGCAAGCTTGCAGATGAGACCTTGGCTCGTTGCAATACAAAAAGCGACACCCCGCAGAGTGCCGCTTCTATCTACACATCGTGATAAAACGCAATCGACATCCCTACGCCGGTATGATCCGGATCAGGTAATAAAGGTCGTGCTCACTTGCACCTCTCAGCCTTTTGGCTCCCTTTGTCTTATATTTCCTTGTTTAGTTTAGCACTTTGTCGTAAGAATGCAAGGACTCATTACGATAACTTGAAGAAGTCGATGGCATCCGTCACGTTCTCGTTTGCCTGACGCATCTTCACAGCAGACTCCTGTGTATCCTCACATGCATCGGATACGGTCTGACAGGATGCTGCCACTTCCTCGGCAGATGCTCCAAGCTCTTCTGAAATCGCGCCAAGATCTGTTGTGGAGTTGGTGATGATCTCCTTGATATTTCCAAGTTCAACCGCCATATCCTTGATTGCGTTGATTCTTGAAATGGAAGCCTCAACAGAATCGGATAGTACGACGAATTTCTCCTGTGTGGTTACAATATCGGACTGCTCCTGTGCAATAACCTCAGAAACGCTGTTGGAGATCTCAACCGTCTCATGAGAAAGGTTCATAACATTCTCAATGATTTCCTTGATCTCCTTGGCAGACTCTGCAGAAGAATCTGCAAGGTCACGGATCTCATTCGCTACGACAGCGAATCCCTTACCAAGCTCGCCTGCTCTTGCCGCCTCGATGGAAGCATTCAAAGACAGAAGATTGGTCTGGGAAGCAATGGCTTCAATCGCCTGGATGGCATCACCGATTCCCTCAATTGCCTCATTTGTCTCGGCAATCTTGTCGGAAATATTCTTAACCGATGCCACACTCTGGTTCGCACCGTCGTATACGGACTTCATGCAGTCTGTTGCCTCTTCGTTGGCCTCCTTGATAGAGTTGGACGCAGCAAAGAGCTCTGTTACATTCTCCTCGAGATGATCCACATTCTCTCCGAGGGCGATGGCCTTCTCCGCCATGATCTGTGCACTCTCAGCAACCGACTGTGAGGTCTTGGCAACATCATCAATCGCCATATTGATCTGTCCGATGGACTCCGCATTCTGTGATGTCATAACATCCACAGACTCAATGGCGTGATTCAACTCCTTCGCAGAAGTATTGACATTGGTCATGGAACCGTTCAAGGCATCACGAAGAACCTCGATGGCTGTCAGAACACTGACAATCTCACGGATCTGAGATTTCTCCTCGCAGGCTACAGTAACATCACCGGTACTAAGATCCTTTAATGTCTTGGCAACCCCTGTCAAAGGTTTTGCCATCTTCGTAGCTACAAACAGTGTCAACACTACGAATGCAACAATAAATGCAATACTGATGATAACCGTTGTCTTTACAAGGGTGTAGACGTTGGCCATAACATCCTCTTCATTGGCTGTTAAGACTGCAACGTACTGACCGGATTCTCCCACAGCATAGGCTGCATACTTGGAGATACCTTCTCTTGTGTATTTTACAAAACCGGATGTGTATTTCTTACCGTTGTTCAAGTCCGCCACAATGTTACGGATCGGTTTGTTCTGTACCGGAGTACCGATCTTGGACTCATCCGGATTATAGAGCATATTGGCCTCTAAATCCGAGAAGTAGATATAGGCAGACTTCAGATCCAAGGCTGATACATTCACCAGCTGCTTTGCCATGATATCTGCGAAACTTCCACCACCAACATATCCGATTGGCTGACCATCATCTCCAAAAACCGTAGCGTACATGGAAATAATTGTCTTGCCGGATGCCGGTGACTTGATAATTCCTACATTATATACATCCTTACGATCCTTTAATGTATCCTGCAACTGGGTTCTCGCATCACCCTCACGCATTACTTTTCCAACAACCTGACTGTTGTTGTGCATCAGTACCTTTGTGTTCCAGTCTGCGGTGTAGATACCTTCCCAGCCCTCCAACTGACCATAGAAATTCTCTGTGTACTTCTGTGCCTTGGCTGCCAGCTTCTGATCATCCGGATGAAGCAGCGCCTCTTTAATGACCGGGGCCTGGGCATAGCTATATAACATCTCTTCGTTTCGCTTCACAGCATAATCAAAACTTTCACCCGTCTTCTCGACCAAAGACTGCATCGCATGCTGTGTGGATGATTCCAGCTGACGACTGATACTGATACTGAAGATCAGACTCAGCGACACGACCGATACCAGCATTGGAATTACTGCCAGCAGAATCAATGCTGTTCGCATTTTTAATTTACCGTTGGATTTACCTGCTTTGATTCGTCCCATAAATACCTCTCATTTTACATTTTGTATGTTGCGCCCTACGGGACTTCCCGCAGAACGTTTATACCAACCGGTGTCAAGACTCGCTCCGGCTGAAGTAAAAACAGCGTTCAATATATCACGTTTTTCACTATTTTTCTAGCGGTACCATGTTCTTTTTCTGATGCACAATGATGTACACCCCCTGTTATATAACACCACTGTATTATAAGGGACAAAGCAAGCAGGCTTGTTGTATCACTTTTCCAGTGCCTTTTCGGCTTCATCATATTTACCGGCTCGAAGCAGCTCGGTTACCCGCATTTCCTTCTCGATCCGATTGCGTTCCTCTTCAAAAATATCCGAAGAGAAGTAGTTCTTATAGATGGATTTGCGGTAGGCTCTTCCGCTCATTTCCCTGATACCGGCATCTTCAATCAGAAGCACCCGTTCACAGGCTCCTGTCACTGCAAACAGATCATGAGTCACCATAAGGACCGTTCCCGCATACTCCCGAATCGCCTTCTCCAGCGCGATCTGCGCATAGATATCCAGATGGCTGGTCGGCTCATCCAGCAGTAATAGCTGATGTGGCTCATCGCAGAGCTTCTGAATCTGGGCAAGATTCCGTTCTCCTCCGGAAAGCTGTAAGGTCTCATCCGATTCTACGATCTGTCGGAAGTAACCCACCTTACTTCCGTACTCCTTTGACAACCTTTCATACAATGCCCGTAACAGGCTGGACTTACCGGTTCCGTTTGGTCCTACCAGTGCCAGTTTCTCTCCCGGCTGAATCGAAAAACTGATCTGATCCAAGAGCGGATGCTTTTCATCGTAGGAGAGGGTGTAATCCTTTACCTCCACCGGAAGGGCTTCCTCCTCAGAATCATATCCGAGAACAAAGGCATGATTATGTTCTTCCAGAAACGGATCATCCCCACGCATCTTCTTAAGACGGGCAATATAAGTCGCCCTGGCTTTTAACTGGCGTCCATACTGCGGCTCGGTGGTCATCTCCGCCATCAGTCGGACCTTCTTTACAATTTCCTGCTGTTTTTCAATAAATTCATCAAAATCCCGGACATGGCGGAAGATCTGCAGCTTCGTCTGCAGCATCCAGGTGTTATACTCGGCAAACGTACCCGGAAACTGTCGGATCGACTTATTCTCTATGTCCCAAACCTTATCAAAACAGTTAGCAAGAAGCAGACGGTTATGGGTAATGGTAAGAAGCGTCCCATCGTATTGGTTGATCAATTTCACCAGAGCTACCAGGTTCTCAAAATCCAGGAACACATCCGGCTCATCCATGATCAAAAGCTGTGGCGCAAGCAACATGTTCCGCAGGATAAATAAAAGCTTGTATTCTCCACCGGACAGACTGCTTACAGAGCGCTCAATCAATTCACTCAGACCGGATGCCGCCAAAGCTCTTTCGATGTTACTCTCATAGTTATAAGCATCCATGGCGTCCATCTCGTCACATACCTTCTGATATTCCTCATAGACTTTGTCCAGGTCTGTGCCTTCTGCCATCTTTGCACAGAGCCTGTCGTTCTCTGCCAGGATCTCAGTAAAAGGCTTCGCAAGAAATTCCCGCACCGTTCCTTCCTCCGTTGCGCTCTCCACAAACTGGCTGACATATCCGGTGCGAAGCTCCTTCGGTCGCCGAATCAGACCTTCATAGGTATAACGCTCCTCATGAAGCAAGAGATTTACCAGCGTACTTTTACCGGAACCATTGCTTCCGATCAGAACCAGATGATCCCCTGTCTCAATCTCAACTTTTAAGTCTTCATACAAATCCTTCTCCGGAAAACCGAAAGAAAAGTCTTCAAATTTAATCACATTTCTACCTCATATTATGCAAACTTTAGCGTCTCATTATACCATAAAGCCACGAGGATAAAAATGGCAAGCAGCCTTTACATCCCCTAAAGAGATGTAAAGGCTGCTCCTTTTATCTTATCGAATGAGTTAAATTGTAAAATGGTCAAGATTATGATTGATAACCTCCACCGCATCTGCTACAGAATTTGCTGCTCCGGAGACATGATCACTGGAGGAAGCAACTCCCTTGGCTGCCTCTGTCACCAAATCAACCGTTGCAGAAATTTCCTGTGTTGATGCACTCTGCTCCTCGGAAATGGAAGCCATGTTCATAGCAACATCATTCACCTTTGTCATCTGAGATGCCATATGGTTCAATGTTGTGGTTGCCTCGGAAAGTTCAGCTGTAATCTGCTGGAAGGTAGCAGCAGCAGTGCTGACATATCCGGCATTATGGTTAATCATCTCTGAATTTGCCTCGGACTTCTCAGATAACAGTTTTACCCTGCTTGACATATCCTGAATAATTTCAGCAATCTGGCTGGTTGCCTCAGCTGAATTATTCGCAAGATTACCAATCTCTGCTGCAACAACCGCAAAACCTCTTCCTGCCTCGCCGGCTCTTGCCGCCTCAATGGAAGCATTCAGTGATAACAGGTTGGTCTGAGAAGAAATTGCAGAAATCATATCCACAATATCATTGATCTTCTGCGCTGCTTCATCAACACCCTTTACGGCCTGTGCCATATCATCCATAGAAGTTACGACATCATCCATGCCTTCTGCTACGGACATCATATCTCTCTGACCGATCTCAGCCTTTTCCACAAGAGCGTTCATGGAAGCCTCGATCTTCTCTTCACCCTCGGTCACATCCTCAATGGTCTGAGCCAGTGTCGTAGCACTTTCTGCAACCTCTGTTACTGCATCTGCCATATTTGAGATATTTGCACGAATCTGCTCCATAGAAGAGGACTGATCCCGCGCCGCACCCTCTAAGGATGTGGCTGTATCCTGTGACTTGTGGGCATCCGTACGAAGTCGCTCGGATACATCTTTGATATCAGACAGGGAATTTCTCATACCGTGAATGAAATCACCCATTGCAGTATTCATGAACGCAATTTCATCATTTCCCTTGCTCTCAACCTCTACCGTGAAATCACCACCGGCAATCTTCTCAATATTACCTGTCAACTGTTCTACCGGACGCTTGATCATACGTGTCAACAACTGGATCATAATCAGAACAGTTACGACAACAGCAATCAGTGTCACAACAACCAGCGTTACAACAAGGTGGCTGACACGGGAAAGTACTTCGGATGTCTTTGCATAGATAATAACCTTCCAGTCCGTTCCTTGTACGGTAGAAGAAGTGGTATAGTAGTTGCTTCCGGCCTTGACTGTATCAACCTTGCCGTCTTTATGCTTTAAAACAGTTTCGATTCCTTTAAGGAAAACATCATTCTTGTGATCTTTGATGAGCGTTCCATTCATCTTCGTATCAGAATATGCAAGAATCATGCCTTCGCCGGTTACAAGCATTGCTTTTCCGCTATCGTAAAGCTTAACCTCTTTTAACATATTCTGTACATTTGCCATCATAAGATCCGCAACGAATACACCCTCGCGGCCATCCTTCATGTGGATATGTCTTTGCACTGTGGCACACAGATTACCGGTGGCGCTGTCAAAGTATGGCTTATCATAGAAGTAGAAGTATGCGTTTGTGTAACCCATAGCTTCCTTGTACCAGGCCTTTTCTGTCGCCTCAAAACCCTTTTCGAAGCTCGGATCCGCCGGATAAATAAAGGTCTTATCATCCAATGCAACGTATGTTCCGGTAGGAATCAGGTCATAACGTCCTACTGTTCCATTCAGATAAGAACGAAGCTTATCATTGTCTTTAAAATCATTCTGTTCAATAGCATCGGCTACACCGTTCAGGTAGTAAAAAGTGGAATTCAACTCCTTGTTGATTAGATCTGCGTCCACCTTCACCTCTGTTTTAAGTGAAGCATCGATTAAATCGGTAATCATGTTGAAACTGAATGTCATAGCAATGACTTCAACCGCCACCATGCTGACAACCAACATAACTGCTGAGATAATTGACAGCTTGCGGCTGACCGACGACCTTCCCCGTCTACTCTTTTCCATAGTAAAAACCTCCTCTTACTAACCTGTTAATACTATACAAATATTACAAATTTTCGGGACAAATAACAATTATACTAACTAAAAGACTATTTTTCAATTGTTATGTTTAATACTTTTCCTTCTTCTTATAGTTGACAATGATGATTCCCAGGCTGACCAGACACAAAGCAACAATTCCGGCAAGATTTGTTGCCTCTCCTGACTCGTTTAAGAATATAACGGACAGTAGCACACCAAAGATTGGATTCATAAAGCCAAGAACCGTCACCGTGCTGACCGGGTTGTATTTCAACAACACACTCCAGACCGTATAGGCTCCTGCTGAGATAAATCCCATGTAGATAATCAGAGGAATGCCTGCCATCGATGTCAGCGTAATACTTCCACCCATGGCAACTGCCATAACGACCAGGGTAACGCCTCCTGTCAAAAACTGCCAACCGCTCATGGTCACCGGATTTTCACTCCTTGCAATCTTCTTGATCAGATTACTTGCCATAGCGCCACAGAAAGCCGACAGCAGAAGCGCACCTTCGCCCTCCAGTCTGAAACCGCCCTGTAAAAGCTGTTGCACGGAGCCGCCCGTTACACAGATGACAACTCCTAAAAATCCAAGAGCACTGCCCAATGCTTTTCGCACAGACATCTTCTCAAAATGGAAACACCATACCGCCAGAAAGATACTGAAAAATGTTCCGACCGAATTAATAATGGAACCTCTAACACCGGATGTGTATGCCAGTCCCATATAAAACAGAATATAGTGCAACGACGTCTGAAAAACAGATAGTACAGCAACCTTTCCCCAGGCCTGTCGCCTTGGATAACACAGCCGCTTTTCCTTGATACTTTCATAAGCAATGACCATGCATCCTGCAATCACAAACCGGATTCCTGCAAATAAAATGCGTCCGGCTGTATCCCCTGCTGCGATACCAAAAATCTCGTATCCGATTTTAATCGATGGGGAGGCGCTTCCCCACAAGAAGCAGCAGAAGAGTGCTCCTACAATTACGACGATCGGTCTTGTCCATATAGTTGTTTCTTTGTTACGATTCATATCCTTTGTTACTTTCTACGTTTCTTCTTCCCATCGCAGCATTTCCTCGGCCAAAAGCCTTTGGTAGTTCTCCTGCTCGATTTTTAGAATGTCTTCCTTTCCCTGCTTCATGCGCTTTGCATCCACCCAGCGAAGATTGGCTTTCGCCTTCTCTGACTTCAGTGCAACCTGATAATACTGCGGACCTATCTGCAAGAGTTTTAATGACTGATCCGGCTGTACGTATCCACTGGTGAGGATTCCCATTGTATCATAAATCGTGTCGTTGGCAATCGGACCTATAACAACATCCGCATCACAGGTATCCTCGGCCCTTCGATTCCGGTAGATATAGCTGTACCATTTCTGATCACGTTCAAGATGTTCAATCTCCAATCCTTCCAGATTCAGCTCGTAGACATTCACAATGGCGTCTTTCCCAGCCCAGCGATAAGCAAACTCCTCATCCGGTGTCAGTTCAAGTCTCGCTCGCGAGACTTGGCGCGAGATTTGCGTCAGCGTAGCTGACATATTTCATATGCAAATCTCTGCGCATCCTCGCGGAGCGTTTATCTCAGTCGGAGATTGTAATCCCGACTGAGATAAAAGCCCTGACCGAAATCTGCATTTTTCCGACCATAAGTAATCTGCGGATCCTCAATCTTTTGATCCGACGTATGATATAAACGAATCTTTTGTCCCTCCCTTCCCAAAACTTCCTATTGTCTTGCGATAGAAGATTACCAAAGAAAAAATCGCCGCGAACTGTACTTCATGTACTATCGCAACGATCCCCT
>FMTN01000050.1 GCA_900100095.1 Lachnospiraceae bacterium C10
CCTATTTCAATTGACTTATCACATTTTTCAATTGTAGTATACTTTTCTTCTGAATAACCCTTGCTAAAAACTGCATATATCTTCTTTTGAGGTTTAGATGATACAGCTCTAATATCTTTTTTTAGCAAAGTATTGGGTACATTAAGATTAGAATACTTATCACATACAAACCCCATACAAGCATATATATTTCCAGCTATCTTCTCTGAATACAGCTTTGGTCCTGCATCAGTAAAGTCACCAATCATCGATGCAGATTTCTTAATATTCATCATATCGGCTAGCACTTCTAATTTCTGCACAGTAGAACCATCTTTGGATAAAACAAAATCATCCTCTGATAACCTACCATCTAAACATTTTGAATAGAAATTAATCGCAGAGCTAACTTTTTTCTTATTCAGCTTTAATCCAGTTAAATGCAAGAAATTCGATCTATGAAATACAACCTCATAGAATTCCAAACATGATATTACATCTGCATTCTGTTCAACCTGCTTTTTAACCTCAGATGGCACGCCATAAACAAACAATACCTTCTGATCTTCTAAATTTTCATGATAGCTTTTTGCTGCCTTAGTAATTATAGAAATAACTCTCTTTTTGTCCATAACACCTATTATCCTTAACATTTAAAATGGGAATGTACATGCCGTAGCAATGTACATTCCCATTTAGTGGTTGATTTTTCCGTTGTCTGCCAACCTCCAGCACCTATGTCTGGAAAATATCAGGTTTTTCCGTTGCCTGCCAACCTCCAGCACCTACGTCTGGAAAACATATCAGATTTTAGGTGTCAACCCACCAAGGCACATGCCCTTTCTTATTTATATAATATATCGGATTACTTCAAAAAAACAATATACATCTTCTACAAAAATATGATATGCCCATCATCATAAAGGCCTCATCCCCCATCATTTCCTGCAATGTCTCAGATATGGTCTTAATCACTGCCGGACGAAGTTCCAGAGCAATTGTCATGGCATCTTCATGAAGCTATCCTTTTGTTAATACCATACACTCTGTCGAATTAGTAAATCCCATTTTTTCATATAGTGGTCTTCCCAATGTAGTAGCATCGAGACTAATCTCTGAAGCACCTTTTTCCCACGTCTTCTCAATCAGCAATTCAACCATTTTACGGGCAATCCCCTTACGACGATATTCGCTTCTTGTATAGACATTCATCAGATGAGCCCGTTTCCCCGTGGGATGTTCAAATGTGGGCATTATCCTAATAAAACTCATTGATGCACAACCGATAACCACATCATCATCCATAGCAAGAACAGTTAGATGGTCTCCGTTTAAAAAGTAATCACGACTCTCATTTATTATTTCTTCAGAGTACTCGTAATCTTCAGGCAGATCGTTGACGACCTTAAGCATTTCAAGACGACTGCTCATCAGTTCATTTATATTATCTTTTGATGAAATTTTTATATCTATCATTTTATTCCTCATCCGTTTCTCATTTTAATTCCGGTATAACCTATTATCCCGACAGACTTGAATTTAACGTTCAAAATCAAGCATCACAAGCTTCTTTCCATTTGGCAATGGCATCGCATCCTTTTTTAGCATATCAAATCCGATTTCATTCATAGCCATTACCAAAGATTGTTCCTCCATCTGATGATGTACAGCATCAAGACCGTCAAAAGAATGAAGATATGGGGAATCAGAAACCCAAGATTCTTCATCCGTATTTATTTGAATAATGCAGGATACATATCTGGCTCCAGTTTTAAGAATTCCCTTTTTGAACGGCTCAAGTCCTACATATTCTATTACTAAATTTGCTATCACCAGTTCTGCCTCCGGCAACATATCCGGTTCACAAGTCAAGTCAATCCTTTTACATTCAAGAATATCCTCCATGAATGAATATCGTTTTTTTACGTTATCCAAATATGCATTGTTAATATCAATCCCGTATATTTTGCTGTACTTTTTCAAATTTACATGTTCAAGGCCATTTCCACCGGCAACTCCGAATACAATAGCCGATGTTACCGGATATGCTTCAAACTGAAACTTCATCATTTTGTTCATAGCCTGAAGTTGATTTACGGAAGAAAGACTCATATGATTTTCATAATCAGATAAACTGATTTCTTCCCATGGATTCATACTTCTATCACTCCTACATACTCCGATTTATAAATTTTAATCACCTGATAAGCTTATCACATCTCATATTCTAAAATAGATATTATTTAAAAAAATTAAGGTTATAAGCTTATAAGCTTATAGGTTAAATTAATCCTGCAATTCTCTGTTTGATTACCCAGTAGACATCTTCCTTATCCTTGGTAGATACCTGGTCATATAGCCTACCTATGCTGCTGCCAACCTACGACGCTTTTTGCAATCCCTAAAAAATAGCATAAGAATGAGGGCCCGAAGACCCTCATACTAAATAAACCTTTATTACCATTTCTCCCACTAAACGAAAACGTCGATGAACTCCATAATTGATTGCGCAGCTCTTTTTTATAAATGCTTTTGGAATATCATAAGTTCCTAAAAACAAAGCTTTGTCCATATCTACTATTGGGCTGTAGTAGTTTTTCTTAATTGGTATGGCATCGTCCGTTTTTTTTTACGATTCAACATGCTCTTCTCCCAATCAGCGGTATCCATGTCAAATACTTCGTTTCCAAACTTAGGATTCAGATACCAGGAGAATACGCCTTTGTCAAAAACAATCTTATCAACAAATGCTTCGATTAAACTCTCCGGTATCTTTGCCCTAGGATCAAATGCTTTCATGTTAACGAACTCCTGAAGACTCTCGATTCTATGCTTTTTCTCCTCTTCGTTTTCATTTTTCTGAATCTGCTGCTTAGATATGCTATTATTCTGCTCTAACTCTGCTATCTGATTCTCAATGGCCTGCTTTTTTTCACGAAAAGTTTCTCTAGAGATATCACCATCTGCACACATATCCATATACGTATTCAACTGACTCTTAAGCTTGCTAATATACCGCCGATTGTCTTCCATTGCTTCTGTTTGGGCTGCAACTGGACTTGATGCAGAATCTAATTCCCCAATCATAGCAATTGCTTCTTTATAAATAGCCTCTCGATTACGAAGTAACTTCTTGAAGATAAAGTCTGCAGCCACATCCAGCTTCCACTGCATAAACATGCTGTTATCACAAACGCCTTCAATACTAAGACCTTTTCTTAATCTATGTCCTGGAGTACCAGTTCTAAGCTGTGCATAGCATTGATAACAAAAAGAAGGCTCTCCACTTTTAGAGACATGGGCGAGTCTACGATTCATGGCGTGACCGCAGGTGCATTTCACTTTACTTCCATATACATGTGAATATGGAGACTGCCCAGAAGGAACCAAATTTCCTTTTGCATCCTTCTTGTAAACTCTTCTGGATTCACGAAGCCTTATTGCCTCATCAAAATCTTCCTCCGAAATGATTCTCTCATGGTCACCTTCCACATAAATCTTCTCGACCTCTCCATGATTATTAATCTTCTTCTGAGTAAGATAATCCGGAACAAACTGCTTACGATATTCAATCCTTCCACAGTAAAAAGGATTCTGAAGAACTCGATTAATATTTCCCGCTTGCCATTTGGTAAGACCACTGGCTGTTTTTCGTCCTTCCTGCTCCATTACGTCTTGAATCTTACGAACACCACATCCGCTTAAATACAGTTCAAAAATGCGTTTGACAGTATCAGCTTGTTCTTCGTTTATGACCATCTGAGAACCTACTCTGTCATAACCTAGAATATTCCCGTTACCGTAGAGGACTCCATTTTTAAATGAAATCAACTGCCCTGCCTTCACACGCTGCGAAATCTTCTTACTTTCATTCTGTGCCAAGGTTGCCATGATGGATAAACGAAGCTCTCCATCCTCATCATTCATTGTCCAGATGTTGTCCTCTGTAAACCATACCTCTACGCCCATTGCTTTTAGCTTTCGGGTTTGCTGAAGAGTATCTACCGTATTTCTGGCAAATCGAGAAACCTCTCTAGTAATAATAAGATCAAACTTACCTGTTGCCGCATCGGACATCATCCTAAGAAAGCCCTGCCTCTTATTGATGGATGTTCCGGTAATTCCTTCATCAATATATCTTTCAACCAAATCCCACTCAGGATGCCACTTAAGTAACTCATCATAATACTGCACCTGATTCTCCAAGGCTGAAATCTGTGCCTCGTGTTCCGTAGAAACGCGAGCATATATAGCCACTTTACGTCTCATACGTAAATACCTCCGTATTAGATTTTTTTCCATGGCTTTTGTATACGCCTACATTGTATTTTCTTAATGAAAATCACTCAAGGATGTCGCGATGGTTCTTCTCACGCTCTCTTTTTCGTTTCCACTGATCAAGTAGCTTGATAATTGTATCTTCCATCTGCTTTGGCGTATATGACTTTGGAAAGTATTTCTTTAACGTGTCGTATTTTAAAGTGACTCGATCCAAGTCCTGTTTCTTTTCTTCAGAAAGAATAATGTTCATGCCTTCCTGAGTGATTTCACCATTCAATGCTAGCTTTTTTATTCGCTGTGCCTGTGATAAAGAAGGAATTGCCTGAGCATAATCAATAGCTGAAAGAAGATCTTTCTGCTGTTCGGGATTTAAAAAAGATAGTTCGTATGCTGGATTAAAGCCCATCAGCTTATCATCTACTAATTGAAGAAGCTCTGGATCTAAGTTGGTGAGGCGGATATAGCGTTGAACCTGCCTACCACTTTCACCAATATTTGAGCCAAGTTCATCAGCGGCTTTTAACTTGTCGACAACTTGTCGACAAGTTGTTTTGTCACCAGTCAAATCTCTTCGCTCTCCCTGATGTTTCATCGCATCCAACTTCATCTTGAAAGCCCATGCTCTCTCACTCGGCAATATTTCTTCCCTTTGCAGGTTCGAATCCACCATCAAGATGGTAGCGGCATCATCATCCAAATCTCTTATAATGCAAGGAAGTGTCTGAAGACCTGCTATTGGGCAGGCATGATGTCTTCGATGTCCTGACAGGATTTCATAGCCTCCATCGCTGTCTGGTCGAACAATAGCTGGTTGCAATACACCAAACTCTTGAATGGACTCCACTGTTTTTTCCATATCAGCATCATCACGAACCTTAAAGGGATGGTTCCGAAAGGGATGCAATTCATCTAATGGAATATCTACCACCGTGTCTCCATTCACGGCATCCGCATTACCAGCCGATGCATCATTTCCAAAAATATCATCGTAACTGCTCAGCTGAATGTTTGAGCGCTCTTTCTTCATTCTTCAGCACCTCCTTGTGATTAAAAAAATGATTGTATGTAGTTGCGGGCATTAAAAAAGAGCCATGGCTGATCAGGCCGTGACTCTCGTTAATTACCCTTGTAAAAAGTTCCTTATTCAATTTTTTATAAAATAGTTACCATTGAATCAATTGGATTTCTTTTTTTATCGCTAGATACACCTTTGAAATCGCTAGCGCGAAATCCCAAATCCAGGAAACAAATAGGATAGATGTTTTCTGGCAGGTCAAAAACCTTCTGTGTTTTAAGAACATCATTCACTCCAGCCCAACATGTATCCAATCCTATATCTGTTGCTGCCAGCATCATATGTGTTGCTGCAATAACACCATCTGTCAAATAGCTATTTCCACCCTGAAAGTTACTTGCAGCATTTTTATCGGAACATACTAGAATTACCATCGGTGCTCCATAACGGCATGGATGAACACTGTCCATCCTCTGAAGAGCTTCTCCACTTTTTAGTATATACACTCGTTGTGGTTGTTTATTAAAAGCTGTTGGTGCTAAGCGCCCTGCTTCCAGAATATATTTCACTTGATCTTCTGTTGGCTTTGTATCGCTGTACTTACGAACAGACTCTCTCTTCTGAATAACTTTATTAAATTCCATATCTATAATCTCCTTTGCCACATTGATTCTGTTATTTAAAAGATATGGTAGTTACTCAAAAAATCCAAAACTCCACAGTAACATAGCAAATTTCATGAATCTCATTCCTCCAGCGAATATACTAAGTATAAGGTCAAGACTCGCTCGCGAGTCTTGCGCGCCGGATTCGGGTCTGCTTCAGCAGACAGATTCCTGTCCGAATCCGTGCGCATCCTCGCGGAGCGTTTAACTCAGTCGGAGCTTGTACCCCGACTGAGTATAGTTTGTCATACCCCCCTACGCTAACGCTTAGAAGTGGGGGATTTCTCCGACTGAGTTAAACAACTCATCATCAATTATACGGGATGAATTTTAAAAATGTCAGTGAAAAATTTCTTCTCTTATACTCCATTAGCCTAGGCATCGTTAAATACTTCATATTCATCATTTGGATGAAGGACAAGCTTTCTGTTTAGATACTTCTCAATATCAAACCAGTTCTTCTTGTCATAGTCTGCTGTCAGCGGATAGTTTGGATGCTTTGTCAGGTCATACTTATCTGAAAGAAAAGGTCTCACACCTCTCACCTGCACGATACATTTACTGCCATCCATAACTGCAAGTTCATCCATACTCATCAGCTCTTTGCCGAGCTTCTGATTCAGCCTGATCAGAAGCTCTCTCGATGTGAGATAACTGCTATGTAACGTTCAATATTCAATTAGGGCGAGAATTTGAAGTTATAAGTATCTGTCGGCATATTTCATGCGGGCTTCTGCTGTCCACTTGCGGATGAACTCAGTTTTAGCATTGGTATAGGCATCTCTGTTATGCTCATATCTCTTCCATAATTCAAGCTTCAATGCTTCATATTCCTCTGCAATATGAGGATGCTCATTCAGATAGTCTCGGAAATAAAGCTCGTCATTATCTCCTGGGTATCTAAGATGAATGTGATAAACCTTATCCGCAAAGCCCTCTTTTGTATATCCCTTATTTAATGAAATCCGTCTTTTTTCATTGGACATTCTGATAAATCCATTCTGCTCTAAAATGTGAGCGACTTCTTCCATGTCGGCTTTTTCAGATATCTCAACCATCACGTCAACAATGTTCTTGGCCCATATGCCCTGTATCGCCGTACTTCCAATATGGCTGATTCTTTTAATCTGATAATCTTTCAAAAGGTCAGTGATCACGGCTTCTATCTCCTCGTAATACCCGTTCCATTGATCATCGTGCTGAACAAGGAATATTGGGAATAAATCCCACAATTCTTCCAACGTCATTTCCGACAGTTCTTTTCCCATCATCAAGCCCTTTACAAACTCACGATTCGTTAATTTCACTGCCTTACATTATATTAATCCACATCCATCATGGAATACACAATTCGAAAGCAGAAAAAAGAACAGCTATCTTTTTCAACGTAGCTTTCCCGCTCTGATAATATTTTCCAATTCTTACAACGATTTAATAAATTCTACAAGTTTCTCAGCTATTATATCTTGCCTAAAATTATGTACATAATGACCACAATCCAGTTCTATAACTTCTGCATTTGTAATATCTGAAATATAATCACGTTGAATATCTATCCAATTTTCAACACCTGTTTCATGTCCATCTGATACAAACATGAGCATTGGTATATCAGGCTTGGGCTTTCTATCAATTTCTGTTACTGCATCCGAAATTGCCAAACCCTCATTTATGATACAAGTATTTACTGCTTTACTTGCAGCAAGCGCCCTATAAATCTTCTTTTCTTTGTCTGTAAGTTTTTCTGGAAGCTGACTATCAGAATAAAATAACCTAACGATCCCTAGTTCACGAGCAAAAGCTGCAAGCCTTTCCTTTTTAATTGTGCTGTCCCAGTCCCAATGATCGTAGGCTCTCGGAAGTGCCATATCAAGACCAACAATAGCTTCCACTTCATCTGGGTAATTTTGAGCCCACATTATTGCTTCAATTCCTGACATAGAATGCGGACATAGAATATACGGGCCTTCTATTCCTGCCTTGGTGAGTGCTTCCCTATCTTGTCTAAGAATTGTTTCAAAGGATCTCTCACGATCAACCACATCACTAAACCCATATCCAAATTTTTCAATAACAACTATTTTATAATCGCTACTCAAAAGAGAATACAAACTTTTAAAATCAAGAACCGGTGCAGCTGTTCCAGAACCTGAAAGCTTCCTGTATGATTTAAACAGGGATTGACCTAAAAAGAATACCTCAAGTAAAGTTAGATTGTTACTGACCTGACCGTTGGTAAAATCCAAAACTACAAGAGGTATCTTACATGAATGCTAAAACAACAAGACAGAAAAATCAAGAAGCAAAAGAATTCTCAGTGATAAACACGCTATCAGCTGAGGAAAGACAGTCAAGAATTGATGGACTCCTGAACACAATGCAGGCAAAGACCTGGCATGATTTGGAGACATCTGGAAAGTTTGACAAGAATGCCAAGCTCTCATTTATATCAGAGGACATGCTTATAGTTGGATGCGATATAGGCAGTGAAACTCATTACCTGAGAGCTATAGATATAAGAGGCAGAGAACTTAGCAAGAAGCCATTCTCTTTCACTAATGATGAAGAAGGCTTTGAAAGTGCTAAGGCATGGATGGTAGAGCTTGCTGCAGTTAATGACAAAAAACAGATAGTACTTGGACTTGAACCTACAGGTCATTATTGGTTCTGTGTAGCGACATGGCTCATAAGCAATGGAATAAGTGTTGTACAGGTAAATCCATATGCAGTAAAGCAGACTAAAGAGGTTGAGGACAACAGCCAACTTAAGGACGACAGAAAAGATCCAAAGGTTATAGCAAACCTTGTTATGAACGGAAACTACGGGATGCCATATCTTCCAGAGGGTGTATACGCTGATCTGCGTAGTCTCTCACTTCTAAGGAGTCAGCTGACCGAAAACAGAACCCGTTGTACCAACAGACTACACAGACTGATGAAAATACACTTTCCTGAGTATAAGGACGCATTTGGGAAAGCTGATGGCAGTTTTGCGGTAGAGATACTCAAGGTTGCGCCATTTCCAGAAGATATCGTTGAACTTGGCGAGGATGGAATCAGGGAAATATGGCACAAGGCTAAGCTTAGAGGACGTGGCTACAGCAGAGCATCAGAAATATTCAGGTATGCCAGTGTCAGTGTGGGCAAAAAAGAAGGTGCAGAGTCCGACAGATATTCAGTCAAATGCTTTG
>FMTN01000030.1 GCA_900100095.1 Lachnospiraceae bacterium C10
TTTGCTACTGATTCATTGTTTGGCGGAAGCAATCTTCTAAGCATTGCCTCCTTAAGTTCTGGACTGTATCCCATGTGAAGCTCCCTTCTGCGATATCTAAAATGATATCACACATAGCTTCAAGCTTCACTGACATCTATTCTGGCACACGGGGATTTCCTAATTCTATTAAGAGAGCGCTATAATAAACACATTGCAGATATATAAGCGGGTGCTTAATTTCAAGTTGAAAATCAGCGCTGATGGGGGTAATATAATCTCAAAAAGGTCTCCATTAACCTACTAGCCTGCGAGTTAGTGAAGAGATGAACTTTAAAGAAGGTCTCCATTAACCTTCGGATTTTCCGTAAAGAGATGAACTTTAATGAGTGGGAAGCTTAAGCTTCCCACATTTTTTGTTAAACAACGAGCCCAAGTCCCACCTGCAAGCTCGCTTGAGAGGGGGACTTGGGCGACTGTAAGCACCGAAAGGCTTTGCCTTGAGGTGTGAAACAGAGTTGAAATCGAGTAGGAGTCAGCCTACTCGATTTCTAAATTGGAGTGCTTTCGTCTAGCCAGGCAATCTCTTTTTCGACTTGCCAGAATGTTTTTCCCTCGAAGGGAGTAGCTTCAAGAAACTGTTTTTTGATTAAATCTAAATTGCTACCATGTATTTCCAAAACTCGGTCATAAGAAAGAGTTCCATCATTGTTTAATATAGAATGATAATATTTATTATCTTCATTCTGAGCTTTCCATCGATCAATGAAGAAAACAGATTCAAGATCATCTGTTTGAGCCTCTAACCAATAAATATAACCATTGTAGTAAAGTGTTGCTTCAGAGAACCATCCGGTATCAAGAAATTGATCTAAATTACCATTAATCATAATCCGTACTCCTTTAATTATTTTTTTTATTTTTTATAAATGTCAGGGTTAAATGTTTCTGATAATTTTCCGCTGCAAGATAACTTTCGAGATAAATCAAATATAAATAAATGTTGACAGGTACGCCCCCGCATTACAGCGAGGGCGCATTTATTGAAATTTAATTCATGGCTTCAAGACTATCTTTATATAATCTTGTTCTGGTAATGATTACAAAAAATACTATATCAAGTACAATTGAAACCGGATTAACCAGTGTTTTGTAAACATCACTGAATGGATAGATCATTGCTCCTGTAAGAACGATATTTTCAAACATATGTAAAAAGAATATTGGAAAGACTTTTCTTTGTGAAATAACATATATCGAACTATATACAAGGGAATTTGTTACACACATAAGTACAAAGCATACCGCTAAAAGCATGTTCGAATGAGCCCATTCATACTGAATCTGAGCAGGATAAAAGAACAGTGGTAAATGCCATATTCCCCAGATTAATCCAATAATTATCGAACCTTTTACAACATTCTTTTTATTGATTACCATATCTGAGAGAAAGCCTCTCCAGCCAAACTCTTCAGAGAATGGTCCTGATATCAGCCCCCAAAACAGGAAATAGAAAAACATTAATGGATTTCCCGCAATAAGTTTTAGCCCCTCAAATCCGAGATTTTCTCCTCCATTCATCTTGGATATTGTCTGTGTGACAAAGCACTCAATACATATGAGAAGCAAGCTGATAAATATAGCTAAAATACTTCTTTTATCCGGTACAAGACATCTTTTGAAGAAATCTTTAATATTCTCTTTTTTGTATAAAACAGCGACAAAAATGCCTCCTAAAAGTGATGGAATCATACCCCCAATAACAAAAAAGATAGATGCAAAGTCAAATGAAGATACCGAAGTCTCTTCTACATTCATTTGCAATACTATTGGCGTAAATTGAAAGAGCCACGTTAATAAAAGTGTAACTATAACGAAAATAACAGCTACCTTTTTCTTACTTAAATTCTCATTTTTCATGCACTACCCCCATCCCCGTAACAATTTTTTATAATACAGTTCAATATTTTATCAGTTTATATGGCTGTAAAATATGTTTATGCGACTAAACAAAATCTTACAAGGAGATTGTACAGTATCTTCCTTGTATCATCAAATCAAACTTCCGCTCGACATAGAAATTGGAGATATGTGGGACGCCTTCAATGAAGCAAATGAATATCCGTTGCTGTTTAACAGGTAAACCACTTTTATTAAAAAGAAAAAATCTTAATGCGGAAGATGGGACTCGAAAAAATTTTCTACCCAAGAAATCCAGTAAAAAGGAGGATTGACCACAAGTTTTGAATTATGAAAAAGGAGAAAAACACAAAATATGCATAGCATATCTGGCATAAAAAAACGAACATATGATATGATGAATTCGTTGCCACTCCTATACCGGCACGGAAGGGAGGGTTGACGTACGGAAAGTATTATTGCTTTTTTCATCTCTGTCGCGGCAAGTGTAGTCGCCTACTACATATGCAAATGGTTGGATAGTGATGAGTAATGGCAACCAGCCTAAGGTTTAAGCCACCTTGCAAAAAAACGGAATAGAAAAGCCAGCGTGTACGAGACGCTGGCTTTTCGGTTGTCCATACGGACATATTATTGCTTTTTTGCCTACTCAAAGTATAGCACGCATTTGAAATTTGTCAAATGAACGGCGTTTTAGCATTTTACATGTTTATTGAATGGATATTTTAGTAATCCACCTCAAACTGAACCAAATGTAATTTGAAGGAAAAAATGTACATTGACAAGTGAATATTGGGTAAAAGATATGTTGGTCTGAATTTGATTTAAAGGAAGGAGGTGATTTGCATGAGCTTATATACAAAGGAATTTGCAAGCGATTTGCTTACAAATGAAATTCAGCAACTCGACATGCAGATTACCTCCTTGCAAAAAGAAAAATCCCCGAAAGCCTTAACTTTCAAGGGATTTTCCAAAAAATCTTAATGCGGAAGATGGGACTTGAACCCACACGACATCGCTGCCACAAGATCCTTAGTCTTGCTCGTCTGCCAGTTCCGACACTTCCGCCGACGCAACATGTTGCGCAACGAATGTTATTATGAACTATTACAGCGAATATGTCAAGCCGTTTCCAAAAATAATTTGAAAAATTTTTATCCTTTTACCGCACCGGCGGCAATTCCATCCACCATATTCTTCACAAGACAGAAATACAACACCACGATCGGAAGGGCAATGAACACACTTCCTGCAGCAAATCTGGCAAATTCTGTCTCATCCAGACTCATAAGTCCTACTGCTACTGTATACAGATCCTTTTCTTTCAACAGGAGCTTTGGAAGGATAAAGTCACTCCATGGCCATGTGAAAGAGGTAAGCGCCGTGTAAACAATCATCGGCTTGGACATCGGCAGATTGATTTTAAGAAAAATCTGCATGTTGGTGGCTCCGTCAATTTTAGCTGCCTCATCAATTGCCCGGGGAATGGTATCGAAAAATCCCTTCTGCGTCAGGTATCCCATCGGTGCTCCACCGGCATAGATCAGGATCAGTCCCCATAAGTGATTGATCAGACCGAACTGTGTCATCAGCAGGTAAACCGCAGTCATACCCATGAAGGAAGGGAACATTCCCAGCACCATCGTCGTTTTCATCATCGGTTTTCTCGCCTTAAAGTTAAAGCGGGACATGGTATAAGCTGTAAGGATGGTCAGAAAAGTTCCAAGAATACAGCTTCCGGTCGCCACAAACAAGGTATTGAAAAACCATTTCGGGTAATTATACATCCTTGTATCCGTAAACAGCTTATGAAAGGTTGCAAAGCTGTAGGACTTCGGGAAAAATCCATCAAAAGAATAGATACTTCCCGATTGAGAAAAGGACGCTAAAATAAGCCAAAGGCAAGGAAAGAAAAAGATAAAAGCGACCAGTAGTAACAGGCCGTATGTCCAGAATGCATCCAGTTTTTTTCTCATTGGAAAGTATCCTCCTCTCTGTAGGATGGTGACTTCACATATACAATCAGCGATATCGTCGACGTGATCAGGAAAATAATCAGACTGATCGCAGCTCCGATACTGTAATAGTTGTTATCAATGGACAGGTTGTATAACCAGTTGATCAACAGGTCAGTGTCGCTTGCAAGGAAGTACCCGTCCATGTACAGGCCTCCACGCAGGAAATAGAATATACCGAAGTTGTTGAAATTTCCGATGAACTGTCCCAACAAAACCGGTGTTGTTGCAAAAATCATGTACGGCATTGTCAGCTTCCAGAACTGTTTCCATCTGCCCGCTCCGTCCATCTTCGCTGCCTCGTACAGTGAAACGTCCCGGTTTGACAAATGTCCTGTAGCAAGCAGCATAATCGACGGTACACTGATCCAGCAATTCACCAGAAGACCAATACATCTGGCACTCCATCTGGCATCCAGATCCAAAAATCCGAAGGCCTCCCCTCCGTTTGCCATAATCATCTGGTTGATCGGGCCGCCATAGGAGAACATGAATTTAAATGCCAGCAGGGTAATAAATCCCGGAATGGCATAGGCAAGAATCGGGAAAGCTCTCCAGAACGCTTTTCCTTTTACACATTCCTTGTTCAAAAGGAGCGCAAGTCCAAGTCCTGCAAAATAGTTAAGCGCCGTAGACACCACCGCCCATAAAAGATTCCAGCTTAGAATTCTGCCAAAGGTTGGCGCAAACTTGGACAATACCAGAAGCTTTTTAAAATTGGCAAAGCCGACCCAGTCCACCAGATGCGGAGGAACGATTTTTCCTCCGTAATTGGTGAAAGCAATCAGGATCATAAAGACGATCGGCAAAATATTAAAGATACACACACCGAGAACCGGAAGAGCAAGCACCAGCACATAGAATTTCTGGTCGAAAAGGGATGCCAGTTCCTTTTTCCATCCGATCTGCGCAAGGCCCTGTTCATGACGCAGCTGCATGGCATAGGCGCCCTTGACATTTTTTACATAGAAGTACAGAAATGCCAGGACAAGGATCCATGCAAAGATTCCCATAATCAGCATAACAATGGAATTATCGCCCTCGATTCCGGACCAGGCATCCGCCGTCTGCGTTCCAAGGGTGAAAAAACCAACGATATCTGAAATTCCTCTCCGAACAGCATATACGATCATGGAGATCTCCATCAAAAGGTAAATCAGCCCCTTTGCAATTCCGCCATAGCGAAAATGTCCGGCTCCCATAATCACCATCGACAGCTTTACCGCCCATGAAGATTTATGAATAAAACAGTTCCATTGATTCCATTTGGTTTTCATTATATCCGCCTTTATTGTAATGTTGTAATCGCTTCCTGAATCTGATGGCACATATCCTTAAGCCCATCTTTCATGGCAGCTTCATCTTTATACTTTTTCTTCTCGTCCTTTCGGAAGACATCTTTGGCAAGATCGATAAAAAATGTCTTTCCCGGTGTCCAGATCTGTGAAACTTCGGAAATAGATGGCATCAGCACAATGTTTCCCTCATCCAGATTCCGATAGATCTCAGCTGAAACGCCACCCATTTCTTTTGCTGTATCCTCTCTTGCCGGAGCAATTCCAAGGAGGGAGGCACGCTTTTTAATCATTTCATAGCTTGTTGCAAATTTTACAAATTCAAGGCAGGCATTCGGCGCTTTGGTGTAGGAACTTATCGCATAACCGTTGACACCGCCCATGCATTTCGAATCGATCTCCTTGCTGTCGGTATCATTCAGATTACCGCTCTGCGGAAGTTTCGGCAGAGTCGTCATGACAAGATTCTCTTTCGCCTTCTTCTCGGCCTCTTCCTTTGTATCGCCCTTGCTCTCGTATTCCTTTTCCAGTTCACCCAGGAAAGTGGAATATACATCCGGAGTTGAAATGGTTGCAAAATATGTTCCGTCCGCCAGCTTACTGTACGCATTGGTTGTAATGGTATCGTCAATACAATCTTCATTCATAGCGGATGCTAGCTGGCTGAGAACAGCTGCTCCCTTCTGGGCGTCTCCTGCTGCAAAGCCGATATCCGTCGGATCGGTATTATCCTTTCCGAAAATGTATCCGCCGTAACTGAACAGAAATCCACTGGAAAAATACATATCGTTTAATGACTTCATATAGCCGTATTTCTTCGGATCTTCCTTATGGCGATTCTTTGAGAACTCATACATACGGCTCCAGCTCTGTGTCATGTCCGGAACATTGTCCGAATCCTGATCCCATTCATCCTTCCAGTTCTCCGGCAACAGATCCTTGCGGTAATACAGCTGCGGGGCCTGAACATTCACCGGAATACCACAGGTATAGGTTTTTCCGTCCTTTTTCGTCTCGTATGCCTTCCATGCCGTCTGTGGAATCTGCTTGTAACAGTCAAAACCTTCCACCGGCAAAGGCAGAATGTGCTTGCCTTCCGCATATTTCATAATAACGTCATTGGCCTGATACAAAACGTCCGGACCGTAGCCGTAAGGGCCGTCATTTGCCAGATCCAGATACTGGTCCATATTCGCATCCACGGCCTTGATGCCCTGGTCCTTGTACTTTTCGTTAAAGGCATCGATAAGTTCCTTAAAGTAACCTTTGGAAATGGCTGTATCGTTCTCCAGCACCTGGATGGTAACGTTTTTCTCAAGCTTTCCATCAAAGAGCGCGGAACCTGTTCCACCGGCAGCCGCCTTTGCTTCCGACTTTCCCTTACATCCGACAAATGTCAGCATCATACAACCCAGTAATACGATTGCAATTCCTCTTTTTTTCATTTCAGACCTCCCCTTCATAAATCTCGTAGGCTCCGGAATCGATTCCAAGTCGCTTCTCCTTCGACATATTGATACGAAGAACCAGCTTTCTGTTTTCTAATCTTCTCTCGACATGCAGCACATCGTCCTCAGCGGATATTCTTACGATTCCTTCCTGCACAATCTTTTTCTTCTTATAGGCCAAAAGTTCTCTGACCGCATTTAAAAAATCCTTATCCCAGTTGTCTTCCTCCCAGTCAAAACATCTTCTGGAATCCGGATCATAACCGCCTTCCATACAGATTTCCGTTCCGTAGTACAGACAGATCGCTCCCGGATATATGACAGCCAACGCAATGGCGCTTAATACCCTGTTCTTATCCTTTCCGGTTTCTGTATAGATGCGATGGGTATCATGGGAATCCAGAAGATTCAGCATCATGTTGTTTACCTGCTGGGTATTTCGCATAAGAATATTATTCAGCTTCTCTGCCATCTGTTCGGCACAGAATTTCCCGTGTGCAAAATAATCCAGGCAGGCCTTGGTAAAGGCATAATTCATAATGCTGTCATACTGGTCGCCCATCAGGTAAGGGTATGCATCGTGCCAGTTCTCACCGATGATGACGCAATCCTCTTTGGTGGCCTTGACCTGTCGGCGGAACTGTCTCCAGAATTCATGGGAAACTTCATCCGATACATCCAGCCGCCATCCGTCAATGTCCGCTTCCCTAATCCAGTACAGAGCAATATCCAAAAGGAATGCCTGCACTTCCTCATTCGCTGTGTTCAGCTTCGGCATATAATTGCAGGAGGCAAAACATTCATAATTCATCTTTTCCGGATCCGGATAATCCCCATCGATCAAAAACCAGTTGTAATAGGCTGACTTCTTTCCTTTTTCCAGCACGTCCCGGAATTCTTTCATGTCCATGCTGCAGTGGTTAAACACCGCATCCAGAATGATTCGAATTCCCCTTTTATGTGCCTTTGATACCAGTTCCTTAAAGTCTTCCAGACTTCCAAACATGGAATCGATCTTCTTATAATTCTCGATGTCATATTTATGATTGGACTTCGATTGAAAAATCGGGGTCAGATAAATGGCATTAACCCCTAAATCCTGTAAATAATTAAGTTTTTCAACGATACCCCGTATATCTCCCCCGGCAAAACTTGTCGGTGTCGGAAGCTCTCCCCACTTCATATTGATATAGGAACCGTCTTTTTCCGGATCCCCACGGAAGAAACGATCCACAAAGATCTGATAAAACACCGCTCCCGGCATCCACGGAACCACTTTCATATAATCATTTTCATTGATGTAAGGCATCTGAAAAAAATTATAGAAGGCTTCCGGATAGTTGTAGGTATCGGTCAATCCGTCTTCACTGTAATAGTAGCGATGGCCATTCTCTTCGATCTGGAAAATGTAGGCCAGTCGTACGTCCTTTAACTTTAATCTTTTTTCATAATATTTATATAAGTTATCCTCGTAATGTGCCGTCATCTCAACGGTCTGACGACGAGTCTGATATTCATATTTTGCGCCATATACCAGCTTGACCCGAATTCCTGTGTCTTCCTTCGCCGCACGGAATCGAATCACGATCTCATCTCTGTCTACTGCAAAGCAGTAACGGGAGTCCGGTATATGCAGTAATGCATATTGATTCATGGAACCTTTTTTCCTTCTTTTTATATTTGACAAATCAAATATTTTCCTATTAAATTATAATAACAAAATAATTGAAACGGTTAAATCACTATTTTTATTTTTCATACTACAGGAGGCATTTATGGCAGCTAACAATATTACAATTAAGGATGTTGCACGGGAAGCAGGCGTTTCCATCGCTACTGTCTCCTACGTCATTAACAACCGAACCGATGTGAAGATCAAGGATGAGACCCGTAAAAAGGTTCTTCAGGTCATTAACCTTTTAGGCTATACCCCGAACCAGGCAGCCAAGGCTCTGGTATCCAACCGGAAGAGCCTTCTCGGCGTCTATCTTCCGGATATGAACGATCCTCTGTGCAATGCCCAGGGTCTTGCCACATTAAAGGAACTCGTCAACTACTTCCACAAGAACCGGTTCGAAATTCTCCTGCTGAATGATCAGGATCTGTGCAAGTGCGATCAGGCCGATGCCATCATCTGCTATAACACAGAGCGCAGTACCTTCTTCCAGCTTGGAGACAATAACTTCATTCCACTGATTGCCCTGGACTGCATGGTGAACGACCCGCTGTTCTATCAGTTAAATTCCGATCCGTCTGTCATCCTCAAGGAAGCAGAAGAATTTTTCGGTGACGAATCCTATACGGTGGTCATGCTTGCTTCTCCAAATGAAGAGAAGGCAACCTTTTTTACCTCTGCCTTCCCTTCCCTGCGGTTCATATCTTCTTACGATGAGCTTACGAGTCTCTATGGTCAGAACCTTGTGGTCATGGACTCTGTCTTAAACGACCTGTTGCAGGATCACGGAAAGGTTATGTACCACCCTTCCATCACCCGGGCCAAGCTCGATTCTCTGAAGGAATGCATTCTTGCCACCCTGCAGCGTACCGCCATTGACCAGCACAACATCCTGATTCCGTAAATTACTTTCCGTTATATACAAAGGAGATGCTGTCATACGGATTCAGATTGAAGTTCTCCTTCTTATCATCGGAATAGTGCTCATCCTCTGTGTCGTAGGTATCCTCCAGAGGATGGGTTACCAGGGTAAAGGTATAATTTCCATCCACTGCCACTTCGATATTGGACTTCTTAACCGATGCATCTCCAAGGGATCCGGAATTCTTGAAATATTCGGTTCCATCCTGCTCTGTGGTATTAAGGTATCCGTATCCTCTCTGATCTTCCCAGGAAGCGTTCATTGCGAACTGGAACTGATCCCCTGCTTTCAGATCCAGGGTGATGGTATAGACATTCTCTTCTTTGTTGTCTTCCTTCTTCAGCTTCTGTGCATCGCCCACAACAGCGCCCCAGTTTGACTCTTTTAACACATCACTTGTACCGTTACCGACGATGTAGAATTCTCTTGTATCCTCCTGATACTTGGCAAATCCAGCATACAGGGATGTGTCCTGCTCTAACGGCTTGCTTGCATCAAACTTTCTTGAAAGCTCCGGGGTTACATACCAGCCGACAAAGGTGTAGCCATCCTTCTTCGGATCTGCTTCTGTAAACAGCTCTCCCTTCTTCACGGCAGCCGTTGAAAGCTCGGTCTTACCATCACTGTCATACATGGTAACCTTCACCTCATCGGCCTGTGCCTCAGTCTCCTGCTTTGTTGTGGTCTTGGCCTGACTCTTGCTTCCGCAGCCGGTAAATGCCAGACTGCTGACTGCCATACATGTCATTAAAAGCACTGTTACAACCTGTTTTCTCTTCATCTTATAACTCCTCCCAGTTAATCGTTTAAATGTTTTTCCGTTTTTTAAGCGACAATTTCATTGATTGTCGCTTAAACGTTTAACTCACTTAAAAATTAACACAGAAATGCCGTATCGTCAATTGTATAATCCCTACAAATGACGATACGGCATTTTGTGCAATTCTATTTAGATGAAATCCGGAATCACATGATTTTGAATGATCTGATCATAGGTCTGCGGCTTTACCATCCAGGCTGCCTTTCCCTCTTTTACCAGTACCACGCCCGGTATCGGATTGTTATTATAGTTGGATGCCATGGTATATCCATAAGCACCTGTGGATAAGACTGCGATGATATCTCCCTGTTCCACAGAAGACGGAATCTTCATCTCCGGAATCAGGATATCGCCGGATTCACAATACTTACCACATAAGGAAACGGTCTCCTCCAACGGCTCCTCTGCCTTGTTGGCCACGATTCCCTTATATTCCGCCTGATACAAAGCCACGCGGATGTTATCACCCATTCCGCCATCGACCGATACGTATTTGCGGACACCCGGAATCTCTTTGATCTGTCCAACCTTATAGAGGGTTATGCCCGCCTCTGCTACAACCGAACGTCCCGGCTCAATGACTGCCACCGGACAAGGAATTCCGATTTCCTCTGACCGCTTCTGTAACCGTTCCATCATCGGATCCATGAAGAAGCTGTAAGGCTTTCTCTCCTCATCGGTGTAGGTTACGCCGTAGCCTCCGCCGAAATTAACTTCCTTCACAGTGACATTAAATTCATCCTTGATTCTTGCCACCCAGTCCATAAGCACATCAAGCGCCTGTAAATATGCATCATTCTCAAACAGCTGTGAACCGATATGCATGTGCAGTCCGACAAACTCAAGGTACTCGGAATCCACCACCTGCTCGATCACCGGAAGGAAAATCTCCTCTACCAGTGGAATTCCAAATTTGGAATCCTTCTTTCCGGTCACAATATAATCATGGGTACTTGCTGCCACTCCCGGCGTAATACGAACCATGATGTTCATCTTCTTCTGATACTTTTTGCAGGCCGCCTCGATCAGTTCGATTTCCTGAAGTCCATCTAAAATAATACGACCTACCCCATAGGAAACCGCCTGATCGATCTCCTCCGGGAGCTTGTTATTTCCGTTAAATTCCACACACTCTGCAGGGAAGTCCACCTGCTGTGCCGCATACAGTTCTCCTCCGGATACAACATCAATGCAGGCTCCGGCCTTTTTCAAAATCTCATACATACCAGTGGTGCAAAATGCTTTCGATGCATAAGCAATACGGGAAGACGGATATTTCTCTGTGAACTGTTCCTTTAGCTCATTGATTCGTCTCATAATTTCTGAGTATGACATCACGTAAACCGGTGTTCCGAATTTCTCTGCCAACTCTGTCGTGTCACAACCATCAAAATACAGCCTGTTGTCTCTTATTTCTAAATTATTCAATCCAGTCTCCTTTGCTAAGTCATCCTGTGAACAAATTCCGCCTACATCTTAGCAATTATCCGGTCAAGTTTCCAGTCTTTCCGCCGCTTTTATCCTCTTTTATCCTCTGATATATTTCCAGTACACATACTTCCACCGGCCTTTTTCATCATACAGCCGCTGATACAGGCAGTTCATGCAGTCTTCGGCCGCTTCCTTCCCCGGTACATCTTCTCCTCGTCCGTAGTAAAAGCTCTGCATTCCCTGCAGGAATTCCACTTCCTTTGCCTGCAATTTCTCCCCGCAACGAAGATAAAATTCCTGTAGGGTCTCACCTTCCTCCATGGTAAAACCAAGGATATGCAAAATCCTGAGATTGTTCCTACACAATTTCCTGTACTGCTCCTGTTGCGGCAAATGTAAAAACTGCCACTTGGCAAACAGATTCCCCAGCACCATACAAACGCTTAAGACAAGTACAAGCCCCAAAGCAACGATTACCGACCGCCAAATCCATGGTGTGACCTGCTTTTTCGTAGGTTTTGGGGAAGGAAGCTTCTTGCCGCTCTTCCCGTGACGTTTCTGTCCTCCCTTTGCGTAGTAGGCCGTCGGGTCAAAGACTTCCCCCTTGACGTTCTCATCTGCATCTTCCCAGGCCGAGATTACCTTCTTGCCCGGGGTCGGTTCAAAGGACAACCAGCCAAAGCCATCCACATAGGCTTCGGCCCACGCATGAGCCTCGTTGGATGTCACAATAACACTTCCACCGCTCTTTCCCTCAATACAGTACCCCTGCACATATCGCGCCGGAATTCCAAGGGAACGTGCAATGATAACAAAGGCACTGGCGTAATGGCTACAATACCCCTTTCTGCTTCGGAAAAGCAGATCGTCAACAAAGGTCGCTTCATCCTTGACATTCCTTGGCAAATCCCCCGGTTGAAGAGAATATTCCATACCGGAAAGCAGCGCCTCCAGCTTTCTAAGCTTATCGTAGTCACTCTCACAGCCTTCCAGTTTCTCCTGTATGTAAGTTCTCGCGCGGATGGAAAGTCCGGTTTTCGGCAGGTATTTTCTGTATACCTTTTCCATTTTCGGATCGTGGGGAACTTTCTCACGGTAGGAGGACTGTGATTTCAGAAACTTTCGGAAGTCCTCATGATCCTGGTTTAATCTGTAATACAAAATATCATACATTGTATCATACCCCAATTGGGAGGATGCATGAAGGTCGTCTCCTTCCTCCTTAACGTGCTCCCCTTTGATACGGATATGATTTACATTGGTATTCAGCGGCGCAAAAATATACTTCGTCCGAAAATCCAGATAACGGATACCAAGATCCACCCGTCGTATATACCGGTTACGGTCCACACCGGCCTGCATATTGATGTTACGGACAACCTCATCATATTCTTCATCGCGTAGCGTCTGGTTCCCTTTTACGGTCGATTTCCAGCCACGGCCGGTAAAACGATCGAAGGTCTTCCCCCGAAGATAGACAACCGATCCCGCATTCCTGCCGAAGGTCACCTCCATAACGTCCTTTGGATCCTCATCGGAAAGTTTCGAAGCGAACGACGCCTCTTCACTGAATCCAATCTGACCCTCATAGTCGTCATTCCCTGTCAAACGGTTCTGCCACCTTGTCATCAGATCTGCCGTTCTCTCCCAGATTCTTACCGTAAAACTCCAGTCAAAGGGCTCTTTCGGTGTAGGAAGAGCAAATACCCCAAGACAGATAATGAAAAGAAACGGTGCAATGGTCACAAGATGCTTTCGATGGTCAATTTCCCCCTCCTTTTTCCAGTGGTACTGCACCTCCTCTACCATCGCTGCAAGGAAAGGCAGAATCACAATCGCAAAAATTTTCTTTGGCAACGGAATCTGAAAGACAAGTCCTGTCACCAAAAGTACAGCGTTTAATGCTATCATAATGCGCCGGGTCAGTGAATTTTTCATGGAAAAAGCAAGAAGTGCGCATCCAACGGTTATAAGAGCGACAGCTCCCATCCAAAAAAGCGTCTGCCCCACCTGCTCCCTCTGTCGTCCCACCTGAAAAGCACTCCAGAGCACCGTCAAAAAGACAGTAACCGTCGCAAGGATAAGGCGCACTCTCCCTCTCGTGTACCGGATCGCCATGGCTATGGACATCACCAGAATCGACAGAATGAACATCGCCCCACCCTTCTCCGGCAAGAGCCCCAGCCGTCTTCCATACGTCTCCACCAGAAGACAAAGCGGTATGATATAGATTCCATCGTATAGACAGTAAATCATCACAGCACCTCCTGTAAGGCGCGATCCGTTGGAATCGTCACAATACGGACATTCGGGATTCCATCCAGACCGCTGACCTGCTCATGATTTCTAATCATACAGATCAGGACATAGACCCCATGTTCTGCCAGTGCCTGTACCAGCTGACCTCCAATCTCTGTCATTTCATACACAACAAATATCACCAGCTTGGAGGAAAACAGTTCTCTTTCATTGCGTAAGGTCGCCAAAAGTCTCTGTGGCTTATAGGAACGATGAAATTCGACCCCTGAGATTCCTTCATAATACCGCTCGAAGGTATCCACCCCTGAAAGCGTTAGGCATTCCAGTGACGCCTGCATATAGTAGGTTCGTGAAGGAATTCTCTGCTGCGCATAAAAAAGTGCCAGTGCCAACACCGTCTCCAGCACTTTGTTTTCCGGCGGCAGATACATTTTCTCCTCTTCTTCCCGCCGATATGTCGTAAAAAGGATACAGATTCCCTGCTGTCTTTCCCCGATCCGTTTCCGGATCATCAGCTCATGCTGTCTGGCTGAGACCTTCCAGTTCATCTGCTTAGGATCGTCCCCCGGTTCATAACGGCGAACCAGAACATCCGGTATGCTGTCCGCCATATCATGCTCTCTTGTCACAGTCGCAAGATTGTCGATGCAGTTCAACTGATCCAGCATCACGATCTGTGGCCGGACAACTGCCTTAAGGGGCTCCCTGTTCTGATAGCAGATATGAATCAGACGAAAAAAATCCCAGGCCTCGATTTCCTTGATTCCCACCAGATAATTCCCCCGGTATTTACAGATCAGTTCGGACTCTTTATGCACGCGATGTCCCGGCAACAGCTCGTATTCTATGGCATCATCCAAACCGACAATTTGGGAAAAAGAGGAATAATAACGGACTCTAAGCCCTGCAAAACCAATGGGATCTTCATTCACCAGAGAAAAATAGAACGGGACACGCTGGTTCACCTGCACCCATCTGGCCCCCATCTCCTGATAAATCTTGAAACGATACAGGACATATCCTACATACAACAGACTGACCATCGGCAGCAATGTAAGCATGGCAAAAAGTCCATAACTTATGACACCCCCGTAAAATGTGATTCCAAGTATGGACAATCCCCAAAGAACTATATAAATCATCCGGTTTCGCCAGATTTCGTTCATCTTCCTCACTCCATTGGAACCTTCGCCTTAAGCACCAGTTCCGTCAGCAACCTGTCAATTTTCTCCCCTTGAATCTTTGCCTCCGCCGTCAACGCCAGACGATGGTGCAACACATTCCCTGCAACCGCTTTGATGTCATCCGGAATCACATAATCCCTTTCCTCAATATAGGCCTTTCCTCTTGCGGCTGACACAAGTGCCAGGTAGGCTCTTGGACTGGCTCCCATCACAAGCTTATCGCAGGTTCTTGTAAGTGCGATAATATCCCTTGCGTACTGCAGGATATTATCCTTCACATAAATCTCTTTGACTTCCTCCCGCATCCGAAGCAGATCCTTTGCCTCGAGCATCGGTTTAACGGTCTGTTCCATCTTCCCGTCCAGATAATTTCTCGCCATTTTAAGTTCGCTGTCATGATCCGGATATCCGATCACAAGCCGCATCATAAAGCGATCCAGCTGTGCCTCCGGAAGTGGATAGGTTCCAAGACAATCCATGGGATTTTGTGTTGCCAGTACGACAAAGGGCTGAGGCAGCAGATACACCGTTCCATCCACCGTCACCTGTCCCTCCGCCATGGCCTCCAAGAGACTGGCCTGGGTTTTCGGTGACGTACGATTGATCTCATCCGCCAGAATAATCTGGTGCATGATAGCACCCGGCCGATAGTTAAATTCCCCTGTTTTCATATTGTAGATGGATATTCCGACGATATCCCCCGGCAGGGTGTCGGGTGTAAACTGAATCCTTCCAAAATCACAATCCAGAAGGGAGGCGATGGTACGAACCAGCGTTGTCTTGCCAACCCCCGGCACATCCTCCAGTAGAATATGCCCCCCTGTCAGCATACAAATCAATACATTTTCAACGACCTCTTCTTTTCCCAGAAACGTCTCTGAGATTCTCTCCCGTAATTCTGTTATCATTTTCTTCCCCCTAAAAGTAAAAAAATGCTTGCTTTTTCTCAAGAATATGGTAATATATTATCTGTTGCGGCGCTAAGCGCCTTTATAATAGATCGGGGTGTGGCTCAGCTTGGTAGAGCGCCTGGTTTGGGACCAGGAAGTCGCAGGTTCGAATCCTGTCACCCCGACGGTTAACCCGATAATCTTTTGATTATCGGGTTTTTTTCTTTTCTTTCATTTGCTGATGCATCTTCTCTTTCATGATGTACATCCGCTGGTCAGCTTCTATCACAAGAGGATTGATCTCATCTCCTGCTCCGCTGCTGTATTTCATGCCGATGGCAACACTCAGACCTTCCTTTTCAAAAGCCTTTAGAAGTCTGTCACAGAAGGTATTTGCCTCCTCCCGGTCTCTTACCAAAGTTACAATAAGGAATTCATCTCCGCCCATTCGGAAGACATATTCAGATCCCGCCAGGCTGCTCATAACATTTGCTGCCGCCCGGATCAGTGCATCCCCTGCCTTATGTCCCTGTGTATCGTTTACCTCCTTTAATCCGTTCACATCCGCATAGATGATGGCTGCCGGACTTGTGACTTTATGATTCGCCTGAAGTTCATTATATGCTCTACGATTCATGACGCCCGTCAGATCATCACGCTTGCTGACACTATCCAGCTGCTGCATGATATCCCGGTTCTTCATAAGAATATCGATGAAGCGCATCATGGTTCGAAGGAACAGACCGCCGCCATAGAAGCTTTCCTCGGAAGGATTAATAATTCCCATGATTCCAAGGATTTCGTCTTCCTGACGAATCGGAAATGCAATGGCACTGTCCGTCTTTTCATCCTTCAGATATTGATATAAAAACGGCAAATCCTCCCGAATCAGCTCAAGCTTTTTTACTTTAAACTCATTGGAAAAGGAGAAAACCTCCCGCATCGTATGTCTTACTTCCGCCGGCAAATCCATCATACGGGCCATGCGACCGGATCCATAATTGGCATCCCACACATAGGTATTCGTCATCTTATCATGGATGTTTCCTTCAAAAATAAATGTCTTACGGGCCTTTAATGCAAAGTTGATCCGCTCTAAAAGCTTTCGGATTCCCATATTCGGATCCGATTCCCGAAGAGCAATACTGATCACATCATTGGCCACCATCTCGTGATAGGACATGGCCTGCCACTTTTCCATGGAAGAATCCGACAGACAGCTTCCAACCGTGCAATGCACCGGCTTGCCGTCATACATGGCCATTGTGTCACAAAGTTTGTAATCCTTCCCGACGAGTGGATTGTGATAATTCCATTCGTAGACTCTTTTCCTGCGAATAATGGAATTGGTACATACCTCACACGGACTCTTCTCCCCGGCTATAACTTCAAAGCATTTCTTCCCCTCGTAATCCCGGCGGCTCGAAAGGTTAAGATCCTTCATCCCTGCATAGTTCACATACAGCAGTTCATAGGTATCGGGATCGGAAAGATATATCCGGTTCTCCATCTCGTCAAACTTCTCTAATTCCAGAGAAACCATCTGCCGATGCTTTCGTCCATTCTTTCTCAGATCTTCCTGCATTGACAGCTTTGTCTGCAGCATCAGGATAAACCGGTCGAAAGAATCCACCTCCGCACCGCTCGCCTGCACGCTTTGTGCAAAAAAGGTACACGGATATCCCCGCAACGAGTGGATGCTGTTGATTTCATCGCAGAGCTGCATTCTGAAATCTGTAACCTTCTGTTCATCCTCTGTCTGCAACAGGAAAAGGAAGCGGCTGAGGTCGATTCTTGCCTGCACCACATTAACAGCACATACTTCCTTGAGTCTTTCGGTTAAGATCGGCAGAATCTCATTCACCTTTTCCGAGCCGTACTTTTCATACATTTCCTTCAACTCCGGAATATCGATCAGAATCGCATAGAACTGCTGCCGATCCGAATGAAGACTCTTGTAAAATTCATTTCCCGTCACGGTGGCGCCGAATAAATTCAGCCATCCCGTGTCTCCATCAAGATGGACAAGGCTGTCTGCCCGGGTCATCTCCTTATTAAGAGGATTTTCATCCCAGAAATAACCGAACATTCCATCCACACTGCCATCGCGATAGAACGGGAAAAGGTTTACGATAATGCTGTGTATGACACCGTCTGAAACACAGAGATCCATCTGGTTGCGTAAGGTTTCCCCCTTATGAAGGACAGCACGTTCCATCGCCTGAAATTTCTTCGCATGCACATGGAGCTGAAAATCCTCGGATTTCTTTCCAATGATCTCACTAGCATCACGGATTCCGAAGAAATCCATGAAGGCCCGGCTTACTGTTATAAAATGTCCGTCCCGATCCTTGGCAAAAAACCGGACCGGACTTCGCTTCAAAAGCTCATCCCAGAGATGCGTGTCCTTTTGCGCCGGAGTATTTTCCACGTCCTCCATCTCCTGGGTACGAAGTACCATGCGGCGGAGTGCTGCCAAATGATCATCAAAGTATTCCAGTGCCGCATCCTTCGCACACAGCATAAGACTGTCGGTGGCATCCTTTAGAATCAAGACGGTAATATCCTTCCATTTAAAATCGCCATTCGACTGCCGGATGCGAAACCAGTTACAGTAAGATGCTTTTTTATTCTTTTCAAAAAAATCCTCAGTCAGAAAGCCGCTGATATAATCCCGGAAACGTGCCCTGTCATCTGCATAGACTCTCGTTTCAATAAAAGAATCCATGTAGGATATCATGCCATGCTGCTCTTTTCCAACCTGCTCCACATTGGAAACATCTTCCAGGATGACGAAACGATCCTCTTTAGGAGTAATCTGTACCACAAAGGAATACAACGTAATCAGATTCCGGATCATCATATCCAGTTCCGCGGAATCATCGGACTTGTCTTCAAAGGTAATATTCTCAAGGCTCGCCTTGATCAGATACCGTTCCTGCACGCCTGAGATCGTACTGGCTTTCAGACGAAGCTTCTTACCGTTGTCAACATAGTAAAGTGCCAGCTCGTCCCGACAGGAAATCACCTTCTTCGTAAATTCCTGAAACTTCCGGAACATGGCATAGTTCGGCTGATCGATAATCGCATTCAGCTCTTTTTCTTCACGCCCGCCGATGCTTGCAAGAACCTCCTGATATGCCGGATTGGCATAAATCATCTGAAGAGGTGTGCCCTCTGTCTCAAAGATTGCAATCGGTATATCGGTAATGACATTGATCTGCCCTGCTTTCTCATAGAGATGCGCTTCTACACGGCTCTCCGCTTCGATACCGCTCTCCTGCAGATGTTCCCGCAGCAGATCGATGGGTTGCGGCCGTCCGTAATAATAACCCTGAATCTTTTCACAACCGATCTCCCGGAGGAAATCAACATGTTCCTGTGTCTCTGCGCCCTCAGCCAGGGTATGGATGCCCAGCTTCTTGGCCATATCCACAATGGTTCGTATGATCTGCTTCCCCTTTTCATCCAGATTCCGAAGGAAAAGCATATCGATCTTAAGTTCATCAAACATGAACTCTTTTAACAGGTTCAAGGAGGAATATCCGCTTCCGAAGTCATCCATCCAGACACAGTAGCCCGCATCGTGGAACTTACGCAAGGCATCCATGACCAGAGGCTTGTTGGACATTAAAATGGACTCGGTGATTTCAACACATAAATATTCCCTCTGCAGGGCATATTTCTGAATGGTCATCTCCAGTTCTTCAAACAGGTTCCCGGCAAAGAAATCCGCTCGTGAGATGTTGAAGGAGACCGGCACCACCGGCAGATTCTGATCCAGCGACTCCCTTAACATGCGCCCCGTTTCACGGATGACATGCAAATCCAGCTTATAAATCAGGTTAGCCTCCTCCAGAACAGGAATGAACATGGCAGGCGTCAACAGCCCCCTCTCCGGATCGACCCACCGAGTCAACGCTTCCATACTGGAGAGCTTTCCATTCAACGCACGGATCACGGGCTGAAAATACACCTGAACATAACCTTTTGCGATTGCCTGATCCAGATTCTCAATAATGTAGAGATTCCGCTCCAGGGCCTCCTTCAATTCATCGCTGTAGTAAACATAATATTTCTCAGCATTTTTCTTCAGGGCGTCACAGGCGATTTTAGCCTGATCACAGAGCAGCTGCCCTTCCAATTCCCGATCGACAATGCGAATTCCTGTATGAATCCGAAGATTTTCTTTGGTACAGAATTCGTAGATGACCGTAAGGATCTCCTCCAGATCCTCCCGCTTCGTCAACGCAACAAAGTGATCTCCGGAAAATCTGGCAATCCTCTCTCCCGGGAACTGCGTACGTAACATGTCTGCAAAGGCCTTAAGAAACTGGTCCCCGACTTCTGTTCCGAAGGTCATATTATATAATTTAAAATTCTGAATGTTAAAGTATACAACAGAAAAATGACAATCCTCTTCTTTCGATTGCTCCTTCCCTACGATCTCATCCAGGAATCGAAGAAAGCTTATCCGACCCATCAAGCCGGTCAAATCGTCTAAATCCGTTGTTTCGAAAGTCATATCGTCCGCCTGTTTAATCATAAGCGTCTCCTAATGAAACTGTTATTCAGCAATATATGAAATCAAAAGTTCGAATGTGTTACGAACGCCCTCTTTATGTGATCTCTCATAATTATGTGATGCATATACACCCGGTCCAATCAGCCCATGACGGATATCATATCCGGCGCGTACCGTAGTCTCCACATCGGATCCGTAATGCGGATACACATCGATGGCATAAGAAAGATTCTTTGCCTTAGCCCGCTCAGACAATTCTGTCACCATGTCGTAATTGTACGGACCGCCGGAATCCTTCGCACAGATGGAAACCATCTGCTCGGTGCATCCGAGATCATCTCCCACACAACCCATATCAACAGAAAGCATATCCTCCGTATCCTCCGGAATATGGGATCCACCGAAACCGACTTCCTCCAGTACGGTAAAGATGATGGTCACCTTCCGTGTCAGTGTCACGTTCTGTTCCTTAACATACTTCGCAAGACCTAACAGAATGCTTGCAGAAAGCTTGTCATCCAGGAAACGGGACTTGATATATCCGCTTTCTGTTACAACAGTTCTTGGATCCATGGCAATAATATCTCCCGTCTGGATGCCAAGCTCCAATACTTCCTCTTTACTGCTCACATTCTCATCGAGCAGAATCTCCATATTCTTCTCTTCTGTCTTCACCGGTTCATCTGCCACATGGCTTGACGGCTCAGTATTAAGAACCACACCGGTGTAGACACGACCGTCTCTTGTAAATACCTGGCAGTTCTCTCCATCCGCTGTCGGCCACTGATGTCCGCCAATGGTTGTAGGCTTTAATCGGCCATTCTCCTTGATGGAACGAACCATAGCCCCTAAGGTGTCGATATGAGCGGCAAGAACAAGAGGATGCTCCTGACCTCCCAAAACGCATACCACATTGCCCTTACGGTTCTGTGTCGGCTCATAACCCATATCCCGCAGGGTACGAAGAATATACTCCTCTGCATTGGCGGTAAAGCCTGACGGGCTGGCAATTGCTGTCAGATTTGTAAGCTGCTCTAAAATGTAATCCATGTACTGTGTCATTTTCTGTCCTTTCTAGTGTGTCAATGCAACCGGAAGGTATTACTTTTCCTCCGGCTCAACAATCCATGGTGTTTCACTGTATTTTTTAATAAAAGCCAAAAATTCCCGTTCCGGTATCGGTCTCGAGAAAAAATAGCCCTGAATGTAATTGACCCCCAGACCGGTCATCGTATCATACTGTTCTCTTGTCTCTACACCTTCACTCACGATGGAAAGTCCCATATCGCGAATCATCTTGATAACGCCATTCATCAAAAACCGTGTCTTCTCGTTATAAAAATATCCCAGAGTAAAGGACCGGTCAAATTTCACAATGGACGCCGGCATCTCCGAGATATAATCGAGATTGGATCTTCCGGTTCCAAAATCATCCAGCGAGAAGGTAAATCCAAGGCTCTTGAGCTTACGCATATTGGCCAGAAGCGTCTTCGTCGCCGAAGAACCTGCGGTCTCTGTAATCTCCAGATTAATCATCTTCGGATCTATATCATAATCCAGTGCGATGCGATGGAACTGGTCGGCCAGATCCTCCTGTTCACACTGTGCAACAGACAGGTTCACCTCAATGTAGTGCAGACCATAGCGCTGCGGCTTCTGATCCCGGATACACTGGCAGACACTGCGGTATACGTATTCTCCGATTCTGAGAATCATGCCGTTCTCTTCCGCAATCGGGATGAAGAGGGTCGGCGGAACCAGCCGGCCGTTCCGGTCACGAATACGAACCAGCGCCTCTGCTGATGTAAAACTCTGGTCTGCGATATTATAAATCGGCTGATAATAAATTTCCAAACGATCATGATCCAGGGCATAGGTAATCATCTCCCGGATGTCCTGATATTCTCTTACCCTGCTGACTGCAATCTTATCAACGACGATAACATCCTTCTTATCCAGTTCCGACATGAAATAGTTCCGGAATTCGAAGGCATCGTCGGCACTGCTTGCCAGTGTGCTGTCCGGATAGATGATGTAATTAAGCTTCATGGGAATTTCCCGTCCATCCGGAAGAGAAATCATATCGTTAAATTCCTGCCGGATTTCTTCAAAAGCACAATTCTGCTCTTCCCGGGAGAGAAAGATCATGGTAAAACTGCTGGAACTGCCCCGGAAAATCAAAGCCGGCCGGTAGCGTTTCAGCATCCGCACCATCGCAAGATGGATCTGCCGCTCCGTTGCCAGATCAAGTCCATGGCTCCGGTATTGCATGAAAATATCCATGGAGGAAAAAAAGATACCCTGTTCAAACAGATCCTGCATATATTCCATCAGAGCATGTGAGGAAAAGACTCCCGTGGAACGGTCAATAAAGGCCTCTGAGTTCTCAAGCTCGGAATATAAAATTACAACCCCTAACGCCATGGCCAGACTGACAAGCAGCAAATCCTGACGGACAAACTGGACGATCGCAAAGAAAATCCAGATTCCCTGCCATACCAGAATCGCCTTACGACGCTTGGCAGAAATTCTCTCGGAGTAAACAAAACAAGTGGAAATCGTCGAAATGATGTAAAAAATAGCAAAGACATAGGTCACAAGACAGGCCGGACCATAGGTGTAGACAATTCTTCCCTTTTGAACATAATGAATCGGAAGAACAACAATCCCTGCTACTGCAATAGCAAAAGTTACAATATAAAAGACCCTGGTATGCCGTTTGACATGCCCAAGGAAATATTCCTCTGCAGAATATATAAGTCCTACAAAACTGCCTGCCACCAGCGCGACAATATAAGCCTTACATACCAGTATAACCAGCCATTCCCCGAGCCGCCGGCTCTCGGAAATCGCAATAACAGAGGCAATATCAAGAATCAAAGTAACCACTGTGGTGGCAATAAGCAGGTAAAAAATCTTACGGCCACGAAGCATCAGATTCTTCTGTATCACTGAGAAAAAAAGAACGACGAGTACCATACAAAGTGCCGCCGTTTGTACTTGTATATTATACATATGAATTCCTTCTCACAATTCAAGTCTCGCTCGTTTTTAATATTATATAACATGAGTCTAAGTTTTTCATCAAAAAAAGCGGATGACTTCCACAGCCGGAAGTCATCCACTTCGATATCATTTGCTTCTGTTATGCCACCTTCAATGCCTTCTTCCCTGTCCAAGGGGAGTACATGCATTTGCCGTTATGGAAACGGTAGGAACGAATCTGAACCTTGTAGACCGCTTTTTTCTTAAGGGATGTCACAACCTTTTTCAAATCACCGCTGGTCACGGAAGAAACCTGGCGCATTGCGGAACCGTGGGTCAGACGGATCTGGTACCCATCGATAAACCCACTCCTTTTGGCTGATACAACCATCTTGCCGGAGCCCTTCTTCTTCAGGCTTACGCTCACCGGCTTTTTCAATGCCCGGGTCACAATATCGGTTCCATACAGCTGATGGAAGGATCCGGTGTTATAACTCGCCTTGAAAGTTGTAACCGCTTTCGGACGCTGCAGCTTCGTATACATCGCCATAGGAACATGTGTATCCACCTCAGCAGGGTCGTTCTTTAATTCTGCAAGATAGGCATCCACGAAAACCACACGGATCTCCGGAACATTCAGGTAGAAATCGGAGTGACCGTATTCCTGAAGGTCATCATCCCAGGTGCAGTCCACAACATACCACTTCCCGCCGAGAAGAATTTCATTCCATGCATGTGTCTGACTCAGGACACAGATCGTCGGGATTCCGAGATAATTCATGATGGCGGAGAAGCCCTGTGAATAGCCTGCACACACCGTCTTGTTCAAAAGGAAGGTGCTCGCAATACACTGGTCATAATCATTCGCCTCATAGTCCACCTCTGCAATCAGCTTGTCGTGAACGATCTTCTCCTTCTCATAGGCACTTTTCCCGCCTGCAGCCGCATTGATATAGGTCTGAATCTTCGCCTTGATCTGTTCTGCCGCCGCTACACGTGCACTTCCCGTAGCATAGTTGTCAAAGATACATACAATCAGATACCCCTTCCCCAGAACGCTATGCAGATAATCCACAAAGAAGAACTGAGGATTCTCATACAGGAAGACATAAAATACCGTCTTCAGATCCGAATCCGAATATCCGTGAAGATATACTTCGGAATAATGTCTGCCCCGTACCGCTTCCGCATCTAATCCGGAACTTGTCAGATATATATTCAGGGATGCATACAGGATATCATAGATCTCTCTCTGTTTTTTCGTCAGATACTGATAATAGTATCTGCTGGCATAACGATCCCAGGTCGAAGCCGCCGCAGCCTTCTTCCCTGCGGCTTTACTGCCCTTTTTAAGGGCGCGCTTTTTCTGCAATGCATTCAGGATCTCTTCGCCGCCGGATGCCGGATGTTTCAAATCTCCCTTCGGAAAGTCAAAAGACCGCAGCTCCTTTTCCGGGAGCACTTCCCTGCTCTTCGCCACCGCTTCGATTCCACCCGCCGGAAGGATCGAAGGAAACGCCGACAGCAAGGTTACAACCACAAGTGTAGCTGCCAAAATGTTCGATAATACTCGCTTCATATATTCTCCTTTTCAAAAAAACAGTCTCTGCCATCGACAGAAACTCATGGGGAAATTATATCACACTCAGCAATGCTTAAGATAAAAAATTGCCAGTTGTGTCCGATCCCGCAGGTTTAATTTTTCCAGGGCTGCCGACAGGTAATTTCGAACGGTTCCCTCCGACAAAAAGATTTTTTCCGAGATTTCCTTGTTGGACAGACCATCTGCCACCAGCTGGATCACCTGGTATTCCTTTTCTGTAATTCCGGCGCCTTCATAATCATATTTCACAGACTTGTTCTCCATAAGATCCGGAAGCTTGTCTGTCACTTCTCCTCCAAACACCCTCTGCCCGTTGATTACAGCCTGCAGGGAGGACAGAAGGGATGGATAGTCCTGCTTTAACAGATACCCCCGAACCCCAAGTTCCAGCGCCTTGATAATATATTCATCATCTGAAAATGTGGTGAGAAACAGGATGCAGGCATCGGGATGCTTCTGTAGGATCCGCTCTGCCGCTTCAAGACCGTTCATATCCTCCATCCGAATATCCATCAGAAGGACATCCGGCTCATAGCGGTCATACAGTGCCACAGCCTCCCGTCCGCTTTTCCCTTTACCCACGATGCAAAATTCCTCCGCCGCACTTATGATCATTTCAAGGGACATCGTAATCAGCTCATCATCATCCACCAACAGAATTCTTTTCTTTTCCATGCGCTCCTCTACTCTCCTCGCCTCTCCTTTTCGCTCCCTTATACTTGTTCATAACCAAGCCTTACATACACCGTAAATCCCTTATCGGTATAAAAATAGGCATCCCCGGCACAGTTTCTTGCCCGGTCCGTTATATTCGACAGACCGATTCCTCTTTGCCCCGGAACTTCTCCCCGAAGCATCGCCTTTGTTCCCTCCGAAACCGTCCCATTATCCGTTACCGATAAAGTGCAAAAACTGGGATTACTATGAAAAATCACCTTCACAGAATCTCCATTGCTATGCTTGATAATATTCGTGATGGACTCCTGCAGAATCCCAATTAGGGATATCTTCACCTTTCTTGGAACCTGTTCTTCAAAATCCGCCTCCAGATCCACATGGTAGTCCTTAAGTTCTCCCAGAAGTTCTCTGAAATTTTTCTCCAGATCAATGGAATCATCATGAAGGTCGTGAACACTTTCCCTCATTTTCCTCATGGATTCATCCAACGTATCGGCCAGAAGGTCAAGCTGCGGCGCAATGCTCTCATTCTCATTCACCGTCTTGATTGCCCCCAACAGAAGAATCGCCCTTGAAAGCATGTGACCGACATTATCATGAATCTCTCTTGCTATGCGGTTTCGCTCGGTCAAAGTCGCCAGGTGAATCTGCTGATCCTGTTCCTTTAGAAGCTGCTTGTTTTGCTTCTTCAAAAGCCGCTCCAGCTCCTCTCCGTCATCCCTTGTCTTGTGAAGCTTCTCATAATATTCCGTCATCTTACGATACATCCCATACATAAGCAGGGTTGCCCCAAGGGAGAGAATCACTTGTAACATCCTGCTCCAAACCTCTCCTCCCTGTTCCCATATAAAGACAGCCCCTGCCACATAGCCTGACAGGAGAAAAAGCGGTTGCAGTTTCCTTTTTACCAGAAGAGAAAGTGCCAGCAGCAAAAAAACGCAGATAGACATTGCGACAGTCCCCATCGCAATGCCTTCTGCATTTATCAATATTCCTAATGTAACTGTCGCCCAAAGGCGAATCAGAACATCATACAGCATATAACTCCTTCTTCTTGAAGACAATCATTCCAATGACAAAGAATACCAGCCCGAACAATAACTGTATGCCCAGATAAGCTGCAAATGTCGTTCCCATAATGGCACTGTCTGCATTGGAATTGATGAACTCCACACTTCGCTCAAACCAGTACAGTGGCAGGAAATGGGAAAACCAAAGGATCTGCTTCGACATCAGTTCCATTGGGACGAAAATACCACAAAGGAAGCTCATACTGATGACAACGGAATTGGTGATCATGCTGACAAGACTCTGATCCGTCGTAATGGAACTGATCATTGTTGCAAGTCCGATTGCGCACAGCATAATTGCCGCTTCGTTCAGAATGTAATACGGTAATTTACCTAAATCCGGATCCCCAATGGAGCTGAGCACAATGAAAAGAATCAGAAGCCCTGTCAGAACCACAGCCACAATGGCAACCGCACCGTAAAAGGCTGCATTTCTCTCCCTGAATTTCGCTCCACTCACAGAAATACGTTTTCTTATATCAATCTGCCGAATATTGTTAATAATGGAACAGATAACCTCTATCAGAAGCATCATCAGAGCATACGCACTGAACCGGAAAATACCGGATAAAAAGGATTCCTCATTGTGTTTCGCTTCCGGCAACATCTCGCTCGAAACTGACAGAGATGAGGTAATGACCTCCGATGCCTTCACCGCAGCCTCCTCCTTCGAATACCCACTCTTCAAATATAACACAACATCCTGCAGATACAAACGGATTTTCTCTGATAAGAGGTAACCGCCGGCACTGTCCCCGGCTGAAATATATTCAGCCGCATCATCTCGTCCTGCCAATACCCTCTCTTCAAAATCTTCTGGCAATACAAGAACATAATCATACAGGTCAAACCGTACGCTGTCATTTAAGGACACAAGATCCTTCGTTTTCGGTGTGATGACCTTTTCACTCTTTTTCAGTGTATGAATCAGTTCTTTTGCGACGATCGAATGGCTCTCATCCAAAACCGCAATTGTCTCTTTTGCCTCTTTATAGATCTTGCTTGTCTGCTGTGCATTTCCTCTCGCTGTCAACGTTCCGAATCCGGCGAAGACAACGAAATAGATCAGGATCGTCATCCATTCTCTTTTTGCAATTTTCAGGATCGCTTTAAAGACTGTCATAATTTCTCCTCCGAAGCACTGCTGCACTAATCACCAACATCGCAACAATCAACACAAGCATACTGTATAAATCTCTGTAAAAATCCTTTGTCATCCCATAGTTGCACAGATTGTACAGACAGCTGGTCAACATTGCCGCCGGATTGAGACGATTCACAACCGGTGCATTGACCTCAAGGATCTGCCGGATCTGCCCCCACATCAAACCACTTAAAAAGGATGCCACCATGGAAACCGAAAGGGATATTACCATCTGAAGGTTCGGCCGTTTCACCAGAGCTCCAATAAACACACCCATCATGATTCCCATAACGCCGCCGACACTTGTAACGATCAGAACCTGCCATAACGGAACTCCAAAAGAGATCTTAAGTACAAATTCAATGTACAACACCAGAATTCCGATAAATACGGTCTGAAGAAGCATGGTCGATAAGATTCCGGCTAGAAGCGACGTCATCTTTTTCACAGGCGCACTCTCATACCTCTTTCCCCGTTCTGTCATGTTTGCGGATATGCCGGCCAACATCGTGGAGGACAGCCAGCTTCCGTACAGCGCTGCCATGGCAATCAGGGAATAAAAGTAATTCATGTACGGTGACGTATACTGATTGAACACATGCTGCTGTAAAAACTCCGGACGATGGTTCATCCTCTCTGCAATTTCTGCCACCTTTTCCGGGTGCTCCTTTGCAATCTGCAGCATCACGGTTTTCTGATTCTTGTATTCTTTTACAATCTGATGCAGGGTGGTTGCGCTGATTCCGTTCTTTCCTACCACTACTACAATTTCCCCGCCCTTCTGCAGGTAATAACCTTGGATCTTTTCCGCACGCAGTGCTTTTTCTGCTTCCTTTTCTGTCTCATACCGCTGTAACGAGAGAACCTGATTCTCTCCTTTCCTGGAAAGAGACTGCAAAACCTTTTCGAATTCCTTGTCTTCCATTGCAATGTATCCGGTTTTAATCGACACAAAGGCCTCCGGATCCTCTTTTATCATATTCCCAAAACCCAGGAAGAATGCCGTGGCGAGAGCGATGGGAAAGAGAAGGTTCCAGGCAATATGCCATGGATCTCTGAGCAGTTCTTTTAACCTGTAGACAAATATATGCCAAAACATCAGTCTCTCAACTCCTTTCCTGTTATCTCAAGGAACACATCGTTTAGGGTTGGAAGCTCTGTAATGACTCTTCCAAAAGGTATGTTCTTCTCTGAAAAATAGCCCATAACATGAACCAGGTTATGGGAACCGCCATCACAGCGGATCAAAAGGGTCTCCCCCTCCTGCTTAACATCGTAGACATGATTGATTTCTTTCAAATCCTCCACGATCTCCGGTGTGCAGGCCGGAAGAGTAATCTTAATGGTCTCCCGGTTCTTAAGCGAAGCCTTCAGCTGTTCCGGACTGCCTTCCGCCACGTTCCTGCCTCTGTCCATAATAATGATTCGGCTGCACAACTCCTCAACTTCTTCCATATAATGAGACGTATAGATAATGGTTGCTCCCCTTTTGTTCATCTCCCGGATTCCTTCAAGGATTGCATTCCGGCTCTGAGGATCCACCGCTACCGTCGGCTCGTCAAAAATGATCAGCTTTGGCTTATGTGCAATGCCGCAGGCAATATTCAGTCTCCGCAACAGGCCTCCGGAAAGTTTCTTAGGATAATATTTCCGGTACTCATCCAGTCCCGTCATCCGAATCGCTTCTTCCACGTACTGCTTTCTTAGCTTTTTATCCTTTATATACAGACCGCAGAAGAAATCAATGTTCTCTGCAACCGTTAAGGTCTGCAATACAGCCACATTCTGCGGCACTACGCCAATGCGCTCCTTAATGTCGTAGGCTTCCGGGCCCATCGGTTTACCAAAAATAGTGATATCACCCTTATCGTACTTTAATAGGGAAAGAATACAGTTAATGGTGGTCGTTTTACCTGATCCATTCGGTCCAAGCAGTCCTAAAATCTCCCCCTCCATTACTTTCATAGAAAAGTGATCCACCGCCAGCTTCTCACGGTATCTTTTCACCAGTTGATCCATCGCAACAATTACAGTCTCCATAATTTAATCTCCCATCCTATCCGTGCCCGGTGTCATTGTTTTCTTACATCCTTATCCTAAAACAACATTCATCCGGATGGTAGTGAACGCTGTCACATTCCATATGACATTTGTCACATGGCAAGACTCGCTCGCGAGTCTTGCGCGCCGGATTCGGGTCTGCTTCAGCAGACAAATTCTTGTCCGACTGAGTTAAATTTATGATTTACAGAAGGAAGTTAAATCGTTATACTTCTTGGTAGAAATTTAGACATAACTACATGTTGACACAGGAGGCTTTACATGAAAATTGGTATTTTAGGTTACGGTAACTTGGGTCGCGGCGTTGAGGCTGCTGTTTTAGCCAATGACGATCAGGAGCTGGTTGGTGTTTTCTCCCGAAGAGACCCTTCCACAGTGAAGACTGCATCCGGATGCAAGGTCTTTTCTACTGCTGATCTTGAAAATATGACAGATGAAATTGATGTTCTGATTATCTGTGGCGGTTCTGCTACCGATCTTCCTGAGATGACCCCTGCCTATGCAGACAAGTTCAATGTAATCGACAGCTTTGATACACACGCACGTATTCCGGAGCATTTTGCCAATGTCGATGCTGCTTCTAAAAAGGCCGGCAAGGTTGGCATCATCTCTTGCGGCTGGGATCCGGGAATGTTCTCTTTAGCCCGTGTATATGCATACTCTGTACTTCCGGGCGGCGAGGCTTATACCTTCTGGGGCAAGGGTGTTTCCCAGGGACACTCTGATGCGATCCGTCGTATCGAAGGCGTAAAGGACGCACGCCAGTACACCATTCCGGTTGAGTCCGCGCTGGAAGCTGTTCGAAGCGGTTCCAACCCTACCCTTAGTACAAGAGAAAAGCATACCCGTGAGTGCTGGGTTGTTGCTGAGGAAGGCGCTGATCTCGCTAAGATTGAGAATGAGATCAAGACCATGCCAAACTACTTCTCAGACTACGATACAACCGTTAACTTCATCTCAGAGGAAGAGCTTGCGAAGAACCACGCCGGTCTTCCGCACGGTGGTAAGGTCATCTACACCGGTAAGAGTGGTCTTGAAAAGGAAAATACACATGTAATCGAGTACAGCTTAAAGCTTGATTCCAACCCGCAGTTTACAGGTTCTGTTCTTGCAGCCTGCGCCCGTGCCGCTTATCGCATGAACCAGGAGGGCATCTGCGGTGCCAAGACAATGCTTGACATTGCTCCTTCCTATCTCTCCCCATTAAGCGGTGACGAGTTAAGAGCTCACTATCTGTAAGACAACCAGGGAATGCATACATGAAAGGATGTAACTGTTCAGCAGGCTGAAAAGTTACGAGAGGATTACTATGAGCAGCAAGAAACTATGGTTTGGCAGTGACTACCAGGAATTTGCACACGAGAAGATACTACAGCGGATGCTTGAAGTAAGCCGCACCCATCACAGTGGATACGGCCATGATGATATCACAGCTTCTGCTACGGACAAGATTCGAAAGGCTATTGCTAACGAAGAGGCCGATATTGTTTTTCTAACCGGCGGTACCCAGACCAACCAGACCATAATTGATACCATGTGTGCTCCTTATGAAGGGGTTATTGCTGCCGAAACCGGCCATGTCTCTGTTCATGAAGCCGGCGCCATCGAGTTCAGCGGCCATAAGGTTCTTACCCTCCCTTCCCATGAGGGTAAGATTCATGCCGACGAACTTTGCAGCTATATTGACACATTCTACGCCGACGCCAATCACGATCATATGGTGTTCCCGGGAATGGTCTATATTTCCCACCCTACCGAATACGGTACACTATACACAACAGAAGAATTAAAAAAGCTTCACGAAATCTGTGAAGCCCATAAAATTCCGCTTTTCCTTGATGGAGCAAGACTCGGCTATGCTTTAGCTGCTGCCAGAAACTCCGAAGAGAAGATTTACCCTTCTCTTCCGGAAATCGCCGCAAATTCCGATGTGTTCTATATCGGAGGAACCAAAGTCGGTGCTCTCTATGGAGAAGCTGTTGTTTTCACACAAAAGAATCAGCCGGCTCATTTCGAAACCCGGATCAAGCAACACGGCGCCCTTCTCGCCAAGGGCTTCGCCTGTGCCCTCCAGTTCGATGAGCTTTTTACAGACGATCTGTACCAGAAGATCAGTCAAAACGCCGTTACCTTTGCCATGGAAATCAAACAGGCTCTGATTCAGAAGGGGTACCGTCTTTATCTGGATTCCCCTACCAATCAGCAGTTCTTCATCGTACCAAATGATATGCTCGATGATTTATCTGCCGATGTTGTCTACAGCTACATGGAACGCTACGATGAAAATCATACCGTGATTCGCTTCTGCACCAGCTGGGCAACAACGAAAGAAGATGTGGATGCACTGCTTGCACAATTGCCTCCCATCCTTTCAGGCAACTCGTAACTTCTTGTCAAGACTCGCTCGCGAGTCTTGCACGCCGGATTCGGGTCTGCTTCAGCAGACAAATTCCTGTCCGAATCCGTGCGCATCCTCGCGGAAGTTTAACTCAGTCGGAGCTTGTACCCCGACTGAGTTAAAACTTTATACCGTATCGAAAAGGGACCGTCGCTTTAGATGATCAAATCATCTGGGCGAGGCCCCTTTTTGTATAACTTTTTATATAACAACGAGCCAAGGTCTGAACTGCTCAGCAACCAAGTTTTTTCACCGGATTTCAGCAACAGAAGTCATTTCCGGTGAAATTTCTACCTGTATACAACCCCTGAACTCCCCTGCATTCAAGTTTTTTCACCGGATTTCACCACTAGATGCTATTTCCGGTGAAATTTCCACCTGTATACATGCCCTGAACTCCACAGCAATCTAGTTTTTTCACCGGATTTCAGCTCCAGAGGCTATTTCCGGTGAAATTTCTACCTGTATACATGCCCTGAACTCCACAGCAATCTAGTTTTTTCACCGGATTTCATCGCTAGAAGCTATTTCCGGTGAAATTTCTACCTGTATATAAGCCCTGAACTCTCCAGCATTCAAGTTTTTTCACCGGATTTCAGCACTTGATGCTATTTCCGGTGAAATTTCTACCTGTACACAAGCCCTGATCTCCACAGCAATCTAGTTTTTTCACCGGATTTCAGCACTTGATACTATTTCCGGTGAAATTTCTACCTGACTGCCAGTTCTGATCTCCACAGCAATCTAGTTTTTTCACCGGATTTCAGCACTAGAAGTCATTTCCGGTGAAATCCCTGCAAATCACGCCTCCAAAGTTGCTATAACTGTTATAAGCCGTTATTCCTTACATATTAAATAGATTCATTATTAAGTAGCGCAGACAGTCAAGACTCGCTAACATCAACCATATTCCTACGCCGGAATTAATAAGATGGAGCGAAACGTTTGTACATCTTTATCAGAAGCTCGGAAATGACACAGGATACAATCAAAGCCAGCACAAGTATAATAAGTTGAATCCGGATGCGATACGACCCCCCCCCAAATTTTTTGCAGCATGAATCGCAAACATCTGATTCAAGTACAGAGGAAGGCTTAATTTACCTAACTGATAAACCCATGCATGATCAAAGAGCGAAAGCCCGTAACTGTATTCGCTGAATGTCAAGACAATGCTGATCGCCAAGAGACAGATACAAAAAATTTCATATTTCTTTGGTAGCGTAAACAGAGCAAACATTGTAACAAACAAATACCCGAAGACCTCTATGCCAGTTGCAATCCCTCTTTGAACTTTGGTTTTTTTCTTTTCGCTTAACTGTCTTGCAATTTCAAAGCAAACAATGCCAAGGCTTATTTCCGCAAATGCTCTTTCAACACATTTGAAATCACAAGCCAACCATGAATTGACACCGGAAACGGATCCAGTCGAAAAATAGATAAAACCAAGAATATAAAATCCAATCAGCGGGCCAATTACATGAACAAACATGGAGTAGTATTTTCTGCATAGAGGATACAAAATCAGCATGGAAATCAACATAGCAGAAATATACCAGGTGATGCCGTTGACACTTTTGAAATTAAAACCCAGTTTCTGTGCAAAAAACAGTTGAGGAATTGCATTTGCCAAATTCTTTAACAAGGTGACGCCATGCCAGTTTTTTTCGAAGGCACATATTCCAAAGACAAGTACAATTGCGATGACATTATGAGGGAAGACAGACATGAATTTTCGTTTCCAAAAGGACCAGGTTTCTTCTCCTAAATCAGGCGATTGCAGGGATTGCTGTCTCATTTTATATACCGATTTCCCCAACAAAAATCCGGACACAAGGAAAAAGAACTCAACCCCAATATACCCGTATCCCAGAAACGTCACTTCCAGGCTCATTATATGAATCGGTTGTATATTCAGCTTTCTACCTGCATGAAATAGAATAACCATCAGGCAAAAGAAAGCTCTCATAAATTCGATTTTACTGTTTCGTTTCACAATGAATCCTCCCCTTGTTACTCTTTATGATAGATTGACCTGCGTCAATTAATTTCATCAGTAAATTCTCCCCTCTATAGAAATGTTACATTTTTACCAAGTGAAGAGTACAACTTTTTTGTATCATTGTCAAATATTCACTCTTCAACATATTGCTGACAACACACAAAATATATATCAAATACAGAATAACAAAGCCACCGAAAATCCGGTGGCTTTATCATCCCATATTTGCGCTAAAAGATTTGCATCATTACCTATATTTCGCCCGTACTGCTTCCCAAATCTCCTGATACCAGCTTCTCGTCCACATCCTTATATACTTTTTCAATTTTAACATTTGAAAAAGTATATGCCGAATATATATCTCCGTCTGCATTTTTCTTGACCACCGGATTTTCCTCCCCCAAGCGGGTCACTTTAAGGATTGCTTCCGCATCATTTTCTAATTCCTGTACAGACTTATATTCGTCAACTTTACCATCCGCACTCACATGTTTTTTCTTTCCTGTTGTATCACTTCCCTTACAGGAGCAAAGGCACAAGCAAAGCACGCATAACATACATATTCCAATAATTTTTCGCATAAGATTAGCCCTCCCTTAATACAATGCTGTGCAAAATCCTTCCGTTATGACAATATCACTCCAAAAAATAATTTCAAGTACATGTGCACGAACAACATATTTACAGACACGAACAACATAATACGCTGACTTGAAATTCTAACTTCCAGTGCAAGGGTAAATTCCATCGGCGTTTAAAATCCATTGTATCTACTTATGCAGAGGTAAGTTCTACCGGCTCCGTAGAGGGTGGAATTTAAAAATGCAATTTTCAAACAACATGATCCTATGTGTGATTGACAACAGAAAAACAGCCCGATACGGTGAAATCCGCCGGGCTGTCTACGGTATTACAAATACCATGCTTGCACAGTCTTTAAAAGAATTAGAACAGGATGGTCTGGTGGACCGCAAGCAATATGATGAGATGCCGGTTCGCGTGGAATATCGATTGAACGACAAAGCCAAAAGTCTGATCCCCATCCTATTACAATTAAAAAATGGGGAGAGGTACACCTTTAACACAAGGCATACACAGCAAAAGCCTCATCCTTCGCCAAACATATTCTCGAATGCATGGCTGCATAAGCATATGATGTGTTTGACGCTTTGTACTGCGGCACGTCTTCCCTTCACTGCTTACAAAGATTCATAATCTCATCTACCTCTGCCTTATTTCCCTTCTCGTTCAAATCATATAACGCCTGTGTATCATTAACCAGACTCGGATAACTGTTTTCAAACGTCTTTGCCAGGAATAAGTACGCTCCGTCTTCCTCCATCCGGTTTGCCATATCAGACTCATATACCACACCATCTACCGTTCCACCGACACATTTGATCTGAATGATTTTATCCTCTGAGCTTCCTTTATACATCTTCGAAATCTTAATATCATAAATTGTGTAGGGAAGCTTTGCATCCGACTTCACACCGGTAACAGAATCCGTGCTATCTGTTTCTCTAATATCAAGCATTTCAGAATGTTTTCCAACAATCCTGCCTGTAAAAATCAAATCAGCAGCATCCTCCAGTTCTTTTGTGGAATTATACTGCGGATAATCTGCTTTAACCACTGTCACTTCATTTGCACTCTTCTTAATTGCATGATCGGATGATCCCGTTTTACCACATGCAACCAGGGAACCCATCATCATCACGGTAACAAAAGTAGACAGAACATATTTTTTCATAAGAATCTCCCCCTTAATACTTGGCATTAACTTTACTAAAATATTAAACTCCTTCACAGATGATAATAACACCTCATCCATTGATTTCAAGTACCTGGGCACGAACGACACTTTAAGAGGCACGAACAACCTATAGCATCCAGTTTTTTTCTTATATCTTATTAAATACTTCCATTTTCAAGTCATTCGTGGTAGAGTAAAATAGTTAAGGGGTTTTTAATGAGAGGGGATGATAAAATGAAATTTGTTATCTTAGAAAATAATGAAAAGGATCGCCTTCTTCTTCAATCTATTCTTAATACCTGGGCCATCGGAAAAGGAATCCCATGCGATATCCTATGTTTTTCCTCTGGCGAATCTTTTCTACATGCAAAGATTTATATCGATGAGATTTCTGTTTTTTTCTTAAACATTATAATGGACTCCACCACTGGTATGGATATTGCTCTTTTTCTTAGAAAGAATGGTTTTAACGGAGAGATTATCTTTCTAGCCAATACAACGGACTATATTTTACAAAGTTATGACGTCCATGCCTTTAACTACATCCTAAAGCCTATCGATGTATCTCTCATCTCTAAAAACTTAGATGAAATCTATTCCAACTCCATTGGGCCATATTATCTATATCAACATAAGGGAGATCTTACGCTCCTTCCTTATCGTAACATTATATGCTTTATCAGTTGCCGTCATAATGTAGATATCGTTACAACCTCCAATACATATACGGAACGTATCTCTTTTAGCGAAATTATAACAAAGCTTCCTACATGTTTTATACAAATCCATCGTTCCTTTATCGTCAACATGGGACATATATCTAAAATCTCTCATAATATGATTTACCTTTCCAACCATATGCAACTTAACATAGGTAGATCATACATAAAGAATGTACACGAGAGATTTACACAATTTATATCCGACAGCTGATATCCCAAAACAAAAAAAGGAACCTCCAAAGACTTTGGACATTCCTTTACTAAGCCGATGAACGGACTCGAACCGTTAACCTGCTGATTACAAATCAGCTGCTCTGCCAATTGAGCCACATCGGCGGGTAACAATATTTCAAGTACCTTCAAAACTTCATACAGCTAAGTTACCAAGTGCTATACACTTCTTGATCAAGCCTTCGATCTATTAGTGACAGTCAGCTGAACAGATTACTCTGCTTACACCTCTGCCCTATCTACCTCATACTCTCTGAGGGATCTTATGTCCTTTTGGACGGGATATCTCATCTTGGGGTGGGCTTCACGCTTAGATGCCTTCAGCGTTTATCCCTTCCAGACTTGGCTACCCTGCGATGGAGTTGGTCTCCAACAGGTACACCAGCGGTCCGTCCAACCCGGTCCTCTCGTACTAGGGTCAGCTCCCCTCAAATATCCTCCGCCCGCGCCGGATAGGGACCGAACTGTCTCACGACGTTC
>FMTN01000019.1:0-48131 GCA_900100095.1 Lachnospiraceae bacterium C10
TTACCTTATATTGATTGTAGATTATTTTTCTCCTATACTTTGGAGTGAACACTATGTGGTATTTACACATCCATTTAGTGTGTGCTAGACTATTTGCCTTATTGGCCATTAAAATCACCTTTCCTTTCGTTATAATTTAGGCTTGAACATCCAAAATTATAGCGGAAAGGTGATTTTTTTGTATAACAAACACCGCGCACCCGCATAGCGGGTGGTTTCTATTTCGCACGCTTCGCGAGCTCAACTGTGTCACGACACATAATAAAAAAAGTCGCCGATTGGCGACTTCTTAAGAGGGGGAGTATGAAAAAAATTTATTGTACAAAGGTGTTGCTTCCTTTGATGGTTCTAATCATACATCCGGAATGTGAACAAACTGTGTTCAACTTCTGAAAAAAATCTAAAGAAGTAAAAGATTGAAAAAGAACGAAACGGAAGATGATGCTTGACAGAGAAATGTGAATTTGGTAAGATATCTATCGTCGCTTCTTGAGAGCGACATATATATGGCGAGATAGCTCAGTTGGCTAGAGCACACGGTTCATACCCGTGGTGTCAAGAGTTCGAATCTCTTTCTCGCTATTTTCGGGTCTGTGGATTATCCACAGACCTTTTTTTTATCTCAGTCGGGGTTACAATCTCCGACTGAGATAAACGCTCCGCGAGGATGCGCAGAGATTTGCATATGAAATATGTCAGCTACACTGACGCAAATCTCGCGCCAAGTCTCGCGAGCGAGACTTGAAATAACAACGAGCCTAAGTCCCACCTGCAAGCTCGCTTGCGAGGGGGACTTGATTACACGCTTGTCCGGCGGCTAAAGAGGCATTATAATAAATTTGTGAGGGGTATATCATGAAAGGAAGGTATGCCTATGAAACATTATGTTAAAGTCGTCGGATCTTTGGTATGTGCCCTACTCCTCGTATTTACATTTTTTCCGGTGGGGACGCTATTAGCAGAGGCAGAGGAGCCGGAGGGTACGGGACCGAAGGTTGATATTTCCGTGGATGGTAAGACATACGAGAATATCAGCGACAAAACCGTGGTGCTCATCAAGGACATTGATGCAGTTGTGATTCACATTCTTTCCGTTAACGGGAAGTCCCTTACGAATGTAGGAACGGATTCCGGTGTTGTGGATTCCGAGGGGCGTCCGGTACTTGAAGTGAGTAAGACCGAGGCCGGAGAGGGCGTATGGACGGTTCGCCTGTGTTATCACGATGAAGATGATCCGGATACCAGCAATCATGGCGCCGGATTTGAGATTGTAGGAATGCAGTTTAAGACGTCAGCGGATGCGAAAATTGCAACCCCGGACAAGGCAGCTGTAAAGAATGTGAAGGCTGTTAAAAAGGGTACATCCATCCGTATTAGCTGGAAGACGGCAAAAGGGGCGTACTATCAGATTCAGTGTGCCACTTCGAAAAAGGCGTTAGATGAGGCGAAGATGGTTAAGGTGGCAAAGGGCAAAACAAGCTATACCATCAAGAAGTTAAAAGCGAAAAAGACCTATTATGTCCGGATTCGAAAAGTGACAAAATATAACGACACCCTTGGCAATACATTTGCAGTAGAAGGAAAATGGAAAACCGTGAAGGTTAAGTTATAACAAAAAGGATATTCGTAATATTGAAAAGTCGCGCCGGACAGCGCAAGAAAAAAGAGCCACGGAAGAGAACCTTCCGTGGCTCTTGTAGGATGCAGAGGGGACTACATCCTACGGTGAGGGGAGAAAAAAGTAACACGTTTGTGTTTCTGAATGTATAGTATCACAGGAAAGGTCACAGAAAGGTCACAGACCGTTCCAAAAATTTTGCCTTTGCAATCTAGCTTAATGCAACGTCAAGGATCATCATAAGAACAAATCCCAGGGCAAACATAATGGTAGAAGTATTGGAATGTTCTCCTTCGGACATTTCCGGAATCAGTTCCTCCACTACAACGTAGATCATAGCTCCGGCAGCAAAACTGAGAAGATACGGAAGGATTGGAATGACAAGACCGGCAGCCAGAATGGTTAACAGGCCTGCGATGGGTTCAACAACACCGGAGAGAACACCTGCAAAGAATGTTTTGGTCTTGGACATGCCTTGTGACCGGAGTGGCATGGATACAATCGCACCCTCCGGGAAATTTTGAATGGCAATACCGAGGGAAAGCGCAATGGCAGCCGCGGCACTGATATGGTTGGTCTGATACCACCAGCCGGCAAGGACAACGCCGACAGCCATTCCTTCCGGGATGTTATGCAAGGTTACAGCCAAAAGAAGTTTGATTGTCTTGGAGAGGCCGGTTTTCGGTCCTTCTTCACAATTATCCATGTGCATGTGAGGCGTTACCATATCCAGACATAAAAGGAAGAGCATTCCGATCAAAAACCCAATGGCAGCCGGAAAAAAAGCAAGCTTTCCAAGAGACTGTGACTGTTCGATGGAAGGAGACAACAGGCTCCAGAAGCTGGCAGCGACCATCACACCGGCGGCAAATCCGGTAAGAATCTTTTGTGATGAGGCACTGAGATTATTTTTCAGTAAGAATACCAGGGCGGCTCCGGCTGAAGTTCCAATGAATGGGATGAGAAGTCCGGCAATGACATAATGTACCATGGTGAGTTCCTCCTTTACCGGCAGTACCTGTTACAGCATTTCTGTAACAATTACAAAGGCAGTCAATATAAGTGCAAGTACGGACAGAATCAGGGATAAAATGGCAGAGAGACGCTTTCCGTACCGTTTCAGGACAAACGTGCTTACCACCATATTGGCAAGGCATAATGGAATCATGGCGAGGACGACCGCAATCATTCCATTGATCAGTAAAGCCCCGCCAAAGAGAAGCCCCCATTCCTCCGTAAGATGTGAGCTGTCCGTCGCGGCAAGAGCAGAGAAGCGGGAGAGGGCGTAAAAGGCCAGACCACAGCAGATCAGCTGCGTGATACTCAGTACGTGGTTTACAATAATAATTCCTGATGTTTCGTTCTTCATGTATACTCCTTGATTTCTAAATTTCCATATAATCGATTTTTCATTATAACAGAAGGGGCATTCTTTTTCCAATCAGACCGGCGCGTGAGATGACGTTGAGGTGACGTTGAGGTGACGTAAGGTTTGATGTGCGGTTTGCGACCGGAAATATAGCTTCGGGCTTTTTTTTAGTATAGAATAGGTTCGGAAGAGAAGGGAGAAGATATGCTTACATATGATTTTGAAAAAAACGATGGACCAATGTATCTCTACATATATAAATGCATCAAAGATGATATTCTGTCCGGAACATTAAAACCCGGAGAAAAGCTGCCCTCCAAGAGGATGTTTGCCAACAATAACGGAATCAGTACGATCACCATTCAGAATGCCTATGATCAGCTGATCAGCGAGGGCTATATCTATACGATTCCCAAGAAGGGCTATTACGTGGCAAAGCTGCAGGAGATGCGAAGGGTATCCAAGGAAGAGCATGTGCACTATGACATTCACATCCCGCAAAAGGAGACTTATCCGTATGACATCTCAAGTAACGGAATTGATTCGGATAACTTTCCTTTTTCCGTCTGGACCAAGATATCAAGAGAGGTTATGTCCTGTAAAAAGGATGCATTGATGGAAATATCTCCAACGGCAGGTGTCCTGGAACTTCGGCAGGCGATAGCGGAGCATTTGAAGTCTTTTCGCGGGATGCTGGTGGATCCGAATCAGATCGTTGTGGGAGCAGGAACGGAGTATCTGTACGGCCTTTTGATCTCACTCCTTGGGGAAAAAGTCTATGCAATCGAGAATCCCGGGTATAAGAAACTGGCCATGATTTATGGACAGAGAGGCATTGATTGCATGTATGCCGACATGGATGCCTCCGGTGTGACCGTGCAGAGTCTGGAGGAGACCATGGCAGAGGTTGCCCATATATGTCCGAACCACCATTTCCCAACGGGAATCACCATGCCGGCAACCAGACGATATGAGATCTTATCCTGGGCCAATACAAAGAGTGGAAGATATATCATTGAAGACGATTACGACAGTGAATTCCGTATGGAGGGCAAGCCGATCCCGACTCTGTTCTCCATTGATGACAATGAGAAAGTGATTTATATGAATACCTTTTCCAAATCCCTTTCCCCGACGATTCGTATCAGTTATATGGTGCTACCGGTACATTTGGCAAATTCTTTCTATGAAGAGATGTCCTTTTATTCCTGTACGGTATCAAATTTCGAGCAGTACACCCTTGCACAGTTTATTGCCCAGGGATATTTCGAGAAACATATCAACCGGATGCGTCTGTATTACATCCGTCAGCGGAAGAAAATTCTGACGGTGCTGAAGGAAAGCGGTCTGAGTGAGAAAAGTACCATCCTCGAAAACGGAAGCGGTCTTCACTTCCTGTTACAGCTTGATACAAAGCGGTCGGACCTTGAGGTGGAAGAGGAGTTGAAGAAGGAAGGAATCAAGATTCGTGCACTTTCGGACTATGATCTGAAAAATGACCGGGGACGGCAGCACTGCTTCATTGTAAATTATTCCAATCTGAGTGAGGAGGAGATGAAAAAAGTGGCGGTTGTCCTGAGAAACGCCCTCTAAAAAAGGCATTTTTTGATAATTCTTCTTTTGTATGGTATTATGAGAATCCTGCGCATTCAAAATGATATGGGTAGAAAAATAGTTAAGAAAGGTTAGGAAGGAAAACAATGAGAAGAATTCGAAAAATTGCAACGGCTCTTCTGGCCGGTTGCATGATGCTTGGTGTTCTCACTGGTTGCACCCCGTCCTCCGGTAGAATGATGTTCGGAACAGGAGGAACGGCAGGTACATATTATTCTTATGGCGGGGTTCTCGCTCAATATATGTCACAATATGCCAATGTGAAAACCGTTGCGGTATCGACCGGTGGTTCGAAAGTCAATATTCAAAGCATTCAGGACGGAGACTTTCAGTTAGGTTTCACCCAGTCCGATGTTATGACCTATGGATGGGACGGAACGAAGGCATTTGAACAGGATGGGAAAACCCACGATTTCAGAGTACTGGCTGCGCTTTACGCGGAGACGGTTCAGGTAATTACAATGGATGACTCCATCCGCTCCATCGCCGATCTCAAGGGAAAGAGCGTTTCGGTAGGACAGGCAGGTTCCGGTGTGTACTATAACGCAATGGATGTGTTACATGCCGTGGGGCTCTCCATCGATGAGATCAAGCCTCAGTACCAGTCCTTTGAAGATTCCAAGGAAGCATTAAAGGACGGTAAGATCGATGCCGCTTTCATCGTGGCAGGAGCACCGACAACAGCCATCACGGAGCTTGCAACCACCAATGGTGTCAAGCTGATCCCGATTGAGGGAGATCTTCAGAAGAAGATTTTAACGGATTGTCCCTACTATGATCCTTACGTAATTCCTGCCGGTACTTATCCGGGTCAGAAGGAGGATGTGGCAACGATTACGGTTCAGGCGACTCTGATCGTGTCTGCCAAGGCAGATGAGAAGACCGTATATGATATCACTGCCTCCATCTTTGACCATATGAAGGATATTACAGCAGAAAACGCAAAAGGGGCAGAACTGTCTCTTAAAAATGCAACAGGAATTACAACGGTTCCGTATCACAAAGGCGCTGCGAAATATTTTAAAGAGCAGGGCATTACCGTTTCAACCGATAAGAAGAAATAAGAGGAGGGACATCGCGTGAGTGAAGTTAAAAACATGAATGCCTCGACTCCAGAGGTTTCAGAAGAGACCATTGATGCCGTAATGAAAAAGTACGACAGAGAGAGCAATACAAGAATCTGGGAAGGGAAAGCGAAAATTGTGGTTGCCATGATTCTGGTTGCATTTTCTCTCTGGTGCATCTGGGTGACATTATTTGCTACATTCCTGGAAGAGATTCGACTGACATCCTTTATGGGACTGATCATTCTCATGGGATTTTTAATCTACCCGGCCAAGAAAGGGGAGCAGCGGCCCAACCATATTCCATGGTATGATTTGATTTTCATGGTACTTGGAACCGGATCCTATCTGTATTTCACCTTTCAGGCGAATACGATTATCAACCAGGGAACCCGGTTTTCCTGGTTCCAGATCATCATTGGAATCATAGCAATCGCCGCATTGATCGAAGTGACCCGTCGCTGTGTCGGAATTCCGATTCTGATCGTAGCTGCATTTTTCGTTATCTATGCGCTGGCATACGGACTTACCAATCCGGAATTTACGGGAAGATTACGCTATCTTGTGCGAAACCTTTTCTATACAAAAGAGGGTATCTTCTCTACCCCGGTCAATGTATGTTCAAAGTATATTGTCGTTTTCATTATCTTTGGCGCATTTTTAGAGAAAACCGGAATTTCAGACTTCTTTATCCGACTGGCCAACAGCATTGCCGGTCGTTATGCCGGAGGTCCTGCGAAGGTTGCGGTTATTTCTTCCGCCCTGTGCGGAATGGTATCCGGTTCTTCTGTCGGTAACACCGTTACCACAGGATCTGTCACCATTCCAATGATGAAAGACACAGGATACAAGGCGGAATTTGCAGGTGCTGTAGAGGCTGCCTCATCCACCGGCGGACAGATCATGCCTCCGATCATGGGCGCGGCAGCCTTTCTGATGGCAGACTTTGTCGGAGTTCCTTATTCGAGCATTATCGGAAGAGCTATTCTGCCGGCACTTTTATACTTCCTGGGTATCTTTGTTTCGGTTCATCTGGAGGCAAAAAAGCTGGGACTTACAGGAATTCCAAAGGATTCCCTTCCAAACTTCTGGAATCTTATGAAGAAGGTCTATCTGTTACTTCCACTGGTAATGCTGGTGGTATGGGTATCCGGTAATTTTATGACCATGCAGAGAGCGGCAGCTTTTGCCATTCTCTTATCCATTGGTGTCAGCCTGTTTGACGCACAAAACCGTATTACTCCGAAAAAGATTCTTCTTGCACTGGAACAGGGTGGAAAAAGTGCGATTACCGTAGGTGCGGCCTGTGGTGTTGCCGGAATCATCTCCGGAGCCATTACCATGACAGGTCTTGCAAATGATTTGATCCATGCAATCGTCGGTGTTGCCGGCAACCATTTGATCATTGCCCTGTTACTGACCATGCTTTGCTGTATTGTTCTTGGAATGGGTGTTCCGACAACAGCCAATTACTGTATTATGGCGGCTACCACAGCTCCGATCCTCGTGCGTATGGGTGTACCGACAATGGCGGCACACTTCTTCGTCTTTTACTTTGGAATTGTGGCGGATATCACACCTCCGGTTGCACTGGCGGCCTATGCGGGATCGGCGATTGCCAAGAGTAATCCGATGCGGACGGCGTTCAATGCATCCAAGCTGGCCATTGCAGCGTTCATCGTTCCATACATGTTCTGCTACAATCCGGCAATGCTTTTGATTGATACCACACCATTGTCCGTTGCGCTGATTGTTGTGACATCCATCCTTGGTGTGTTCGCTCTTGCAGCGGCATTGGAGGGATACTGTTTCACTCACATGCATCCACTGGTTCGCGTCTGGATGGCGGTATCCGGCCTGATGCTGATTCACCCGGCCGTATTAACGGATCTGGCAGGATTTATCCTCCTCATGGGTGGTCTTTTATACCTGTACACACATGCAAAACGAAACGCAAAGCATGCAGCTTTGTAAAAGGGGTTAGATTATGGAAAAACTTAAATATCCGGTCATTACCATCAGTCGGGAATATGCAGCATATGGTCGAACCGTAGCCAGACGTCTGGCACAGCTTCTGGATATTCCGTTTTACGACAAGGATTTTGTAAAAGAAACAGCGAAACACAGCGGATATTCCGAGGAAGAGATTGAACGGGAGGGCGAGTCTATGAGCCCGGCTTCCCGGTTCATGAACTCCCTGATGAACAATTCCATGGAATACAGCAGTTCCTATGACAGCATTTTTCATGCGCAGAAGGAAGTTCTGCTACAGCTTACCAAAAAGCCGTGTATCATCGTAGGACGATGTGGAGGCTATGTGCTCCGTCAGGCCGGTATTCCAAGCTTCAATGTTTTTCTGTATGCAGACAAGGAAGTAAGGATCAAAAGAGCCGGAGAACTGGAAGAAAACAAAGGAATCAACCCGAAGAAGGCTGTCGAAAAGCATGACACCATGCGCGAAACCTATTATCGGCAGTACACCCATCATGCTTTGGGTGATTATCATAATTATGATATCTGTCTCAATACCGGAGAAGTGGGACCGGAGCGATGTGCAGATATTATCGCATCCATTGTGCGAATGGGCATAGAATAGAAAGGGAGCTGTGACCGTTCTGTGTCCTTTTCTACGATAGAATTACGTTGAGGAAAGTATCGCCCGTAGGAGAATATTGGAGCGGTAAAGTAACATTTTAAGGAGTGACTGTATGAATGATAAAGTAAAAAAGTTAGCACAGCTCCTTGAGTCCCCGGAGCAATCTCCAATCCCTTTTTCTGTCTATCAGTTTGTCAATCACAAGATTCGTGTCATTCTGGTGTCAGAAGGTTTATGTCAATTGATGAACACTCCACGCGAAGTATTGATGGAGCGTCTTGCAAATAACCGTTATGAAAATGTTGAAGCCGATGACGTGGTAACGATTGCAACAGCAGCACAGGAATTTGCCGTTCGCGGAATTCCTTATGATGTCATCTATCGTGAAAAGATTTCAGGGATGGAAGAACCGCAGATTTTTCATGCGATAGGGAAGCATATCTATACTCCGGACGGAGAGCGTTTCGGGCTGATAAGATATGAAATTATTCCGTCATCCGTAACCTCAGGCAATCTGGCAATATACGCCTATAAGGATGTGCTGAAGAAGTTTTATGATGAAGAAGACCAGGCCTTATGTGTTATTACAAAGGACGACACAACCATTCTGTATACCAACAGACAGTTTTGTGCTCTGCTTCCTCCGAAGAGATCCTTTACGGTTGGCGTGACATTCTGTGACTATTTCTGTGATCGTCCGCATCCGGAATTAACGGAACTGTTTGCACAATGGTGTGATAAAGGCAGACAGTTGATTGAAGAAATCGAGACCGGCAAGCCGCTGGTTATCCGGGTCCGTCAGGTGGAATGGTCCGGAACCGCAGCCTACATTCTTTATCTTGAGGAACAACGGAAGGAATATAGAGATAAGCTGACGAACCTGCCGAATCAGGCATATTTTAAACTGGTAGCCGATCACTTTTGCAAGAAACTTCTGGATGCGAATCAGGTACCGGCCTGCCTGTTTTATAACGTAATCGGTATGAAGATATATAATGCGCAGAACGGGTTCAGCGCAGGAGATATCTTATTACAGAGCATTGCCAAGATATTAAAATCCATCTATACAGATGCGCTGATTGCACGTTTTGACAATGACCATTTCTGCCTGATTTCAACCGAAGAAGGCATGATCGATAAAATCCAGGCGATGAATCAGGAAGTTACCAAGCTTGGCGGCGCTTCCAAGATCGAAACCAAGGTCGGTATCTGTTGTATTCACCGCGGGGAAGAGCATACGGTTTCCGAGATGTGTGATCGTGCCAGAATCGCAGGTAACAGTATTAAATACGATGCCGACCGCTTTTACAACATATACGATGTGTCGTTTGAGAAAGAGCTTGCAGAACGTAAGATGATTACGGAACGGCTGGAATACGCCATTGAAAATGACGAGATTCAGGTATATTACCAGCCAATCATAAGAACACTGACAGGGCAACTCTGTGGTTTTGAGGCGTTGGCAAGATGGATTAGTCCGGAACTGGGATTTTTGTCCCCGGGTCGTTTTATACCGGCATTGGAGGCTTCCCGTCAGATCTACAAGCTGGATATTTTTATGATCCGCCAGATTTGTAGAGAAATCAGCAACTATACCAAGCAAAAGGAGGCTCCCTTCGTTCCGGTGTCTTTTAATTTATCACGGCTGGATTTTAAGCTGTGCGATATCTTCCGGATTGTAGAAGATGCTGTGAAAGAGAATGACCTGCCTCGATCCATGCTGAATATTGAAATCACAGAAAGCCTTATGGTGGAAGATGTCCTGATTCGTGAGGAAATCCGCAAATTTCATGATGCTGGGTACAAGGTATGGATGGATGATTTTGGAAGTGGATATTCCTCTCTGAATACCTTGAAGGATTATGATTTTGACAAGATCAAGATTGACATGCTGTTTTTATCTTCCTTTACACAGAAGTCAAAGGACATTATTTCTTCCATTGTTTCTATGGCTAAAAGGATTGGAATCCGGACATTGGCAGAAGGCTGTGAGACGCAGGAACAGTATGAATTTCTGCAGAGTATCGGATGTGAAGAGGTTCAGGGATATTACTTCGGAAAGCCAAGTCCGGGGGAGGAAAGTGTTCATAAGATATTTGACCGGCATTTCATTGCCGAGAAGATCAATGATAGAGAAATCTTCGAAACGGCCGGTCGTACCTCCTTCCAGGAGGGAACTCCGCTTGCCGTGCTGGATAATACAGAGGATACCTTCTTTTTGCTGTATTCCAATAAGGAAACTGAACAGTTACTGGAATATCTGGAAACAACAAGTCCTGCTGTGCTACAGGCGATGAATCAGGTGGGCGGGACTTACCATAATATTTTCCAAAGTAAGATAAAGGAATGTAAAGAAAGGAAGCAGGCGACAAGATTTTCTTTTTCTGTACATAATACCTATTTGTCTGTGACACTTACGATCATTGCATTCAATGCGGATCATACGGTATTCAAAGTAGAATTGTTTGATACCAAAATATCCCTTGAGAAAGCTGCTCCGAAGGTTTCACAGATGACAAGGAGAAACCTTCAGCATAAGCGGACAATTCTGATCGCAGATGATGAGCCGATCAATTGTATGATTTTAGGCGAGATGCTAAAGGACCATTACAATATTGTCTATGCAGAGGATGGACAACAGGCGTTGGATAAGATTTTTGAAGACCCGGATGCTTTTTCTGCCGTTATATTGGATATGGTGATGCCGAAGGTAGACGGAATGCAGGTCCTTTTCCGTATCAGAACGACAGAAAAGACCCGATATTTACCGGTTATTGCTATGACGAGTGCAACCGATCTGGAGATTGATCTGCTGCATAACGGTGTGAATCAGTTTTTCTTTAAGCCACTTGATGACCAGGAGCTTGTTCTTGCCAAGATTGAGAATGTTATTCGCAATACAGAAGGCAGATAGGAATAATCTATGGGTACCAGATATTCGATTCAAAAGAAAGTTATTACATTTATAACGGTCGTGATGATTTTAACCGCTGTCATTTTAGGCGGCGTAGTCTATGCTGTCATCGGCCGTGCACAGGCTTTTGAAGCGGAACTGTCCATCAAAGGCCTTGCCGAGACGGAAGCGTCACAGCTGAACCAGCGCTTTTTGAAGGTGGAGACCTCTGTGAACGATGTGACAGCATTGGCGGATAATACAATTGCGTCTACCAATGATGTAAAGGATACTTCGCTTCGGAAATATCTGACCCGGCAGATCAAGGATGTGTTTTATGCCATTATGCGGAAGAACAAGCAGGTTATAGCCAATTATATGACCTATGATCCGGAACTGATTGGAAAATCCGATGGATTTTTCTATGTAAGGAATGAGCAGGGGGAACTGAAGGAAAATGAACTGACAGACATCAAGAAATATCAGCCGGATGACCTGGAACATATCGGATGGTATACCATTCCAAAGCGAAATGGGAAACCGGTCTGGCTGGAACCGTACTATAACAAGAACATTCATCGCTGGCTAATTTCCTATGTGGTGCCATTTTATAAAGGTAAGACACTGGTGGCTGTGATTGGAATGGATATTGATTTTAAAGCACTTGTGGACGAAGTGGAACAGTATCGTTTCTATAAGCATGGCATGGCATTTTTGAAGAATAAAACCGGCAGTGTTCATTACCATCCTTCTTTTTTCGATGGTGATCAACACGGGGATGAGCGTATCGTACCGCTTCACCTGAAAGAGTCCACAGAACATCTGAAATTTTACGTGGAGAACGGTGTCTGGCAGGTCGGCTATTCTCAGACCCTGAACAACGGCATGGTGCTCTTTCTGTGTGACACGTATAATGAACTTTATTTCGAGCGCCATGTGGTATTGCTTATTGTTGTCCTTGCAACCTTTTTAGCTGCCGTCATTCTCTCAATTATCATGGTAACCTACACCGGACGCCTGATACGTCCGATTATGAATCTGACCGCAACGGTAAAAGAAATTGAGCAGCGGAATTACGATGTAGAAGTTACAGAGGAAGGCGAAGGTGAAATTCGTGAATTGACGCGGGGTGTCGGTGTAATGGCTAAAGCACTTCGTAGACAGCATCTGTTAACAGAATCGGAACTGGCAGAACGAAACCGCCAGCTTGAAGGTGCAATCAAAGAGGCCAACCGTGCCAACGCAGCAAAATCAGAGTTTTTGTCACAGATGAGTCATGATATTCGTACCCCGATGAACGCCATTATCGGAATGTGTGTTATCGCACGGGATCATCTGGAGAATCCGATCAAAGTTAAGAATTGTCTCGATAACATCTATTCCTCGAGCAACTACATGCTGTCGTTGATTAATGATATTCTGGATATGAGCCAGATTGAAAGCGGTAAACTTACCTACACGGAAAGTGAATTCAACCTTGTAGCGCTGGTGAATAAATGTTTGGTGGTATTGTCATCCCAGATCAAGAATTATCAGCATCATGTATCCGTTGATTGCAGCGGATTGCTCCATGAAACGGTCATTGTTGACGGTCTGCGGTTACAGCAGGTTCTTGTGAACCTTCTGTCAAATTCGGTCAAATATACAGAAAAGGGCGGAAATATTGGCATCCGTGTTGAAGAGGAGCAATTATCCGATAAGCTAAGCCATTATACTTTCACTGTGATGGATAACGGAATCGGCATGACAGAAGAATTTCAGATGCGGATTTTCCATCCGTTTACGCGAGAGAAGGACGATCACCAGACCGAAGTCAAAGGAACCGGACTGGGAATGGCAATTACCAAAGCCATTGTTGATCATATGGGCGGTCAGATTGAAATCAACAGTAAACTGGGCGAAGGAACGAAGATTTCCGTCGGACTGAACCTGGAAACGGTCGATGTGGCACGTATCAAGGAGCTTAAGGAACAGGCAGAGCCCGTAGAACGATCTTCAGAAAATGAAGAAGATGGAAAGATTCTGGAAGGTGTTCGTCTTCTTGTCGTGGATGATATGATTATCAATCTGGAAATTGCCGCGACCCTGCTCGAAGAAATGGGTGCGATCGTGGAGACCGCAGATAATGGAAAGGATGCCGTTGAAAAATTCAACTTAAAACCGGTGGGATGGTACGATGCCATTCTGATGGATATTCGTATGCCGATCATGGATGGCTATCAGGCCACACGGGCCATCCGCGATATGGACTCGGAATATGCGAAGTGGATTCCGATTATTGCAGTCAGCGCCAATGCATTTGAAGAAGATATTCGACAGTCGAAGGAAGCGGGAATGAACGACCATATTACCAAGCCGATTGATGTCACATGTTTAAGAAATATTCTGGAACAATATTTTACAGGAAGGAGTCATCCGAATGACCATTGATAATTTAAAAGCCTATGGCGCGGATACGGACACAGGGCTCAGCCGATGTGTCGGGAACGAAGCATTGTATCTTAAACTGGTTAAGATGATGATAGAAGATAAAAATTTTGCCCTGTTGGAGAATGCAATCATCGAGGGGGATTTAAATTCTGCTTTTGAAATCGCTCATGCGCTGAAGGGAACAACAGGAAATCTCGCCCTGACCCCTCTCTACGACGAGATTTGCGAAATTGTAGAACCTCTACGCCGGAGAGAGGATCATTATGATTATTCCAGCCAGTATCAAATGATTCTGACACAGTTGCATCGACTTTCAGAATTTGCCGGTCTATGACCGGCGAATTCGTGGAAGATTCCATTTATAGTGGGCTGCCAGATAACGAATGATAAGAACCAAGCAGAAACTGACAGACTGGGCATGTCTGGTGGAGATGACAAGGGGCAGAAATGCTGCCGCAATCGCTCCTATAAGGGAGGCGACCGCATAAATATGTCGTACAAAAATATACGGCTTCTGTGCTGCGAAAATATCTCGAATCACCCCGCCACCGACACCTGTAATGACACCAAGGAAGATGACAAGATAGGCATTGACATCATTTGGTGCAGACAACCGTCGCCCTGCGAATACACCATCAACGGTAAAAGCGGCAAGACCAAGCGAGTCTGTAATCAATAGAAGTTTCTGATAGGATGAAGAAATCCTGGCCTTCCTTTCGGATGAGGTAAAGTCCTGATGTTTTCTTGTCCACAGCACAATAAGAAAAACGGCAATCGCCGTAAGAAACGATACCATCATATACGTAGGATCCCGAAAGACCATGGGAGGAATGTTTCCAATGGTCAAATCCCGGATAAAGCCACCGCCGGTGGCAGTAACAAGCGCCAGAATCATAATTCCAAACAAATCCATTTCCTGTTCAATCGCAACCATTGCACCGGATATTGCAAAAGCAATGGTTCCAACGTAATCCATGATGTAAATATATTCAAATCTCATACAATTCCCTCAATTAAAAGAAGTAAAAATACCGTTAATACACTATCACAACATGGGCCAGAAGGAAACCATTTATGACAATGAGACCATGACGACTGACATTATACAAAACACAGCAAAAAAATCTGCTTTTTTACACAAAAGTGTGACAGCGGAGATTTCTTGTGGTATGCTGAAATCAAATACGGCACAGGGGTAGTGCCACGGGTTGAAGATAGAAAGTGGGGGCACATGAAAGTAATCGTAGTAGATGTACAGAAAGGGATCACAGACGCAAGATTATATAATTATGAAGGCTTTTTGGTTCGGATGAAGCGACTTCTTACGGCTGCAAGACAGTCCAATGTGGAAGTCATTTATGTGAAGCATGATGACGGTCCGGGCAGTGGATTTTCTGTGGGGGATGAGGACTTTGAAATTGCAGACGCATTGGCACCGATGGAAGGGGAAAAGATCTTTATTAAAGAATATAACAGCTGCTTTTCCAATAAAAAGTTTGAGGCATATCTCGAAGAGTGCGAAGAAAACACATTAATTGTTGTTGGTTTACAGTCGGATTTTTGTATTAATGCAACCATCCTGTCGGCCTTTGACCGGGAGTACCGGATTATTGTTCCAAAGGGATGCAACACGACCTTTGATAATGATTATATGGATGGAGCTACAACTTACCGGTTTTATAACGAATATGTTTGGCCGGATCGATTTGCCCAGTGTATTTCGGTAGAAGATACCATTCACTTGATGTTAGGACAGCGACGACTGGCAATTTAACCAATATATCTTAATAAAAGGGAGGGTGTGTATGCGTGCGCTAGTGGTGAATTGTAGCCCGGTGAGTACCGGAGCTACAGCAGAAATCTGCAGGGTTGTGTCAAGAGAACTCACATCAGGATTTATGGTGAAATCCATCTGCATTGATGCTTACGTTTTTGGCTTTTGCAAGGGGTGCCGCAATTGCTGGGAGACAGGGGAATGCGTGCAGCACGATGATGTGGTGGAAATGGTGGAAGAATACGATAAAGCGGATATTATCGTTACTGTTTCGCCATCCTATTGGGGGGATGTTCCGGGACAGTTTAAGGCCTTTATCGACCGCTGTTCCCCATGGTGTCATACCAACGGAGAGCATGGCGGCATATCCTCCGGCAAAAAGGGATATGCGATTGCTTTGCGATCCGGAACTGCGATGCGTGAATGTAACCGGGTTATGGACACAGTGGAGCATTTCTATGAGTATTTAAAGATTCAGCCCTGTGGACGACTCGGATTGTGCAACGTCGAATATAAGAAAGACGTGGCACTTCGCGAAGGCGAAATAACCGCCTTTTGTCAGAGAATCATGGATGAGTGCGATAAAGAAATCCAGAATATCACCGAATGGTACGATGACCAGACGCCGGCATAGGAACGCAGGAAGAAAGGGGTCCCACGTTGTCAGATGATAAGAACGTAATTATCACAAAAGCTCTTACGAAAACCTATGGAAAGGCAAGAGGAATTGAACATGTGGACCTCTGCGTTAAAGAGGGCGAATTCTTTGGATTTATGGGGCCGAACGGTGCAGGGAAATCCACCACCATCCGTGTACTGCTGGGCCTCCTCCCAAGAAGTGATGGCCAGGCTTATGTTTTCGGTCTGGATAGCTGGGCGGATAAAGTTTCGATTCTGAAACGGATCGGATATCTTCCTTCAGAATCCTTCTATTATCCAAGGATGAAGGTAAAGGATATCCTGCACTTGTCTGAGAAGCTTCATGGTATCAACTGTAAAAAGAGCCGGGAGGAGCTGTGTGAAAGACTTCAGCTGGATCCGGATCGCCGGGTGGAAGAGCTGTCCTTTGGCAATCGTAAGAAGGTTGGTATTGTTGCAGCTCTTCAGCATCAGCCCGAATTATTGATTCTGGATGAACCGACCAGCGGACTGGATCCCCTGATGCAGAAAGTGTTCTTTGACATTCTTTGCGAGCGCAATGCTGCGGGGACTACAGTTTTTATGTCCAGCCATGTACTGTCGGAAGTTCAGAATTACTGTCACAGAGGCGCTATCATCAAGCAGGGGAACATCATAGCTTCCGGTAACCTGGATGAGTGGAAGAAAAGCGGCATTCGTAAGGTGAACTTTCGGGGGAATGCCGATGTACAAAGCCTTCCCGACGTTAAGAACCTGACGGTTATAGGGACGCAGATAAGCTTTTTGTACGATGGAGATGTACAGACATTGCTTCGAATTCTAGCGAATGGAAACGTGTCGGATGTTACCATTCAGGAACCGGATTTAGAAGAGATTTTCCTCCATTATTATGAGGAGGTGTAGCTGTGGTTGTTTTCTTACATGAATTGAGACAGAACCGACTGGTTGTGACAATCTGGACGCTGTCCATTGCCTTCTTTCTGGCAACCTGTGTTATGCTCTTCCCTCAGATGAAGGACAGCATGGGGGATTTGAATGCCTCCTTTTCTTCCATGGGAGCGTTTACCGAGGCATTTGGAATGGATCGGTTGAATTTTACGACCCTGATTGGATTCTATGGTGTCGAATGCAGTAATATCATCGGAATCGGCGGAGCCTTCTTTGCTGCAATGATCGGAATTTCTTCTCTGTCAAAGGAAGAAAAGGATCATACAGTCGAATTTTTATTGACACATCCGATCAGTCGGGACCGGGTCATGGCGGAAAAGCTTCTGTCCCTTGTCATGGAACTGGTTTTGATGAATTTTGTGGTTCTTCTGGTTGCCATTGCTTCCATTCGTATGATAGGAGAGGACATTCCGTGGAAGGAGATCTTCCTGCTTCACGGCGCAAACGCCTTTCTTCAATTGGAACTGGTCTTCCTTTGTTTTGGAATATCAGCCTTCCTTAAAAAACACGGATTTGGAATCGGCCTTGGAATTGCAATTATTTTATATTTTCTTAATCTGATCGCCAATATAACCGAAGAGGCAAAATTTCTAAAACACCTTACCCCCTTCGGCTATGCGGATGCGGCAGACCTTGTAACAGAGGGGAAGATGGATGTGACGCAGATTTGCTTTGGCATCCTGGTATCCGTCCTGGTCACACTGGCAGGATGGATTCGATATCGACGGAAAGACTTACCTTAAGAGGAGAGACATGCTGGATATTATTATCGTCGAGGATAATCGGGAGATTTCCACAGTACTAAAGGATTTTTTAGAACAAAAACGTTATGCGGTTGCCATAGCAGAGACTGGGGAGAAAGCGCTGGAGCTGTTCTATACCTACGGAAGCAGGTTGCTGATTATTGATATCATGCTAAACGGCCTGGATGGATTTTCGGTATGTTCGAAGATTCGGCAGTCTTCGAATGCACATATTCTGATTGTTTCAGCCCGGGGCAGCAAAGAGGATAAACTCAAAGGACTTTTGATCGGAGCGGATGATTACATCGAAAAGCCTTATGATATCGACATTCTGTTAGCGAAGATCGATGGAATTTTCAAAAGAAAATATGCCCGGTCTGAACTCATCGACCAGGGAATCGGCCTTGATCTTGTAAAAGAGACGGTAACGGTGGACGGAAAGATGATAGAGGTGACGGCAAAGGAATTTGATCTGCTCCGTCTTCTAATGGAGAACAAGGGGATTAATTTACAAAAGGAGTACCTGTTTCAGTCGATCTGGGGAAGCGATAGTGATTCGGAACTGCAGACACTGACAGTTCACATCAAACGGCTTCGAGAGAAGATCGAAAAAGATCCGAAGAATCCAAAACATATTATCACCCAATGGGGCAAGGGATATCGTTATGAATAAATTTCGAAAGATTGCATTGCTGGTTCTGGTGCTGGAACTGGCAATTTTTGTATGCAGTTATTTCTATATCAAAGAGCAGTCTACCACCGGAACGAACGGCATGGTTCGCGTCGAAATAAAAAGAGCTTTGGACGAGGCGAGGAAGGGAAGCGGCACAGAAAAAGAGATTCTTGGTATTGCGAAGAACTATCCGCATATTATCTCCATCCGGCCTTATGACGAAAATCAGGTAGACAATCGCGCTTATCAGGTAGAAGAGATTGGCGGACGTCTTTACCGCTTTTATTACATCGATTCCGCATCACAACCGGGACAAAAGGGACTTCTTTTTACCTTTATCGCCGTGTTTATCGTAACCGGTGGTTTGCTCCTGTATGTGGCTCGAACCATTTTACGGCCTTTCGAGAATATAACGCAGCTGACAGGTGAACTTGCAAAAGGAAATCTCTCCCAGCCGCTGAAACAGGAGAAGAGCGGGTATCTGAAACAGTTTCTCTGGAGTATGGATATGCTCCGGGAACAGCTGGAAGACAATAAAAGACGGGAGATGGAATTTGCTAAAGAGAAAAAATCTCTCGTCCTCTCTCTGGCGCACGATATTAAAACTCCGCTTGCCGCCATCGATCTGTATACGAAGGCTCTCGAAGACAACCTTTATACCGATGAAGACAAGAAGACAGCGGCTCTTCACGGAATTCAAAAGAACAAAGAGGATATCCGCGAATATGTGAACCGGATTGTAGAAGCTTCCAGGGAGGATTTTCTAAATCAAGAGGTTCACATGCAGGAAGTCTACCTTTCGGATGTGATTGCTCCCATAAAGCGGTATTATCAGGACAAACTCTCCCTTCTGAACATTTCCTTTTCCATAGAGCCATATCAGAATTGTCTGATCCGCTGTGATGAAGACCGGCTGGTGGAAGCCATCCAAAACGGGATGGAAAATGCCATCAAATACGGAGACGGGAAGAAGATCTCGCTGGCTGTAAGTGAAGAAGAGGACTGCAAACTGATTTCCATTACCAATACCGGCTGCCGGCTAAAGGAAACGGAAGTTGACAATGTCTTCGATTCCTTTTACAGAGGAAGTAATGCAACAGGGATCCCGGGAAGCGGCCTGGGTCTTTATATCTGCCGGGATCTGCTTCATAAAATGGATGGAGAGGTCTTTGCCCGGGTCACCCCGCCCCTGTTTCATCTAACCTTTGTGGTAAGAAAAATTTAATGATTTGTTCATAATTACAATGCTATTCTCTTCGTGTAACAGATAATAGCAGGCATGGAGGGAAGAGAGTATGTATCTGAATATCCTGAGAAAAGACCTGAAGCGAAAACGGACAATGAATATCATTATCTTCTTATTTGCCGTTATTGGCGCATGCTTCGTGGGAAGCGGATGGTCGAATGTGGTTACGGTTTTAAACGGAACCGGTTACTTCTTTGAAAAGGCAAACATTGGAGACCTTTTCATTGTTGATTACGGGGATGGAAAAGAGACCCTTAAAAGATTAAAAGACATGGAAAAGGTGTCGCAGATTCACGAAGAGCACGGCTTGATTGGAATCGTGTCCGATTTGCAACGGGTTTCCGGGAAGAAAATCAATGATAACAGTATGCTCATCATTCAGCCGGTAACCAAAGAGGGCATTACCTATTTCAATCAGGAAAATGAAGTGATTCGACAGGTAAAACCGGGAGAGATTTATCTGCCGGCCAAACTGTTTGATCAGCATTCTTTTTCCATCGGGGATAAGGTACGACTGCAGAATCACGATGCCAGAACAAAGGAACTTACCATTGCAGGAAGTGTAAAGGATGCACTTTTGGGCACCACCATGATGGGATCGACAAGAGTTTTGATCAATCAAGAGGAATTCCAAAAGCTGCAGGATGAATCCACCGAGGGAAATTCCCTTGAGACCATCTTCTGTGTCAGGACAACGGACCCCAAGGCCGTTAATTCACGCATTGCCGGAATCAACAGCATTTCTATGAATATGACGACGGAAACCTTAAAGCTTGCCTACATCATGTATATGATACTTGCCATGGTCGTACTTGCCATCAGCATCTGTCTGATCCTTGTATCCTTTGTGGTATTAAAATATGTCATCACCTTCTCCATCAACGAGGAGTTCCGGGAGATCGGCGTAATGAAGGCCATTGGTATCCGCAGCAGCAGGATTCGAACCCTTTTTGCAGTGAAATACGCATGTATGGCAGCCATCGGATCAGTAATCGGCTTTTTCATCAGTATTCCGTTTGGCAATATGCTGATCGATTCGGTCTCCGACTCAATGGTGCTGGGAAATGAGGGAGGCATCCGGTACAATATGGCCGGTGCTTTGGCTGTGGCGATCCTTATGACCCTTCTGGCTTATCATTCCACTGCAAAGGTAAAGAAATGCAGTCCTCTCGATGCCATACGAAGCGGACAAACCGGGGAACGTTACGGGAAAAAATCCAAAATTTCTCTTGCGAAGCATAAGATGTCATCCCCGCTCTTTCTGGCGGTCAATGACCTTTTAAGCTATCCGAAGCGCTACATCACCATACTGATTTCCTTCTTCCTTTGCTCCGTCTTCACCTTCGGATTGGTGCTGATGGCAGATACCATGCGAAGTGACCGCCTGATCACATCTTTCGGAACGAAGGGAGACGTCTATCTGGATCCGGAGGTTATCAGCAGAAGAGACCGTGACTACATCATACAGGCAAAGTCCAACTCTGGTGACCTTGCTAAGCAGGAGAATCCTTATGAAAAGGCCATCCGGGAAATCGAACAGGTCCTTTTAAAGCATCACATGCCGGGCAAAGTCAGCGCAGAGCTCTTCTATGTCTATAAAATCACCGTGAACGGGGAAGAGCGGTCGCAGTACTTCGAACAGAATCCTTATATCTCCATGACAGATTATACCTATCAGGAGGGAAGTGCACCGTCAAAAGAGGATGAGATCGCCATTACACCAAAGGTGGCAAAGTCCCTTTCCATCGGAATCGGGGACAGCGTAACCATCGCCTTTCCGTCCGGGAAGAAGACCTGCATCGTAACCGCCATCATCCATACGATGAATCAGCTCGGAGACTGCATTTTACTCCATACGAAGGCGCCTACAAGCCCCCAGGACGTAGCAGTCATGATGATGTACCAGATCAATTTCAAGGATCATCCTACCCAGGCTGTTATTGACAAGAGAATTGAGAAAATCAAGAAAATCTACCACACCAAAGATGTCATGAATGCTACAGACTATGTTGTTGATTGTATGAAGTCTGCCGATGCCATGGATGCCGTGGTGAAGCTTCTGCTGGCCATTACCATCCTTGTGGTGTTACTGGTAGCCATCCTGATGGAGCGGTCCTTCATATCGGACGAAGAGGGAAGTATCGCACTTCTGCGTGCCATCGGACTGAAAGCCTCATCCATTGTTAAATGGCATATCTACCGGTTTACGTTCGTGGCGCTGCTGGCGGAAATACTGGCTGTCAGTCTGGCTCTTCCAATCACACATCTGTGGGCGGACCCGATCTGGGCCATGATGGGACAGACGAAGATCCACTATTACTTTAAACCGTTATCCCTTCTGGTGTTGTATCCGGGATTGATCCTTTTGGTAACCGTTTTAACGGTAAGCCTTACCGCATTGCAAATCGGCAGGATACAGGCCAAAGATATTGTAACCATCGAGTAGGAAGAGAACAGGAGAAATCATATGGCAGATATGTTAGAAGTAAAGGATTTATGTAAAACCTACGTCGTAGATAAGCGGCAGAACAATGTCCTCAAAAATATAAGTTTTACTGTGGAAGAGGGAGACATGGTGGCAATCATGGGGCCTTCCGGTTCCGGAAAATCAACCCTTCTGTACTGTGTATCCGGTATGGACAGACCAACCGGTGGAGAGGTGAACTTCGATGGAGAAAACATCGGCAATTACTCCGAGAAAAAACTGACCGAGATCCGGAGGAACAAGATGGGATTTATTTTCCAGCAGATGTATATGATGAAGAATCTTACCATCATAGATAACATCCTCCTTCCGGCCGTGGAAAATATAGGAAGTAAAAAGAGCCACCGGGAAAAGGTGGAACGCGCAAAAGAACTGTTACACAAGATGGGCATTCCGGAAGTGGCAGATCATGATATCAACGAGGTATCCGGCGGTCAGCTCCAGCGTGCATGTATTGCCCGGAGTATGATCAATCAGCCGAAGATCCTTTTCGCAGATGAACCTACCGGAGCCTTAAACCGTGCCGCTTCCACCGAAGTAATGGAGGAGATGACCAGACTGAATGAAGAAGGATGTACCATCATGATGGTCACCCATGATTCCAGAGTTGCTGCCCGTTGCAAACGGGTTCTGTATCTGGTGGACGGCACGATCGTAGGAGAATACAAGGACTCCGGAGATGTAAATACATCCCTTGCAGACCGGGAGCGCCGGTTGAACAACTGGCTGATGGAACTGGGATGGTAAATAGTGGAATTCATCATGCTAAAGTGATATGATAAGTTTAACTCAGTCGGGGTACAAGCTCCGAGCGAGTCTTGACGTATGAATCGTGAGGGGCACAAAGATAGTATCTTTGCGCCCTTTTTCGTATAACAACGAGCGCGGATGTGTCTTACCGATCGGGAAAGGGGCAGAAGTTATGCAGGGAGTTTCTGGATTCCAGATATATCTAATGTCGATGCTGAGCAGCATCTGCTTTGTGCTAATCATCTTTACAGCAATGTCGAAATCACTGACCAGACGCCGGCGAATCCTGTTGTTACACCAGGAAGCCGCCTCTGTTGTAATCATGCTGTTTGAGCGGGGCGCCTACGTCTTTAGCGGAGACACCTCGGATGTGGGATATATCATGGTGCGCATCTGCAACTTTATGTCCTATGCCATGCCATACGTCCTGACCTTTTTCTACGTTAACTTCGTATACGATTATATGAAGGAAGAGGGTGGACTTGTCACATTTCCAAAGACCCTGATGATCATTGAAGCCCTGAACATAACCGGTGTCGTCACCGTCATTTTGTCTCAGGTGAACTATTTCTATTACACCTTTGACGCATCCAATGTGTATCAAAGGACCAATAACTATGCCTATTCCTATATCCTGCCGGCCATTATTTTCCCATTGATGTTCTATTCCATTTTTCATAACGGAAAGGGACTGTCACGCCAGCAAAGACTGCTGTTGCTGATGTATTGCATTATTCCGTTTGTCTCTATTGCCGTTCAACCGTTTTTATTCGGCCTGTCCATGGTCAATATCTCCATGGTCATTCCCATTATACTCATCTTCACCGTACATCTTCTGGAAATGGACCGTAAAGCAAAAGAAACCAACGAACTTAAGATCCGACAGTTAAATGAAAAACAAAACATCACCCAGGAAAAGCTGAATCAGTCCTACGAGGATCTGACAAGAGCATTAGAGGATGCCAATGCCGCCAATGTGGCCAAGACCGAATTCCTGTCGAACATATCGCACGATATCCGTACCCCGATGAATGCGATCATCGGATATGCCGATATCGCTCTTCGCCATGAAAACGACCGCGATAAAGTATCGGACTGTCTTGCAAAGATCAGTGTGGCTTCGGATCAGTTGATGACATTGATCAGTGATGTTTTGGATATGACCAAAATTGAAAAAGGTCATTTTGAATTCCGTGAAGAGACCATCCATCTGCAGGCAGCCGTCAACAATGTGGTCAGTATGTTTTCTTCTTCTGTGGACGAAAAGCATATAAATTTCCACGTAGATGTATCCGGACTGGTGCATGATAAAGTTGTCTGCGATTCCAAGGTGATCAACCGGATCCTGATGAATATCATATCCAACTCGGTTAAATTCACAGGAGAAAACGGCACCATTTCCCTGTCGGTGGAGGACGGAAAAGAATTTGAAAAGGAGGGAACAAGAAACTACCGTTTTACTTTTACCGATAACGGAATCGGAATGTCCGAGGAATTTTTGCAGAAGATCTACGAACCGTTTGAGCGGGCGCAGTCGGCCACACTCTCTCATCAGAAGGGTGCCGGCCTTGGAATGGCCATCGTAAAGAACCTGGTGGATCATCTGGGCGGTAAGATTCATATTACCAGCCACCTTGGCCTTGGCACAACCGTCATCATCGACCTTCCACTGAAGCAGGTGGTGGAAGAGGCTCCAAAAGAGAAAATCGCCATTGTTCCCGGCTCATTAGAAGGACGAACCGTTCTGTTGGTGGATGATATGGCCATCAACCGTGAAATTGCCTGCATGATCCTCGAAGAACGCAATATGATTGTAGAACAGGCTGAAAACGGACTGGAAGCCGTGGAGATGTACAAGCAGAATCCTCAGAAATATGACGCGATCCTTATGGATATCCAGATGCCGGTGATGAACGGTCTGCAGGCGACGGAAACTATTCGAAGCCTTGAAAAGGAGCTTGATGTAAGAATCCCGATTCTTGCCATGACCGCAGATGCCTTTGCAGCAGATAAACTAAAGGCTATTCATGCAGGAATGGATGATCATATTTCCAAGCCGATCGACATCGGAAAGCTTTTTACCGCCCTGAGCAAATACATCCGGTAAGAGCAGGGGACGGGAATATTGCTCTTATTTTAGAACTCGACTGTATACAATCGGATCAGTATAATACTACCGTATAAGTAATGTTTTTGACTGTAAAGAAAACTCTGCGCAGGAAAGAATTTCTATAGAATGATGGGTGTTTTATAGGCTTCTTTTGCGTGCAAAAGAAGCCTTTTTTTATACCGGAGGGAATACAATGTTAAAACTTGCAATCTATGGCAAAGGTGGAATCGGTAAATCCACCATCACTTCAAATCTTGCTGCGGCTTTTGCCACCTTGGGAAAAAAGGTGATTCAAATTGGCTGTGATCCAAAAGCGGATTCCACCGGTAATCTTTTATCCGGACAGCCGCTTTTACCTGTTATGAACTATCTTCGGGAACATGATGAAGACCCGACCTCGCTGGACGAGATCTCAAAACGGGGATTCGGCAATGTCCTTTGCATTGAAACAGGCGGCCCGACACCGGGACTTGGCTGTGCCGGACGCGGTATCATCTCTACCTTTAATCTCCTCGACGATCTTCAGCTCCTTGAGACGGAAGAACCGGATGTTGTTCTTTTCGACGTCCTGGGTGATGTGGTATGCGGCGGCTTTGCGGCTCCGATCCGGGAGGGCTTTGCCGAGATGGTACTTATTGTAACATCCGGTGAGAAAATGGCTCTTTATGCTGCCAATAACATCAATCAGGCCGTTAAGAATTTTGAGGACCGTGGATACGCCAGCGTATACGGACTGGTTCTGAATCACCGCAATGTGGCTGATGAAACCCTTCGTGTAGAGGAATTCGCCAAGGACAACAACTTGAAAATTGCAGCGGATATCCCGCGGGATCCTGCCTTCCAGACGGCAGAAGACCAGGGAAAGACCGTTGTGGAACTGGATCCGGATTCTGAGCTGAGCGGCCGTTTCCTTGCACTTGCCAGGGAACTTTTGGCTGCGTCAAAAGACGATAGCAGCACCAATCTTTCCATTGATCCAAGTGATGTGGCAGAATGTGGAGACTGCGTATGATAAAGAAAGAAGCTATTTTGTATACTGCAAAGGAGCTGGCGGATGCAGGAAAGGATAATATCCCTGAAATCTATCAGAGCGGAAGCCAGCTGGTCTACAGTTCTCCGGCAACCCTTGCCTACAACTCACCGGGAGCAGAGGGCTTCGGTGTCAAGAGAGCCGGACTTTCCGTTCCGGGTTCCATCATGCTCATCGTTGCACCCGGATGCTGTGGACGAAATACTTCTTCCATTGCTCGGATCAAAGGCTATGCCGACCGTTTCTTCTATCTGGATATGACCGATACCGATCTGGTAACGGCAAGACATCTGCGTAAGATTCCGGAAGCTGTAAAAGAAATCGTCACCTTCCAGGAACAGCAGGGAAAGAAGCCGAGTCTTGTCATGATCTGTATCACCTGCGTGGATGCACTGCTTGGAACCGATATGGAACGGGTTTCCCGTAAAGCGGAGGAACTGTCCGGGGTTCCGGTTCGTCCCTGCTATATGTACGCACTGACCCGTGAAGGACGCAAACCGCCAATGGTACATGTGCGGCAATCTCTGTATGAACTTCTTCCGAAGCAGAAGAAAAAGGGAACCTCGGTCAATCTCATGGGATTCTTTGCCCCTCTGATCGATGACTGTGAATTGTATTCCATTCTTAAGAACATTGGTGTAAAACACGTTCGCGAGATTTCCCGCTGTGATTCCTATGAAGAATTTCTTACCATGGGAGAGGCAAACTTTAACATCGTATTGCACCCGGAGGCGAGAGCCGCGGCAGAAGATCTTCTCGAGCGACTGGATATCCCTTACGTGGAGATGCAACGTCTTTATCAGGTGGATCAGATTGAAAAGCAGTACACAGCCTTCGGGCAGGCCATCGGTTATGAAATCGCAAACCCGAATAAAAAGAAAGAGGCCTGTGACGCCATAGCGGCATTGCAGGATGCCAGACCGGATCTGACCTTTACCATCGGTGAGGCCATGAACGGAAATCCTTTTGAACTTGCCCTTGCCCTTGTGCGCTATGGATTTAAGGTGTCCGAGATCTATGCAACACCTGCGCCGGAGCACTATGTTTATCTTACGCCGCTTGCAGCCTTAAGTCCTGACACCAGGGTTTACTGCAATATGGAGCCTACCATGCTCTATTATGACAGTAGCGTATCGACAGCGGATGTAACCATTGGCAAGGATGCTGCCTTTTATCATCCCGACGCTGCCCATATTTATTGGAATGAAGATATACAGCCTTTTGGCTATGCCGGCGTTACGAAACTGATGACTGAGATTTTAAAGGAGGTGTCTGATGAAGGGACTTCGTAAATATCTGACGCCTTTCGCACCGGATCAGTCCGGAGCAGAATCGGTTCTGTATCAGCTGGGAGGAATCCTTGTTATTCTCGATGCCGGCGGATGTACCGGTAATATCTGTGGATTTGACGAGCCAAGATGGTCCCATACAAGGTCGGCTGTTTTTTCTGCCGGACTGCGGGATATGGATGCGATTATGGGCCGGGACGAATTACTGGTAAAAAAACTGGAAAAAGTCGCTGCTAAGATCGATGCCGGTTTTATCGCCATCATCGGAACCCCGGTTCCATCCGTCATTGGAACGGACTATCACGCCCTTGCCCGTATGACATCCCGAAAGGTTAAACTTCCGATTCTGACCATCGATACGGATGGAATGCATACCTATGAGGTAGGAGAGCAGAAGGCGTATTTGGAGCTCATGCGTCAAATGGTTCCTCCGGTAAAGGAGTCGATCCGGGAAGATTTCGTCGGCGTATTTGGAGCAACACCTCTTGACCTTCCGGTTCCATCGGATCAGGAGCTGATCAAAAGGACACTTCGCAGCCGGGGCTGTGAGCAGGTTCTTCTCTACGGCGCTGATGCAACGCTTAAGGATGTGGCGATCGCTTCCTCTGTCAAAGAGAACATCGTAGTCGCACCTTCCGGATTAAAGGCAGCACAGTATATGGAGAAAACCTATCAGGTACCGTTCCGGGTGGAATATCCGGGAGCCGGTGAGCTGCTGGATAAGCTGTTAAAAGAACAGAACATAACCGAAGACTGGCAGGGAAAAAAGGTTCTGATCCTGCATCAGCAGGTTCTTGCCAATGAACTTCGAAAAGAGATTAAAGAACGCTCCGGCCATACCGCTAAGGTTACGGTCTGTAGCTATTTTATGATGCATAAAGAATGGATGGAAGAGACAGACCGAAAGCTTCGGGAAGAGGATGACTGGGTGGAGCTCTTAACGAAAGAGAACTACAATATCATCCTTGCCGATACCACACTTTCCGTAATGACACCTGATTTTGACGGACAGTGGATCAATCTTCCAAGTTTTGCCATTAGTGGTAAGTATGACCCGAGTATGTAATAGACGGAGGTGAAGGCACGGGTGACGGAATACAAAAAAAGAATCAGGGTCTACGGCATTGTACAGGGTGTGGGCTTTCGTCCGACCGTTGCCCGTCATGCAACCCGTTTTCAGATTCGTGGAACGGTTGCAAACTGTGGCCCCTACGTCGAGATTTATGCCTGTGGAGCCCCTTCCAATGTGGAACAGTTTATCCGGGCAATCCGACAGGAGCCTCCGAAACGGGCGGTCATCTTAAAAATGGACGTCAAGGATACCGAAGTCTTTTTGCAACAGGAAGGATTTTCCATCATTGCATCCGAGAAGACCTCCGGTGAAATTTTCGTTTCTCCGGATATTGCCATTTGCGAAGACTGCAAAAAGGAATTATATGATCCGACCAATCGCAGATATCTGCATCCGATGATCAACTGTACCTGTTGTGGTCCGCGGCTTACCATTTTAGATGCCCTTCCATATGACAGAGAACGAACCTCTATGAAGGAATTTTCCATGTGCCCTTCCTGCGAGAGGGAGTACCACGATCCCGCCTCCCGGCGTTATGATGCTCAGCCGGTTTGTTGCCCGGATTGCGGGCCGAAGGTTTATCTGATTGAATCCGGTGAGAGAACCGTAGAGGGACGGGACGCCATCACACATGCAAGGGAGGTGATTGCCTCCGGCGGAATCGTAGCGGTAAAAGGCATCGGAGGATTCCATCTCTGCTGTAATGCGCTAAATGATGAGGCTGTGCAACTTCTCCGGAAAAGAAAGAATCGCCCCATGAAGCCTCTTGCTGTCATGCTGCGGGATGAAACCGTATTAGAGCGGGAATGCCATTTTACAGCGGAAGAAGAGCAGATTATAACCGGGCACCAGAAACCAATCCTTCTTTTATCCAAAAAAGAAACCGGAAAACTCAGTCCATGGATCGCACCGGATCAGCCAAACGTCGGCGTAATGCTACCGTATGCTCCGCTTCAAATGCTTTTGTTTCAGTATGATGATGACATCCGGATGCCGGATGCTCTGGTGATGACATCGGCGAATTCTTCCGGAGCACCCATTGTAAAGGATGATGAAACAGCCATCCGGGAACTTTCCCAGCTCTGTGATGCCATCCTTTCCCATGAACGTGACATACGCCTTCGTGCAGATGATACGGTGATGGATTTTCACCGGAATCAGCCCTATATCATTCGCCGTTCCCGGGGCTATGCGCCTCTGCCGTATATGATGTCGAAAGACTTCACAGGACAGGTTCTCGCCATCGGAGGAGAGCTGAAGAACACCTTCTGCCTTGGAACCAATGGTTTGCTGTATCCGTCCGCCTATGTGGGAGACCTTGCTGACCTTCGAACCGTCAAGGCACTGGAAGAGAGCATTTCCCGCATGCAGACCCTGCTGGAGATCAAACCGCAGATCGTGGCATGTGATCTGCATCCGAAGTACAACGCAACACAGGTGGCAGAAAAGATTGCCGGAGAACAGAAGCTAAAGCTGCTTAAGATTCAGCATCATTACGCCCACATTGTCTCCTGTATGGCGGAAAATGACTATACAGACACCGTCATCGGTGTCAGCTTCGACGGAACCGGTTATGGAGATGACGGCACGATCTGGGGCGGCGAACTTCTGCTCTGTGATTTAAAAGGCTACAAAAGAGAGGCCTCCATCAAGCCGTTCCGGCAGATTGGCGGAGACGCCTCCTCGAAGGAGGGCTGGAGAATTGCAGTCTCCATGATTTACGGACTCTGCAAAGACAGGGATAAGACCACAGAAATTGTAAAGGAACTGAACCTGACGGATGAACGCAGTTTAAAAGCTCAATTTCTGATGTATGACAAAAGTATCAATTCTGTCACCTCCACCAGTGCCGGCCGTCTATTTGACGCGGTATCCGCCATCCTTGGAATCCGCCTTTGCAGCACCTATGAAGGTGAGTCCAGCACGGCACTTATGAATCGCGCCCTTATGACGGATGCTGCAGAGACGGAATATGAGCAGCGTTTTTCTTCCTTTATGGCGGAATGGGAGAAGATGAACCCGAATTCCCCGGGGCAGCTTGGTACCGATGCCCTTGTCGCTTTTCTTGTAAAAGAACGGGTGACATATAAGAAAAACCATCCGGTGACAGAAGGGCTCTATGGCGCAACCGATGAAAATGCCGTCGCACTGTCGCATCTGTTCCATCAGAAGCTGGCAGAAATGATAACAAAGGAATGTGAAAGAATCAGCCGGGAAAGTAACATCACTACCGTGGCACTGAGCGGAGGATGTTTCCAGAATCGTCTGCTTTTAACATATGTACAAAAGAATCTTGAAGATAAAGGCTATCAGGTCCTCACTCATCATCTGATTCCTCCAAACGACGGAGGCATTGCACTGGGACAGGCTTTGATTGCCATGGAACGATTAAAAGAAAAGGAGTAATCGTATGTGTGTAGGTTTATCAGCAAAAGTTGTATCTCTGAAAGACGGAATGGCAATTGTGGATGCAAGTGGCGCAAAGCGTAGTGTTTCTGCCCAGCTTTTATCTAACCTGAATCCGGGAGACTATGTTATGGTTCATGCCGGAACAGCCATTGCCAAGATTACCGATGATGACACAGATGAAACCGATAGCCTGTTAGAGGAGTTATAAGATGACCGATACAAGGAACAAAGAAGACGGACTGGCAAAGGCAAGACGTATCTTAAAGGAATACGATGGACCGAAGGTTCGTATCATGGAAGTCTGCGGAACACATACACATGAGATTTTTCGTCAGGGCGTACGCCGCCTTCTCTCTCCGAAGATCGAAATGATCTCCGGACCTGGATGTCCTGTCTGTGTAACCGATGTCACCTTTATTGATGAGGCAATTTCCCTTGCCCTGGATCATGGATGCACCATCGCAACCTTCGGTGATCTGGTAAGGGTTCCGGGAACAAAGAAATCGCTTCAGATTGCCCGGGGCGAAGGTGCGAAAATCAAAGTCGTATACACACCGCTGGATGCAGTGGAATATGCGAAGGAACACAAGGATGAACAGGTGGTATTTCTGGCGGTTGGATTCGAGACCACAACCCCATCGGAGTGCCTGGCACTTTCCAATGCCATTGAGGAAAACCTCACAAACTTCTCCCTTCTGACAGCCAACAAGACCATGCCGGCCGCTTATGAAGCCATGAAAGATGCCACCGATCTGTATCTGTATCCGGGACATGTTCACGCCATCATCGGCAATCAGATCTGCGAAGATCTGGTAAAAGAGGGCGTTTCCGGTGTTGTCGGCGGATTCACAGGCCGCGAGATCTTAACCGCTCTGGCCATTGGCGTTCGGGAATTTGAGAAGGGAAAACCTTTCTTTAAAAACTGTTATCCAAGAGTCGTAACCGGAGAGGGAAGTCCACAGGCAATGGCTCTGGTGAATGAAATGATGGAGCCGTGCGATCAGCAGTGGCGAGGCATCGGACTTTTGAAAAATTCCGGAATGCAGCTTCGCAGTTCCTATGCAGCTTACGATGCCCGCAAGAAATTCGACCTTTCCGGCATTGTAGGAAAACCAAATCCGGCATGCCGCTGCGGTCAGGTCTTACAGGGACAGATTCAGCCACAGGACTGCCCGTGCTTTGGAACTGCATGTACACCGGAGCATCCGGTCGGTGCCTGCATGGTATCTTCCGAAGGCGCATGTTCTGCATGGTACCTGTACGGAGAACTGACAAGCAAACCGTTAACTGATGAAACAGTATAAGTGAGGATATAAATATGACAGACGTAGTTACATTAGCACACGGAGCCGGTGGAAAACAGACTTCCGAATTAATCGATCAGGTATTCAAAAAGCACCTGCAGAATGAATTTTTTACAGCAGACGATGCATCCGTACTCCCAAGACCGAACGGTAAGATTGCAATGTCCACCGATGGTTTCATTGTATCTCCTCAGTTCTTCCCGGGAGGAAACATCGGTAAACTCAGCATTTGCGGAACAGTCAATGACCTTGCCTGCATGGGTGCAAAGCCTTTGTATATGACCTGTGCCTTCCAGATTGAAGAAGGATTCCCGATTGATCAGCTGGAGGAAATCGTTGCCTCCATGGAGAAAACAGCGGCCGAGGTCGGTGTCAAGCTCGTAGCCGGTGACACCAAGGTGGCAGGACGTGGACAGGTGGATCATGTCTTCATCACCACAACCGGAGTAGGCGAGATCCTGGAAGGTGTCGATACCAGTGGTGCCTATGCCAGACCGGGGGATGCCATCATTGTAACCGGTGATGTGGGACGCCATGGTGCAACCATTCTGTTAAGCCGTGATGACTACGGAATCGATGCGGATATTACCAGTGACTGCGCCCCGCTCTGGAAGCCGGTGGAGTCCGTCCTTAAGGCTGTACCTCAGGTTCATGTCATCCGTGATGCGACACGAGGCGGCGTCGGAACAGTTTTATACGAGATCGCTCATGAGAGCAATGTGGGAATTCATCTGAATTCATCGGATATCCCGGTGGATGACGGTGTCCGTGGCGTTTGCGGAATGTTAGGACTTGAGCCACTCTACCTTGCCTGCGAAGGCCGTCTTGTCATCTTCACACCGGCAGAAACTGCCGAGAAGGTGCTTGCCGTCTTAAAGGAGCACAAGGATACCGAAGGTGCTGCCATCATCGGACATGTAACAGAAGATATGGCCGGTCATGTTGTAATGACCACCGATATCGGAGCCCAGACACTCCTGCCGGAGCCGGGCAACGAATTACTGCCAAGAATCTGCTAACAACATCGGATCAAGGAAAGGGAGAGACATGGATACCAGAGTCGCTGTTTTATCCATTATTGTAGAAAATCCGGATGCCATTCGTCAGATCAATGCGCTTTTGCACGAACAGAGCCACTATATCATCGGGCGAATGGGAATTCCTTATCGTGAAAAGAATATTTCCATTATCAGCATTGCCCTGGATGCCCCACAGCCTGTAATTGCCCAGTTGTCCGGTAAAATCGGACAGCTTGAGGGCATCACGACCAAAACAGCCTATAGCAATGTCATTACCAAAAGTGACGGCACCATCGAGCACTAGAACAGGAGAAGTTATGCTAAAACGTATCGGACCGGCCACAACGGTCGATCATTCAAAGATAACTTCCGACAACGCCTCCGTTGCCATACAGTCCGCCGGTTTCCCGCGGCCTTTTCCCTGGGGACTGGAGTACAACTGTCCGGTTCATGAAAACTGGAACATTGTACATACCGGACGTCTGATCCCGGAATGTCATTCCATCTACGTCTGCAGTGATAACTGTCTGCGGGGTGTGATCATGACAGCGGATGAGATGAACGGACAGAGTCATTTTTCTGCGGTCATGCCAAGCGAAAAAGATTCCATCAACGGCCGACTGGAGCAGGTGACCATTGACGGTGTCAGTCGTGTGATTGACCGCCTGCCCTACCGCCCGAGAGCTGTTCAGGTATTTCTTGTCTGCATGCACCATTTTGTGGGAGCAGACCCGAAGTATATTTTTCGTGAATTAGAGAAACGCTATCCGGATATTTTCTTCATGCAGTGCTGGATGGATCCAATCATGCAAAAGGTGGCAAAGACCCCAGAGCAAAAGCAACGCTATCAGATGATGCTGCCGGTACAGCCTCTGGAGGAAAATCCCGCCCATGTCAACGTCCTGGGAGATAACTTAAGACTCCCTGACAGCAGTGACATTGCGCGGCTTCTTGCCCGCCATCACATGAGAATACAGCAGGTTCAGGATTGCAAAACCTATGACAAATACGTAAAAATGGGCGACGGATGGCTGACGCTGGTTCGAAGCCCACTTTCTGTCTATGGGGTGGAGCGCATGGCAAAAGCCTCCCAAAGGCCATATCTGTATCTAAGCGTTCCTATGACCTATGGCGAGATTACCTCCCGCCTTGTAACGCTTATGACTCTCGTCTGTCAAAAAGAAGATGAAACGCTGTCTTTGGAACAGGCAACGGCTCTTGCGAAGGAGGAGGTCAACGCCTTCGCAGAAGAAGAGAAAAAACTCTGCGACGACGCATTTGAAAGGCTTAAGAAAACACTAAAGGGACGAACCGTTGCCCTTGACTACCTGGGCTGTGTCCGTCCCCTTAGTACCGCACGCCTTCTTATGGAGCATAACATTCCGGTCACAAGAATCTATGCAGATGCCTTTGATCCGATGGAAGAGGAGGATTTCCTGTGGCTTAGGGCGCAGGAGGAGGGACCTGTCATTGTCTCAACCAATCATCCGAAATCCCGTTATATTTCACCAATCGAGCAGGGCAATCCGGACGATGTGCTTGCAATCGGACCAAAGGCTGCTTTTTTTGAGAACACGAGACATTTTGTCAACCAGATTGAAAGTGATGGCAACTGGGGCTTTGACGCTGTAAAAAATCTGATAAAGCGAATGGAAGAAGCCCTCTTGGAAGAAAAAGATCCTGAGGAACTTGTTCCTCTGAAGGGACTTGGATGGGAGAACTGCGTAGAATGAAAGAAGCATTTAGAATAATTCCGGTATATGCAGGAGATGTCTCCGGTGTGGCATCAGCCCTCTACGAACTGGGAGGAATGGTTGTCATGCATGATCCTTCCGGTTGTAACAGCACCTACAACACCCACGATGAAGTCCGCTGGTATCGAAAAGAAAGCTATATCTTTATCTCCGGCCTGAACACAAGGGATGCGGTTCTTGGAAACGATCAGAAATTTATAGATGACATTGCCAATGCCGCTACAGAACTCGACCCTAAGCCGAAGTTCATTGCACTCTGCAATTCGCCAATTCCGTTTTTAAACGGTACCGATTTTAAAGGCATTGCCCGCCTTCTTGAAAAAAGGCTTCAGATCCCGGTGTTCTATGTAAAGACCAACGGAATGCATGACTATGTAAAAGGAGCCGGCTTGGCATTTACAGCCTTCGCCGACAAACTCCTTCCCCAAAAAGCGCCAACCCGGGAAGCTCACGATGCAATCCGGCTGAATCTACTGGGACTTACCCCTTTGGATTACGCCGATTATCAGAATGTAAGCCACGTGACGGAAATCCTGTCCGGGGAAGGCTTTGAAATCGTCGCCAACTGGTCCTACGGAAGCAGCTACGATGAAGTTCTCTCTTCCCCTCTTGCCGATGTCAATCTGGTACTGTCGGCAACCGGACTGCCATTGGCTCAAAAATTCTATGAAGACTATCAGCAGCCCTACGTTATCGGTCTTCCCACCGGTTCCCTTCAAAGCATCATCTGTCAGCAGCTGAGAAACGCTGCAAAAGGAGAACCCTTCCTGCAGCATCCGGCAGCAGAACTTCTGGCAGGGGGCATGAAACCGACCGGTAAAACCGCCTATATCATCGGAGAAGCCGTACAGAGCAAAAGTCTCGCCTACACCTGCGTGTTCGATCAGGGATATGACAGAGCCGTTGTCCTCTGTCCGCTGGAACAGTCTGCCCAACTGATCGATGCAGAGGCCGGCGATTTGATCACCGTGGGAGAAGAAGAGATTGAATCCTATTTCAAGGATAAAGAGGATGCCACCATCCTTTGTGATCCTCTTTACGAACCGGTTCTTCCACAGAAGGCAACCAAAAATTTTCTTCCGACACTTTCCTTCAGCGGAAGAATATTTAACGAACATTTTCCTGATTTTTTTGATACAATAAGAATATGATGAACGAAATGAACAAAAAGAGTGACAATAAACAGAGCAGCGAAACAGGTGCTGTTCACAAACGGCGTCCCCGTTATAAAGGAACCCACCCGAGGAAGTATTCCGAAAAGTATAAGGAGCTGAATCCTCAATTATATCCGGAAACCATCGAAAAGGTGATTTCAAAGGGAAGTACCCCTGCCGGAATGCACATTCCGATTGCAGTCGATGAGATTCTTGAAATTCTGGATATCAAGGAAGGGGAGAACGGTCTGGACTGTACCCTTGGATACGGTGGTCATACCAGAAAGATGCTACAGAAGCTGAATGGAAAAGGGCATCTGACCTCCCTGGATGTGGATTCACAGAACATCCTTCGCACCGAGGGCATGCTTCGGAAGGAAGGCTTTACCGAAGATATCCTGTCCATCCGCCATATCAATTTCCAGAATCTGGATCAGGCCGCTGCCGAGCAGGGGAAGTTTGATTTTATCTTAGCAGACCTTGGGGTATCCTCCATGCAGATTGATGAGCCGGAGCGTGGTTTTTCCTGGAAGCATGAGGGTCCGTTGGATCTTCGCCTGGATCAGAATTCCGGAGAACCGGCATCCGAGCGGTTAAAGGAACTGGAATGGGACGAATTGGCAGGAATGCTGACCGAGAACGCAGACGAACCTTACGCGGAAGAAATTGCCAAAAAGGTAACCCGGGCAATCTATCATAAAAAACCGGTGGAGACCACCACCCAGCTTGCCGCCCTGGTAAGAGAAGCCGTGACAGAGGCCACCAGGCACGAACAACTGAAAAAGGGCGAACTGGAAGACCTCATTAAAAAATCCTCTACCAGAACTTTTCAGGCGCTTCGTATCGATATCAATCAGGAATACGAAGTTCTCTACAACATGCTGGAGAAGTTACCGGAGGTATTAAATGATGGAGGAAGGGTTGCCATCCTAACCTTCCATTCCGGAGAGGACCGTATCGTTAAAAAGGAATTTAAGCGCTTCTATCGGGAAGGACGCTTTACTGAAATAGCAAAGGATGCCATAAAGCCATCCAAGGAAGAGTGTTTTCGTAATCCAAGGGCCAGATCAGCGAAACTTCGCTGGGCAATCAAATGATAAATGGAGTCTTGCGGAAAAGGGCAAGACGGTCGTAACCTTCTTTAAAAGCGGCAACCCATCCGGGCTGCTGCTTTTGTTTTTGCATAAATCACATACATCCCGGCCGGAGGATACTTGTTGCCTTTAACGTATAAAAGTGATATGCTATGAGAAATGCATAGCTTTTTAGAAAGGGGTATCCTATGACAACAGGTAAAAAAGCACCATATAAAATATATCTCGAGGAGAATGAAATCCCAAAGCAGTGGTATAACGTTCGTGCTGATATGAAAAATAAACCGGCTCCGTTATTAAATCCGGCCACATTACAGCCAATGACCGTAGAAGATCTGTCTCCGGTCTTCTGTAAAGAGCTGGCAGAGCAGGAATTAAATAATGATGACGCCTATATTACGATTCCGGATGAGATCTACAACTTTTACAAAATGTACCGTCCATCACCGCTGGTACATGCGGAATTCCTGGAAAAGGCACTGGATACTCCGGCTCATATCTATTACAAGTTCGAAGGTAACAACACCTCCGGAAGTCATAAATTAAACTCTGCCATCGCGCAGGCGTATTATGCAAAAAAGCAGGGACTTAAGGGTGTCACCACCGAGACCGGAGCCGGTCAGTGGGGAACTGCACTGTCTATGGCATGTTCCTTCTTCGATCTGGACTGTAAGGTTTACATGGTAAAGGTTTCCTACGAGCAGAAGCCGTTCCGCCGGGAAGTTATGCGTACCTACGGCGCATCCGTAACACCGTCTCCTTCCGACACCACCGAAATCGGACGCAAAATCCTTCAGGAGCATCCTGGAACCACAGGTTCTCTTGGCTGTGCCATCTCCGAAGCTGTGGAAGTGGCTGTGGGAACCGAAGGATATCGTTATGTCCTTGGCTCTGTCTTAAATCAGGTTCTTCTTCACCAGAGTATCATTGGTCTTGAGACTAAGGCTGCTTTGGATAAGATCGGCGTTAAGCCGGATATCATTATCGGCTGCGCCGGCGGCGGTTCCAACCTTGGCGGACTGATTTCCCCATTCGTAGGAGAAAAGCTTCGGGGCGAAGCCGATTACGATATCATTGCGGTGGAACCGGCTTCCTGTCCTTCCCTGACACGAGGCAAATTTGTATACGATTTCTGTGACACCGGTATGGTTACACCGATTGCCAAGATGTATACCCTTGGACATGACTTCATTCCATCCGCCAACCACGCCGGCGGACTTCGCTACCATGGCATGAGTCCTGTTCTTTCCCAGCTGTATGCGGACGGATATATGCGTGCCATCTCAGTGGAGCAGACCTCTGTCTTTGAAGCTGCAGAACTTTTTGCCAGAACAGAGGGAACCCTTCCGGCACCGGAGTCCAGCCATGCGATCCGTGCTGCGATTGATGAGGCATTAAAATGCAAAGAGACCGGCGAAGAGAAGACCATCGTCTTCGGTCTGACCGGAACCGGATACTTCGACATGGTGGCTTATGAGAAGTACAACAACAAGGAAATGACAGATTATGTTCCGACTGATGAGGACCTTGCAAAAGGCTTCGCATCCATCCCGGACTTTGATCTTCCATAAATTTCTTGCTTATACTTTCTAATCTCCTGCGAAATTTTTCGATTTTTTGTCGAATCTCCTTCCCGGGTTGTTGCACCTGTAGCCATTCCATGTTACAACAGTGATATAGTATGAAAGTAGGGAGTTATAACCTAAGAAGGAGGAACATGTATGGCAGATAACAAGTATGCAGGAACACAGACAGAGAAAAATCTCCAGGCGGCTTTTGCCGGAGAATCCCAGGCACGGAATAAATACACCTATTTTGCATCCGTGGCAAAGAAGGAAGGCTATGAGCAGATGGCTGCTTTATTCCTTAAGACCGCAGATAATGAAAAGGAACATGCCAAGATGTGGTTTAAGGAACTGTCCGGCCTCGGAGATACCAAAGCCAATCTGAAGGAAGCTGCAGATGGCGAGAATTACGAATGGACGGACATGTATGCCGGCTTTGCCGAAACAGCAGAAGCGGAAGGGTTCCCGGAATTGGCTGAGAAGTTCCGTCTGGTGGCTGAGATCGAAAAGCATCATGAAGAGCGCTATCGTGCCCTCCTTAAGAATATCGAGACAGCTCAGGTATTTGAGAAGTCCGAAGTCAAGGTATGGGAATGCCGGAATTGCGGACATATTGTGGTAGGAACAGCCGCTCCGGATGTCTGCCCTGTCTGTGCTCATCCTCAGAGTTTCTTTGAACTTCACGAGGAAAACTACTAAAAGCTACAGAAGTGTTGTAAAAACAATTTGTTTTTACAACACTTTTTTACATTTCGTCATTTTTCATATTTACATCTCCACTCAAACATGATACCTTATTATCACTGTAGCACACTAAAGCACAACGGAAAAAGAAAGAAACAGGAGATAATATATGAGAAATATCAAAAAGGTACTGTGTTTCGCACTGGCAGCCACCATGGTTATGAGTTTCGTTGCCTGCGGTTCTAACACTGGCAAGAAGGCAGATAACAAGAAGACCGTAGAAAACACAGACAAGAATCTGGTCGTTGGTTTTGACCAGAATTTCCCGCCTTTCGGATACGTAGGAAAAGACGGAGAGTACACCGGTTTCGATATCGAACTGGCAGCCGAAGCTGCAAAGCGATTGAAGATGGATGTTGTATATCAGCCGATTGACTGGGATGCGAAGGATATGGAATTATCCAGCGGCACCATTGATTGCATCTGGAACGGATTTACCATTAACGGAAGAGAAGATCAGTATGCATGGTCCGATGCCTATATGAACAACGCCCAGGTTTTTGTGGTTCGTTCCGACTCCGGTATCACATCAGAAAAGGACCTGAAGGGCAAGATCGTTGATGTGCAGAAGGAGTCTTCCGCTGAAAGCGCATTGAACAGCGAGGAAAGCAAGTCTCTGACCGGCAGTTTTTCACAGTTAATCTCTGTTGCCGATTACAACACCGCTATGATGGATCTGGAGTCCGGCGCCGTAGATGCGGTTGCCATGGATAAGTTCGTGGCATTGGATCAGACAAAGGACAAAGGGGATACTTTCCAGGTTCTTTCCTATGAAATCTCTTCCGAGCAGTACGGTATCGGTTTTGAGAAGAAGAATACGGCCTTACGTGATAAGGTAAATATCGCATTGAAAGAGATGAACGCCGATGGTACCTTTGCCAAAATTTCCAAAAAATACTTTGGCGAAGATGTCTCCATCTTACAATAAAGTCTCGCTCGCGGCGAATATATTCCCGCCTGAGATAGAAATTATTTGCATCGATAGAAGGATATTTATGGACTTAGGAACAATTTTTTTAGAGCTGACCGGAGGTATGCTCACCACAATTCAGATTTTTCTTTTGACCTTGTTATTTTCATTGCCGCTTGGCCTTGTCATATCGTTTGGTCGTATGTCTAAGATCTGGATCATTCGTACCCTGACAAAGATCTATATCTCCATCATGCGCGGAACCCCGCTGATGCTGCAATTGATTGTGGTGTATTTCGGACCTTATTACATCTTTGGCATGACAATATCCTCCTCCTACCGGGGAAGTGCTGTCATCATCGCCTTCGCCCTGAATTATGCCGCATATTTCGCGGAGATTTACCGTAGCGGCATCGAATCCATGTCCGCCGGCCAGTATGAGGCCGCCAAAGTTCTGGGATATAGCCGCAGCCAGACGTTTTTTCGCATCATATTACCTCAGGTCATCAAGCGGATCCTTCCATCCATCACCAATGAGGTTATCACCCTCGTGAAGGACACTTCCCTGGCGTTCTCCATTGCCTACGCTGAAATGTTTACCCAGGCAAAAGCACTGGCTGCAACGGCACATAACGTCATTCCACTGTTGGCAGCCGGTCTGTTCTACTATATCTTTAACTTTGTCGTTGCCATGCTGATGGATTACGGCGAGAAACGAATGAATTACTACAGCTAGGAGCGACTATGAAGATTTTAGAAATGAACCACGTCAAAAAGAGCTTTAAAGACACAAAAGTTCTTAAAGATATCAGTCTTGCTGTGGAAGAAGGAGAAGTGGTCTCCATCATCGGACCTTCCGGTTCCGGTAAGTCTACGTTACTTCGCTGTGCCACCTTCCTTGAGACCATGGATGACGGTTCCCTGACCTATGTAGGGGATCCTGTCGTTCAATCGGTAAACGGCAGTGCCAGCTACGGTTCCAAAGCCGCTCAGAAAAAGGCCTGCGGTTACTTTGGTCTGGTGTTCCAGAACTTTAACCTCTTCCCGCATTTTTCTGTTATAAAAAACATAACGGATGCTCCAATCCGCAATCAAAAGCGGGACAAGGCGGAGGTCTACCGCGAAGCCCGGGAACTTCTGGCCAAGATGGGACTATCCGACAAGGAAAATGCCTATCCCTGCGAGTTATCCGGTGGACAGAAACAAAGGGTTTCCATCGCACGGGCACTGGCCATGAAACCTAAAATCCTTTTTTTCGATGAGCCTACATCCGCTCTCGATCCGGAATTAACCATTGAAATTCTAAAGGTCATCAAGGATCTGGCAAAAGAGAACATGACCATGGTCATTGTAACGCATGAAATGAGTTTTGCCAGAGACGTTTCCGATCGCATTATTTTTATGGAACATGGTATGATTGTAGAAGATACAACACCACAGGCTCTCTTTACATCGGATAATGCGAGAACCAGAGAATTCCTGGGAAAATACCATAATTCATAGTCCCCGGACACCTTAAGTGGCCGGGACTGCGTTCTTTTCCTTTATCATATTATACAACGCATATGCGTTGGTTATAACAGATAGAACGTCAAAGATTGCTCCGGTATATGACCCCAGCATAAAATGATAGAAAATCCAAGGGATAAAGGTTACTGTGACCAATGTCTTAAAGCGGATCGGATCCTCTACATCCATTAACAGAATATAAATCGTACATACAGCCGCCGGAATAACACCTAAAAGCCCTTGCCTGTTAAAAAGAACCGTAGTGCCAATGGAAGCCGTGATGAATATCCCCTTCCATGTGGCACTTAATTTTTCTTTATAACATAGAAAATTCCGGAAGCAGGAGAGTACATTGTTGATTGCTCCGGTAATTCCTCCCAGCAGAAGCATACTCACCGCCTGCATCAGCAGCTGCAGAATCTGGACGAATAAAATCCTTGTCTTCCTGCGAATCACACCGGATCCCACCTGTACCATGGCTGCTATAAAATCTATGACGTTTGCTGTAATCTGAATCATTCCTGTTTCCTTATTCTAATGCTGTATCAACGAACTCTGATCTGGTCAGTTCCTAAATTAAAAAAAGTAATCTTTCCTGTCTTATCCACATAACCGTCTGTTCCAAGCGATGTCCAGAGAGGATGCTTCTTATCCCTCTTTACGTTATGCAAGGTATTATAGAATGCCTTTCCAAACTTCCCTGAATCAAGCTTCAGGCGAAGCAGACCGCTTTCAATCGGGTAGGTAAGGCTGCCGTTTGCATAGACCGGCGTAGACTCCCGGACAATAGCTCCTTTGTGCGTAGCCCGGTCTATGATTTTACCATTTTTATCGACGAGGTAAAAGCATGTTTTCTTCTTATCCCTCTGTAAGCCGGCAATCACAAACAAATCACTTCCCGGAATTTCGGTCACACTATACGTGTAATATGTAAGCTTAAGTTTCCTTGGCGAAACAAATCGTCCCAGTTTATTATGAACCGGATCATAAGACCGCCAGCATAGAGAGGCGTATGTTTTCCCCTTGCAATACCGTTGCCATACCAGCATGGAAGACTTATGATTCGCAGCCGTCAAAGGCCACCAGTCTCTTGTCTTTTCCTGAACAGCAACCCTGCGCCGTGCCAGAATCTTACCTTCGGTGGAAAGAGTCGCGACATAGACATCGTCTCCCGTGCCAAGTTGATCCACGCCTCCGCCATCAACCCATCCGTCGCTATAGAAAACAACAAACCGCTGATCCGTTGCACTGGCGTGACCGGAATGTCCACCCATGGCAATAGTGGAAGGATATTGCCTGATCACATGCCAGTCCTTGTCATATACCGCATAGCGCTGTGCCAGTGTATATTCCCCGGCATCATTCCCGTCTTCGAAGGTTACAATATAGTTTCCGTTTCCGGCAACCGCTGCGCTGGCCGGCTCCTGTGCCTCCGGTGCCTGAATAAGGGGCTGACTTCCCGGCAGGCGGCCGTTCTTATCGTATGTTACTTCCCACTTCTTCGGAAGACGAATATGAAACACATCATGGGTCCAGTTTCCATCGGAATCAACACCCTTTTCGTAGGCATCAGACCAAATCAAATCCCATTTGTCGTTCACAGGATTGTGTAGCATCTGTAAACCGTGGGCATAACAGCGGTTATCCTCGGCTGCGTCAGAAGGCACAACCGTCGAAAGAAACACCATTACAGAAATCATGCAAAGGGAAAGGATCGCTTTCACCCCGGTTTTTTTATTGAAAAAGATTGCGCGCATTTCGAATTTCCTCCTCTGTCGCTTCCGCGTAAATGGTCGTGGTGGAAATATCCTCATGTCCAAGGAGTTTCTGTGTCAGAGACAGATTCCCTCCCGTCTTCTTAAGAGACTGCATTGCAAAACTATGCCTTAAGGAATGGGCACTGAAATTTCCGGCGTAGGTAATGCCGCTGGCCAGAGCGTACTTTTTCACCAGATTCTCAACCGAACGCACCGAAAGCCGCTGGCCCTTATGTGCTCCCTGTGCCACAAGAAAAAGTGCATGCTCGGACGCATCCGGCTGATACAGCGGTCGAACATTTTCCATGTACTCCGTTAATTCCTCTGCGATGACATCACTGAAGAAAATCTCAGCTTCCTTGTTTCCCTTCCTGATCACCTGAAAGGATTTACTCTTAAAATTAATATCCTCCAGATCCAGGGCGATACATTCCGACACACGAATTCCTGTCATCCCAAGGAGGCGACATATCATATAATCACGATATGCGGTATGAAACCGTTCTCTGGTACTGAGCATCTTCGGAGAAAGCCCCTCCCCGGATAAGATATTCCGATAAAACGTCTCATTCTCATCCCCGACGAGATAATACGGCCGCCGAACCTTCTCGTGATGGCGTTCCACAAATTGAAAAGGATTCTTCTGTATCTCTTCCCGTTTGTATAAAAAGCCAAAATAGGCATTCAACGCACTGATATAAACCTCCACGGTATTATTCTTATTGGACTTACCGGGACGATCCAACTGATGCGCCTTCAGATATGCAAGAAACGAATCCACATCATCCAATGTAATCCGGTTCAATTCTTCTCCGGTAATCTGCTGTAACGGCTTATCTTCAAAGGCTTCATGATTCGCCTGCAAGTATAGAAAAAAAGCACGAATCATCCTGACATAGGTTATGGTTGTCCGGCTGGATTTGGTTCTGGCTGTGGATGTAATATATCGATCCACAGAAACCGGAAGTTCTGCCAGCATTTCTCTGATTTTAAATTGATTGCTTGCATCCAGCCCGTCTCTGTATTCGCGTGCCATAGCATATCCCTTCCTGTGCAAATTCCTCAGAAAACATACTCAGTATAGCACAGGAACGGTTCCTACGCATGTTTTCAGGTGTACTATTCGTAATACAGATATTATGCGAATAGTTGTGTTGCATATAAAACATTCTCTTTCTTTTCAGGCAAGCTTGTGTTCGATAACCTCGCTGCCACCCATATCGATCAGATCCAGTATATTTACTACTACAGGAGACATTTAAAGTGCAGCCTCCTTTTTCCACATATCTATTATATGGCTGATCTTATTCGGATCGGTCTCTACCTTAGTCTTGGGCTTATCTCCAGTCTTATAAGGATCAGCAATAGATGCCTCTATCGCTGAAATAAAAGCTTCTGCCTTTTTGGGGTCATTTATAACCACATTATGAAAAATGCTTGATGTAGCCATATCGGCACCTCCTTTTCTTCTTTATCGGCATTTCTGCCTACCTACTCCGCTTTATTGTATGCAAGAAAGCGGGATTTTTCAACGGTAATTTGAACTCTTCACTTGACATTTTTTCTAACGAAAATGGTACATTTAACACAAACTATTCAAGGTTTTTTCCTCCAATTACTAAAGCAATTCCACAATCTGCAAGACACTTTTTTATCCTTGGGCAGAATTCCTTTGGCTTAAGCATGGTCATTTTTCACTATAACGAAATTGTTTCGCCAGCACTACATCTGCATCCATCGCATTTTCTGCTTCAGCTTTAATAATCTTCTCTCTATAGATTGCTTCAAGGTTATTCCAGAACTTAGCCGGAACACCTAAAACCACCTCTAACCTGACCGCGGTCTCCGGTGTAAGCTGTACCTCACCGTTAATGAGCCTACTGATATGCTTCTCGGACATATCCATCCTGGCTGCAAACTCCTTTTGACTCATGCCCCTGTCATTCAACTGCTCTTTAATTGTTGCCCCAGGTGGCGTTGCAATATAACTGCGACTTCTCACCATAGTGCTACCTCCTTACCTTGCCATATTGACTATTAATGATAATCAACTATTTCCAAAATATGTGCTATTTGAATTTCGTCACCATTTTTCTCGAATACCAGTCTGTACGGATGAACCAAATCCACAGCGTACTGCCCTTTCCGATTCTGTGTAAGAGGGTGACATCGTCCAATATGGAACTGGATCATATAGTTCTACCTATATCTTTAAGCTGCTTTTGTGCTTCTGCTAATTTCTTATTCAACTCTATTTCAAGCCATTCGTTAAAATCTAATCCTGTGTTTTTTTCAATAACCCCTTTGATTTCTATTGGATTATCCAAATCCCATACATTAATATTGAAAGTATGATAAATGATTCCATTCACGTATGTGTTCATTCCTGAGATAGAACGAAGTTTTGAGCCCGGCACCATGGAAGAACAATCAATTAATGCTTGCTGAAGCCTGCTATATAATCCATAATTGTATTCTCCTAAATGCACATCTTTAATATATAATTTTTTCATTTCCTTACTGTTAGGATCAAGTTTTTCTGCTTCAAAAAAAGCCTTCATAAATAAAATCCTTTCTGACTAATGGACACCGTTCCTATTTAATATGTCATATTCTCTGCGCCCGTCAATGATATTGACGATTACACCTTTTTCGTCTTAACAATTTATTGTTCTTTTCGTATCCGCCTAAATATTTCATATTGGCGTTTCAACTCCGTCTCTTCATCGACAATCATTTCTTTTGCTTCTAATATTCTCTCAATTGCCTGAGCAGGGTCCATCGTATGATACGGCAAAAATAAGCCACGTAATTCTTTTGGTTTTACTATTTTATATACTTGTGCAGAAGACATTTCATAAGTAAATGCAAAATATCTATAAATATATCCAATCCAATATATTTCATTTCGAGTATATTTAACTGATCCATAATTTGAAATTCCATACTCTTCATTAATTAGCTCTAAAATATCATTTGCTTGGATATTGCTCTCTAAAATAGATTCGTTATCAAACCTCTTTGCTATTTCACTTTTCATAAATCGCCTGATAAAAATTTCCGAACTTGTGTCCATTTTATCTATTGAATTTTCAAATGTTTCTGCCTGTAACTTACATAAGAGTAATCCATCCTTTGATATTTTCCTCATGCATCTACACCTCTTTACTCCAAAATCTCATCAATATATCGACCTTGGCCTCTATACTGGCGTTTTGCCAATTTTACCTTGTCATCTCCAAGTTTTGTCTCTTCAAGTCTTATATTCTTATAGTATTCACGCTCGTTAGCAGAAATATAACAACGTTCTACAATTTTCACCTGCGAAGCAGCCATTTCACTAATAAAGATATATTGCATTCCAAGATTTGTTGCTGCCAAACAGTGTTTACACTGCTCATCTGTAAGCTCCCCTGCGATAAATGAATTAATAATCTGGAACATACGATTATCTGCAATTGGCGCAATTATATAATCACAATCCCTTGACTCCTTCACAAGTGCCTGAATTTTTGGATGATTTTTATATTCATCAAGCGTTCCTCTGTAATATGCGATTGTCATCATCCATTCTTGGTCAACCTCATATCTTTTGCATTTCAAATCCTTATCATCAAAGCTCAAATAATAAACAGATGAATTGTTAAAACCTGATACAAACGAAATTGCTTGTTCATAGCTTTCACCGGTATAAAATCCTTGGCCAAAATCATTGTTATTTCTACCATGGTGAACATCTATATTCCCAATAATTTCGCCTTTAGCACCATGAAACAATAGTTTCGAATTTTTTCCTAAGTCATCTCTCCAAAACATTTCTTTTAACTTATTAATTTTTATCTTTTTATTAAAAGAATATGCATATACACTCTCTAAAAGTTTTGGTGATGGTTCTGTTTTCCCTAGCTCACTTCTTGAAATAGTTATTCTATCTACGCCAAGTTGATTCGCAAATTCACTTTGCGAAAGATTTAAGAGCTCGCGAATTGATTTTATGTCCTTTGAAAAATTATAGTTCATTTCATCTACCTCTAACTTATTTGTAACATATTACTCAAACAAGTTCAATCAAAACTTATTTGTAACATATTGCTCAAACAAGTTTGACTTCACTGAAAAAGACCAGCTTACACCGTTCCTCTCCATCTATCACATTCCCTTGCCAGCTCGCCACAAAACTGCTAAGCATAAGGGGCTTTCTCATCTTCTTCCGATGTACCATTCGTCTGCCCTACATGGCCGAGAACAATATGTGCGAGTTCGTGAAATAAACTGAACCAAAACTTGTCAGCATCCTTTCCCCTTGCTGTAAGTCCAACAACAATCTTATTTCCATCCATAAAGGAAGCTCCCTGAAGAAAAGATCCTTTAAGATGCGGCAGAAATACTAAAGCAATTCCACAATCTGCAAGACAATTTTTATCTTTGGGCAGAATTCCTTTTGCTTAAGCATGGTCATATTTCACTATAAGGGAATTGTTTCGCCAGCACTACATCTGCATCCATCGCATTTTCTGCTTCAGCTTTAATAATCTTCTCTCTATAGATTGCTTCAAGGTTATTCCAGAA
>FMTN01000019.1:48141-92019 GCA_900100095.1 Lachnospiraceae bacterium C10
TTTGACTCATGCCCCTGTCATTCAACTGCTCTTTAATTGTTGCCCCAGGTGGCGTTGCAATATAACTGCGACTTCTCACCATAGTGCTACCTCCTCGTATAATAACGACAGTTTATTATCTGGCATAGTCCGGTCGGATGCGGATACCGTAACCGACCAAAATACGGTTGCTAACGGTAACCAGCTCCTATATTTAACTTTTTATTAGGAAAAATCAATCAAATGTCATCTGATCGTTGTCCTGATAAAGGACAGATTTAAAATGAGTCAAACTGAAACGTCCCCAGTGACTCAGAAAAAGAAGCGGGCCAATTCTGACCCGCCGCTCGACTGAATAATTTGTATTATTTCTTATTCACTTCTTCCATTTGTATTGTTTTACAGTTGACCACTTACCATAGGTTTTCTTCCCATTTTTGGTCTTATATGCTCTAACCCGGATATACCAGGTACCTTTCGGAAAGTTCTTAATGTTAATATAATTATATTTCTTAGCTATTGTTGCACTTGTGGTTGAAGCTTTTTTGAATTTGCTTGTCTTTGACAGCTGCAGCTGATAACCAGTTACACCACTTAATTTCTTCCATGTAACCCGGAAGCTCTTACTATTTGTCTTTTTCACCTTGGTAATCTTGGTCTTGGCGACAGTCACCGTTGCAGGCTTTGATTTTTTTTCAAGAGTATAAATCCACAGATGGAAAGCAGTTCCGCCGTATTCATATTGAGGCGAAGAGCTTGCACTGTCGGATCCTGTACCATCACTGAATACAATTGCTATGTGCTCACCTACTGTTGTGCTCTTTGGCATTTCTGCATATACTGTTGCACTTGCATTAATGTACTTGCCTGCTGATTCATCCCTGGGAGAAAGCCAGGTTGATGACTGTCCACGAGCGCAAAAATCCGCAAGGGAATTCTTATTGTTGGAGACATAGGTTCCAAACTGTATTCCGTCAGCCTCTTTATTCTCCTGAGATATGTAAAGATGTGAACTCCCCCTGCAGTAATTATAGTTGACAGGATTCTGGACATATGCCCGCATGGTAAGGCATGCCTCCTCACCCGGGCTGTAGCTGGACTTAGGCTGCGAGCACTCATGGTATGCATCTATTGACTGATAATAGCTCTCACTGGTATTAATATTCCTCACGTGAATCTGTATATATCCATCTGACGTAGTACCACTCCAGAACTGCGCCCGCCATGCATCAACAGTCCTGTCATGCCGCTGACCTCCGTTAGTACCGGATGGAGGAAGATAAGTCTGCTGACTTGTCAAATTCCATACATAGGTGTCGGCAGTCTCATTAACCGTTCTGGTCTCTATCCCTGAAACAGCTACACCATCCGGCATTACCACATCGTAAACTGCCCTGCCGTCCTGCCATTCAATGGTATTATTTTCAGCAAAAGCTGTAGTTGGTGTCATGGAAACAGCTATTATCAGCGTGCTTGCCAAAGACAGTAATCTTCTGCCGACAGTTCCTTTTCCTCTCATAAGCAATACCTCCTGAAATAAAATCAAGTCATGTGGATGGTTCTTTTACCTCAGTCTTCTATTATGTTTTTACTGATTTCTATTTTACCATACTTCTGCAAAATCTAGTGAAAAAAATCTCATTAAGCCATACAGAAGAAACAGGATAAAACATTTGGTATCTTAACCAACCATTTTATCCTGTTTACTATATTTCATACCCTTTTTTTTATTTGTAATGATGCTGGGACCACTTAAGGATAAGTGTATCATTTAGCATATCTATCTATATTCCACTCTAAATACAAAGGGATACTATATGTTACGGTTGCTTCACAAAGATTCATTGCTATGTTTTTTCTAGAAAGTTTTAAGCCCTTCCTCGGATGATATTTCTTACAAAACTGCTTATAACTCTTTGCTTGTGTATTATCCGCTGCCTTTACTTCAACAGGGACAATCTCTCCCTCTTCTTCATAGATAAAGTCAACTTCAGCTGTATTCCCAGAACGCCAAAAGAACGGCGCTTTACCTAATGACTTTAATTCATTCAAGACATAGTTTTCCGCAAACGCACCTTTATATCTGACATAAAGATCTGACTCTTCCAATATCGTCCGCACAGAAATCTTTGATTTTGCTCGTAATAATCCAACATCAGACATATATACCTTAAAATATGTTTTATCTGCTGCTCCCTCTAAAGGTATTTCCGGTTTCTCTACCAGTTCTGCTCTTATAAGCAATCCTGCGTCTACCAACCATTGCAAGGCGTCTTCTAGCTCTGCCGAACGTTTTCCTTTCTTAACATGAGAAAAAACAAATTTATTATTCTCTTTTGCCAATTGTACTGGCACAGAATCCCATATCCAACGAATCTTTGGTACATCTGTAAGCGGTGCGTGTTTAGAGAAATCATCTGCATAATCCTCTAATATTTCATTCTGAACCTCTTCGACTTCATCGTAGTCATGTGTCTCAATCCATGTTTTCACTACTTCCGGCATACCACCAACAATATAATATGCTTTAAGCAGTTCTTCCATCGGTTCCTTATATATTTTAGGTATCTCACGGTCGGTTGGCCATTCGTCAAAAACTTCGATTAAATCCATCCTATCATTTGCAATAACGAATTCCTTAAAGCTCATTGGATAAAGTTGAAGACGATTCACCTTCCCTACTGGGAATGAAATCTGTTCCCTCTTCAGTGCCACACCGAGAAGTGAACCGGCACACACAATATGCAAATCTCTCATCTTCTCGCAGAAATACTTCAAAGACGTAATTGCTCTTGTACATTCCTGAATCTCATCAAAAAAAACCAATGTTTCACCGGGCGTGATCTGCGTCTTAAAATGCCTTTCCAGCTCACTTACAATTCGATTTACATCAAAGTCATAATCAAAAATCGCAGAAAGGGTTTCTTCTGATTCAAAGTTGACATATACATAACTCTGAAAGTTTTTCTTGGCAAACTCATCTACTATATAAGTCTTTCCGCATTGCCTGACTCCAGTAAGAATAAGGGGCTTTCTACGTGACCTATTTTTCCATTTTTCCAAATCTTTCAATATTTCTCTATACATAGCGCCTCCAAAAGTCCTATGACTTTTGCAGTGATTATAGCAAAAGTCCTATGACTTTTGCAAATTGTTTCACAAAAATCATAGGAGTTTCGTTTTAAAGAAAAATGCTCTGTGGGTATGGCACTACGCCGGATGATCAAATGTCGGCAGTTCATCTATAACTTCCTGCAACGGCGACCAGTCCATAGGGTTAAAGTCCTCCTCCTGATTCGCTGTGCCTTTCGGCTGGCTTTTCCTTTTCTTCTTTGCCAGATCGGCATCGGTATCCGGCAGCTTCTTATACTCAGGGGTGGCTTTGAATTCCTTGATCACTTCGTTCATGGCTGCAATGATATATTCCTTTGCCGGGTCTTTATCCGAGACAGAATTTAAAGCTGCTGCAATGATACGATTCACTTCCTGCTTGGTTCTTGCGCTTTTTAACTGTGCTTTCAAACTGTCCGCCATTTGCCGAATCCGCAAGTATTCCATGTAGGCCGCCGGATCCGTCTGTTGCAGAAATCTTATCTCCTCCGGTGACAGTTTTTTCCCGGCCTTTAATTTCGCCCGGATCCTCTCACTCATCCGGTTTCTTTCCTTGTCTGACATCTGCCGTGGATCATGATTCAGGCGTTCCATGACATACTCGCCAAGTTGTTCCTTTGTCTTCCATTGAACTTCCATAAATAACCCCCTTCATAATCGAGTAGGCTGGCTCCTACTCGATTTCAACTCTGTTTCACACCTCGTTATACAAAAAGACACCCTGTCCACGACTCCATCCATGGATCAAAGGTGCCTTCCTTAGCTCACGCTATCACTATATTGTATATCGGCAGACAACATCAGATGATTACCTTCACCCGGTTTCTTCCTCCCTCTTTTGCTTCGTAGAGAGCATCATCTGCACGCTTTACAAGAGAGTCCATCGTGTCAGTTTCCTTCATAGCTGTAACTCCGAAGCTCATGGTGACATGCTGAACGGTAACATAACAATTCTCTTCAATGGTAGACCGTAACACTTCCGCAAAATCTTTTGCCTCTTCCACCGTTGTATTCGGAAGAGCACATAAAAATTCTTCGCCACCCCACCGGCCGTAAACATAGGATGGGTCCATCCTGTCTTTCATCAGGTCAACAGTTGCTTTTAATACCATATCTCCCACATCATGCCCGTAAGTATCATTCACGTGCTTGAAATGATCAATATCCATAAACAGAAGGGATACCGGAGAATGGTCCTTTTTCCCAAACTCAATCATCTCCATGATCTTATGCTCTAACTCCCATCGGTTATACACCTTCGTGAGCTGGTCTGTGTATGCCATTTTACCAAGCTCTTTATTTAACTGATCCAGCTCCGTGGAGGTTGTCTCAAGGAAGTGAAGAATCCGGTCGACAAACGGAATATACGCCTGTTCTTCTTCTGCTTCTACACTCTCATCTGCAAGATGGTTGCTGTCATACATCTCATCCTCTGCGGTAGCGTCTTCTGTCAGACCCACAGCCACCAGGGCACTGTTTAATGCACCGCCTTCCCCTTTGGAAGAATAGAAGATTTCCGCGTATCCGATGGCAAGAGACAGATCCGGCATATCCTTCCGAAAACGCTCCGGTTCATTTCCCGCCTGATCCTTCAGAAAGCGAAATCTGTTCCCGCATTCAAAGAGAAACAACGCCTGGGGCTGAAACTTTCGCATACGCTCTGCTGATTGATCGATTTTATGAAAAAGGAGATCCGGATTGCCATAGGAAAGTCGAAACCGCTCTCCTTTCACAACATCGGAAGTAAAGATGATGGCACCTCTCTCATCATAAGCTGCCGGAACGCGGGAAATCACCGTATTGTTCCTGTGGAACACCAGCGGGAATTCACATACATTCTGAACAAAATACTGATTCGGTTTAACCTTGAGGTATTTGGAATAGACCTCCGTTGCCGGCTTATGATTAATCTCTAAAATGACATTGTCGCCCTCGGTCTGGGTCACAAGCATTTTCACCCCGATCTCCTTAAAACCAAGACAGTTATCCATATAGATTCTAAGGTCTTTTCCGTAGAAAATAACAGCAACAATTCCATTCTGATATGCCTTCTGACCATACACATAGGCAGGATTCAATTTACGAATGCTTCGACCGGCCTTGATACCGAAAACAGGAAGATGACAGTGCCGAAATTCATTCAGAAAGCTGTGTATCGCTGCACTGCCGCAAGAATAGCAAAGAAGCATGCAGCGTGCATCGGGGCGGCTTAATAGTGCTTCACTGGCCATGCGTCCCGAGCTGAATCCTGTCATCTGATCCATGTCGAATTCCATAACAGTAAGCGACGTTTTGAAAAGATAGGTGACATTTAATTCTACCGGACACTCACTGATATCAAATTCAATATCAGCAATATTCGCATTGGTAATTCCTGCAATCGTCGCCTTCCCGCACTGGCTTTTCAGATGTTCTACAAGAGCCTCATCCTCCAGATCCAGCCGCGGATTATACAACTGAATCAGAACATCCTTTGCGTTTTGATAGTTATCATCTTTTATAATGGTAGATAGAATCGAATCCATTTCTTCGATCGTCTTGAATTCATATTTTTTCTGAATCATAGGTTATCACCTCCTCAATCACTTTTCTTGATTTTACATTGTGAACTGCTGTAATGCAATCTGAGAAAAAAAGGTCCCCTGGCATTATTACCAAGGGACCTTCGACTATGTCAATAATATGATTTCAAAAAGGAGATTCCTCCGACTGAGTTAACAATCACAGGACAGGTTAAATGCTGCAATTCCAGGATAAACTGCTGCATCACCCAGCTGCTCTTCGATACGAAGGAGCTGGTTGTACTTTGCCACACGCTCGGTACGTGAAGGTGCACCTGTCTTAATCTGACAGGTATTTAATGCAACTGCAAGATCCGCAATGGTGGTATCCTCAGTCTCTCCACTACGGTGAGAAGAGATTGCTGTATAACCGGCCTTATGCGCCATCTTGATTGCCTCAAGTGTCTCAGAAACAGATCCGATCTGATTTAACTTGATTAAGATAGAATTACCGCATCCGTTCGCAATTCCCTTGGAAAGACGCTGTGTATTTGTAACAAACAGATCGTCGCCCACCAGCTGAACCTTGTCACCAAGCTCTGCTGTAAGCTTCTTCCATCCTTCCCAGTCTTCCTCGTCCAAAGCGTCTTCGATGGAAATGATCGGGTACTTCTCTACCAGCTTTTTCCAGTGCTCAATCAGCTCTTCTGATGTATAAACGGTTCCTGCCTTTGGCAGCTTATACTCTCCAACCTTACCGGTCTTCCACTCGGAAGATGCTGCATCCATTGCAATTCTAAAATCTCTGCCAGGCTCAAATCCTGCCTTCTTGACAGCCTCAAGGATGGTCTCAATCGCTTCCTCATCGGACTTAAGTGCCGGAGCGAATCCACCTTCATCACCAACGGATGTTGCCAGTCCACGATCCTTAAGAATGGATGCCAGCGCATGGAATACCTCTGCACACCAGCGTAATGCTTCTCTGAAAGAGGTAGCACCAACCGGCATGATCATGAACTCCTGTACATCAAGACCGGAAGAAAGCGCATGGCATCCACCGTTTACAATGTTCATCATAGGAACCGGAAGTCTGTTTCCGCTGATACCACCGAGGAAACGGTATAAAGGAAGATCTAAAGCTGTAGCTGCCGCTCTGCATGCTGCAATGGAAGTTGCAAGAATGGCGTTGGCACCAAACATAGACTTGTCCTTTGTTCCATCTGCTGCGATCATTGCTGCATCAATGGCATAAATATCGGATGCATCCATTCCGCGGATTGCCTCGGCAATCGGTCCGTTGATATTCTCAACAGCCTTCAGCACACCTTTTCCTAAGTAACGATCCTTATCTCCATCACGAAGCTCGAGTGCCTCGAACTCACCGGTGGATGCACCGGAAGGAGCCATTCCTCTTCCTACTGATCCGTCAGCCAGTGTAATTTCACACTCTACGGTTGGATTACCTCTTGAATCAAGAATTTCTCTTCCTACAACTTTTTCAATTTCTAAATAATCCATCATTCTACTTCCTTTCAACATGTAGCCAAAACTTGCAAAGAAGCCTTAGGCTATGCCTGTAAAAAAACTGCTATTCTATTTTGTGTTAGATAACTCTAACCAAAGATAGAATAGCAGAACTTCTCAGGATATACAAGAGATAAAATTACGGATTTCCTCATACCGTTGTAATAAAGCCTGTTTCGCTGTCGACGGTACCCAGCTTCCATTATGATGATGTACGGTATAGCTTTGTTCGGTTCGATAGGTAATTCCTGTATCAAAGCTTTTCCCGGTCAATACCTCAAAGGGATAAACCGTGATATCCTCTACCTGTTGAAAGCCTCCGTTTTTCACCAGCCCGTGCTGCTGTATCACATTGGTATAGCGCACCGGACAGGTGGAGAGATCCTCTGTCCCGTCCTCCTTGATAAACGGGCGCTCCTCATAGCTTTTACAGATCTCTTCCAGAATCCGGTTTCCTTTTTTAGCTCCCATTCCGGAGCCGCACTCGATCCGGTTCAGTGACTCGAAGCTCATATAGGCATCGTTATAGAGCAGATCATCAATGGGACGAAGCATTTCCACGTCCAGATCCATATAGATGCCGCCATATCTCCGAAGCACATCGGCTCTGGCATAGTCCGATGCAAAGGCCCAGTTCTTCCGCTGCACAGCCTGCTCATAAAAAAGGCAGTTCCCCGGATGATAAGTCTTCTGATTCCAGATGCGAATCTCCAGATCCGGCGCATACTTTTCCCAGGAGGACAGACATTGCCGATAAACCGGCGGCATTACATTATCACCAAACCAGAAGGTATGGATCACCTTTGGAATCACCGGAACCGGATTCTTTCGATAGGAAAGAGGCGGCTTGGGTGCTGACAACATGCAAAGGTCTTCATACAATCCTTCCAGATAGATGGATGGAATGGCCTCCACCAAAGATAGCTCTTCATCACGTCGGATCTGATTCATAACCTCCGAATAACCTGTGACACAGACCAGAATCAGGAACTGACCGGCTCCCTTTTCCCGGATCCGGTCAGCAAGCTCCCTCTTTGTTATCTTCCCGTAATGTATTCCGCCGAAGTCCAGTGATCCACCGCCACCTACATCCAGAAATCCCTTCAGATTCGAAAGCAGACCACTATTGCAAAGAAACGGATATGTCAGATTGCGAAAATGCTTTCCATTTCCCCAGCAGATAATGTCCTTATGTTTTAGTTTTTCAAATAATGTCTCTACTACCATATCCTTTGCATCATACACGATATTTACTCTTTTATCATTCTCTTACTTGTAAAGTAGGTGATCAGGAAATAGCATCCATACACAGATCCGAAGATGGCAATCGTCACAAGAACCGCCGGCAGTAAAGGACCTCCGGAGAGTTCTTCCAGAATCTTCCTTGCAAAGATCATACCCGGAACGGAATGAATCACAGCCAAAATCAAAGGCATCAGAAAGAAGATGGCCATCTGGCGAAAGAGTGCCTTATGAATCATCACATCATCCGCCCCGAGTTTACGAAGCATTGCGTAGCGTTCCTTGTTATCTGCACTGTCCGACAATTCCTTAATGGCAAGAATCGCAGCTCCGGAAATCAAGAAAATGCATCCGATGTACAACGCAATGAATACCGCAAAGGCTGCCAGACCAATCGATGAATCCGCCAAAGCTGTCTTGGTGTCATAGATATAATGATCCTCAAGATCTTTCCTTACCGTAGTGAGCAGTTCCTTTTCAAAGGCTGCACGTTCTTTTCGCTCCAGCGAAGGGTATTTCACCAGGATAATTTCTTTATCGTGATTTTTTTCTGAACAATAGCCGTCCGGAACAATAACAATTCCGAAATTATCTGCATTCGTACTGATCTGGTAGGATCCTTCCACGGAAGTCTTTGTTCCCGGTTTCAGCTCCTTTTTTCCATTGAAGCTGATCCTTTGCCCTTTCGAAAGAATCTCATTGAAATAACCACTTGTAAAATGATAATTGCTGACAATAGTATACTCATCATCTGCAAGATGGACCGGTTGATTTCCGAAATACTTTGCCACTTCATTATAGGTTGACACCTCCATAACATCCGAGATGGAATAACTGTACCACCCGTCTTTCCTGACCGGCTTGAACTTGGGATCAACAACGACTTCCCTTCCCTTCATACTCATCAAAAACCCACCGCGGTAGATCGGGAAAGTCAGACTGTCCTCGGTACGCTCTGCTATGTCTTCCTTCAAGGTCTTCATCCGGTTCGCATCTGTACCTTCCCAGTCCATCGCAATCTCTAAATCCGCCGGGCAGTACTTTTTAATATTTCGATTCATCCCCGTCTTGATATTTACGGATGAAATCAACACACAGATGGTAAAAAAGAACATCAGGCAGATGACGCTCATTGCAACAACATTGGTATTTGCCTGGCTGGCAAGCTGGCGAAAGGTAAAAGAATTCAAGCCCTTATAATAGATGCCTTTTGCCAGGGAGGCAAACTTTAACAGAAGTCCGGCCAGGGACCAGAACAGAAGAAACGTTCCAATCACTCCCAGCAAAATGGCAAAGGACAGGCTCTCGCTGGAAATATATTTCAAATCAAAACATACCATCCGGTACGCATATCCGAGAATTCCGATGGATAACAGAAAACCAATCACAGAAATTGCCGGATGAATACGGATCGTTCTCTCATTCCTTCTCTTCACCTGCATCAGACGAATCAGCTTACTGCAACTGATGACAAGGGTGTTGAAAATGATAACAACCACATAAATCAGCGCAAAGTAGAGGCATGTCTTTCGAAATGCCTTCATGGAAAAAATAAAGGCGTATTTTGTCATATTGGCCTCAAAAAGTTTCCCTACAAAGACACTGGTGATCTGAGAGGTGAACACCCCGAGAAGCAGTCCCCCGATTAAAGAGAGACAACCGATCATCAAAGTCTCAGCGAACAGAATTCTTGCCACCTTCCGCTTACTCATTCCCAGAATAAGATACAGGGCGAATTCCCCGGATCTTCTCTTCAGCATAAAACGGCTGGCATAGATAATCAAAAAGCCAAGAACAAATGCAACAAACACACTGATAGTATTGATCATCTGAACAAGCAGCTTGACGGTATCCCTGGAATCCTTCGACAGGGCCAGCATAGTCGTCTGTGTCTCGATGGAATTAAACACATAAAACAGGCAGACACCCAGCATTAAGGTGAAAAAATAGATCGCATAGTCCTTAATGGACTTTTTCATATTCCGAAAGGACATACTACATGTCGTCATCCAACTCACCTCCCAGAAGACTTACTACATCCATGATTTTATGGAAAAATTCTTTTCTGGTATCCTCTCCCTTATTCAATTCATGGAATACCTTGCCGTCTTTGATGAAGATGACCCGTCCGGCATAGCTTGCGGTGTAGGAATCGTGCGTTACCATCAGAATGGTCGCTCCCATCTTCTGATTCATATCCGTCATCGCATGCAAAAGCTTCTTCGCCGACTTGGAATCCAGCGCTCCTGTCGGCTCATCTGCAAGGACAAGCTTCGGATTGGTAATGATTGCTCTTGCCGCTGCCACTCTCTGCTTTTCTCCTCCGGATAACTGGTATGGATATTTATGAAGCAGTCCGTCAATTCCAAGGGCTACTGCCGTCTTCAGAATCATTCCCTTGATATCCCCGACCCTGGTGTTTTGAATCGAAAGGGCAAGTGCAATGTTCTCAAACGCGGTCATCGTGTCAAGCAGGTTAAAATCCTGAAAGATAAAGCCCAGATCCTCCCGACGGAATTTGTTCAGATTGTTGCCCCGAAGTGTGGTGATATCCATACCTCCTACAAAGATATGTCCGCTGCTGACACGGTCAATGGTGGAAATACAGTTCAGCAATGTTGTTTTACCCGAACCGGAAGCTCCCATGATTGCCACGAATTCTCCACTTGCAACCGATAAGCTTAAATTATCAATCGCCTTTGTCAGATTGGATCTGCTGCCATAGTACTTTTCTATGCTATCAATTTTTAACAGTTCTTCCATTTGTCTTCCTCCTTTTTACTATGGCTACATCTTATCCCATCCATTCCCCGGGGTCGTTCTTTCTACCTTTCCGTATATTACAATTTTGTAATATACGCTACAGCGTAAAGGTTCCAATGGAAATGCTGACGTTCGTATACTCTCCTTTCTTTGAGGTGATACGAATCCGGTGCCCCATCTGGTCACACAGCTTTTTTACAATATAAAGTCCCATTCCGGTTGACTTGGCACTGACACGGCCATTGTCCCCTGTGAAAGATTTCTCAAACAATCGCGGAAGATCCCTTTCGCTAATGCCGATTCCGTTGTCTTTGATATGTAATGTAATCTGTCCTTCGGCTTCCTCTGCATAGATCTCTATCTCTCCTGCTTCATCCGGCTTCATATATTTCATGGCATTGTCCAGGATCTGATTGACCATAAACTCCATCCATTTGGAATCTGTGATCACTTCATATCCAAGATCGTGAACCTTAAGGCTGATATCCTTCTCCTGAATAGCGGTACGATTCCTCTGGGCAACAGCAGACACCAGAGATTTCAGGGACGTCCTGCAAAACTGATAATCCGCGGACGCCGTTTCACTTCTTACATAATAAAGAATCTGATCCGCATAATTGTCCAGCCGCATCAGCTGCTCCCTCAGCTTTCTCGTGGTCTCCTCTCCTGCCTTCATGTTGTGAATGATCAGTGACAGACTCGACAGTGGCAGTTTGACCTCATGCACCCACATTTCAATGTAATCCTTGTAATGGTTCACATTCTCTTTATAACCTTTTACATGTTCATTCATGGATTTATTGATCTGATACAGATCTTCATAAATCATTCGTCCCTCCAGATAATCCGGACACTCAATGGTATCTAAAATCAGATACTTCTGATCGATTTTCTGCAGATTCCGGGAAAGGGAGTTAAGAAACTTTGCTCTTTTATAATAATCCGTAGCAAGATACATCACAGCGAATACCACATAGACAATGGCCAGAAAGGAAAGAATCGGAGCCGGTGTCCTGACAAGTTCCAACATCGCTGTGAACATCAAAAGAAAAAAGGTCTGCGTTATCACGTAGACCCAGTGATCCTTCAAATAGCTTATAATTGTCATATTCTTCTCCCCTCAGCCAAGCAGCATGTAGCCCATCTTCTTCTTCGTCTCAATCACATCTTCAAATCCAAGCTCCGACAGCTTCGTACGAAGCCGGCTGATGTTCACCGTCAGGGCATTGTCATTGAGATATTCCTCGTTGTCCCACAGCACGGTCATAATCTGATCTCTGGATACAATCGTATCCACATGCTCCAGCAGGAGCTTGAAAATAATCATTTCATTCTTTGTCAGACTGACCTTACACCCATTCTCCCCTAAAGAGGTTATATCGCCGCGGTCAAAATTCACCTTACAATCTCTGTACTGTATGGTATTCCCACCTGAGGACACGGTCTGAGCCGACGTACGCCTTAGAACCGCCTGAATGCGTAGCAAAAGAAGCATGGGATGATAGGGCTTTGTTACATAATCATCCGCACCGTAGCTCATGGAAATCAGCTCATCCGCTTCTCCTGTCTTGCTGGTGACCATGATCACAGGAACCTCTGAAACTTTCCGCAATTCCCGCAGAACCATCTCTCCGCTTCCCCCGGGAAGATTGATATCCAAAAGTACCAGATCGGCTCCATAGGCCGCTATATCCTCCACCGTATGGTCAAATGTCTTCAGATAGTCAGCCTCATACCCTTCCCCTTGCAACAAGGCTACCAGTTCTTTGCAGATGCTCACTTCATCTTCTACAATAAAGATCCTCTTTTTCTCCATGATGTCTTCCTTCTTCTGTCCTGTTGATACATCCGGGAGATATTATAACACAAATCTTGTAACCTTTTCTTAGGTGTGTTATGTTATAAGCATTGTGTCAACCTTAATTGTAATCAACTAGTTAGGAGTTTTATATGTTTATAGGAACCTGGTGGTCGCTTCTACCACCCATTGTAGCAATCCTTCTGGCATTGCTGACAAAAGAAGTTTATATTTCGCTTTTTGCAGGAAGTGCCCTGGGCGCTCTCTTCATTGCAGGCTTTCACCCATGGAAGGCCTTTGATATCCTGTATAATACCGTCATCGAGAGTGTGGATTTTTCCATTCTGATGTTCATGATTCTACTTGGCATGATCGTTATGCTGATGCAGGAATCCGGCGGTACAAGGGCTTATGGAGAATGGGCAACCAAAAAATTGAAGTCCAAGCGGTCTTCTATGATTGCAACTTCCCTTTTAGGCGTTTTGATTTTCGTGGATGACTATTTCAACTGTTTAACGGTCGGTTCTGTTATGCGCCCGGTCACCGATAAGTACAAGGTCTCCCGTGCTAAATTAGCATACCTGATCGATGCAACTGCTGCCCCTGTCTGCATCATTGCGCCAATCTCATCCTGGGCTGCTGCGGTTAACTCTTACGTTCCAAAGGGAAGCCATATGTCCGGTTTCCAGATGTTCGTATCGACCATTCCATTCAACCTGTATGCTCTTCTGACCTTATATATGGTATTTTTCATGTCCATCGGTCAGTTTGATTTCGGTCTGATGAAGCAGCACGAAATCAACGCAGCTCACGGTGATTTGTTCACTTCCGGCGGCGAAGCCTTCCAGAATACGAATGAGAATTTCGATCCAACCGAGGGCGGCAAGTACGCAAAAGGTAAGGTATACGACCTGATTGTTCCAATGATCGTTATGATCGGTACTTCCATTGCAGCTATGATCTGGACCGGTCATCTCAATGGCGGAACCAACCTCATCGAAAATTTTGCCAACTGTTCTTCTTCCGAGTCCCTGGTTTTTGCCGGACTCGTAACCACCGGATTTCTTTTAATATTCTATCTTCCGAGAAGAATCATTGGCTTCAAGGACTTTATGAACTCCGTTCCGGAAGGCGGCAAGCTTATGATGCCTGCCATCTTGATCCTGACACTGGCATGGACCCTGAAAGGTATTACCGATAAAATGGGCATCGGTGACTTCGTCAAGAACGTGGTCAAGCTCAACAATAGTATCGCTCTTTTTATTCCGGTTATCATCTTCCTGATTGCGATTTTCATCGCTTTCTCTTCCGGAACAAGCTGGGGAACCTTTGCCATTCTTGTACCGATCGTAGTCAATATGTTTAAGGAGCATGATCCAACCATGATGATCATCTCCGTTTCCGCTGTACTGGCAGGTGCTGTATGCGGTGATCATATTTCTCCGATTTCCGATACAACGATCATGTCATCCTCTGGCGCTCAGAGTAATCATCTGAATCATGTACGGACCCAGTTCCAGTACGCCATGGTTGTTGTGGCTGTCTGCGTTCCGGGTTACCTACTGGCCGGACTGTTATCAAAGGTGCTTCATGTCGGTTATTCCCTTACCGCCATCATCACCTTACTTGCTTCGTTTATCGTTGAGACAATTGTTCTTCTTATGATTCGACGCAGATCACTTGCCGCAGATCAGTAAGTATTTTAAAACCCCGGCCGGGACGGCATTTGCCGCCCGGCCGGGGTTTTCCCGTTCTTTTCTGGTCAAGACTCGCTCTAAAACTGTTACTTTACCGTAATCTTCACTTTCTTTGTATATCCGTTTTTCGCATATACATAGATGACACATGTACCCTTTCCGATGCCCTTGACCTTTCCGGTTTTATCTACCGTTGCAATCTTTTTATTACTGCTTGCAAATCGAAGCAGCGGTGCATGTCCGTCAGAAAGAGACTTGCGCTTAGGACTGACAAGTGTGACCTTTGCCTTGACTTTCGTGGTTTTTCCGGTCTTGATGCTCACCTTTGTTTTCGATGTAATGGTCAGCTTCTTAGGATTTGAGAACTTCGCATTCTTACGTCCTACCACATGCGCTGTTACCGTCCTTCCAAGAATCTTATCCACTCCGTCCACTTTCTTGTAAGCTACGACGTAAACCTTGTAATTCTTCTTAAGATTCAGCTTTTTACCATTCAGTTTCTTTATTGTGTACGTCGTCTTCTTCGTTACCTTAATCGGCTTTACCGGCATCCGGCTTCCACAGTATGCTGCATATATCCGGTAACCATCTGCTCCCGCTACCTTGCCCCAGGTCACGCCAAGCGTCGATCCCTTCTGATACAGCTTCAGACCTGAGTTAAGGCTGATACCATTCTGGTATGCCGTCTTACCGTTTGCAAGAACCGTAGCATCATCCTCTACAAAATCAGACTTGTCCGGATCGAATGCCTCCTGATTCAGTCCACTGTACGGATCCATTGCAAGCTCTCCATCCTGATTCAACTTGTTCTCATCATATACGATTGCATAATCGCTGAAGTGGAGCAGATCTCCCTGAACCCATCCGTAGCCCTTCGCATCAACGAAATATCTGGATGGGAAGTACTCCGTTCCACCGATCAACGGCAGATAAATCATATGAAGGAAGTTTCTACTGCTTCCTGCCTGTAGCGTGTACTTTACGGAAACCTTTGCTACACCGCCCTTAAAATTACCGATACGGGTTCCACCTGATATAAAGTAAGCTTCAAAGGTTGCTGCACTTGTATACTGACGAATGGATGACTGCTGCTCCGTCGTCAACTTCACGTGCTGTGTATCTTCTACTACAAGTCTTATTTCATCGTCCGTTGCCTGCTGTGATACCGCTTCAAGAGTCTTTGCATCCATCTCTACCGCAACATTCGTCATCTGAATGGTTACCGTATCAACACTGTTATTCGACATTGCGGTATCTGCGAGCCGTTCTACCGTACCCTTTGTAAGTTCTACGGAGTTGACTTCCTGCGTAGCTCCGGAAACATCGATCGTAATCGTATTGCTGGCCGAAACAGAACCACCGGTCTCTTCACTGTTTGCCGTGATCTTCTGTATCTGTTCGCCGGTAATCTCCGATACCTTTGCATTTCCATCTGTGATTTCCGTAGCAACAGACAGGGAAGACTCATGCTCAACGGAAACCGTATACGTCTCCTGTGTCGGCGTTGTCGGTGTTGTCGGCGACGTACCTTCTGATGCAGATCCACCGCCTCCTGAAGGTGCGCTGTTCGATATCGTTACCGTGATGCAGACCGGATCACTGTCTGTATGCGCTATCCCGTCTCCTTTTGCCATGTACCATACATAGTAGGTTTTAGCTTCAGTACCTGCGGGGATGGATGTGCTCCAGCCGTCGTTCGGGACTGTGGTTGCATCTGTGCCAAGGGCGTACTGCATCTCGCCACCTGCTGCTGTACCAGCGGTCACAAGCGCCTGTGCGGAACCGGTGTAGGTCAGCGTCTTGGCCGTCGGGACTTTGGTAACGGTTGCTGGTTGTTTCTCGCTGATCGTCAGCGTACCGTTTGTATAGCTGATGTTGTAGTTATTGCCCGCACTCGCGCCGGAGGGAACGATGTCGTATGTACCAGCTGTAGCACTGTCCGGGGTGGCTGCGCTGCCGTTCTTCTGATAGACCAGCGTCGGAGCAGTCGTCAATGTATCCGTGCCCACAAGCCCGGTGACGGAGTAATGCGTATCCAGAACCGGTGCGGACAGATCAGGAACAGTGCCGTCAACCATAATGCTCTGATCTTTAGCTGCTACGGTGGCTTCCGCCTTGCTGATCGTAACAGTAACTTCCTTAGTCGTTTCCGCATAGTCATCGGTTCCAGCCGCCGTGATGATGACGTAGGCTTTGCCATCGGTCGGAGGAACCTTCTTGATTGTCAGCTTGCCATCGGAAGCAACGTCGATGTAATCCACGCTGCCGTCCTTCACCGTGTAGCTGATTGCGCCGCCGCCTGTTGTCGGTGTAGTCACGCTGGCGCTGACGCTCTTGTCCGTCTCGCCGTAAGTGGCGGTCACGTCGGTAGCTGTAATGGTCTGAGGATTCTTGTCAGTTATCGTAACCGTAATGGATGTTGTAGCAAGTGCATTATAGTTTTCATCTGATGCCACAGTTACGTTTACGATCAAAGTTCCCTGGTTATTACCGGAGGTCAGAACACTGCCCTCTAAAGAGCATCCGTTTGCCTCACCACTGATTTCATACGTTACAGCTCCTGTCGCGCCGTTTAATGCAACGTTGTTAGCTAAATCGACAAAATGTCCACCTTTTAAAACAGTTGCATTGCTTGTCACTGTTGCCGGATTGTCTGCTTTAGCGACTGTCACAGTAACGTCTACATCACTTACAGATTTATAGTTGTTCGTATCTGTCGGTGTAAAGTTAGCCTTATAAGAGTGGCTACCTACATTACCTACATTCGTTGAAGTTTCTACAGCCCACGCCCACGTACCCGGTGTGTTTCCGTCCGGGTTGGTCAGTGTAACATCTGCCAATGTCTGACCATAGGTTGCCGTAGCTGTAGGTGTAGTCGCACTTGGATCAGCCTTACCGACTATTACTGTTACGTCCACATTGTTTACAGTATTATAGTACTCTGTATCTTCCGGTGTAAAGTTAGCCTTATAAGAGTGGCTTCCCACATTACCTACATTCGTTGAAGTTTCTACAGCCCACGCCCACGTACCCGGTGTGTTTCCGCTCGGGTTGGTCAGTGTAACATTTGCCAATGTCTGACCATAGGTTGCCGTAGCTGTAGGGACATTTGCAACAGGATTGACCTTGCTTACTATCACGTGAGCACGATCAGATGCTTTCACAGCTGTCATACTATTCAGAGTATTCGTTACGACGCAATAATAATAACCATCTTCTGATGCGCTAAAACTTGTATCGGTCCCGCCGTTGATTGCTGTTCCATTAACGTCCGAGGCTGCTGCCTTATACCACTGATAGCTTAATGTCCCATTGTCTGTAACGCTGGCAGCAACATTAAGAATAATACTATCTCTAGGGGCAATCGTTCCGCCCTCAGGCTGTGTATTGATTGTCGGTATAACCGGCGCCGATGCAGCCAAGGAAACATTACCTGAGTCATTACCGGCAATGATCACATTCGCTTTGTCTGAAAAAAAGAAAGTGTCTGCATTCTGGGAACTGTGATATACACTATAGTTCGTTGTATAGTTAAAAGGGAGTGAGGCGTTAGTTTGAACCCCGATCTCTGCTGTGTTTGTCAACGGGCCATCAAGAATAACTTTACCTGCAGCTTCTTGTCGTACAAAGACGTTGTTCTGAACTGTCCCTGATGCTCCCTGATAATTATCCTTTATTATCATATTACCCTTGATGTGCATTTCAGATCCGCTCGGCACATGAATCCCACCACCTTTATACATATCGCCACTAGTATCGGTGATTCGGTTCCCTTTGATAGAACCGCCATAAATATATAGCTTACCATTGCTTTCTAATTCAATTCCACCACCGCCCCTGGATGCGTTATTATTCTTTATCTCACCGGCAAAGATATATACATTTCCGTATATACCGATACCACCACCCCATGAACCGTTGTTATCAGAGATCTCACCGCCGTACATATAAAAACCCGTTCGTGCTGAGATGGCTGGTTTATTTTGTTCGGCGACTTGTACGCCGCCACCATGGTTAGCGCCTGAGCTTCCTGTCAACTTGCCGTCGTAAAGGTTAAAAGTAGCGTTTCCATCCGCTCCGCTGACATACACAATGCCTCCGTAAGCACTGTCATTCGCAACAGTTCCACCGTTGATCGTCCCGCCATACATGTTAAATGTACCGCTGTTTATCTTAATGAAACCGCCGTGACGATCTGAATTGCCACTACCTGCTGTATTGTTTCCGACGGTAATACTTCCTGTTCCAACGGAGTCAAACAGATTGAATACACCTCCACCGTTGATGAGAATGTCGGGACCTTCTCCGTCGCTAAAAGTAATGCTATGTCCATTCAAATCCAGATTCAGCGTTTCACCATTGTTAATAACATATTTACGCTCATTTACGCTCAAGTCTCCATCCAGGTAATAGTTTCCGCTCACCGGAAAGGTACTGCCTGTGTACTTTGTCAATGAAATGGTATCCCCATTGGTAACCTCACCGGTCGTGGTATTACCTATCTTCGGAGTAACAGATTTGACTTCCTCAAAAGTATTAGAATCAAACGTCACCTTTGACAGATCAAGCTTTAAAGCGGGACGAACACCATACTCATTGCTCACATTGGTGCCACTATCATAGACGCTGCCTAAATCGCAGGACACGCACGCCGCTTTGCCATCATCGGCGCCGAGCGAGCGGAGCCACCAGTTATAGCCCCACACATCAGGTGTTGAACAATCTCTGACTTTTCTTGGCAATTGGTATGTATCATTTACTTCTGTCGTGCTTAACAGCCAGAGCTTTGCGTCCACTTCGTCGTCGCTGTCTGATCCTTTCACCTTAACCGTTTCAATTGCACCCGCTACGCTTGCAAAGCTGCCACCCGTACCTGTCAGATTATCCAGATAAGTTTTGACATCAGAGCCACTGTATGCATTGCTGCTACCGAACTTGCTCTTGCCGATCGGCTCTTTGGCAAGCAGGGTAACCGTCCCAGCATTCTCTGCCGTAGACTCATCCTTTATGATGTACCAGTCTATATTGTTGAATTTCACCACTTTGCTTGAAAGTTCCGATGCGTCATCATTTTCTGCAGGAATGAGATTGGTATAGGTTGTTGTCTCTGCTTGCGCTGTCAGACTCATCCCAGGCACCAGCCCCATAACCATCGCCAGCGTGAGCAAAAAGCTCAGCAGCTTCCTTCCTAATTTTTCTTTTTTCTTCATATATACTCCTCCTTGAGATTATTTTTTGACAAATCTGGTGCACGAAGGGCCTGCTGTTTTGTTTGTGCATCATAAACAAAACAGCAGGCCCTCACCTCACGTATCTTATTTGTATTATAACAAGGAGTACCCCCCCCCCGCAAGAAGAATCATGTGTCAACCAAACATTATTCTACCTTCAAAAAAGGGGTGTTTTCACACCCCCTTTTCATATACTATCTTTCTACTTCCGTATTCTTTTAAGACAGCGTCAAGACTCGCTCGCGAGTCTTGCGCGCCGGATTCGGGTCTGCTTCAGCAGACAAATTCCTGTCCGAATCCGTGCGCATCCTCGCGGAGAGTTTAACTCAGTCGGAGCTTGTACTCCGACTGAGTTAAACTCTAAACTGCTCAATCAGCTGGTTCAAGGTCTCGGACTGCTCGGAAAGCTCCTGTGATACAGCTGAGCTCTCTTCTGCTGTTGCGGAGTTGTTCTGAATAACATCTGAAATCTGCTCGATTCCGGCATTGATCTCATTCATGCTGGTAGCCTGATTCCGTGCCATCTCACCGGACTGGCGCATCATCTCAGATACCTGCTCAACGGTCTGCTGAACACGGGACATAACTTCTGTCGTATCATTTACAACCTTATTACCGTTCTCAATCTCCGTTAAAGTTGTATTTACCAGTTCATGTGTATTGTTAACAGCCTCATTACTCTGTGCTGCCAGATCACCAATCTCTTCTGCTACTACAGCAAATCCACGACCGGCCTCTCCTGCACGTGCTGCCTCAATAGAAGCATTTAAAGCAAGAAGCTGTGTCTGAGAAGCGATGGATTCAATTGTATTGGTAACATTCTCAATCTCTTTGGAAGCTTCTGTGATTCTCTGCATTGCTTCCGTCAGTTCCTTCATCTTCTGAGCACTGTCCTCAGCTGCTCTCTTACCTTCATCCGACATCGCAGCACCCTTCTCTGCAGTCTCTGCAAGAATCTGTGTCTGCTCATTTACCGTATTCACGGAAGCTGTAAGCTCCTGTACAACGGCAGCCTGATCAGTTGCTCCTTCTGCCAGATCAGATGCTCCCTGAGACATGTTATGTGCACCGGAAGATACCTGGCTGGAAGACTCCTTCACCTGACTTAAGGTGTGGGAAAGTGTTGTTACAATATTATCAAGATAGTCCTTGATGCTTTCATAATCACCGACATAAAGTTCCGGATGCTGTGTACTGCTGGTGAAATCACCAGATGCAACCTTCTCCAAGGTCTGTCCCATATCCAGAAGAGCATCTCTTGTGATACCGGTTGATTTCTTAAGATCCGCACTCAATTCACCAAGCTCATCGGAGGATTCGTATGTTAATGTGAGATTTAATTTACCCTCTGCCATATCCTGTGATGCACGATGAATCTCTTCTACCGGAATCAGGATGGAATCCGTAAGTTTTCTTCTGGCATCTCTTAAGAATAACAGTGTAACAAGTGCTACAAGAAGGGAAATCACCGCCATAACAACCATCAAGATTCTTCCCATCAGCCAGAGGTGATCCGATGCCGCACCCATATCGGCATTAACTTCCTTCATGGTTGCAGCCAACGCTGCGATTCCCTCTGAAACTTTTCCGTTCAAAAGCTGATAAAGCTCCTTGGAATTGCTTGGCTCAAGGGTTGTTGGATCAATGGTAGCCGATGCATACAGGTCGTTCATCTCCTTCACATAAGACTCTAAAGTCTTAAGATTCTTAGAAAAGGTATCATACTGCTCTGCCGTAATGTACTTCTTCAGAACATTGATATTCTCATCAATTCCCGTAATATTATCCTGCAAACCACTTAATGCATCATCCCGAACACTCTGATCGGTTGTAGAATAACCAATCCAAATCTTCGCTTTGATTGCCTGCAGATCCGTTCGAATGTCACCCTGTGCGATACCGGACTTGTAGTTCTTATCATACATCTTATAGAATCCATAACCGGCCAAAAACAACGTAACGCCCATGACAACCACCAGAATCAATGTAAAAATCTGGATTTTCTGAAATGTCTTCTTAAATTTATCCGACACCTTCAGTTCCTTAATCTCTTCCGGATCAAGGCCTAAAACTTTCTGAAAAAATTTTCCTGCCAACATAAATAACCTCCTACGTAAATCGGATTTATAACTCTATTATATCCTATAGTGCCTGTCCTTCCAACCAATTTTTAGTTGTCGTGTTCACTTTTTATACCTCCATCACCATTCGATTCCCTCTCGACTGGTTATCCCCACATCATAAGGATGACGAACCTTTTGCATTTCGGTAATATAATCGGCTGCCGCAAGGATTCTTTCGGAAGGATTATAGCCGGTCAATACAATCTCTCTGGTCTCATTACTATAAGATAGAAGTTCTAGCACCCGCTCCTCCGGGAGCAGGTGATATCGAATCGCATGGAGTACCTCATCCAATACCAGCAGTCGTTTTGCCTTCCCCTCTTCCTTCAAAAAAAGGAGTCCCTTATCTGCCAGATCGCTGTATTCTTTTGCTGCCGCCTCCTTCTGCTCTTCTGTCATAGAAGAAAAGAAGGGATAGCTTCCCTTCTGTGTCAAGACATCAACGCCGTCCATCTTCCTTAGGCATGCAATCTCACCGGACGTTCCATCTTTTAGAAATTGGACGAAGAGAACCTGAAAGCCACGTGACGCCGCTCTTAGTGCAAGACCGGTGGCTGCCGTTGTCTTTCCTTTTCCATTTCCATAATAGATATGTACCATCTCACACTACCTTTCTATTGATTGCCATCTTTCTGATTACATGCATACATATCGATAATACGGAATTAAGCTACGCATGTCCTCTAAAATCTATTCTAACTATACCATACAAGCTAACTTTTACAATCTTAAGAAATTCTTAAACATTTACCCTATTTCATGTTAAAATTTTTTGACATACAATACATATCGTAAAGGTTATAACCGAAGCACAGAGGCGGCCGGGGCCCATGCGCCGCTTCTTATAAAGGAGTAGATATGAATCGCATTTTAGTGGCTGATGATGAGGCTGATATTCGCAACGCCTTGAGAATATACCTGCAGGCGGAAGGGTACGAAGTTGAGGAAGCATCCAATGGACAGGAGGTTCTTAAGATTCTGAAAGAATCCCAGGATACCGAGTCTACCGCCTTCCAACTCGTACTTCTAGACATCATGATGCCGGTTATGGATGGTATCATCTGTCTGCATAACATCCGGGAGTCCTATAATCTACCGGTTATCCTTTTAACCGCCAAGTCCGAGAATTCGGATAAAGTTCTGGGATTAACGGTTGGAGCGGATGACTATGTAACGAAGCCTTTTGACCCGGTGGAACTGATCGCCCGTGTGAAAAGCCAGTTACGCAGGTATCTTCTGCTTGGCAACGCAGCATCCGCACCTGAGACAGAAAAGGCATCTCATCTGACCATTGGAGGAATTGAACTCTTCGATGACGAGAAAAAGGTAACCCTCGACGGCGCTATAGTTTCACTTACTCCAACCGAGTACGACATTCTGAAACTTTTGATGCGAAACCCGGGAAAAGTTTTTGCTCCGGCAGAAATCTATCGGAACGTTTGGGAGGATCCGATTCCCGGTGCCGAAGGTACCGTCGCTGTTCATATCCGCCATCTACGCGAAAAGTTAGAGTTCAACCCGGCTGACCCCCGCTACCTGATGGTCGTCTGGGGACAGGGCTATAAGATCACTCCGGGGAATAGAGAGGACAGGGATACATTATGAAACAAAACTGGAAGACGCGCACCCTATGGAAGGTGCTTCTACCGATTTTACAAATTTTATGCATCACTACAACGGTGGTATTCACACTGCTGGCGTGCTACATTTTAGAACGCAGTGACATGCGGCAGGTCAATTCTACCAATATGATACAGACAGCAAGACAAACCATTACCAAAAACAACAGTATGCTTGCTGCGACACATGTAGCAGATAAAAGCTACGGGAGGAATCTCCTATCTGACAGCAACTTTCAATACGGCATTATTACAGGCTACGGTACTGATCCTGATCGCTATATCAAGCAACTTACTGCTGATCGTCTCAGTGATCCGAAGTTATATGCGTTCCAGAACTTCGAAGACTTAAGCCTGCTTGATCCAAAGAACACAAAGGAAGTTACAATTTTACACTATCCATGCGATGAGAATTCCAGATATTATCCATCCGCAGAAGGTTTTCTGTCTGCCGGAAGCATTCTTACCGACCAGTCCACCGACAAGCACACCATCGAAGGTTTCGGGATTGACACGAAAAGCCGCATTCCTTACGTCAAAGCTGACGGCACCTGGTTCCCGCTGTCGAATGAATTCTCCTACTACACCCAGATTCGAGTTGGAGACAAGCGCGTATATACCAGTGTTATGCCCGATTCCGATGAGAAGAATCTGTTAACCGAAAAGGAAATCGAAAATGTCATCACACAGAAACAGATTGATGCAAAACAGGCAGATGTGACCCACGAAATCGGCTATGGCGATTCTGAATCCGGCATAGAGAACGGAAGTATCCATGTTCTTCCAAAGGATTTAAAGAGCCTCAATGCAGATAAACTGAAAAAGGAACATAAACTTTCTACAAAGAAAGCCACACTGGATTCCATAGCAACCTTTACCACCAACCACAGTGCTTCTTCTGAAGAGGCCATTATTGTATCCTATGTTCCTCAGCAGCTGGATACAAGCCTGAATGATTCCTATGTCAAGGCGGCAGCCTTCATCCGCCTCTTCTATAACAACCGCTACCTATTTATCATAGGTGCCATTCTGTCATTGATCGGATTCATTATTACTACCACCCTGTTTATCTGCCTGAGTGGTCACGTCGTGGATCCTATGCCGGGAAGCAATGAGGAGAACATTCGTAAACTCTCAGACGGCTCTTTCCTGCAGCGCTGGGGAATTGCCCGGATACCAATGGACCTCTGGGTGCTTTTATTCTTCTGTTACATCGGTATAACCGGCGCCTGGGCCAGCTCTACCACCTACGGATTCCGTAATATTATGTTATCCGCCATCCTTTACTGTATCATCGGAGGCGTAGTTGCAGAATGTCTGCTCTACATCCTCGTTGTAAATGTCAAGCTTGGCAATATGGTGCGCCGTACCCTGCTGTGTCGTATTCTCTATGCTTTTATCAGAATCAAAAGTGCGTCAAATCTGAAAAAGAAGGCCTTTCGAGGCTTTGTCCTTGTGACCGGAATCGAATTTATTGCATTCCTCTTTATGTCGTCCGCCATAACCTCAAGTATCACCGGCATCCTGTTTGTCTGCTGGGTATTCCTCCGGGCTGCTGTATTTTTCGCACTGAGAGAGGGAACCAACGCATTGACCAAGACACTCGATACCGCTGTTGCAGAGCGAATGAAGTCGGAACGTTTTCAGACACAGCTGATCACCAATGTGTCTCACGACATCAAGACACCACTGACTTCCATCATCAGTTACGTGGATCTTCTGTCCAAAGAGGATTTAAAGAATGAGAAGGCGGAAGAATATGTCAGCGTACTCTCCCGTCAGTCTGCAAGACTGAAAAAGCTGATTCAGGATCTCATTGATGCCAGCAAGGCCTCATCCGGCTGTATTCCTCTTCACATGCAGAAGGTAAACAGCTCTGTCATCCTGTCGCAGGCTGCCGGAGAATTTGAAGAAAAACTGAAAGCAAACGGTATTACCTTACAGACTTTTGTTACGGCCAATGAGACGGACAATTCAAACGAAATGTATGTCAGTGCTGACCCACAGCAGCTCTGGAGAATTTTCAACAATCTTCTGTCCAACATCAGCAAGTATGCCCAGCATTCCACCAGGGCTTATGTGGATCTTGAGGAAAAGGACGGATGGGCACATTTCATTTTCCGTAACATCTCTGCCCAGGCACTTCACGTGGATGCAGACGAACTGCTCGAACGCTTCGTCCAGGGAGATACCTCCCGAAGCACAGAAGGCAGCGGACTCGGTCTTGCCATTGCAAAAAGCCTGACCGAGCTGATGGGCGGAACCTTCCGGTTGACCGTAGACGGCGACCTGTTCAAAGTAACGGTTTCTCTGCCGGTTCTTACCGTAGAAGAGGCCATATAGATCCGTTGGGACTGTGAAATGAGTCAAATCGTTTTCACAGTCTCTTTTTTATTGAAAAACCTATCCCTCCTGCGGTAGACTGAAACTGTTGCAAACGTTATCAATCAAAGGGGAATTTCATGACAATTATTTTAGAACACATCTGCAAATCCTATCAGGGCGTCACAGTCCTTAATGATTTTAACGCACAAATTGAGGATGACCGCTGCTATGCCTTCATCGGACCGGAAGGCTGTGGCAAGAGTACCATTCTTAAGATTTTTATGGGGGATCTTAAGCCGGACTCCGGCAAGGTATCGCGGATGGGGGATTATAAATATCCCACCCTTCAGAGCGCCTTCGTTTCATCTGAAGACGATCTTCGCCCACGGAAAAATGCCATCTGGCATATAACAAAGGCCGACCGCACCATTAAGAAGGAGAATGCGATGGAAGAACTCTCCCTCTTTTTCACCGCGGATGAAATGAAACTGCCATCCAGAGAACTTACCACCGCCCAAAAGCAATTGGTGAAAATCGTACGTGCCATGTTCCTTCACGCTGATTTCATCGTGCTGGACGAGCCTTTTCTTGGAATGGATGAATCCCAGCGTCTTATGGCACGGGATTATATCCTGAAAAAAAGAGGCCGCCGTCCGCTCCTGATTGCATCAAGAACGGAAGACGACCTGGAATTTGCCCGTAAGATTCAAATGTAGCCCGGAATGCCTTTATCAATTCTTTTCGGATTTCTCCGGCATGATCCAGAACTTCAACAGAGGGAAACTCAGTACCACCTGAAGCACGATGTTCACAACATTGGCAACGGTCGGTACAATGCCCTTTGCAAGTCCGATGGACTTAAGCAGTGCAGAACTGTACGGAGTGAGGATCAATGGAATCAACACACAGATGACTGCCAGCAGAATGAACTTCGGCACAGCCTTTGTGAACTCCGCATTGCTCTTAAACACAAAATTCTTTTGAACAAAAAAGTTGACGGTCTGTGCCAGTACATTCGCAAGTAAAAAGCTTAAGAAACCGCAAAGTCCAAGATCGGACGCCGGGTGACTGTAATCAAACACCCAAAACTTAAACGGCGTCGTCTGAAGGCTTCGAAAAACCAGTCCCGTGCACACCCACATAACAACAAAATTGGTAATGGTGGCACAATTGGATAAGATATTAAACAGAATGAACTGCCAGATGTCCGGATGTCGATCCGTGAACGTTTTTATCTTTGTCAACATTTCTATAACCTACTTTCTTCTGAGCTTTTTGCGATATACAGCATTGGCACAGAGATTTCCAATAAATCCTCCCAGAATCTTACCAACGCCACGAAGGGGATGAAAATTCGCAATATCGCACATGCCTCTGACCATTGTCATATTGACCCATCCGCCGGTCATCTTGGCGATGGCACGGAACGGCATATTATACTGGAAGAGAACATTCAGATTCGGAACCCCTGACGCTTCCGACTTCTTCAGCGCCTGATCCATTTTCTTGTAAATGAACCGGCAAAGCGGACTTTTTGCATATTGCATCTGGCACAAAGCGTCGTTGACCGTCAGCTCGCCTTTCCAGCTTCCATCCATGATCTCGCCCCCGTATAGGGTCTCATATTCGGATAACGGTACCGCTTTAATCTCTCCACTGTAATAATGCGGCAGCTTTTCCTTATTGTATGGGAACATATCCGTTGTACCATCCACATGGACCGTTTCGCACAGCCGGATATCCTGACAGCTTGCACCAATCTTGATCTGATAGTCCCCTTCTTCCACTTCCCAGTGACAGGTTCTTGTGTTGTAGTAACGGAAGGTCTTGTCATCAAACGGCAGAAAGACTTCCTGCTCCTCACCCGGCTGAAGGAAAACTTTTGCAAATCCTTTTAACTCAAGAGCCGGACGGAAAATTTCTCCATTCGGAAGGCTGACATACAGCTGTACAACTTCCGCTCCTGCACAGTCTCCGGTATTTTTAACCCGAAGGCTTACTCCCTTGTCATACACCTGAAGACCGGAGTATGCGAAGGTTGTATAGGACAGACCGTATCCGAAGGGATAGCGAACCGGTGCCTTTACGGTTTCAAAATAGCGGTATCCCACATACAGGCCTTCCCGGTATTCACTGTTTCTCTCCTTTGCCGGATAATATGCCTCCGACGGTGTATCCTGATAATCCAGAAGGTAGGTCTCACTTAACTTACCGGAAGGATTCACCCGTCCGGACAGAACATGAAGTGTTGCTTCTGCTCCGGCTTCTCCATAGAGTCCGGTATGAAGCAAAGCTTTAAAATAACCCTCCCAAGGCATTGCGATGGAGGAACCGGCACTTAAGATACCGACCAGATTGCTGTTCACATCGGCAAGCGCTTTTACCAGCTGAACCTGATTCTCCGGAATCCGGATATGACGCCGGTCTAATCCCTCGGACTCGCTTTCCTCATTCAATCCAAAGCAAAGCAGTACAAGATCCGCTTTCTTTGCCAGTTCCAGTGCTTCCTGCTTTAATGCTTCATTCTCCGCTCCGCTTCTGTCATAACCTTTTGAAAAGCCAACCAGCTGCCAGCCATAGGTATCCTGTGACAGGGCATCCTTCATAGTGGAAAGGACAGCAGAATTTACCAGAGAGGAACCTGCACCCTGATATCTTGGTGCATAGGCAAAATCACCGATAACCGCTACGGTCTTTCCTTTTGCAATCGGAAGAATGTTCTCCTCGTTCTTAAGCAGTACCATGGACTGTGCGGCCACGTCGCGAGCGATCTGATAGTTTTCCTCCAACAGGGCTTTTGGATCCTTTTCCTTCTTCAGATGCCGGGTTTCATCCATCAGAGTCAACAGTTCATCCACTCTTGCATCGATATCTGCTTCTGTGATTTTACCTGTCTTTAACGCCTTGAGCAGCTCCCTGGCAGAAGCCAGTCCCGGCGCCGGCATTTCCAGTGTGGAACCGTGCTTCACGCCCAAGGCGTGGTCATTACTTCCACCCCAGTCTGTGATGACAGCTCCGTCAAATCCCCACTCCTCCCGAAGAATATCCTTCAGGAGGTGGGCATTTTCATTGGCATACACGCCGTTTACCTGATTATAGGAAGACATGATGGACTTTGGATGTCCTTCTTTTACAGCAATTTCAAAACCGGTCAGATAGATTTCACGAAGTGTCCGCTCGTCCACGACGGAATTCATCGCCATACGGCGGCTCTCCTGACTGTTCACTGCAAAGTGTTTCACACAGGACGCGCAACCGTTGGACTGGATGCCACGGATCACAGCAGCTGCCAGCTTGCCTGCCAGATACGGATCTTCGGAAAAATATTCAAAGTTACGTCCGCAAAGCGGATTTCTCTTGATATTCATTCCCGGTCCCAGGAGAACATTGACATCCTCACTGGCAGCTTCTGCTCCGAGCGCTTTTCCTGCTTTCTCCGCCAGCTTCTCGTCCCAGCTGTTGGCAATGGTCGCAGCGGATGGAAAACAGGTTGCCGGAACGGATGCATTCAATCCGAGATGGTCCCCGGCTCCGGCCTGCTTGCGCAAGCCGGAAGGACCGTCTGACATAAAAATGGATGGAATGGAAAGCCGGTCGATATTTCTGGACTGCCATTCATTTTTGCCACTAAGGAGAGCTGCTTTCTCTTCTATTGTCAGTGCTTTTATCAGTTCTTCGTGTTTCATATCAATTACCTTTTTGTCTTAAGCTTCTTTTTTCGCAGTACGATAGATCTTGCAGGCACGTACCATGAGAAGTACCAGAAGAATTGCTACGACTGCATCAATCAGATACATTGCAATACGCCATGCAGCAATACCTGTGTTCAAATTCTTTGGATCGTATGCTCTGCTGTTAACTACTACATACATAATGTTCTTCGCTGAGTTACGAAGTGCCTGCTTCGCTCCGTTGGTATCACGGAAACGATAGTCATTGGTCTCGGTCGGGTAGTTTACAAGCATTGCATCTGTACCGTTACGGATGGCCTGATCGGCACTCATGTAGCCGTATACACCGAAGTAGTCGGTTTCTACAAATCCGTCAAAGCCCCACTCGCCGCGCAGTACATCTTTTAACAGTTCCTTGCATCCGCCTGCCCAACGGTTACCAATGTAGTTAAAGGAACTCATAACAGCCTTTGCTCCGCCGTCTTTTACAGAAATCTCGAACGGCTTGAGATAAATCTCACGGATGGCCTGCTCGTTGGCCCATGTCATAAGCATGCCACAACGGTTGGTCTCCTGATCATTCAATGCAAAATGCTTGATATATGCATATACATTGTTCTCTGCTGCGCCCTTAACTGCCTCTGCTGCAATGATTCCGGAGAGAACTCCGTCCTCTGCATAGTACTCGAAGTTACGTCCTGCAAATGCTGTTCTGTGAATGTTCATAGCCGGAGCATACCAGCCGGATACATCCATTTCATTTGCCATCTTACCGATGCTGTCACCGAAAGCGTGTGCCAGATCCTTATTGTAGGTTGCTGCTACCACAACACCTACCGGGAATCCAAGGGAACCTACACCTGTGAAGTTATTGTTGATGGATGCTGGTCCGTCACAGTCATTGGTACGTACCTTTCCGATGGAATCAACGGAGTTGGTCTGATATCCTGCCAGGGATGTCAGTGCATTCATATCATCCAGACTCATAGAGTTTAAAAGTTCATCCCACTTCGGATCATCCTTCTCAAGGCCTCGAAGATCCTTTAACTGAAGGTTGGTCTTTACTCCGGTCTTGACTTCACCTGCGGAAGCATCCTCATCTTCCTTGGTTGCATTCTCATTCAGATAGTTGCTGTTGTTTCTAAAGGTTTTCTTTGCTTCGTCAGAAAGCTCAAAGCTCTTTGGAGCTGCTGTTGCCTTCTCATAGTTCTTGAAATGATCTTTTCTTGAAAGGTATGTAACATCACCCTCTGCAAAATCAAATCGGTTGGTTGCTGTCACCTGATCCGTTGCTCTCTTGTTCTCACCGTCATAAACAACGGTTGCGTCCTGATGGTAGGTCTTTGTATCTAATACATGATGAGAATCTTTCTGCAGGGAAATGTTGTAATCTCCCTTTTCAAGTACATAGCTCTTATTCTCCTTATAGTCATAGGATGCCATGTCCTGAAGATCAAAGCTTACTGTCAGTGTCTGCTCTTCGCCCGGCTCTAAAAGCTTTGTCTTATCAAAAGCAATCAGGTTCTTGCTTGCTTTTTCAATGCCTCCATTGGTATATGGTGGCTCATAGTACAGCTCTACAACTTCCTTACCTGCTACCTTACCGGTATTCTTTACGGTTACATCAACGGAAATTTTACCGTCGCTTAAAGAAAGGTCTCCCATCTTCTGCTCAAAAGTTGTATAGGACAGTCCATATCCGAACGGATACTGTACGACCTTGTCATAATCAATGACACCCTCTGCCGCTGCTGTCTCATAGTACTTGTAACCTACATAGATGCCTTCGATATAATCAACGAAAGATGGAACGCTTGTTGTCTCTACTCCGGTAAATCCCTTACTGGTGTATTCGAACTCCTTCATGTTGGTGTAGGTGTAGTTTCCAAAATTGTTCCACCATGGTGTCTTCTTAAGATCGTATACATAAGTATCAATGGTTCTTGCAGATGGATTTACCTCACCTGTTACGATCTTACCAAGTGCTTCCATTCCGGCATGTCCCTGTCCGGCACTCCATAACACACTCTTGATCTGTGGATATTCATTGACAAATCCAAGCTGGAACGCATTGGCTCCGTTATATACCAGGATGACATTGTCAAAATTCTTGCAGACCATGTCTACCATTTCTTCTTCTCTGTTATCCAGCTGAAGATAATGATCTCCCTCATCCCAGTCTTTGCCTTCGTTTACCTTGTCATCGTAAGATGCACCCGGCACCTTGCCTGTCATAACATCGTCCATATTGGTCGGAAGGTCAGCACCTTCTCCGCCGGATCTGCTGATAACGATCATTGCTGTATCGGAAAATTCCTTTGCTGATGCGATCAGATCCTTGGAGTAAGCGGATACAGCCGGCTCCGGAAGTGTCCAATCCTGAGCGAACATTCCAACCTCCGGACGAACATCCTTATAATCTGTATAGAACTTTGTCAGGTCGGCATTTGTCTCAATACCTGCGTCTTTTAAGGATGTAAGAATGTCGGTTGTAGGATATGCATCATTTAATGCACCGGATCCTGCTCCACCAAGAATCGGTTTTGTAGATCCCCATCCGAAAACATTCAGCTTACTGTCTTTCTCCATTGGAAGAGCGTTGCTCTCATTTTTCAGAAGTGCAATTCCCTCTTCACCGATCTTCTCTGCCAGTTCCTTCGCCTGAGCGGATGTAGATTTATTAATGGTTCCACTTCCGGTTACCAGATCCAGCATGGTCTTCATTGGTCCGGTCGCAATCAGATTCGCAACGATGACTACCCCCGCAACCATCGCAACACCGGTCGATCTGCGAATCAAATGTTTGATTGGTTTCTTCAGTTTCATGACGGCAATCATTACAATGATTCCCACAGCAAGAATGATGCCAATGGCAATCAGCTGACTCTTCATAGAAGTCAATACCTTGATTACGTCATCCATGTTAATACTTAACATACAAGCTCCTCCTTTTCTTTGGGCTATACCCTCTGCCCTTGTGAGGATACTTTAGCACAAGAATTTCTTCGTACACGCTTTTGTCACGAAATGCAAAAAATCTTCATGAAGTGCAAACCTCCATGAAGATTTTGTCTTTTACGCATTTGGAATTGGAATCAATACGTGCAGTTCAAACCAATCGTTGGGCTGGCGAATCGTCATACTTCCCTCATACTTCTCTACGGTATAACGAATGCTCTTCAGTCCATATCCATGGTTCTTTTTATCTGATTTGGTTGTAAGGTAGGTTCCCTGCTCCGATTGTTTCGGTCCATGTTCTCCGCAGTAATTCGATACCACGATGGATATGAACTGCTTCTGCCTGGTCAAAAAGACCTGAATCATACGCTTCTCCTGGTCTTCAATCATGGCAACGGCCTCCAGGGCATTGTCCAGAGCATTTCCAAAGATGGTGCAGATATCGGTTACATGCATAAAGCCCAAAAGCTTCCCGTCTGCCACGCAGGTCAGTCTGGCATGAATTCTCTGCGCCTGGAAAACTTTCGCTCCCAGAATGGTATCAAGAACCTGATTGCCGGTATGGTCCACCAGATGATTTTCTTCCAGTTCCTCCTCCAAACGGTCGAGCCATTCCTTTCGCTTTTCATTGTCTGTTTCTGCCCGAAGTCCTGTGATCTGATGCTTTAGATCGTGATACTTGATATGTACCATCTCCATCGTATTCTGGTAATAACGATACTGATCGTACTGACTGCGAAGCACCATCTGCATGGCATCCCGTTCCTTCGCTGCCATATACTCCGATATACGACTCTGATAGGCATACGCCACCGCAAGTCCGCAGAAGTCCACAATCGGACGCAGAAGGAAAATCAGGTGGCGAAGACTCTGTCCCACAGCTCCGGCCGCTGACACTTCAAAGCTGATATTGCTCAGAATAAATACGGTAAGCACCAGCGACAGTATGCCAAAGAGCTCTCTCGCCGTCATCTGATGCATATACTCTTCCGTCAAAAATACCTTCTCACCCTTTGCAAGAAGTATTGTCAGGGCGCCGGACGCAAGGAAGAATAATATAATTCCAAGCCATACGGTTCCAACCTGATTCGCCATCATATAGACATTAAACAGCCACGCCGTAGAAGCTGTGAATTCTGCCGTCAAAAATGCAAGACTGGTACAGTAGACCACCGTAATCCGTCTTCCGCCGGATTCCAGGCGAAGAAACAGGTACATCATAAAAATGGAAAATGCCATGCAGGGTGCCCACAGAAACAGCGGCACATCCTTTGTTCCTTCTAAAAACAATGTCTGCAATAAAAGAAAAACTGCTGCAATTCCGATGGTTTTGCTCTTTTCCTTATAACGGAATCCCAGACAGTTCGCACCGCCCAAGACTGCTGCCCACTGCGCAAAAGCTGTAGCGAAGCGGGGTATTTCATTATAGTTCATTCTTCCCCTCCTTCACTAACTTCCAATATAACGATTCAAAGCTTCCATAAAGTCCTTTTTCTTCTGACGGCTTATGGTAATCTCGTCTCCATCGACAACACAGCAGCCTCTTCTCACCGCATCCACATGCTCGAGATTCACAAGAAAACTCTTCGTCACCCGGTAGAATCCATGAGGCGAAAGAGCTTCTTCCTGCTCCTTCATGGTTCCTCTCGAGGATATGCAGCCATCCTTCGTCTTATATACCAGCTCATGTCCGAAGCTTTCGATATAGTAGATATTTGACAGGTCGATCTTCTTCACCCCGGTCTCCACCGGAATTGTGACCTGCGGGCGTTCCTTCTTGGGAATCCGTTCAATCGCCCGGTTCAACTTCTGCGAGAAGGAAAAATATTCCACCGGTTTAACAATGTAATCCAGTGCTTCCACCTCGTATCCACGGATGGCATACTGTGTCATGTTCGTGATAAACATCAACACAACCTGACGATCAAGGCGGCGGATTTTCTCCGCCGCCGTCATCCCATCCATAAATTTCATTTGAATATCCATCAAAATAATGTCCAGATCTCCCGGATAATCCTCTGCAATCTCTGCACCATCGGTATACGTCCGGACATCGAATGAGACCGACTGTTCTCTCTCATAATCCCTCAGATATTCCATTAACTGCTTTCTATATAATTCTTCATCTTCAACAATAGCGATGTGGATCAATGTAACTTCCTCCCTTTCTTCATATTGTTGATGTAAAAGAATCATAGCAGAAGTGAAGGCGTACGACCAGCCCTACCATGCTCCGCCGCCGCCTCCTCCGCCTCCTCCGCCGGAGAAGCCGCCTCCGGAGAAGCCACCGGAATAACCTCCGGATGAACCGCCGGAAGATGGAACCGAAGGAATTCCATTTACGGTACAGGTACGAAGCATATGGGAACACCATACAGAGGAATAGACGAATCTGTCCCCATTTGACAGATACCATCCCGGTTTTGGAATCGTGATCCGGTCGAAATGCTTCGTCCACTCGGTTTCCAATCCAAGAATGGATGCATAAGGCAGAATATGATAGAAATATTCCGGATCACTGTCACAAAGTTCCTTGATCCTGTCATATTCTGCTTCTTTGATAAAGCGACGGAAACCATTCAGTCTGCCCATAAGACGGACATTTTCGTCCGTTCTCTTCTTCATAATAAGCGAGAAGAAATATATCACAATGAGGGAAATGGCAAAAATATACCAGTATATTCCCATCGGATATTCCGAGAAGAACATCCAGCAAACAACAATCTGCAGTAGATAGATTAGCGTACCAAGAACAAGCTTTATTCCGCCCCTGATTCTTCTGACACTCCACTCGGCAAATCCCGTCCATGCCAGATACATTCCGCCCCCTGCTATTGCAACCGGGAACAGTGCCAGATAGACGCCATCAAAGCTTCCATCCATAACCCAATTGTAGACTGCTATGAGAACTCCCATCATAAGCATACATGCCACACGACTGAGAACGGAGGAAAGTGTAAAGACATCTCCATGCTCTTTCGTATAGGCACCAACTGCCTGCTCTTTTGCCTTATCAAACGGTTTACGGAAAGAGACGGGAACCGTTTTTGTTCGGAAGGAGGATTTCTTTTTAAAGAGACCGTCAAAGAAGGTTGCAACGTACTCCGGCTCATCATCTCCCACTTCCGCTACTTTTCGCAGGATAAAATTCTTCTCGTCTTTTCCGTCCTTCTCAATGGTCAGATGCCCCTTATCCGCAAGATAGAAGACGAGTGTCATTAATTCCCGGTCTTCCAGCTCCTCATCCAATGCATATCCTACATCTACCGGCGTCATTTTATCCGGCGGATAGAATTCCACCGTCTCCACCGGACGCTGATCTCTTCCATACAAGAACCAAAGCACTACCGCAAGAATTCCAAAAAAGATAGAAAATCCTGCAATCACATTGAATTTACCGCGATTTCGCTCCAGAAAGGTTCTTGCCTTCGACCAGTAGCCATTCTTTAATCCGGTATTACGAATTGTAAGACCGTAACCCTTCATAAGGTTCTTACCCTTCAGTCTCAGGGTATTACCCTCAACTTCGCCGCTGAAAACCTCAGCCCATGCATTGGGGTCGCTCTGTCCGTAGGGACCGTAATATAATTCACACTCGTCCCAGTTCACCTTCCCCGGCATCGTAAGTTCTATATTGGATGAACGAATGGAGGTTGCCCACTCCGTCGGAAGAAGGTTATGGGCCAGATAATCATAGGAATGATTGTTATCCTTAAAATATTCGATCTGATAATGGATGACAAAGGTCTGTTTCCCTTTCAGATACTTGTCTGCGTCACCAATCCGAATTGTTTCATTATTATCCGAATGCTCGACCTTATAAGGAAAACCTTCCGCCTGAAAATCCCTTACTTCGTAAGTCTTATCTTTCGCCAGCGGTATGTTTCTGGTGATTCCGTGATGCATTTGTATAAAATCGACCTTAATTACTTCCGTAACATCTGCCCGGTGTCCCCGATCAAATTTGACCGTGACATCGAAGCTTTTGGTAATATAGTCATCCGGATCCGAATCCTGGTACTCCCCTGCTTTAACCGGTGTTACTATAAAAAAGCAGAGGAACAGGATGAGAACCGTCAGAATTGATTTCTTTCTCATGATGCTCCTCTCTCTAATTCATTATCCTTATCAGCCCTGATTCTTTAAACGTTCCGCCTGGTGGTAGAGCTTATTCAATGTTGCATCGAACTGATCAAACTTCTCCACGGCTTCATTAGAGGAAGTAGCTCCCTCATTGGATAAGGATGCAACCTCCTGTGAAGAGGCAGACAGCTGACTGATACTGTCATTGATCTCAGTTGTGGAATGCAGGATTGCCTGAATACCGCTTCCAAGATGTTCGAATCTTGACAACAGCTGTGTTACATTGACATTGATGGATTCAAAATTCTCTCCCACCGAACCGATCATTTCATTCTGCTGCTGGAGCGTATCCGCTGTGTGATTGGTGCTCTCAAGAGCCTTACCCGCATCCGTTGTCAGCTCATCGATAATCTCTGTAATCTGTGTCGATGCATTGTTGGTCTGTTCGGACAGTCCTCGAATCTCATCTGCTACGACAGCAAATCCTCTACCGGCTTCACCTGCTCGTGCTGCCTCGATGGAAGCATTCAATGCCAGAAGGTTCGTCTGATTGGAAATCGCCATGATATTGCCTACGATACCGCGTACCTCTTCTACCTTATTGGTAACGGCAACGGTCGCATCCACGGTTGTAGCACTTGCATCCATAACACGATCGGTGCTGATCTTAAGATTAGAGATAATTTGTGTACCATCAGCAATCGCCTTCTGTGCCTCCTTGGAAGCATCGAGCATTTGCATACGACTATCTTCTGTATCATTGGCCTGTGTCTGAATCTCCTGACTGCGAACCGCCTGATCCTGAACAGCCTCTGCCGTATTCTCTGTACTATGAGCAATCTGTTCCATGCTGTCCTTATTCGCAGAAATAATCTCTCGAAGGGCTGCCACTGTGTCCTCTGCCTCGTTGAACAATGATGTGATATTATCTGCGATGTCGGTTAAGGTATCGTTGGTATCGCGTGCCACATCAAGATGTCTGCGTATCTTATCATTATTTTCATTATTAAATGTAAGGAGCATCCGGTTAACCGTTGCTGCCGAAACACAGGCAATGATTGTCATGACGAGGAGCACAATACTATTAAGTGTGACCAATCCTGCCATTGCATTACGAATAAATACAATTAGGAACGAAATTGCCACAACGGAATTACCAATCATAACCAGTCGGAAATTCAAATAGATAATGGAGCTGACCAGAATCGGCATGGACATAATAATGTAAACCGGTTCGTTGGTACTAACCATTACAATAAAATAGGAAATCGTCGTTCCACCCATTAACAGGATGGAGCCCAGCTTCTCCGCTTTCTTCACCGTTCCACCGAGGAATGCCAATACAAGACCTGCAATTGCACCAACAACCGCAACGTTTGTATTCATATCAAAATTGGGATAAGATCCTGCGAATACCAATCCAACTGTAGCTAAAATAATAATGGTCGAGGTAATCAAAGTAATACGGTTTGCTCTGCTGTACTGCTCACTATTCATAACTTCCTCCTTATAACTTTAATCCGGATAATAAACTTCCAAGACTTGTCGTAGCCTGCTCATCCGATGAATATTCCTCGACCGGTACGTCCTGTACATCCTCCTGTTCTTCTAATCCGTTTTCATCCAGTCCTTTCATCGTCAGGCTAATCTTGCCTTCCTTGGTATTAAGAATTTTGACTTTCACCTTCTGCCCTTCTGACACAACCTCTTTCGGGCTCTTGATTCTGCGCTCTGTAAATTCTGAGATATGCACCAGACCGGACAGTCCGTTGGAAAGACTGACAAATGCACCATAAGGCATAATCGTCGCAACAGTTCCTTCCAAAACGGTACCCGGAACGAGCATTGCAATCTCATGATTCCGCTCTTCCTCCTGTGCCTCTCTGAGTATCTCTCTTGCAGAAAGAATCAGCTTCTTATTCGCCGGATCAAGCTCAATCACGCGAACCGAAATCTTCTTCCCAACGTAAGCGTCCAGATCCTCAACGAAATCAGCTGACAGTCTTGACGCCGGAATAAATCCACGGATTCCCTCTGCGAAGGCAACACAGCCGCCCTTCACTGCTTCACGAATGGTTACTTCTATTGTATCCTCCCGATCCTTCGCCTCTGCCAGCTTCTCCCAGCCAATGGTATCAGCCGCTTCACGAATGGAAAGTTCGATATTGCCTCTTCCGTCATCCAGACGAAGTACGGCAGCTTCAATCTCATCGCCCTTCTGAATAGACTCCACTGCAGAAAATCCGGGATCTGCCGAAAGGTTCCTTGCCTTAATAATACCTGGAGCATAGTATTTCAGGTCTAAGGTAATCTCTGCGTCATTCACATCAACAACCGTTCCTTTTAAAATATCCCCTATATTAATCTTGCGAAAAGATGCTTCTAACTCCCTCTCAAAATCTTTCATTGTCTCTTCTGCCATGATGTCTCCTCTCTATGTTGCGCTCCACAACTGTATGATTTATTATAACTAAAAAATACACAAAAAGGAACACCTTGGCGAAAACCAACGTGTTCCTTTTTGACAACGTCCTATGGTAGAATGAACGATAAATTTGTCAAGACTCGCTCCGACTGAGTTAAAACAAATGCAGGCTGTAAACTGCCATTCCAAGGCAGGATACAACGTAGATGAGCATTCCCGGATTTCCCATAACTGTGGTAAAGACGCCGCGTCTCGGAAGTTCCTTCTTCTGCTCTTCAAAGCGCATTCCGCTGGTATGAATACAGATAACAATAAATCCGATCATACCGAGTACGAAAATCAGAATTTCATACACAATCAGCGCAATCACCCACGGAGTAAATGTTATATGCTTGATCGTAATACCGCTCATTGCCTTCGTTAATACATACGGTGCGATCACACCGCCAAACAGATTGATAATCATATGGCAGATGATACTGTACTGCACTCTTCCCGTCTTGATATAGATGGTTCCAAAAACCAGTCCGATACCACATGCATAGAACATCTGGGAAAAGTTACCGTGCAAAAGTCCGAACATAAGGGCAGAAACGACAATGGCCATCACTTCGCCATAAGGCTTTAACCGATCAATGAGAATCTTACGGAAAATGAATTCTTCAATCACCGGTGCCAGTATAACAAAGAACAGAATCTGAACAAAAATATTCGTTCCATCCGACGCCATCGCTGCAACCGGATTCATGACACCCTTTCCAAAGAAAAGATTCAAAACGGCACTGATCAATAAACTTACAAAGCTTCCCGCCACCATCATAAACATAATAGACGGCACAGCCTTGACCGCATTCCATGCACCAAGCTCTCTCTTCTCAATCCTCTCCGGCTTCACATGCCGCATCAGAAGAATTCCAATCGGAAATGCAATCAGGTACTCCGGAACAAGAATCATCAGGAAACGAACCGCTTCCCCGCTCTGTAACAGAGATGGGGCAACCTGGGTAACCAGCTTCATGATTCCGTACTGAAGGCCTGCACTTCCAAGCAGCATCACAGTCGCACCGAATCCGATATAGGAAAAGTCCTTCTTCGCCGCCCTCAGATCACCGGTATAATCTGCCAGCTCCGGCTTATGGGCACGAACCCCCATCGGGTCAATCAAAAGAGGGGTAACTCCGTACACGATCATTCCAATACCAAAGTTACATACAATGCACCACGGCAGCATGTCCTCCACACCGATATCGGTCAATACACCGACAAGAATGATGATCAGATCCGGAATAAGACCCGCATACAAAAACATCGACTGCAACATCTGCCGCACCATCTTATCCAGCGACTGTGGAATAGACGCTTCAATAAAGACACCGACAATCGTCGCATAGAAATCCATCGTAAGAAGGATTAAGGTTCCCATGACAAAAAAGAAGACGTCCGGGCGCTCTAAAACTGCAAGAACCACAAGGGCCGGCGCAAGATCCAGCATACAGTTTGCTGTTCCCGCCAGCAGTGAAAATCCAAGCTTCTTCCAGGTATTCTCCGGAATCATAATAAAGTAACCCATGTGATAATCTTCGGAGAGCGGATTCACCATGGAACGGTAGAAGACCATAGCCCCCAGCGCAAGGAATGCAACGCCGACACCACCGGTCTTCCATACCACCTTGGCAAAATAGCTTGCTGCAACCGCGGTACAAAGGTAGGTAACCGTCGTCTTCGTTACAATACCAAATCCATTGGAACGGAAGCGGATATGCATTGCCTTGAAAAAGAATACGCATGCCCCCCAGCCGTGCCGAATACCATCCAATGCACGGGTATATTTAAACCGTTTCTTTTTCAAAAGGCTGACATTCGCACCGCCCTGTGCATCCTGAATCTTGGCCTGCATCTGTGCCATCTTCTCTGCCGCTTCCATCGCAGACTCATAATAATCCGCCTTCTTACGATAGATGATGACAATCAAAACAGCAATCAGCAAAAGGGATAACCCTGCATAAATCATCGCCATGGAAATTGAACCGGACAGTGTCTCTGTGACAATCCCTTTCAACCATCCGTATAACGGGATCCAGTTGGTTCCCTTCGCATGGAAAAACTGCATCGCAGCCCGTCCGGTCACCATTCCGCTTTTTTTGTAGAAAAGCAGGAAGGACGCTACCAGAACACCGGCAACCGCCAACACCCCGTAACGCATATTTTTCTTAAGAGTCTCGTGATTCGAGCCATCCAGATAAAGGACGACGGATATCAGCTTCGCTGTAATATAAATCAAAATCCAGGCCAATACCAGCATCAGTTCCTGTCCCAGGGTAATATCCACCCCGGAGAGCACTGCCTGGTTACATAGAACCAGATAAATGGTCAAAAAGACAAAGGTTCCCATCTTGGAAAACAACCGAAAAATCAAGACCGATTGTGAACGAAGAGGGGATGAAAACAACAGCGGAACATCCGCCGGAAGGAAGATTTTACTTCCGGATGAATCCGCATTTCCTGCTTCAAATAAAAGCAACGCAAGAATTCCAACCGCCGCAATCAGTTCAATCGCATCCGTTCCTTCCAGTCCGGACTGCTTTAGGATGGCCTTAAGGTCCATGTCCTTTGACTTGTCCTTCTCGCCCTTTTTACTCGCCTCAATCTCCTTCTCAACTTTCTGGGATTCCTGATCCATATGCTCTGTCATGGAACCGATTCCGAATCCGATCACACCGCCCATCACAGCACAGACCAAAATGAAGATCACGACCCAGGTATGAAAAAGCTTTTTAATCTGGTTGATAAAGGAATGGGACATATAATATCCTAGTAAATTCATTCTTTATCACCCTCCGTAATCTCAAAGAACAGCTCTTCCAATGTCTTGCCTTCCTCCGCAAGCTCTTCCTTCGTCACATTGGCATGCAACACGCCATTCTTCATGATTAATGCACGATCCCACAGCATATCGACACTGTCAATGATATGCGTACTTACCAGAAGCGTCTTACCTTCCTTACGGTAGTTTTCTATGATCTCCTTCAGATTACGAATCGCATGAGGGTCAAGTCCGATCATCGGCTCATCCATCAGAATCACTTCCGGATCAGGAAGCAATCCAAGGCAGAGATTTAACTTCTGCTGCATTCCCTTGGACAGCTCATCTCCAAACTTTTTCGTCTTATCGGAAAGCTCAAAGATATCGAACAGCTCCTTTGTTCTATCCTTATAATCCTTCATCTTATAAGCTCTGGCCAGAAATTCCATATGCTCATTCACGGTAAGATTCGGATACAGAGACGGAATCTCCGGAATATAACCAATCTTCTTCCGAGCTTCTGTGGTCTTGTTCAAAATTCCATCAACCGTGATCTCTCCCTCATAGCGCAGAAAACCAATGATGGATTTAATCAGGGTACTCTTACCTGCTCCGTTCGGCCCCAGCAGAACCGTCACCGTTCCCGGCTTAAGCTCGAAGCTAACGTCATTGACAGCCAATACTTTTCGATAGCGTTTCTTTACATGATCAATTTTAAGCATGATACTCCTCTCAATTTTTAGGATTTCTCCCTCATTATTACATATTGTGTCTATTTTATCAAAAGAAGTACTGCCCCGCAATTTAATTCAAAATGTTTTAAATTATTTGAAAATTATTGCACATGGTGTTCGGTATTTCGTTGTTATGAATTCATTTTTTTCATAATCTTCGCATTAAATGCCGTTGCTATCTTTTAAATTTATATTTTACAATTAATGGAAAATAAATGCGAATAGGTTGTCATTTTATCAACCATATGTTCTAATAACACTTGTGTTTGAAAACTTGATTATTATTCATATATACAATATCCATCCTTTTGATTAAAATATTTGTATAAAATTATTTATTATAACATTTTTGCATGGCGTTCTCGTTTTGCATTTTTATATTTAGGTGTTATTATATAAATGGATAGATAAATCAACATATTGTTTATTTGCCGAGACTGTATATCGGCATAATATAAAAGGTACAGGTTCACATATTTCCGCTACTCGATATGCGGATTATAAAAGGTCGAGGTTCAAATATTCTAAGGGGCTTGCTTCATACAAGCCCCAATTTTGTTGGTGAATTTATGGAGACGGGAAAATTTTATTTTATAAAAAATGAATATTATGATAAATTTGAAATTGCAATCTTTTAGGCAATAAAATTGTAAATGGAGAACTTCATGGAAGACCATGTTACTATTGTTTCGAAAAAGACGGCTTGTATTGGATGGTGCCAATATCTTCAAAAGTAGAAAAATATGAACGCTTATACCAAGAAAAGATGTCTCGTTATCATGGGAAGTTTGATGGTATTCGTTTTGGCTATGTTAATGGTGAACGACGAGCTTTTTTAATACAAAATGTTTGCCCTGTAACGGCGCAATACATTGATAAAAAATATAAAACCAATAAAGATACTGAAGATGTAACAATTAACAAAAACTTACAAAAAGAGTTAGATAGAATTGTAACAAAGGTTATAAATCTATACAAAAGAGGAACGAAAATCGTTCTTACAGATTTAGATACAATTCTAAAAGACTTAACTTAATTAGTTTGACTTTAATAATAACAAGTAATTGATAACTCTAAAAAGAACCACCCTTTTCTCAAAAGTGAGATTGGGGTGGTTCTTAATTTTTGCTGTCAACAACTTAACTTAATGACATTGGTTTCATACTTTTGATTTTTTAGTGCGGCTGTCGAACCGGCACTATTATATCATTGGAGGTTTTCCTTTTCTTGAAGCTAAAGCTCATTGGGAACACACCTGCATAGCAGGTGGTTTTATTGGTTTTCAATCCAA
>FMTN01000032.1 GCA_900100095.1 Lachnospiraceae bacterium C10
CGTAAGCGCTTTATTTGACCCCGTGTAAAAAAGAAAGACATCCGAAATCGGATGCCAGACTTTTCTTTATCGTGTTTGGTCAAAAATCATACCGCGCATTGTTCGCGTATCGATTCACCCCATGGAGCGAATCGCTCAAGTTCTTCGTCTGACATTTCAGCGCTCAGACGGTTTTCAAGTAGATACTCGAGATACTTCTCTGGATTGATTCCGTTTTCTTTCGCTGTTTCGATCAACGAATAGATGACCATACTTGCATCAGCTCCATCCTGAGTATCACTAAACAGCCAGTTTTTCCGTCCCATAACGATTGGTCGGATTGCGTTCTCGCTGAGATTATTGCTCAAGCTGCAAGCACCGTTCTTAAGATAGTTTTTCAGGTATGGGCGACATCCGTTGGTGTAGTTGATTGCTTTGATTATTCCGTCGCCCGTTTTCGGTGTGAGTCCGTCAACCCACGACAAAAAAGCATCTATCACAGGTTCTTGATCCTTGAGACGACGCTTATAAATCTGTTTAACAGAGAGGCCTTTCTCTTTGTACTGACGTTCATAGCGAAAAAGCTTATCGCAGTACAAAAGCCCTTGTACGGCAGGATGAGTGTGATCCTGCTCATGGCCTTTAGGAATCGCCTTCAGCCAGTATCTTCGAATGTGTGCCCAGCAAGCACAGCGGTTTGCATCAGGAACCTTATTGTATCCTTTGTATCCGTCGGTCATCAGGAAATAACCTTCGGCTGCATTGGACAAAAACTCGGCTGCATTCGCTCCTTTTCTGGTAGGCGTATAATGAAACAGCACGATCGGGATTCCCTGATCTTCACCGGTTCTGAACACCCAGACATAAGACTTTGATTGCGGCCTTCGTTCGGGTTCCTTCAATACTTGAATCGGGGTTTCGTCAGCCATAAGAAACTGGCGTTCACAGAGTTTCCTGTGCAGGAACTCATACATATGAACCAGATACTTTTGCGATGAGGTGATGATCCATTTTGCCATTGTCGACCGGCTGATCCTGGCACCAAGATGAAGGAAATCCTGTTCCTGACGATACAGAGGACAGGCCAGAACGTACTTGTAATACATCACATGTGCAGCAAGCCCTGAAGAAACATAGCTTCCCTCAATCAGTGCAGGTTTGCATTGATCGTGCAGGAAAGGGGTTTCTGCTTCCTTATAAGCATTAGGACAACGATAGGAGTTTGCGACATATTCGATCCGCTCCAGACTAGCCTTATGGTACACGATCTCAGTACGGATTGTTTTCTTACCAACAGGCTCCATGAGGCTTCCGCATTCAGGACAGATTCGTTCATCTTCCGGAAGTTCATCTACCATTACCTGCGTCGTTTTGATATTTTCAAAGATCTCGTCATAGGTAGCCTTGGGCTTACGTGATCTGTTATGAGACTTAACCTCGATAAACTCAGGTTCCACAGGAACAGCGTCCTTTTCAGAATCATCCTCTGTATCGAAGATACTGAGCTGTCCGGGAAAAACGTTCTTACGGACTTCACTGGTTGACCCAAAAAGCTTGGTCTTCAGATACTCCAGCTGTGCCTGAAGATTAGCAATAACCTGATCCTTTTCTGATACACGCGCATTGCTTTCGTCAATCGATTTCTGCAGGGACAGAATAAGCGTATTCTGAGTGCTGATCGTCTTATTCAGTTGTAAAATCGTATCTTTCAGTTCCCTGAGTTGGATATCGTTTGCACCTGACATTATTGGTTAAATCTCCCTGTTTCTGATACATCTATTATACCAGAAAAAGGCCGGAAAACCCAGTGAAATCAGGGGGTTCAGCCGCTTTTGATGGCTTTTGGCTGTTCGATATCAAGGCCTGACATCAGCCAATCAAGCTGCTTCCAGGTGATGGTTTTTACCTCGTTTCTATTACGCGGCCACTGATACCTTCCGAGCTTATAATCGAGTCTCTTATATAAAAGCACAAATCCATCTCCTTCGTGAATGAGTGCTTTTATACGATCATTACGCTTGCCGCAAAAGAGATACAGCGACCTCGTATTTTCTGCATCGATATCGAGCAGATCCTTGACTACGCCGCAAAGTCCATCAATGGACTTTCGCATATCTGTATAACCACAGATGATATATATGTTATCTGCCAGGGAGATGTCTCCAATCATAAGGAACCTCCCAGGCAGGACATAACCTGTGATAATAAAGCAGGACTTACGTCGTTGTGGATCTTAATGCATGCTTTACCAAACAGAATCTCGATCCCACTGGTATCTGCTATCGGTGCATATGATTCACAGGAGACCGCCTGCTTTGTAGATTCATCAACGATTTCAAGTCTTACGATATCCGGTTTCTCAACAAAGCTCTGACTACCGGAATCACTTCCGCTTGGCGGAAGCTCGGAACCAGCTTTCCTCAACTGACTGATCCAGTAATAAAAAGTACTGGTAGGGATATCGTTCTGCTTACACCACATGTAATCTGATAGCCCGCTGTTCCGGCACTCCATGATCATGTTGAACTTTTCTTGCTGGGTGAATCTTTTTCTCATAACAACAACCTCCGTTTGTAGTGAAGTACTCCAATGACGAATTCTCTACAATCATCACTTGGAGTAAAATACTCCAAAAATTTCGTTATTGTTATTATTTCAAATTTGCCGTGAATAATCACTACGGTGGAAGGTTATGCGCTTACAATGTAACAAACAGGTGCAGTAGATATGAAGAAATGAACAAGATTTATTGAGTAGAGGGATTGACAAAACGAGTAATAAGGTATATCTTTAAAACAGAAGTACTAATGGAGAACAGAAGTAAATGATAGCAGAATGGCATGATAAAGAGGCCGAAAAAATATGGAATATGAATTTCTCGACGAAGCTGCCTCATGACATTCAGAAGACAGCGAGAAGAAAGCTTGTAATGATTCACTCGGCTGCAAGCATTAATGATTTGAGAATACCGCCTTCTAATCATCTTGAAGCATTAAAAGGCGATCGCGAAGGCCAGCATAGCATTAGAATAAACGATCAGTATAGAATATGTTTCTATTGGAATAACGGAAACGTAATTATTGAAGAAATTGGAGATTATCACTAAGGAGGTGACCTATATGATAGATTTAGGACCTGTATCACCTGGAGAAATATTACAGGAGGAGTTTTTGGGACCAATGAATGTAACAGCATATAGACTTGCCAAGGAGGTTCATATTCCTCAGTCGCGAATCAGTGATATTCTAAACGGAAAGAGAGGAATTACAGCTGACACTGCTATGAGATTCGCAATGTACTTTGGAACAACTCCTCAGTTTTGGCTTAACATTCAGAATCAGTATGATCTTGATATGCTTAAGGTAACAGGTAAGATTGTTGATATGTCAGATATCAGGCCTTACAATCTTATGCAAGGTTGATGGTTGTACTTTGGTTGCAAAAATCGTAAAAAGCAAACGAATTGACGGAATTAATGTAAAATCACAACAACATATAGCTATAAAAGAAAATCAATCTCACTAGATGTTGTTGCTTTTCTTGAGCAGGAACTGCTGAAAGTGGTAGAGAACAGCCCCAGATCATTCGATGAGATCATGGCTTTTTGAAGACGGAGGAATAATCGATGACTTTATCTCAGGAAGATGGACAATTGTATTATAAGTTATGGTTGCCGCTGCTCGACTATGTGAATAAGAAGTATCGTGTCAACCGAAAACTGAAGAGTATCGCGACAGCAAAGGAACTGGATCCGGCAGAAGTGAAAAAGGTGGCGAATAAGCTGTGGGCAGACGTCACTATCATTGACGATTATCTGAAGGAGAACAATGATCTGCCGGAGGATCACAGGAAGATTATTCAAAGTTGGAAGCGGCGGGTTCAGGGAAGATTCATGATGGAACGGCACCTGAAAAAAGGAACTATCTTCATCTCTATGGAAGATGGAGAGGTGTATCAGGTGAGCGGTATAATATCGAGTTGGAAAGAGATGTTTTTTGGAGCCCCCATGCCGCTGATAATCGAAGCAACGTTTATGCCGTTCCGGGATGTTATCATATCAGACGGTCTGGTAATGCCTTACAACATCCTTATAGGTGGTGGTATGAAACGGATGTTTAAGGATTCATATATGGCTGCAAAAAAGAGCGGCCAGATACACCGGTCGCTCTAAGAATGTGGATATATCCGAATGATCCTTGTCCCTGCGGATCCGGATTAGAATATAAGAAATGCTGCGGAAAGATCAACTGATTGAATGGTGATGGATTATGAACATAGATACGGTTAAGAAACTACTGGCGAATCAGGAAAGAACCGAATTGTATAGTATTATTTCCAAGCTCTCAAACTATAGCGAAGATGCTGAAGAATGGCTTTTGGATTATTGTAGCAAAAAGGGTAAAAAAAGTGATTCATCACTGATCGTTGAAAAGCAAATCCAACATTATTGGTCTGTGGCTGAGGATATCATAGATGATGCCAATATGTATGGCGGAACGTACAACGAAGATGATGTTTATGATGCCTTGGATAAGATTGATGAGCTTGCTAAAAAGAATAAGATTTCGTGGGAATGCAGACGAGACATAGTAGATAGCATGCTGGAACAGTTTTATATCGGGAACAGCGGGTTCGATGATACGCTAATCGATACATGCGAGATATTGTGTCAGTCAAAGGAAGAAAAACTGTATCTTGCAGATAAGATTAGCGAATCTTCCAGCGATTACTATAGAAAGTATGCTGCAGGCATTTATCTGAAATATGGTAAGGATGAAACATTCATAGAGTTGCAGTCTAAAAATCTGGAGTATGGCTCAGATTATATACGCTTAGCTGACTATTATAAGAAAAACAAGCAGATGGATAAAGCCATAAGTCTTGTAGAAGAAGCATTAAAAAAATGCAATGGGCGATTAGATGAGGTTTATGAATGGTTATTTAAAGCGTATAAACGAAAGAAGCAGGAAAGGAAAATACTTGACCTATATAAAACCGCAATAAAAAAGAGTCGCGATGTCAGTACCATGACAAAACTAATGTATGAGTATTATTCTGAAAATTATGAGAAAAAGAAGCCATACCTTAAAGAACATCCTTCCAGAAGAGATTATTATTTTGGTATAGATTACAATCACAATTTGACAAAGCAGTTAGTATCCAAGTACCCAAAAGATATCGTGAGTATTTATTGGAAGGAATGTGAAGGACTTTGTGTAACAAGCAATAAAAAGGATTATATGGAAGCAACAGCTATTCTCAAAGAAATTAAGGCTATATGTCAAAAAGAAGGCATGCAGCAGGAATGGTCAACAGCATTTGCTTCTTTTCTGGAAAGACACCGAAGGAAAAGACTTTTGATGGGATACGTCCGCGCAGAGAAAAAACTGCAAAGCTAAATCCATGAATCAAGAGATAAATGTATCTCGACGTATGTGCCGTGGATACTTCCATACGTTCCAGAAAGAATCCTATAAGAACGGTTGAAAATAAGCGTGTGAAAATGAACACTGTCGTTTATGGTTTAAGAAATGTCATAGATGAAGAGGACATAGATACAGAAGGTCTGCTGACGAAGTATTTCTATGATTTTTTGAACAGATAGAAGATAGTGGAAAATAGTGGAGGAGATAATGTAAAATAGTGAAAAAATAGTGTAATTTTAATGAAAAAATTGGCGCTCTCGTGATATAATATATGTGTCGGGAGGGCGCTTTTTATGATTAAAGCTACTTTGTCAAACGAGATATTAAAGTATATTACGGAGATTGATAAAAATAGGTATAAGGTTTCAGAGGTTTCGCTGCCTGTTGCTGTAGCAAGTAAGTTACGGAAAAATTCAAAAAAGAAAAGCTCCTATGCATCTACAAAAATTGAGGGGAATCCTTTATCAGAGAAGCAGGTGGATGAGGTTATAGATAGTGACGAGCGAAAGCATTATCTTAAACCGGAGCAGGAGGTTCGCAATTATTTTCTGGCATTGAATTATCTGGAAGAGAAGGCAGCTAAAAAGGAGCAGTTTTCCAAAAAACTGATATTGGATGTACAGAAGTATGTTGAAAAGGGAGCATCAAAAGAAAAGATAGGACTTCGAGGACCAATGCCGCCTGGAGTATTATTTGCTGTATATGATTCTCAAACAGGAAATCCGGATTACATTCCGCCGGAATATATTGATATACCGGATTTGTTGGATGAATTGGTAGAATATGTAAATACAACAGATGATCATCCGCTCATCGTTGCAGCAGTGGTTCATTATCAGCTGGTAACTATTCATCCGTTTAAAGATGGAAATGGGAGAACAGCAAGATTGCTTTCGGGATATATTTTAGATATCAACGGATATGGGTTTAATGGCATTGGCTCATTAGAAGAGTATTTCGCATATGATATTGATGAATACTATGAATCCATTCAGATGGGGCTTCCTGCACTGTATTATTCAGGGCGTGATAATCCCCCTCACCCAGAGATTTGGATCAATTATTTTCTTCGTATGGTTCTGCTGTATTCAAATAAGGTTTGTGAATTATCAGAGAGTTCAAATGGCGAGGAGTTGGAAGGAAGCCTTTCGTATCTAAAAGGTAAAGAGAAAGAATTGCTCTTACTTCTCATGAAGAACTACAAAAGAGAGTTCACGCCTATCGAAGTCAGCAAAGAGCTTAAGGTTACAAATAAGACTGTAATCAATCGACTTGCAACACTTGTAAAAAATGGATTTGTTGTTCCGTACATGGTTAAGGAGCGTATACGATCCTATGAGCTTTCCAACTTTACAAAGCAGAATGAAAAGGAGATAAAAAAGCTTTTGAAGTGAGGCAGGAGCCTGATAGAAATAGTATAAAAATCACCTAATGCTTTTTGGTGTGGCGGGGAATATAAAGCGTAGGAGAGATATGGTATAATGGCGGAGCGCAGGAATTTATATAGGAAATTTAGCAAAGGAACCACAACGAAGGTTGCAAGGAAGGTTGCGGTGAGGGAATAGATGTGGTACGTAATACAGACCCGAACGGGTCAGGAGCAAGAGGTGTGCGCCTGGATCAATACGCATGTGGATAAGAACAGCTACAAGCGCTGCTTCGTGCCACTGTTTGAGGATGTGTGGCGCAGGGAAGGCATAGGGCATATCAACGTCAAGACGATGTTCCCGGGATATGTGTTCCTGGAGACGGATACGCCACGACAGGTTTATCAGGAGCTTAAGGCATTACCGAAGATGTCTTCGGTACTCTACATAGAAGAGGGGGAGGAGAAGGCATTCGCATCGCTATATCCGGAGGAGGAGCAGTTCTTCGATTCCATCCTCTCGGATGGAATGCTCCGTGTGAGCTACTTGGAGCTTAACCATAGTCGCAAGATCGTCCGGGTCATCGGTCCCCTGGCGCAGTATCGGGACCAGATTGTTCGAATGGATATCCCCCACAGGCGCGCCATCGTGGAGCTGCCGATGCTTGGGGAGATCCGCCGGGTAAAGTTTTGTCTGTGGATGGACAAGGATCCGAAGATCGACTGGATCGAGCAGGCGAAGCAGGAGCAGAAAACGAAAGACCATTCCGATCAGTCCGGGCAGGAGCCGGCCAACACTTGGGACTGGAAGGCCTGGCAGAAGATCAACGCCGCCCGTAAGGACAAGGTGGAGGAAGCGGAACTGTATGGCTACCAGGTGGGAGATTATGTCATCAACACCACAGGAATCTACGGTGACATTCCGCTGGAAGTGGTGAAGATCAACCCGGGCAAGCGTACCGTCACGGTTTCCATGCTGTTATTTGGTAATACAACAAACGTGGAGATGGGGATGGACTGCGTGGTTCGAAGGGATGCCCATAATTGATGCGATTGTTTGCGTTTTACGATATAGAGTGGTAAACTAGAATAGTTGTATTTTAGCCTGATGATTGGTCAGGTAAAGATAGGAAGGGAACACATACTGAGTTGTATACGCAGCCGGTACCGTAGCACCGGACACATGGTTTTGCCGCTGGGGCTTTGCGCCGCAGTGATGGCGAAGCCATGGCTTTTTTCATGATCGGTGATAAGGTGCTATTAGAGGGGGCTGTGTGAAAAACTATCAGCAAACGATAGAATTCAGGAATTAGAGGAGCGATATTACAGTGTACGACTTTTTAAAAGATCCTAGATTTAAAGATATAGAACCATTTGAATCCAAAATATGGTTATCAAGCCCTACCATGCATGGAAACGAGCAGAAGTGGGTAGATGAAGCGATTCGGACGAACTGGGTAAGTACGGTAGGGGCAAATATAAATGAGGTGGAGAAGCAGATTGCAGATTATCTGAACATCCCTTATGCCGTAGGTCTCAGCTCCGGAACAGCAGCATTACACCTTGCAATTCGCCTTGCCGGGGAACGTCTCTATGGAGCGGCTAAGGTTGGCCATGGTGTGTTGGAAGGAAGAAAAGTATTCTGTTCTGATATGACCTTTGACGCTACCGTAAATCCTGTGGCATATGAGGGTGGAGAGGCCGTTTTTATCGACACCGAGACAGACACATGGAATATGGATCCTAAGGCGTTGGAGAAAGCTTTCGAAATTTATCCGGAAGTACGTCTTATTGTTGTTGCGCACCTCTATGGAACCCCAGGGAAGATCGATGAAATAAGAAGAATTGCAGATGAACATGGTGCGCTCATTGTGGAAGATGCAGCGGAAAGTCTGGGGGCTACCTATCATGGCGTTCAGACGGGCCTGTTTGGCGATTATAGTATCATCAGTTTTAATGGTAATAACGTCTTTAAGACAGTCAGTGACCTCGCACTTTGTAATAAAGTACCTGAAAATGCTGCTTAAAACGCCCGGATAACCCCTATATTTTGTGCAAAAGCAACAAAAGGAGAACTGGGCGCTTCAAAAATGTACAAAACATACTCCGGCGACGACCGGATGTAAACCACACCGTACCTGAGAATCCAGTCATAAAATGACTGCTCACCGTCTGTCTTAAAGAGACGGTCTGGGAAAAATGAAATGTAAAAAACATAGCAAGAGACGGTCTGGGTTGAGAGAGATGTAAAAGACATAGCAGAGGGGTTCTTGATTACTCGGGAAGTAGTTTTCACGGATACCGGACGTCTTTAAGTTTATTGGGGAGGTTGAAGGGAGCCAATAACGAGGAGAGCGGGGACGAGTGTGGATGTCTCTGACGATTCGAGCTTGTGATGATAGTCACAGGTTGGAATGGGCAGAGAACGAGGTCGGTGTGGAAGACAAAGCCATCATATTACCACAACCTAAGCCCCGTTGCCCGAGTGATGAATGAGTTCGCCATGTTTGTGATGACGGAAGCAGGCTGTGTGAGAGGGGCAGGTAGGACGGCGCTTTGGGATGCTCAGACCGCAGTTAAGACGGTAGTGAGCACCATATCAACCACGCTCAGATCGCAGTAATGACGGTGCAAAACACCATCTTAGATCACAGTGAAGACCGCAAGAACACCATCTTAGACCGCGTTGAAAACTGCATTACTGCGGTCTTGGATGATTTGAAGACGGTGGTGAGCACCATCTTAGACTGCAATTAAGATCACGCTGAAGGAGCAGAACATGAACTTAACGGACAACAAGGTGAAAGAAATCCGATATCCACACGGCACATATCGGCTGGGTGAAGCGGCTGAAGTGATTGATGAGGGCAGCTTCTACCGGATCGATGGAACGCACATCTTCGATAAACACAAGATTGTGGATGTGCAGATGGATGAGAATCGCGTTGAAATCCACATGAAGGACAAGGATGTCGTTCTGATTGTGTGATGGTAGGAACTTGACAAAGAGGATGTAGGAGACATGAAGAGTATTTTAATAATCGGCGCGGGAGGCCATGGACAGGTTGTGGCTGAATGCGCTGAAGCGTGTGGATATGAAAAGATAAATTTCCTTGATGACTATCATCCGGATGCTGTCGGTGTAATAGACCAGCTTGAAGCTGCGGCGACCAATTATGACGGCGTGATCGTCAGCATCGGGAACAACGAAATAAGACGGAAGCTGATTACCAGGCTTCAAAACATCAATGCCCCGCTGATGAGCTTGATCCATCCAAGAGCTTATGTATCACCAACTGTGGCCATTGGCCCAGGGAGCATAGTTCTCCCCGGCGCTGTCATCCACACGAATGTACACATCGGTATCGGTTGCATAGTTTCCATAGGGGCACTTGTTGACCACGATGCCATTGTGGAAGATTTCAGCCACATAAACACTGGGGCGATAGTTGGAGCAGGGAAACGAGCCAACGGGAAGGTTGAAGCTGGACAAGTAGTCAAATAGGACTGGAGAAATTATACATGCACGCTTTGGGAAAAGTAATAACTGCACTAGGCGCTGTTGCAGCGGGAATGGCTGTGGTAGCGGCAATAAAGAAACCGGGATCGGTATATAGAGACAAGCCAGAAGAGCGAAATCCCATGGAGGGGAAAAAAGTAAAGTTCGTTGAGGATGAGACGGAACCGGCAAATGCTGACGGCGTCTGTGGACATCTGGAAGCGGTAGGCGAGACGGAGCACAAGGCCGGAGTTTATGAGAAGTACATAAAGCGTGGAATAGATATCATCCTGTCTTTCGGAGGTCTCGTAGTCCTGTCCCCTGTATTCCTTGTCCTCGCGCTGTGGATAGTTATCGATGACCCCGGTCCTGTGCTGTTCACACAAAAGAGAATTGGAAAGGATAAGCAGTATTTCAGATTGCATAAGCTACGGTCTATGAAATGTGCGACCCCCAAAAACGTCCCCACGCATATGCTTGATAACCCGGAGCAGTACATAACGAAGAGCGGCAAATTTATCCGCGCACATTCATTGGACGAGCTGCCGCAGATCTGGGACATTTTCGTAGGCAACATGAGCGTGATTGGACCGCGCCCGGGACTCTGGAATCAGGATTTGCTGACGGCAGAGAGAGACAAGTATGGCGCGAATGACATCAAGCCTGGGCTGACCGGTTGGGCTCAGATCAATGGCAGAGATGAGCTGGAAATTGTTGATAAGGCCAAGTTGGATGGAGATTACGTAAAGCGGATCAGTTTTCCGTTTGATGTGAAGTGCTTTATCGGAACCATCTTCTCTGTGGCGAAGAGCGATGGAGTAGTTGAAGGCGGTACAGGAGAGATACATAAAAAGGAGTAAAGCCAGTGAAGAAGGTATTGATCACCGGTGCAAATAGTTACATAGGCGTATCCTTTGAGAATTATGTTCATGAGCACTATAGCTCAGAGCTTTCTATAGATACAGTAGACATGATTGATGGCAGCTGGAGAGAGAAGGATTTCTCGGCATACGATGTTGTCTATCATGTGTCCGGAATCGCTCATGCTGATGTGGGAAATGTTAGCGATGAGGTAAAGGCAAAGTATTATGCCATCAATACGGATCTTTCTATTGAGACGGCAAAAAAGGCTAAGGCAGATGGTGTAAAACAGTTTGTGTTCATGTCATCGGCGATTGTATATGGTGATTCGGCTCCATACGGTAAGCAGAAAAGGATCACAGCTGACACAGAACCCGAACCTGCCAATTTCTATGGCGACAGTAAGTGGCAGGCAGATAAGGGCGTGAGAGAGCTGGCAGATGACAGATTTACCGTGACGGTTCTCAGGCCTCCAATGATATACGGAAAAGGAAGCAAAGGAAATTATCCTACGCTTGCTAAAATGGCGAAGAAGCTGCCAATCTTCCCGGACGTACAGAATGAAAGATCGATGCTTTATATAGAGAACCTCTGTGAGTTCCTGTGCCAGGTAATGATAAGAGGCGAAGCTGGTGTCTTCTGGCCGCAGAATGCTGAATATGCAAGAACTTCGGAGATGGTAAAAATCATCGGGGAAGTAAGTGGACACAAGGTCAGGGTGTCCAAGGCATGGAACTGGGTTGTCGGTTTGGCATCTCACATTCCAGGAAAGATTTCTGGAATGGCAAACAAGGCTTTTGGAAATATGAGTTATGACCGTGGAATGAGTCAATATGGTTTCAATTACCAGAAGGTAAGTTTGAGAGAATCAATTAAAAGGACGGAATCATAGTGAAACACATTATTTCAAGTAAAGATTTCAATTATCAACTGTCGATGGAGAAAGCGAAAGATTTAGAAGAATTATCTCAGGAAACATGGAAGGTACTTCATGATAAAGGGGAATTGTTTGACATTGATGAGATTGAAGAGCATTTCCCAGCGTACATAAGTACCATGTTTGCGACACCGTCTGTTGTGGTTAAGTTCCCGACGTATAAGATTGATGTTTACGGCGTAGACGACGATGAGGTAAATCACTTGAATAGGGTTGAGATAGTCCGTAACTTTCTTAATGAGTTGGAGAGAGTGAATGAAAAAGTCGGCTGTGGTGTTGCTATTAACCATATGATAAATCTGGTAACGAGAAAAACGTGGGATGAACTGGCTGTAGAAATAAAGTGTTTGGACTTTGGCTTGGACAAGAATTTGGAGTTAAAAGACGGCATTGTTGATTTGTTAAAAAGCAAAGGTTATCGTACGGGGATTTCTATAGATACTAATTACATATATAGCAGAATTGAGATATTTGAAGACGAGAAGAAGTTCAGGATCAAGGAGCAGCCGTCATGAACATAGTAATAGTAGACTGCTTCGATACATGGGAACATAGAGTTGATTTGTTATATAAGATTCTGACCGAGGAAGGGCATACAGTAAGGTGCTTCCTTTCCGATTATCGGCACTTCGAGAAGGTTTATAGAACAGATAAGAAGGAAGGATTCGAGTTCTTCCATGCAGAGCCATATAAGAAAAACATAAGCCCAGATCGTCTTATCAGTCACATTAAGCTCAGCAAATCCGTTTTTGGTTATATAGATAAGAACGGTGAGGACATTGATTTGCTCTGGGTTTTAGCCCCACCAAATGTGTTTATAAGAGATGCAGCAAGGGTTAAGCGGAATCACAGTAATATTAAACTAATTATAGATCTTATCGATCTCTGGCCAGAAACAATGCCGGTCGGTAAGATCAAGCCACTGCTATTTCCTTGGAAAAGCCTAAGGGATAAGCATCTGAGGTATGCAGATGTGGTTGTTACGGAATGCAATCTGTATCAAAAGGTTCTGGCTGATGGACTTAAGAATCAGAGAGTAGAAACACTGTATCTTGCCAGAGAGGATAAGGGGTATGAGCCCCACTTGAGTCTTCCGGAAAACAAGATTTCATTATGTTATTTAGGCAGCATCAACAACATTATTGATATTGATGGCATTGTAGCCATTGTTCAGGAATGCCAGAAAAAGCAGCAGACTGTTTTACACATCGTAGGAGACGGAGAGAAGAAGTCAGAGCTTATCAGTAAGGTCAAAGCCACTGGTGCAGAAGTAGTTGACCACGGTAAGGTATTTGATAGAACTGAAAAGCAGAGGATTTTTGATTCCTGCCATTATGGTCTTAACATGATGAAGGATACAGTCTGTGTCGGACTTACGATGAAGAGTATTGATTATTTCGAATTCGGACTCCCAATTATAAACAATATCAAGGGTGATACTTGGGACATTATTGAAAAATATAAATGTGGTGTGAATATCTCTGATGATATTCACATTGCAGAAATAGAAGACAGAAATAATTCCAGAGCCTTTTTTGAAGACCATCTTTCCTCCGGAGTATTTAATAGGGCTGTTAGGAATATTATAGGATGAGGAGCGTGTAAATGATTTCGGTTTGTATTCCGACTTATAATGGGGAAAAGTATATTAAAGAACAATTGGATTCTATACTATGTCAGATTGGAGACAATGACGAGATCGTTATTTCTGATGACTCATCTACAGATTCAACGGTAGCTATCATTAATGAATATAATGATAAAAGAATCCATCTGTATACGAATAACCATTATAAATCCCCTATATATAATATGGAAAATGCTTTATATCATGCAAACGGAGAGTATATCTTTTTGGCTGACCAGGATGATATCTGGATGGGGAATAAAGTTGAAGTCATGCTTGGATATCTCGACAAATACGATTGTGTAACCTCAGATGCTATAATTGTTGATAGTAATCTTAACGTGATATGTCCATCTTTTTTTGAAATACGAAAATGTAGAACCGGAATACTTAGAAATATCATCAAGAATAGTTATATGGGGTGCTGCATGGCATTCAGAAGTTCTTTGAAAGATAAGGTTTTACCTTTCCCAAAGAAACTGCCAATGCATGATCAATGGATAGGCTTGAATGCAGAAAAATATGGTAAGAGTATTTTCATACCAGAAAAGCTTATTGAATACCGACGTCATGGCGATAATGCCAGTGCTACTGGGGGGGGCAGTCCTTATTCAGCATTAGAAAAGATATATTTTAGAATTATGATTAGTCGTTCCCTTATATTGAAGAGAAAATAGCTTGGAGAATAGAATATGAAAGCAATTGCGTTATATTTGCCTCAGTTTCATGAGATAGAAGAAAACAACAAATGGTGGGGAGAGGGTTTTACAGAGTGGACTAACGTCAAAAATGCAAAGCCGCTTTTCTCTGGACATGAACAACCAAAAGTTCCTATGAATGATAATTACTACTGCCTGTTGGATGATAGAGTTAAAGAATGGCAGATTAAGCTAGCTAAAGAAAATGGCGTTTATGGTTTCTGCTTCTATCACTATTGGTTCAATGGTCATTTATTATTAGAAAAACCTGTGGAGCAGTTTCTGAATAATTCCAAATTGGATTTTCCATTTTGTTTATGTTGGGCAAATCAGAATTGGACAAAAATATGGTCAGGAAATGGGAATGAAGTTCTTATATCTCATGACTATTATGAAAAAGGTGATTTAGAGAAGCATTTTCAGTATTTTTTAAGATTTTTCAGAGATGAGAGATACATAAAAGAAGATGGAAAACCGGTTCTTGTAATCTATTCCCCAGATGAAATGCCGAATCTGAATGAGACGGTTGATTATTTTCGCAAACGAATAGTGGAAGAGGGCTTTCCTGGTATTGTTTTAATGTATCAATACATCGTAGCTGAGAAGAATGAACTGATGACCAGACAAATTTTTGATTATAAAATCCATTTTCAACCAGTTCACGCGCTGCACGAGATTGAAAATAGTAAAAAAAGTGGGATGGTCATAAACCTTCTACGACTGACAAATGATTTCTTTTTTAAGATATTCAACAAAAGCCCTTCGGACATTTTTTTGAAACTCCGGAAAACATCTTATGATGAAGTTTGGGAGAAGATCATCGCATTTGACCCAATCGATAAAAAAGATATAGCGTGTGCTATTGTTAACTGGGACAATACATCCCGAAGAGGAAAAGCAGGGAGGATACTAATCGGATCATCTCCGGAAAAATTCGGGAAATACGTGAAAGATTTAGTGAGTAAAATAAATAGGGCTTACGGAAATGATTACCTGTTTATCACAGCTTGGAATGAGTGGTCCGAAGGAGCGTATTTGGAGCCGGATAAAACTGATGGTGATGCCTATTTAAGAGCTTTGGGGGAGGCATTATTGTCAAATGAGCAAAAGTAACGTAGCTGTACTTCTATCGAGCTATAATGGCGAAAAATATATACGTGAACAACTGAATTCTGTTATACATCAAGAAGGCGTAAATGTTGATTTGTTCGTAAGAGACGATGGCTCAACAGATAGTACGAGAGATATCTTGGAACAAGAATATGGTGAAAAAATTCATATAATCCAAGGTGAAAACATTGGAGTCATTAAAAGCTTTTTTGAAATCATCAAGGTTGCAGAAAAATACGATTATTATGCCTTGTGTGATCAGGACGATGTTTGGGACTGTGATAAATTGCAGGTAGCTGTTGAATGTCTTGATAATCACCAAGATGTGGAAGCTCTTTATTTGTCTACAACAAGAGTTGTGGATGAACAACTTAATGTAATAGAAGAAACAAGCAGCAGGATTGAAAAAAAAGTATATGATCCGATAAAGGTTTTAGTTGGGAATAATGCTACCGGTTGTACCATGGTTTTTAACAGTAAGCTAAGGGATTTGGTAGCTGCATATATACCAGAGAGAGTCATAATGCATGATCATTGGATATACATGATCTGCATCTTGTGTGGAGGGTATGTTTTTTTTGATAAGACTCCTCATATAAGCTACAGACAACATGGAAACAATGAGCTGGGGAACAAGATTTCTTTTTCAAAAAGAATTTCTATTTCTAGTTTGAAAAAAGGCAGAAGAATTAGAAGTGGAATGCTAAAACAAATTAACGATAAATATGGAAACTATATTGCACCAGAGAATAAAAAACTGGTATATTGCTCTGCCCATTGCAATACAAACATAAGAGCTAAAGCCGGTTTGATAAAGTATTTGGCGAATAGTCACTTAAGGATTTCGCGAAAATGGATAACTATAGCTGAAGTATTGGCAGGGGTATTTTGATGAGAATAAGAACTATGAAAATAAAATATCAAACATCTGAACTATTTAGAGCACTTGTTTTAATAGGTCTATTTCTCTTTGCGTTTGTTATCGGTGGCGGTAATACCAATAATCCAGATTATTTTGAGTATGAATATCGATATACAAATCTTGTAAATGCCAGCCATACTTCTTCGTTATTATATCTGTTTCAAGTGATTTTTCATAAAATAGGTGTATCATATCAGCTATTTAGAGCCATTGAAGTGTTTATCGGGCTTTTCTTGTTAACGAAAACCATTAGACGATACTCAGAAAAATGGGTATTTGTTTTTGCTCTATATTTGGTATATCCTTTCTTGCTTGATGTTGTTCAACTAGGGAACTTTGTGGCATATACAATAGCACTCTTCTCATTAAAATACTTAGAAGAGGAGTGGCCTAAAGGTGGAATAAAGTATGCAATTGCTATTTTGATTGCATCTCAATTTCATATTCTTGCAATCATCTATATGATTTTTTTACTAGTATACGTTAAGAACACAAAACACTTGATGTTGATTGCTATTGGTATTACTGCTTTTTTAACGGCAACAATTTCTTTGTTGCCACAGTTTATCAATCATATTCCGTTCATAAGTTCACATGCTGCCCAAATTCAATATTATATTACGTTTAATGAAAGTTATCGAGGTGGCGCGTTTGTCTATGGAATACTAATTATAGTGTGTTTTTTTGTATGTTATTATAAGGAGTCACTTACAAAAAGATATTATCAGCCAGGTGAAGATCTAGTTATTTCAGGAACCATGATCAGAATTTTGGCATTAGTTTTGTGCTTTGTACCATTTATAATTATTAATTCTGAATTTGTCAGAATTATTAGAAATACATGGGTGCTGTATTATATTTCATTGACGTATGACATAAAGAAGGTCAATAGAAAGATGTATACATTAGACAAACTGTTTAAATTGACCGCCATTTTATTAGCTGTGTTTTTGTTTTACAAAGAATTGTCTCCGTCGGCATTCTATTATGAGAGCGTCACTCAGGCCATTTTTGACAACAATCTGTTTTGGTAAAAGATTTTATAAGGATGTACAGTTTGGTAAGTTTTAAGTAGCGATAGTGAATGGAGGCGGATTGTTCAAACATGAAAATAGTATTTCCTTTATTTATTTTTGGAAAATATGGTGGTGTTAGAGTTGTTACGAATATTGCGAATACATGGGTTAAAACGGGAAATGAGGTAGATATTCTCACAAAAGGAGATGCGGAAATCTATTTTCCCTTATCAAATAAGATAAATATTAAAATTTTTAAAAGAAAGCGAGAAATAGTAAAGTATTTGATTCATCGTTTTGATTCGTATGATGCAATTATTGGAGTTTACCCACTTTCTGCCTATTTGATTTTTATGGCCTCCATTTTGAAAGCTAATTTTACGAAAAATTTTTACTATATTCAGGCATATGAGGCTGAAGCAGAGTTTGATAATAGAAGAGGTTTGTGGTTGGAATTTGTAAAAGTCAGCTATAAACTGCCACTTCATAGAATAGTTAATTCAGAACTATACACTAATTATAAAAGTCTGAGAGCTCGAGATGTTGTTTATCCTGGCTTGGATTTGAAACTGTACTATCCTAAAGACGTAGCGCAGTTTAATAAGGTGCTTAAGGTAGGCTGTATAGGTCGCAAAGAAAAGTGGAAAGGGTCACAAGATGTATGTAACGCTGTAAAAATCCTTGAAGAAAGAGGGTATAATATAGATTTTTATATTGCTTTTAATGATTTTGATACAGTTGAGCATCATTTTGTGAAGCCAGATGGTGATAGCAAACTATCATCTTTTTACCGAGAAATGGATGTGGTGGTTGCCCCCGGACACATCCAATTAGGAGCAGTGCATTATCCTGTTATAGAAGCAATGGCCGTTGGTTCAACTGTAATCACAACAGGATACATTCCGGCAGATGAAACTAATGCTTATATTGTTGGTGTAGAAAAACCTGAAGAAATAGCTGAAGCGATAATTGAAATCGATAAGGATAGAGCAACAGCAATTGGAAAAAGGAAAAAGGCGCTAATGGATATTCAGCAATTTGCTTGGGAGAATGTTTCTGATAAATTTATGAAGATAATAAAAAGGGAGTTGAGTGGAAAATGATAATGCCAAATAATTTGGGAAGACAGTATTCTCTTCATGCTGAGGAATATGAGCATAAGGCATTGGAAGTGCTTCGCTCGGGATGGTATATCTTGGGCAAAGAAGTATCAGCTTTCGAAGAGGAGTGGGCTAGTTATATTGGCTCAAAGTATTGTGTCGGGTTAGCGAGTGGTCTAGATGCACTTTGGATATCATTCCGGCTTCTTGATATTAAAGCTGGTGATGATGTTGTCGTGTGTGCAAATGCGTATATTGCATGTGTTATGGGTATCACTATGAACGGGGCTAATCCTATTTTTGTAGAGCCTGATAAGTACGATAACATCGATGCTACGAAAATAGAGGAAGCAATTACCCCAAATACGAAAGCAATTCTATCTGTTCATCTGTTTGGACAGGCTTGTGATATGACAAAAATCATGGATATCGCAAATAAATACAATCTGAAGGTGGTAGAAGATTGTGCACAAAGTCATGGTAATCACTGGAAGGGGCAGAGCGTTGGAACATTCGGAGATGTTGGATGTTTTAGCTTCTATCCAAGTAAAGGCTGTGGTGCTTTTGGGGATGCAGGATGTATTGTAACAGATAATGAAGAGCTTGCTAAGCAGTTCCGTATCTTCCGAAACTATGGATCTGAGAAACGATATCACAACATGATGGTGGGTAGCAATAGTCGTCTTGATGAAATGCAGGCAGGGCTACTCAGAGTAAAGCTTGCTCATCTTGACGAGTTTAATGAAGAGAGATGCAGAATAGCTGCAAGATATGATTCAGAGATTAATAGTCCTCTGATTCAAAAACCACAGATTCGACCAGGGGCTGATTCAACTTGGCATCAATATGTGGTTCATGTTCCAGACCATAGGGATGAACTGATGGAGTATCTGAAAGAGAGGGGGATTGGAACACTGATACACTATCCAATTCCACCGCATCTTTCCGAAGCATATACATATCTTGGCCACAAGAAAGGTGATTTTCCGATAGCAGAGAGGTATGCTGATGAGGTGTTAAGCCTTCCGATGTATAATGGGATGACCAAAGAAGAACAAAGCATTGTTATTGATGCAATAAACAGTTTTGAGGTGTAAGAATGAATCATGATTATGAGTGTTCATTCAAAAATGTCCATCTGCGACCATTGAATAAAATAGATATTGAACGTCTTAGGGAATGGCGAAATAATCCCGAGAATAACGCATACTTAAGTAAACGCCCGAAGATTTCAATGGAAATGCAATTAAAATGGTTTGAATCCTATCTTGAAAATCAAGATGAGATGCTTTTCGCAATAGAAGAGGAGCGGGATCTAAACAGATTTGTTGGATGTTTAGGCTTATATCATTTTGAGGGAGATAAATGTTTATTTGGAAAGCTATTACTGGGAGATAAAGAAGCTCATGGTAGAAGGGTAGGACTTAATGCAACAATAGCTGCAGTTAGGGTTGCATTTGAAATATTAAACATGAAGCAAGTTGATTTATTTGTATATCCAGATAATAGAGCTGCAAGAGCAATATATCAGCAGGCGGGATTTTGTGTTCAGAATATTCATTTAGATGCAAATGGAAAAGAAGAGTTGACAATGACACTAACTCAAGAAGGAGTGAAGGATATGCATAATATGAATAAGGTTCAAATGCTAGAATTCCCACAAAGGGGAGATGAAAGAGGTCATCTTGTTATTGTAGAAGGTATGATGGATATACCATTTGAAATCAAGAGAGCTTTTTATATTTATGGGTCTGATGGGGAAGTTGTGCGTGGGCAACATGCAAATAGGCAGTCTGAATTTGTCCTTATTAATGTTGCAGGAACCAGTAAGGTCAAGGTTAAAGATGGTGAAGGAAATGAAGCCATCTATTGCTTAAATCGCCCGCACACCGGAATTTATCTTCCTACGATGGTTTGGAAAGATATGTATGATTTCAGCCCCGATTCCGTGCTCTTGGTTTTAGCAAGTACACATTATGATCCTAATGAGTATATTAGAAATTATGATGATTTTGTTAAGGCGGTAAAGGATTATAATGCGTAAAATATTTGGTGATACCATTAAAGTATTTTTGAGTAATTTTATACAGATATTATCTGGCATACTGATTGGTTTCGTTATTCCCAAAATTATGGGAATAACGGATTATGGATATTATAAAATATTCACTCTGTACACTGCATACACAGGATTGTGTCAGTTTGGATTTTTAGACGGGCTGACGATAAAATTCGGTGGATGCAACTTAGAACAGATTAACAAAGAAGAGTTTTCATTATATTTCCGTTTTTTTGTGCTCTTGCAGATTCTATGCGGCATCGTCTTGTTAACAGTTGCAACTCTTATTTTGCCGAATGATTATAGAATTATTGTCGTATTGCTATCTGTATATATGGTAATAATGAATACAACAGCGTTTTTTCAGATGCTATCAAAAATAACATTACGGTTCAATGAGTTGGCACTTCGAAATGTCCTTCAAGCTATTATGATTAGTTGTGCCGTACTTGTATTGCAAGTTCTGTTTAAGGTAAATGATATTGAAGTAAAGTATTATACATATATTTGGGTTTTGCTAACCATATACTTTCTTTTGATGGTATGGTATTTTGTAACATATAGGGAAGTTATATCTATTTCAAATGCAAAAACTGTGCGAAGAACACTGGATGCTAATTTTCAGTATATAAGAGCGGGCTTTCCAGTTATGGTTGCCTATCTATGTTCCACGTTAATATTAACATTAGATAGACAATTTGTAAGTGTTCTGTTTGATACACCGACATATGCTATTTATGCATTTGCCTATACTATACTTGCATTGGTGACAACAGCTCTATCTGCATTAGCAACAGTTATTTATCCAAATCTTAAGAGGCTTGATGAAAAGAATCTGATTGAAAAATATCCCAAATTAATCACATTGTTTTTTATATTTGCTTTTGGAAGTTTAGTTTTCTATTATCCTTTGATCGCATTTGTTAAATGGTATTTACCCCAATATAGTGACTCAATAGTTATTTTTAGGATCGTGTTACCAAGTGTTGTCGTGTCTGCAGCAATAACCATAGTTATGCAGAATTATTATGTTGCATTAAATGAAGGGAGACAGTTTTTTAAAAAGACCGTAATTGCGCTTATGCTGGCTTTAATAACAAATTCTATTGCATATATAGCCTTCAAATCAACGTTGGCAATATCTATGGCATCAGTAATTGTTTCTTTGATATGGTATACGATTAGTGATAGTTTCTTTGTGAAAAACTTTCAAATTAAGTGGAAAAAGAATTGTTTTTATATGGTTCTCATAATCTTAGTTTTCTATTTATGTACAGAAATAAAAAATACCATTGTAGGAATAGTTGGTTATCTTTTTGCCTATTTTATTATTTCTGCGCTAATGTATAAGAACTTTTTTTATTCTTTGATATGTAAATTAAAAAACAGATAAATCAATAAGTATTTATAGGAGCATGCTGAAATGAGGAATCCAATCAAGATTTCAATTATTATTACTACGTATAATGCGGAGAGTTGCATTAGAAGAATATTGGATTGCATTTTCTCACAGACTTTTCGGGATTTTGAGGTTATTGCTGTTGATGACAAATCTAGTGATAATACGTTAGATATTTTAAATCAGATATCTGATGAAAGGTTTCGTTATATTGAGAGAAGCGATAATTCTGGTGGTCCATATATGCCCAGAGAAGATGGCGTTCGTATAGCAAGAGGTGATTGGATTACATGGGTAGATGTTGATGATTATGTTGATAGCACATATTTAGAATCATTATATAGTGCTGTTTTAAAATATAAAGTGGATATTTGTAGCCCTACAATGATAAGGGTAAATGAAAAACTAGAGGCGACAGGTTGGAAAGTTCCAGCGGATGGGTTTGATTACAAAAGAATATATTCAAATTTGGAAGCATTCAATATGACAGTGCCCAATTGGAAAATTGGAATGAATGGTCCCCTCATAAGACGGGAAGTATACATTAGGGCGTTGGATGTTTTTAAGAAAGAAGGTAAGAGAACTAGCAGAAGTGATGAGATACTTAGTAGAGTTTTGCTTATAGAATCTAACGGATATGTGTCTTCAAAAGAAAAATACTATTATATAGAGAATGATGAGTCAATAACATCAAGGTTTAATCTTAAATATTTTGAGTGGATGGAGACTAATGCAGATTTTTTGAAATTCGTTGATGAAAGATTTGGTAAATCCTCTAAAGAGTATTTAAATACATTGGTCTATGATTTTTATTCGTATTATTCAACATATTTGTTGTTTGCTCAAAAAGTTGATACCGAAGAAAACTATAAGGAAGGTCTGAAGAGGCTAAAGAAATGGAATGATAGAATTCCCTGGGGAATAATCATTAAAGAATGTAAAGGGATAAAAGAAAAGGGGAGAGCCATTATATGCTCTAGTTTTACTCTGTCTAAGATTGTGATTTTCGCACATTGTAAAAAATGTACATGGTCACTAAATAATAAGAAAATTAAAACGAGGTGACAAAAAATGAAAGGTATAATTCTTGCAGGCGGAGCAGGAACGAGACTTTATCCGCTAACAATGGTAACAAGTAAGCAGCTCCTGCCTGTTTACGATAAGCCGATGATCTATTATCCGCTATCTACACTCATGCTTGCAGGTATTAAGGATATTCTGATCATCAGCACACCTGACGATACTCCGAGGTTTGAGTCTCTGCTTGGCAATGGATCACAGTTCGGCATTAATCTGTCATACTGTGTGCAAACGAGCCCAGATGGTCTTGCACAGGCGTTTATCCTGGGTGAAGAGTTCATCGGAGACGATGCCTGTGCCATGGTTCTAGGTGACAATATTTTCTATGGTAATGGATTCGGCCGGATTCTAAGGGCCGCAGCACAGAATGCTGAAACCAACTCTCGCGCCACAGTATTCGGTTACTATGTGAATGATCCAGAGCGTTTCGGCGTGGTAGCGTTTGACAAAGATGGTAGGGCAACCAGTATTGAAGAGAAACCAAAAGAACCGAAGTCGAACTATGCTGTTACCGGACTCTATTTCTACCCGGCAGGCGTGAGCAATAGAGCTAACCAGGTCAAGCCTTCTGCCCGAGGTGAGCTGGAAATTACAACGCTTAATGAGATGTATCTGAATGACTCACTTCTCGATGTCCAGCTTCTCGGTCGTGGTTTTGCTTGGTTGGATACCGGTACAATGGACAGCTTGATCGAAGCGGCGGAGTTTGTACAGACGATTTCTAAACGGCAGGGTATTACAATCTCCGCCCCGGAAGAAATAGCATATGTGAATGGCTGGATTGATAAAGAGACGCTGATTGAATCAGCGGAACGCTACGGTAAATCTCCGTATGGAGAACATCTTAGAGCTGTGGCGGAAGGGAAGGTGAGATACTAATGACTATTATCGTAACAGGTGGGGCAGGTTTCATCGGCGGAAACTACATACATTATCATCTGAAGGAGCATCCGAAAGATCGGGTTGTGTGCATAGACAAACTTACTTATGCGGGCAACCTTTCAACCCTTGCGTCTGTGATGAATAATCCGAACTTCAGATTCTGCAAGCTCGACATTTGTGACCGAGAGGGTGTGTTCAATCTTTTTTCTGAGGAACACCCAGATGCAGTTATCAACTTTGCGGCAGAAAGCCATGTAGACAGGAGTATTGAAGACCCCGGAATCTTCCTCCAAACCAACATTATCGGAACAAGCGTCATGATGGATGCTTGCAGAGCGTACGGTAATATTCGTTATCATCAAGTGAGCACGGATGAGGTCTATGGCGACCTGCCTCTCGACCGTCCGGATCTGTTCTTCACGGAAGAAACACCGATACATACCAGCTCTCCCTACAGTTCTTCAAAAGCAGGCGCAGATCTACTTGTACAGGCTTATTATCGAACATACGGACTACCCATCACTATCTCTCGCTGCTCCAACAACTACGGGCCATATCATTTTCCGGAGAAGCTGATCCCGCTGATGATCGCTAACTGTTTAAATGATAAGCCGTTACCTGTTTATGGTGAAGGTCTGAATGTCAGGGATTGGTTGTATGTGGAAGACCACTGCAAAGCGATTGACTTGATCGTCAGAAAAGGTCGTATCGGGGAGGTTTATAATGTCGGTGGCCATAACGAAATGCGGAACATCGATATTGTAAAACTGATAATAAAAGAACTGGGGAAGAGTGAAGATCTAATCACATATGTGACGGATCGCAAAGGCCATGATCTTCGCTATGCCATCGACCCGGCTAAGATTCACAATGAACTGGGATGGCTTCCAGAGACAAAATTCCAAGATGGCATCAAGAAGACGATAGTCTGGTACTTAGAGAACCGCTCTTGGTGGGAAGAAATCATCAGCGGTGAGTATCAAAATTATTATGAGAAGATGTATTCGAACAGGTAACCACACTTCCTGAAATCAGTGTGGGTAGAAAGCTCATCGAGAGTAGCGATACAAGGAGCCGGCCTACCGGCAAGGTAATGAGATTAAAGTTTTTGTAACAGGTGTGACAGGTCAGCTTGGGCACGATGTGATGATTGAACTGCTCAGGCGCGGCCATTACCCCATTGGAAGTGGGAGCAGAGACATGAAGATATTTGTAACAGGAGTTGGCGGACAACTCGGACACGATGTTGTGAATAGTGCGGTTAGCAGAGGCCACGAGTGTATAGGATGCGATATCGCGGAAAAGTATAGCGGCGTAGCCGATAAATCAGCAGTGGTTACAGCACCGTATGTTCAGCTGGATATAACTGATAGAAATGCTGTTCAGAAGGCGATCACAGAAATAAAGCCAGATGCGATTATCCATTGTGCCGCTTGGACAGCCGTTGATGCAGCGGAAGATGAAGAGAACCGAGTGAAGGTTGATGCGATTAATCATCTCGGAACACAGTATATAGCTGATGCAGCGAAGTCTGTGGATGCGAAGATGCTCTATCTGTCTACAGACTATGTGTTCGATGGAAAAGGTGAGCGTCCCTGGGAGCCGGATGATAAATGCTATGCTCCGCTGAATGTCTACGGCCAGAGCAAGCTGGATGGGGAACTGAGTGTGGCGAATACACTGGAGAAGTATTTCATTGTTCGTATAGCCTGGGTCTTTGGATTGAACGGTAAGAATTTCATCAAGACGATGATTAATGTTGGAAAGACTCATGACACAGTCAGAGTTGTGAACGATCAGATAGGTACGCCGACCTACACCCACGACCTCGCCCGTCTGCTTGTGGATATGATTGAAACAGATAAATACGGCTACTACCATGCCACAAACGAGGGTGGGTACATAAGCTGGTATGACTTGTGCGTCGAGTTCTATAGGCAGTACGGACTGGAGACTAAAGTTATCCCGGTTACCACAGTAGAGTATGGATTAAGCAAAGCAGCAAGACCGTTCAACTCCCGTCTTGATAAGTCAAAACTGGTCGAAGCCGGATTCAAACCGCTCCCGACATGGCAGGACGCTGTAAGCAGATATCTGAAGGAGGCACAGCTGTAAAATGGGACAGATAAAGGTAACTTACAACTTAAGCGATATTGAAGGATTGTGCCTCATTGAATCCACCGTTCACGGAGATGAGCGCGGATATTTCATGGAGACCTTCAGCCAGAAGGACATGTATGAGGCTGGACTCTATTTCTCCTTCGTTCAGGACAATCAAAGCATGAGCACCAAGGGAGTGCTCCGCGGACTTCACTTTCAAAAGAAGTTTCCACAGACAAAATTGGTGCGTGTAATCAAAGGCTCTGTGTACGACGTGGCTGTGGATCTGCGTGCTGGCTCTCCGACATACGGGAAATATCATGGTGAAATCCTTACGCAGGATAACCGGAAGCAGTATCTGATTCCACGCGGATTTGCCCACGGATTCCTGGTGCTGTCCGATGAGGCCGAGTTCTGCTATAAGTGCGATGATTTCTACCATGCCAACGATGAAGGCGGCCTTGCATGGAACGATCCACAGATTGGTATTCAGTGGCCGGAGATAGAAGGCGTGTATCCCGGCTCTGCTGACGCCAGAAGATATAAGATGGCGGATGGTCATCCGCTGATATTGTCTGAGAAAGATCAGAAATGGCTGGGTCTGAAGGAAACGTTCAGGTTTTAATTGAGCGATAACGGGGAGAATATTTGCATGAAGAAAAAAGTAATGTGTGTCTTTGGAACACGACCAGAGGCAATCAAGATATGTCCGCTGGTAAATGAAATGAAGAAGCGACCAACACTTGAGGTTGTTGTCTGTGTTACTGCGCAGCACCGTCAGATGCTCGACCAGGTATTGCAGACGTTTAACGTTGTTCCTGACTACGATCTGAACATTATGAAGGACAGGCAGACCCTGTTCGACATCACTACTGGTGTGCTGAATGGTATCAAGTCCATTCTTGAAGAGGTCAAGCCGGATGTTGTTCTTGTACACGGTGATACTTCGACCACTTTCGTAACCGCACTGGCGTGCTTCTACCTGCAGATTCCGGTCGGTCATGTAGAGGCTGGGCTCAGGACGTACAACATCTACAGTCCTTATCCGGAAGAGTTCAACAGAGAGGCTGTGTCTATCGTTTCGCAGTTCAACTTCGCTCCAACTCCACTATCACGGCAGAACCTGCTTAACGAAGGCAGGAGAGCGGAGAACATCTATGTGACTGGAAATACGGTCATCGATGCGATGCAGCATACGGTGAAGGACGACTACACCCATCCAGAGCTCGATTGGGTGGGCGATAACAAACTGATATTTATTACAGCGCATCGTAGAGAGAACTTAGGCGAACCTATGCATCGTATGTTTAGAGCAATTCGCCGTGTTCTTGACGAGCATCCTGAGTGTAAAGCAGTTTATCCGATTCATATGAATCCTGTGGTAAGAGCGGCTGCTGAGGAGGAACTCGGCGGCTGTGATCAAATCCATATTATTGAGCCGATTGAAGTCTTCGATTGCCACAATTTTGAAGCGAGAAGCTTCTTGTGCTTAACAGACTCTGGTGGAATCCAGGAAGAGTGTCCTTCCTATGGTGTGCCAGTTCTCGTTATGAGAGACACAACCGAAAGACCGGAAGGCGTCGATGCAGGAACATTAAAGCTTGTTGGTACTGACGAGGAAACCATATACAGCACTTTCAAGCTGCTTCTTGAGAGCGAGGAAGAATATAACAAGATGAGCCATGCATGTAATCCTTACGGTGATGGACACGCTTGTGAAAGAATTGCAGATATTCTGGAAGGTAAAGAATATAGTCCTTGGCAGCCAAATTGATGTGGTGATACAATAATTCAAACAGTGGGGTCAGACCCCGTTAAGGAATGATTACCCCGTGTGTCAGAATAGATGTCAGTGAAGCCAAAAAGTTTTTGTGGTAGGATATACCTATCACAGGAAGGAGCTTCACAATGAGATACAGTCAAGAACTCAAGGATGCAGTCCTCGGAAGAATACTGCCTCCAAACAACGAATCCATAGCAAACAAAAATACCAGGTGTTGTGATTATCCAACCACAGATTTTCGGAGATTCCCGCGGCTACTTTTGTGAGACCGTTAAGGCTCCTGATTTTGCAAAAGCAGGTATTCCAACTGAGTTTGTTCAGGATAATGAGAGCTCCAGTACGAAGAGCGTGCTTAGAGGCTTGCATTTCCAGAAGAATCATACCCAAGGGAAGCTCGTCAGAGTTACTACAGGAACTGTGTTTGATGTGGCTGTTGATGTAAGACCCGGTTCAGAAACCTTCGCTCAGTGGGTTGGCGTGGTGCTGAGCGCTGAGAAGAAGAATATGTTCTGGATCCCTGCCGGATTTGCGCACGGATTTCTTGTTTTATCCGATACGGCTGTGTTTAACTACAAATGCATTGATGTTTATGATCCGGCAAGTGAAGGTGGCATTCCGTGGAATGATGAGACCATTGCGGTGGAATGGCCGAAGCTGGATGTGGAGTACAAGACATCTGAGAAGGATGGTAAGCATGAATCCTTTAAGGATCAGGACTTCTCTTGGGCGGAGAAATTTTGCGGAAATGGATAGTGGTAATATCTATATGGGGACATTATGAAAGTATTTACATGGACTAGACGTTATAGAGCCACGATAAATAGTATATTGATTACTTGTTTTACATCTTTGACACTTAATACGATTTCAAATGCAGAGGGAAATGTATTTAAGGATTACATAAAAATAGCGACGCAATTTGCACAGGTTAATACATTGAGTGGATTGTTAACTGCGGGTTCCTTAGTTCTTTTGATCTCTTTTAATGTATGTTTTTGGATTGTGAGACATAGATTAAATAAGAAAATTCTTTGCGAAGAATTCTCAAATTTTATGAAGGAACATACAAGTCCGCAGTTGAAGGAATCTGTTGGAAATGGTTGTTTGAGTTGGGGAGAAGGAAAAACAGTAGAAATATGCAATGATATTATTTTTGGATGGAATCCTGAGAATATTCTTCTAGATGATTATGAAAATGAGCAATACCGGTTTTATTCATCAGAGGAGTGTAAAAGGAAATTTGGAAATAAGAGTTATTACTTTAATACTGACGATTACAATCGTTTTAAGGCTTCTGACGCATTCCAAGAGGTTATAAGAAAAGGAAATAACCTTCCGCGATTTATGTTACGAAGATGTGCAAAGAACTACAACAAAAACAATCGTAAACTGTTACTGTCATTTGGAAGAACGGAGTGGAGTCAAACATGTTATATTTGGGATCGGTTTGGAAAATCTAAAGGTCACGAGGTAGCATCAAATGACCTCATGAGTGAATATTCGGTGGGGATTAAGAGTGGTGACGAATCGGATCCGTATCTGCCCAATAGTTTGTGTATGCACCTCCTTATTGAGAGTATGGATAATAGGGTTGTACTTGCTCTGATAAGCGAATCAAAGAGAAATGATAATCCAGGAACATGGGCGGCAACACTTGGTGAACAGTTAGATCTAGAGGATTTTACGGATGGAACAAATTATTATGATAATTTTGTTGTAAGATGGATGCGTCGTGCATTTCAAGAAGAATATAAGTTTGATGGTGCAATGTATGACGATATAGTGGATGAAGCCTCGATGAAATGTCTAAGCATTGACTTTGAGTCTGATAGGTATAATTTTGCACTATTTTGTACAGTTCAGTTGAGATATACATTTGATGCGTTTTATGAAAAAGTGAAAGTTCTTTTATCAACAGAAGAGGCTAGTAAACTTAGAGGTATCAAAATAGGTGAGATTCCAGAAATACTTATGACGTATGCGGATGAGGAAAAACGAAAACTATATCATCCGTCAACATATTTAAGACTTCTTATTTTCTTCGTACATAAATATGGATATGCGAGGGCCGAAAGATTGCTTCTTAAATGTGGGAAAAAGAAAAAATGATGTATAGATCCCACCATTTGACATTTGTGGCGGATGGCACAGATCCGTAGGTGCGCGTTGCGTTTGCCGGTTGCTTTACAGGATGACATGGAACCTAGATTCCCGTGAATCCACACTAGTTTCACACTATCCCGTAAACCACGAAGTAATAGCCTCATTAATTTCTAAGGTTAATGGTCTGAGTGGAAACGGGAAGCGTTCGTTGACAGTCCCGTTTGCGTGGAGTATAATATTAGAACTATTTACAAAGAATAGTCTTGGGATTTAGGAGGTGTGTCATGGCTAATCTGTGTAGAAAAATTGGTGTGAATATCTATACATTTATTCAGAAGGCAGGTACTACTCCGGAGAGGCTGGCTGAGGATTTAAACTATTCTCTTAAGGATATGTGGAGTGTTATAGAGGGAAAGATAATGCTTCCGCCGGTAGAGTTAGAAAGAATAGCAAATGCGTTAGGTACGTCGAAAGATGAAATGGTAAGATATAATGCAGATAGGCTTGCACCGAATCTTGCGTTTATGAACGAGTTCAGCAATCCGGATCATCTTGATAAGATACTT
>FMTN01000066.1 GCA_900100095.1 Lachnospiraceae bacterium C10
GGCTCTTCAGGGGTAATGGTGGGTAAAAAATGCCATCAACCCCAGTGTTTGTGCTGATTATGCACCTCTTGGTTTTCTGTTGGGAAGTGGAACCCTTAAATCCGAGCATACCAGATAGACCATATCGAGCATGTTCTGGATGTTCCGAAAACCATATGCCTTGCGAACAATCAGCTTGATTTTGTTATTAGTGGCCTCAATTCGCGCGTTGCTCATACCGAGTCTTATTGCATTCAGTATGTGCTCCTTGTGACGCTTGATTTTGAGGTATAGCTCCTTGAAAGCATCAATCCTGCTGTGACTGGCCCACCAGAGCCATCGCCTGAGGGCATCCTCCGCCTCATCCGTATCCTTGATTTTTAGGAGAAGGCGAAGCATTTCCTTCATCCGGTAAGCCCGGTACAGGCGGTTATTGTTTTCAGCAATCATGGCTACCCGGTTTTGCTGGTTCTCTGTCAGGTTTTCTGGAGCCTTGCCAAGAGCATAAGCAGAGTTTTTAATCTCATCAGCCTTTGCTTTGGCGGCATTCAGTATTGCTGATTCTGGGTCTCCATTCTTTGGACGCCCCTTCTTACGAGGATGCTCCTTGGATAAGCGAGTGAACTCAGCATAGGCTTCACGCCATACTTCACGCCGAACCTCGTCGAGAGCTTCCATAGCCCACTGGACTACATGGAACGGATCAACGCAGCGCTCACAATCCGGAGTAAACTCATTCACGCATTCCGTGATCCACTTTGCTCCATCTCCGGTAACTACCTTAATGGAGGAAAGCTGCTCCGGAGTAAGCTGTTTATAAAACTGCGTCAGCACGCCTTTGCCATGTCCCTGTGCTGCCCAGACGACCGTGTTGGTGTCATGGTTGACGATGACCGTAATGTACTTGTGACCCTTCTTGTAACTGGTCTCGTCAATGCCGATGTTCACGAGGTTATCAAGCCTCTTGGAACGCTCAGGCTCGATGTCGTTCAGCGTTCTGTTAATACATCGGCCGACTGTTTCCCAGTCGATGCGCATGTATTCTGACACGACACTTCGGGGGAGATAGACTGCAAGCCAGCCAACTGTCAGGTCGAAGTCGCGGGTAAATCTGCTTCCCGGATAAGCCCAGGGAACATATGCTGTTACAACACCATGCTCAGGGCATTCAACACGGTGAGTACAGCCTTCAATTTCTACGAGGATGGCACCGAAGTCGAGACTCCTCCATGTGCGGGGCTGGTCACTCTTCTGATCATAACGATGGCACCGCCTATGACAGAAAGGACAATCATCCTGATGCCATTTATCAGTCCTGGCATGGATTCTGAGGTGGCATACACCATCCTGATCATCATAGAAATTTGCATCTTCTATGACAGCATGGTTGACATTAAGCAGTTTTTTACATAGTGTATTAGCAGAAACCATCTGTGGGTACTCCTTTGAGTTTTGGTTTGGTCGCTAATACTCTACAGGAGCACAGGTGGTTTTTCAATTGTAAAAGTACATCAGAGGTCAGGCATACTACCCACCTTTATGCCAGAAGCCTC
>FMTN01000033.1 GCA_900100095.1 Lachnospiraceae bacterium C10
CCAGAGAAATGACTACGTTTTTGGAGAAAATGCGAGAACTGGGTTTTACTACATCGATTGAAGTGCAGCAAAACGGAAAGGTAATTCTTGGAGTATTGTCCGCTCCGGATTTGCGACCAATCGATTATGAAGAGATGCTAAAGGAGTTTCGATAGATAAAAGATAGGGGAGTAAAACGATGAAAAAAAAGTCAATCGGTTTCGTTATGCTTCTGCTCATAACCGTTGGAACCGGCTTTATGGGCTGTGGCCGTGTAAGGCCGACAAAGCAGACAGCAGGAGCCATGGTACAAAAGGAACTGTATAGGAAGTACGGAATCGAAACAGAAGTGGATAAGGTCTATGAGGAAAGTGGAAGCCAGCTGTTCGATCGATCCACCTACCAGGTGGAACTACACTTGAAAGGGAAAAAGGATAAGGCATTTCGTGCGGCGGTAAAGGTGGATGGTTCAAAGTATATGGATGATTACAGCTGGCTGATCTACCAGCCGAAGTACGAGAAGATGGTGCAGGAGGAACTTGATCAGCTGCCGGAATATCCGGCGACCGTTAACTTTCATTACCTGATGGTTGAGGAAAACTATACAAAACCATCGGAATGGAGAAAGTATATGGATCGTGCGGTTGTAGGTGTAGATGTAACATGTACGGCACCATCTGAAGCGACACATGAAGAAATTGCCAAAGAAATGACGCGATTTTTGGGAAAACTGAGAGAGTATGGATTTTCAGCGGTGATTAAAGTATATCAGAAAGAGAAGGTAATACTTTGGGTTTCTGCATCTCCAAGAACCAAAGGAATTGATTATGAAGAGATGCTAAAGGAGTTTCGAGAAAAATAATGAAGTAGAATAACTGGATGTTACGTAGGAGTATATTTTAGGGGAGGAATCATAAATGGATGCAGTAATGGATGAATTACAGGATGAATTGTTTGGCAGGGTAAAGGACGATCGGGAGGATAAGGATACACCGGAACTGGCACATTATGCAGAGAGCAGTCGTGAGCCTTTGACTGCAGATAATTATACGGAAGAGGATGCAGCGGTTTTAAGTAATCTGGCCTATGTGAAATTTGAAAAGAATGAGAGCATCATGAATGGGACATACGATCCTCATATGACGGTGACAGATTATGCAAAATTGATGTCAGGCTACGCGTCAAACACAGATGAAGCTTATTTTTTGGAGAGTGTAGCACGTTCGCAACGCTACGCAAACTGCGAGATTGGCGATTTTAAAAGTACCTATTCCCATTATACAAATGACGCAGATATTCAAAAATATGACTCGCAGTTTGCGGCTTTTACAGTGAAGGTCGGGGATGATAAGATCGTTGCCATGCGTGGCACCGATGGTAATGCCTCCGCCTGGCGAGAAGATTTTAACCTGTTAAATGAAGATGCGAAAGGAACACAGTCCCAGCGGGATGCAGCAGAATATGTGAAGCATACGGCGGATGGTATGAAGGGCAGTGATGGTCATATCATGATTGCAGGGCATTCCAAGGGTGGTAACAACGCTGTCTCATCTTATATTATGAATGGTTCCGATGTGAGAAACCGTGTCAGCCGGATTGATAATCTGGACGGACCGGGATTCAATGAAACCATGCAGCAGGCATATAAGGACGGATATTCAGAGCTGGGAGATAAGCTTCACAATACGTATCCAAAGGACAGTCTGATTGGTCAGCTGTTAAATAATAATCCGGGATCGAATAAGTTTGTGGATTCCAATGTCCGTGACGGCTTTGAAAAAGCGGGAATCGGAGGAGAACATGATCTAAATTCCTGGCAGCTATCCGGGGATGGAAGAAATGGAACGGATTCCCACTTCGTAGAGAAAAAGAAAGGAACCTTTGCTGACGTTCTTGACCGCGGTCTGGATGATACTGTCCACAACATGTCTTATAAGGAACGGCAAGATTTATATAACGCAATCAATGCCATGAAAGTTCCGGAAGTAATTGGAGGAACGGCAGACGCCAAGGATGTTCTGAATGGATTTGTTCATATGTCAGCGGAACAGCAGAAACTGGTAGGAACGACACTTCTTGCAATTGCGGCAAATTCAGCAGGTGAATATATCGGGGATGTCAAAGCATATTGGGCAGATAAAGGAGAAAAAGTCAAAAAGTTCTGTGATGATGCAGCTAAGAAGATGGAAAAGCTTGCAAAGAAAGCAAAGGATGGAATGAAGGACCTTTGGAATCAAGCGAGGGAGCAGGTGAAAGCGATTGGGAAAAAGGCCAAGCATTATGCCGACAAGCTTGGCAAGGGAGCTAAGGATCTGTGGAAAAAGGCGGGCTCTCTTGTTGACAAGACAACGGGTAAGACAGCACATGGTGCAACCGTAAGTACAGCCGCTCACTGCAACTTTCGGGTTGATGCCGGTCGGCTTGGAAATACCATTGGTGAGATGGATGCCATAGAAGGAAAAATCAAGGATACCAATAGGCAGCTGACCCGTATTATGAGTCAAGTGGATCGACGAATGCTGATGGACTGTACGGATGCCGTAAAGGAAGTACAGAAGGATCTGCAGAACGAGGCAACAGCCTGTGATGACTTGGGAGAGGCTTTGCGCAAGATCAAATCGTTGTATGAGACATCCGAGATGAACCTTGCTGGACAGGCGTAATAAGGGAGAAAAGAAAGAGTATGAATGTATATTGGAATGAGACTGGGATTGGCCGGGTCAATGGGGAATTTTCCGATATCGGGAAGATTATCGAATCATCGAAAAAACAGATTGAAAGAATCGTTGACTCCGAGACGATTCGAAGAAATATGCCGGAAATCGGTGACAGCCTGAATGAAATATTAAGGGATCTTGGGCATGAGAAACGTGCAGAAAGTGATCTGCAGCAGGCGTTAGAGAATATCAAAAAGTGTTATGCGACGGCAGAGACAAAGCTTTTGGAAGCTGCCCGCAGGATGTCGGCGTCTCAGCCGGGAAGCGCATCTACGGAAGTTGAGAAGAATCCTTATGTGGAGAGAGATCAGAAGATGAGTGCGCAAAAAGAAGCAGACAAGCAAAAGGTGGACCGATGGATTGATGAGAATCCGCTGATTCCTTCATTTGCAAAAGATCCACTGAAAAAGGCATCCAATGGACTTGTGGATTTAGGCTACGGAGTGGAACAGTTTGAACAGGCCTGGGAGAATTTTCCTTCAAAGGAAGAGCATTATGCAAGGAATCAGTATATGCCGGTAGAAGATCTGCCACAGTCTCCGGAAGAAGCAAAGCGGCTTGGATGGAATAATGGCGTGGCAGATGACTGTCATCAGTTTACAGCCGGGGATGGACATAATCAAAAGTGGGTGTCGCCTGATGGCAGGCAGGAAGCAATCTTTGATACGGATGGAGATCTTGTCACCGATCCGAGAGATTATGGAACCTACAATTTTGGAAGTCCGACAGAGAATGGAGCAGGTCATTTCGTAGAGGATGTGATTCCCTGGATTCTATACGGGAATTCCGAGGATGACAGTACAACGCGGATGGAGCGGATCAAAGCATTTGCAGTCGATGGAGGAATCCATGCGGCAGAGAAAGCACTGGGGATGAGATGAAGAAAAGAAATCTTTTTTGCGTTTTGATCATAAGCAGCATAATGATATTAGGAGGGTGTTCTATGGGTTCAAACTACAGTAAAGAAGTGAATAATGCCATTGAGGCGGGAAATATGAAGGAACTGAATGAACTTCTTGAAGAAAAGGGAGATTTGAATCAGCCCCAGTCTTCGATTCATATTTTTCGTACCCTGGATCTGGCCAATCTATATCCCATCGAGGTGGCGGCAAAGACTTCGGAGGCAATGACGGACAGGCTTTTGGCAGCAGGCGCAAAGGCGGATGTTGTGGATGACTATCTGGAATATACGCCGATGATGTATGCCCTTTCCACCAACCACGAAGATCGTTTCAGAATTGCCATTAAGCTTCTGGCAGCAGGCTCTGACCCGCAACAGGTGGCAACCAATAAGAATACGGCCATCAACCTGACGGTTCAGGTATTAGATACCGATTCAGAGCAGGCAAGGGATGAAAGTATGCAGTTACTGAGAAGTCTGCTTCGGACATGCGATATGGATCGCGTGGTCTCCTGTTCAGGAACCAATCCTCTGATTGAGGCTGTCAGCTATGATAATTACGAGGCTGCGGAACTGATCCTTTCGGAAGGTGTCGTGGATGTAAATGCAAAGAGGACAGGTGGCAAAAAAACACCCCTTGAGATTGCAAGAAGAAATAACAACGAGGCAATGCAGAAGTTGTTGATTCGGTATGGGGCAAAGTGAGAAATAGAAAAAGTAATGCCAACTCATCGTGCCTTCGTGGTATACTTGCCCTATGAGTGAATTAACAGGATATGTGGACCATATAATTTATAGAAATGCAGCGAACGCCTACACCGTTCTGGTTTTGATTCCGGAAGAGGAACCGGAGGAAGAGAGCCTTCGGGACGAGGGCGAAGTCAGCGTCACAGGAATCTTTCCAAGTATCAGCGAGGGAGAAAATATCCGCCTGACAGGAGAATACAGGATGCACGAAAGCTTTGGCATGCAGTTTGCCATGCGAAGCTATGAGGTGGTGGCACCGAAGGATGAGGAGTCCATTCGGCGCTACCTTGGTTCCGGTGCCATCAAAGGTGTAGGAGCGGCGTTAGCGAAACGAATCGTTGAAACCTTCGGCAGGGATACGTTCAAAATCATCGAGATCCAGCCGGAGAGACTTGCGGAAGTACGGGGAATCTCTGAGAAAAAGGCAAGAGAAATTGCTGCTCAGATGCTTCAGAAGCGGGATCAGCGTGAGGTGATGTTGCAATTGTCCAAGCTGGGAGTCACCACCAATATGGCGGTGAAAATTTATCAGCATTACGGGCAGGCTTCTATGGATGCGATTCGGGAGAATCCTTACCGGCTGGCAGATGAAGTGGATGGCATCGGTTTTCATACGGCGGACGAAATTGCGACGAAGATGGGCTTTAACAGCAATAGTGAATTCCGGATCCAAAGCGGAATACTTTTTGTCTTGGAACAGGCATCGATGAATGGTAACACTTATCTTCCGACAGAGGAACTGACCTTACAGGCGGCACAGCTTCTGGCGGTTGAACCGCAGATGCTGGAAGCTGCCTACGAGAGTCTGGTGATGAACCGGAAGCTGAAGATTCTGAAGGATCATGTGTACTCCATGGTGATGTATCGCATGGAAGAGAGGGTGGCAGGCATGCTGCTCAATCTGAATGAACGTTTTTTAACCGACCCATCTGCTCTGACCACCCAGATCAGTGATATTGAAAAAGAAGAAGGCATGATACTCGATGCCAGACAAAGAGAAGCTGTGGAAGGCGCTGCTGACCATGGCGTTTTTGTGTTGACGGGAGGTCCGGGAACCGGTAAAACGACGACCATTAAGGCCATTATCCGGTACTTCGAACGAGAGGGACTGACCATTCGTCTGGCGGCGCCGACAGGACGTGCGGCAAAGCGTATGAGTGAGGCCTGCGGACAGGAAGCACAGACCATTCATCGTCTTCTGGAAGTCAACGGTTCTGTCATTGCGACGGAGAGCGATGAAGACGGTAAGGTGAGACCGGGAACCTTCCAGCGAAACGAGGATAATCCTCTGGAGGCAGACGTTGTGATTATTGATGAGATGTCCATGGTGGATATCTCCTTGATGTATGCCCTCCTTCGTGCGATTGCAGAAGGTACGCGCCTTGTTCTGGTAGGAGATGTGGACCAGCTTCCTTCCGTGGGGCCGGGAAATGTATTGCGGGATATTATTGAAAGTAATGCCTTTCGCGTTATCACACTGACGAATGTCTTTCGTCAGGATGAGGCGGGGGATATTGTGTTGAACGCCCACCGGATTCATCGGGGTGAGACGGTCGTACTCGATAATAAGAGCAAAGATTTCTTTTTCTTAAAAAGATATGACAGTGATCATATTTTGAAAGTGGTCATGCTGCTGGTGCAGGAGAAGCTTCCGAAGTATGTCAATGCCAGTCCGTATGACATTCAGATTCTTACACCGACGCGAAAGGGGCTGCTGGGAGTGGAGAATCTGAACCCGATTCTGCAGAAATACTTAAATCCGGCGGATGAGCATAAGGCAGAGCATAGCTTTGGAACGATGCTGATTCGGGAAGGGGATAAGGTGATGCAGACCAAGAACGACTATCAGATGGAGTGGCAGATTCTTGGAAAATATGGAATTACGATTGAGAAAGGTACCGGAATTTTCAATGGGGATATTGGAATTGTGGAAGAAGTCAACGATTTCAATTCCACCCTTCGAATCCGGTTCGACGACGGACATATGGTGGATTATCCGTATAAGCAGATCGATCAGCTTGAGCTGGCTTATGCAATGACGATTCACAAGTCACAGGGTAGCGAATATCCTGCTGTTGTCATGCCGCTTTTATCCGGTCCCCGTATGCTGTATAACCGGAATCTTTTGTATACCGCGGTGACCCGCGCCAAAAACTGTGTGGTGATTGTTGGAGATGAGAATGTGTTTTATAAAATGGAACAGAACAACCAGCAGCAACGTCGCTACAGTGGCCTGGAAGATCGCCTCAGGGAGCAGAGTATGCTCCTTGAAGCGTAAGAGTATGTTATCTTAAGTTCCGGTAGAATTATTTTTCCTCTTCCTCTTCCTCCATCGCCTTTCCGACTCTTGTGGTCAGAGAACCGGCTTCGTAGGAAGACAGATAGGTCCGATACTCGGTAAAGGACTTCGGAAATTTTCGATGCAGAGCAGTCGCCATGGAGGCGTTGTAAAGCTTCGTGAATACGGAAGCATCCGGCAATCCAATGGACATATCTGCCGGGTCATCCTTATTGACAAGGATCCGGTAGGCCATTTCACCGGCGCGGTAGCCGCTGTCGTAAGGATCCTGATAGAGGGTCGTTAAGGTATGTGCTCCGGATATGGCATCTCCGCCAAAGGTTGCAACCTTGTTCTTGCGGGCCAGGGATGTGATGGTTGCGATCTTGGAATTCAACCGGCTCTCCGATGCGATGTAAAGAGTGGAACACTGCTTGCAGGCCTTGCGGATGATGCGTGTGTCACTTGCCATGGCAAGGGAACGGTTTTCTTTGGTGACCTTACGGGAAAGCTTGGCATGGGAGAGAAGGGACTTCTCCTTACCGCCGTTCCAGTTCGAAGAGACCTGGGGAACCAGAGGGTTTATGTCATCGGATGCACGGATGGAACGCATCTTGGCGGAGCCCTCATTCTGTCTTATATCCTTGAACGCTTCCGTCGGCAGGATGTATTCCCGCCACTGAATACCGGCCTGGTTCAGATAATTCTCAAGCAGACGGTTCTGATAAACGCTGTCCGCATCTTCCGGAGAATACAGAATTCCCACAGCCGCCATGTCCGGATCCGCTTCGATCATAACGGAAAGCTGATTGGAGACAGGTGGAAGAGCGGAGATACCGGTGACATTGATGCCGGTGGTTCGTTCATCCTCGTCATCATATGGACTACCGAGCTCGCTTGGGTAGTTGATGATACCGCAGGATACGATGGGGGTCTCATCGGTGGTGCTTCTGGCTGCAGTCAGACCTTTGGAGTCTTCGGTGAATAAAAGCTGTGTTCCGTCGGAAAGCAGTTTCTGTACGGATTTGGATTCGTTGGAGTCCACAATGGTGCTTTTCGATAAGGTGATATGTGCCTCACCAAAGGTGTCATTTAAAGCGTCGGTAAAACCCTGCTCTAAGAGTTTGTTCTTGCCGTTGGAAAGGATGGCGATGGAATATACGGAATCGTCCGTGTCATCCAGCGGCTGATAGCTAGCCTTCCGGCCGCAGCCCGCAAGGGCTAATGTCATAGTGCCCAGCAGAAGGGCAGTTACTATTTGTTTCTTCATAGAAGGTTACCTCATATTTCATTGTAGTCGGTAAAATTTTAAGTATCTAAGAGAGGAAAGTCAAGGAAAGGGGAGAGGGGAATCGGATGAAAGAGAAGAGAAAGGGGCTTGTTTTTCTGAAACATCTGCTGTACCCAAGGCGATGTCCGGCGTGTGACGGTCTGCTTGAACCGGATGAGAGAATCCTTTGCAATGCCTGCGAGAGACAGGTGAAGCGAACGGGTGACGTGGTCTGTGTAATTTGCGGAAAATCCCTTGGCCGTGTGGAGGATGATATCTGCGGTGACTGCAGAAGGGGACACGCCTTTACAGGAGGCCGCGCTCTCTATCGCTACGAGGGACGGATGAAGGAGGCCATGTACCGGTTCAAGTATGAGAACCGTCGTTGCTATGCCGATTCCTTTGCCCTGGAAGCCAAAGAGCAGTACGGGGAACTGTTGCAGGCCTGGGGGATTGAATGTATTGTTCCGATCCCTATGTACAAAGTGAAAGAACGTAAGCGTGGATACAACCAGGCAAAGGTTTTTGCAAAAGCACTTGCGGGTCAGTTTGATCTTCCGATGGAAGAATTATTGTACCGTGCACAGGATACACCTCCGATGAAGGGGTTAAGCCCCGAAGTAAGGCGTGATAACGTTAAAAATGCTTTTCATATGAAGAGAAGTGCGGTACAATTTAACCGAATACTATTAGTGGATGATATCTATACGACGGGTGCGACCATGGATGCAGCAGCAGGTGCTCTGTTAAGGAATGGCATTACGTCGGTATACGCCATGTACGTATGTATTGGGGAAGGTAACGGCCTTGTGAGGGTTGATGACAATAAGTGTTTCTAGCGAATATAGTTTTTACAAATAATTTATAGAAGGGATTCGACATTATGGAAGTACGTAATTGCAGAAAATGTGGAATAATGTTTAACTACCTTGGAGGTCCTCCAATTTGTGCTGCCTGTAGGAAGGATGCCGAGATGCTTTTCCAGAAGGTAAGGGATTACATCCATGATAATCCGAAGGCATCCATCTCCCAGATTTGCGAAGACTGTGGTTGTACCAATACCCAACTTCGCCAGTGGATTCGAGAGGAGAGACTTGAATTTTCTAAGGATTCCGATATCGTGATGAAGTGTGAGAATTGCGGTGCACCGATTCGTACCGGAAGATTTTGTGATAAATGTAAGAATAATATGGCGAGCGATCTTGGAGATGTATATCGCCAGCCGGAAGTTCCGGTGGAAGAACCGAAGTCGAATCGAGACGGAAACCGTATGAGATTCCGCAGATAAGAGGAAGTATATGATTGACCAGCGACGGGTGATACAGATGACCCGCATGGCTCTGCAGGAGAAGAAGGCAGGGCACAAAATTGAATCCGTATCCGATTTGGGACGTAAGGACTACGTCTCATATCACGGAGTCCGTGCCTTTTTTTCCGGAACGGTTATGTATGCCCTGCTGTATTTTCTCGTGCTGGGCATACTTTTTTCTACGGTATTGGTGAAATTAAACAGCCTGTGGCTCATCAGTCTGTTGACGGTGGGCATCATAGGATATTTGATTTTTTTATTGATCTATCTGGACCGGGAACGCAAGATTGCTCTGGCGAATTATCAAGAGTATCGCAAGGCCCTCGGACAGCTCCAGAAGGAGTGGGACAAGCTGGAAGAGATCTATGAGGATGAGGAACGTAAGAGAACTTCTCTGAATGGCGGCGCGGCCATAGAGGAGAAGATCAGGGAAGCAGATAAGGCAGACGAAGTATGACGATTTTTGTTACGGCACGAAGCCGGATAAGGAGTTTTTTAGTCAGGTCAGAGGCCTGGCTCAGGCGGTTGGCCAATTGTATATGGGCAGTGGTATGCTTGGTTGTCATGCGTCAGCTGTTTGGTTTTCATGATTTACTGTCATCGAATCTGATTTTGATTCCACTCGGAATGATTTGTTTTTTTGTACCTATGTCAGCCGTCGGGCTGATCCTTATGATCTATACAACCCTTCAGGTTATGAGCCTGTCACAATCCGTGGGTGTCATGTTGTTTCTAATGTTCATGCTTTCTTATATTTTCAGCAATGCCTATCAGGCGCGTCAGTTGACACATTTTGTTGGAATTACCGCATTGTACCGGATGCATACGCCGTATTTGGCACCGCTTTGGGCAGGATTGTTCGGTAACATTTCGGAAGTGACGACCATCATTTGCGGAAGTGTTATTTCTTTTTATCTGAAGACGGTGCATGATTCCATTCCGAAGATTTCCGATGGTATGGATACGGTGAATGCTCTGGACATCCTGCAGAGCATGGTGTCGAATCCGATGTTTTTCGTCTATGAACTGGCCATCGTGGGAATGTTTGTGACGGTTTGGCTTTTCAGAAGTTCCAAGCTGCGCCATTCCTGGATCTGGGCGGTTGTATTCGGAACTCTGATTGAATTTGTGATCATGCTGGGAGGAAGTCTGTTCCTGAATGACAGCCGTGGACTGACACAGATTACAGTAGGAAGTCTTGTAACCATCGTGGTTGGCGTTCTGTTGTATTTCCTTTTCCAGGATCTTGATTTCAAGAGAGTGGAGACCGTTCAGTTCTCCGACGACGAATATTATTATTATGTAACAGCTGTACCTAGAATCCGCCTAGCTGAGGAGGATAAGGAGATTAAGAAGATCACCGGTGGTGCAGAAGATGTAAGCGAAGAAGATGATGAGGAGGTGGAAGAGTGACAGGCGTAATAGACACATTGGATCAGTTCTTTGTGAACATGTTTGATCTGACCCTTCCATCCATGTACATGACGGATGTGGTGGAAATCATCATCATTGCATTCTTCTTCTACGAGGTTTTGGTCTGGATCAAGAATACAAGAGCTTGGATGCTCTTCAAGGGAATTCTGATTATCCTCGGTTTTTTCATGATGGCTGCAGTATTCCAGATGAATACGATTCTTTGGCTGGGTGAGAAGCTTTTAAATGCAGGTATTATCGCATTGATCGTTGTATTCCAGCCGGAACTTCGTCATGCTCTGGAAGAGCTGGGACGTAAGAACCTTTTGCAGGCGTTGACACAGGGGTTTACAAGACCGGCGGGCAAGCGCTTTTCCGACCATACCCTTAATGACCTGGTAAGAGCCTGCTTCGATATGGGAGCTGTTAAGACCGGTGCCCTGATTGTTGTGGAGCAGGATACCCTTCTGACGGAGTATGAAAGAACCGGAATTCCGGTGGATGCACTGCTCTCCCGTCAGCTTTTGATCAATATTTTCGAAAAAAATACGCCGCTTCACGATGGAGCAATTCTGGTAAGGGGAGACCGTGTGGTTTCCGCAACCTGCTACCTTCCGCTGACCGAGAGTTCCACCCTTTCAAAGGATCTTGGAACAAGACACCGTGCGGCGGTTGGAGTCAGCGAAGTATCGGATGCCCTGACCATTGTTGTATCCGAGGAGACCGGTAAGGTATCCGTGACAAGAGACGGCCGATTGACCCATGATATTACCCCGAAGGATCTGACGGAGGCGCTGGAACATCTGCAGAATCCGGATTCGGATAAGATGCCGAGAAAGAAGGGACGCCACCTTTTTTCAAGAAAGGGGGTAAAGCATGAAAGATAAACTGATTAAGCTTCTGGTGAATAATATTGGTCTTAAACTTCTTGCCCTCGGCCTTGCCGTTATCCTCTGGATGGTGGTGGTGAGTGTGGATAATCCGGTAGAAAAGCGGAATTTCACAGCAACCATCACCCTGGAAAATCAGGATATGCTTTCCAGTCAGGGCAAGTATGTTTCTGTAGCGGACAGTTCTTTGTCGGTTACATTTAAGGTAAGGGCCAAGCGCAGTGTCATGGACCGGCTTAGCAATTCCGATTTCACGGCAACAGCGGATCTTGCCTATATCGATGACGAAGGAAATGTTCCGATTCGTATCAGTTGTACATCCTACCCGAGTACTGTTTTTATCCTCGGTTCCACTCACTATCTTAAGGTGGAAGTGGGCGAGAAGCGCGCCAACAAGTTTGTAATCAAGGGCGAAACGGTAGGTAATCCGGCAGACGGATATGACGTGGATGATATTACGGTAGAGCCGAATGTTGTATCGGTGGAAGGACCGGGAAATATCGTTTCGAAGATCAATACCGTCGTTGCCTACGTGGATGTGGACGGACTGGGTGCGAACATCAATGAAAATGTTGTGCCGAAGTTCTACGACCGAAAGGGCAAAGAGGTGAATACAACCAAATTGCGCCTGTCTGTAACAACGGTCAAGGTACGCGTGACCATGGCCTCGGTGAAGAAAGTTCCGATTGAGGTCGAACTTCCGGAGAAGAGTACGTTAGACAGTGATATCGATATCCGGGAGATTACGACGAAGCCACAGGAACTGACCATACGCGGCAATGCGAAAGAGCTGAATAAAATGTCTAAGATCAGCATCCCGTTCTCGGCGCTGAATCTTAACGACATTACAAAAGATACAACGACAACGGTTGACATCACATCCTTCCTTCCGGAGGGCGTATCCATTGCAGAGAAGGGAAGCGCGAAGGTTGAAATCTACGTGGATGTGAGAACGATGGAAGAACGGCATTTCTCCATTCCGGTGGAGAATCTGACGATACAGAATCTTCCGGATGGCATGACAGCAGAATTCCGGGGACAGACCGTTCTTGTAACCATCAAGGGATATGATGATCAGTTAAATAGCCTGTCTGCAAATGAAATCACAGGATCTGTGGATGCCAGCGGTCTGACAGAGGGAAAGCATCGGGTTGACGTGGTGCTGAATCTCGATGAGGATCTTACGGCAGGATCCGCTACGGCTGTTGTCGTGCTCTCGCCGCAGGAGACTGAGAGTGATAATGAAGACTAATACTTGGAGGAGATATGGTAAGCCAGAAGGTGACGATTAAGAACCCTGCGGGGCTCCATCTTCGTCCTGCAGGGCTTCTGTGTCAGGAAGCAATGAAATATAAATCCGCCGTGTCCTTTTCCTATGGACCGGCGGAGCAGGGCGAAGCAAATGCCAAGAGCATACTGTCCGTACTTGGCGCATGCATTCGTAATGGAGATACCATTACATTAAAATGTGACGGTGAAGATGAAGTGGACGCAATCAGCGCACTTCTGGCACTGTTCGCAGATGGATTGGGTGATACACTAAGTTAACTTAGGATTCACAATATAAGAAAAAAGAAAAAGAAAAGAAAAAGACTGTATTAAAACAGAAAGGAGTTCGTTACATCATGATGAATTATCAGCATTACAGGAAAAATCCGGTACTGTCATTTCCGGAGCGCACCTGGCCGGACAAAGAAATCGAAAAAGCCCCAATCTGGTGCTCGGTCGACCTACGAGACGGCAATCAGGCGCTGGTAGAACCAATGAACGTAGAAGAGAAAATGGAGATGTTCGAACTCCTTCTATCCCTTGGTTTTAAAGAAATTGAAATTGGTTTTCCTGCGGCTTCCCAGATAGAATACGATTTTTTACGTAAGCTGGTAGCAGAGCATAAGATTCCGGATGATGTCAAGGTACAGGTACTGTGCCAATGTCGTCAGGAACTGATCGACCGGACCTTTGAGGCTATTCAGGGAATTCCGAATATTATTTTTCATATCTATAACTCAACCTCAACACTGCAGCGAGATGTGGTATTTCAGAAGAATGAGGATGAGATTGTAGAGATTGCCATTGCCGGTACAAGAATGGTGAAGGAGGGGCTTCACAAGTACGACGGTAATCTGCAGCTGGAATATTCTCCGGAGAGTTTTACCGGAACGGAAGTGGAATTTGCCAGCCGGATCTGTAACGCTGTGGCGAAGGAATGGGATCATGCAACCAAGGATCCAATCATATTCAACCTGCCGGCAACGGTGGAGATGAACACACCGAATGTGTATGCCGATCAGGTGGAATGGATGAAGAACCATTTCGAGGATCCGGAGAATGTTATTATTTCGGTTCATCCGCATAATGACAGAGGAACCGGAATTGCCTGCGCGGAGCTTGCACTTCTTGCAGGTGCGGACCGTGTGGAGGGAACACTGCTCGGTAACGGAGAGAGAACCGGTAATGTGGATATTCTGACCGTTGCCTACAATATGTTTTCCCAGGGTGTGGATCCGAAGCTTGAAATCAATAACATCAAGAAGATTGTCGAGATGTTTGAGCGTTGTTGCAAGATGGAGGTCAATCCGCGTCATCCATACGCAGGAAGCCTTGTCTTTACCGCTTTTTCCGGATCCCATCAGGATGCAATCAATAAGGGTAAAAAGGCACTGGCGGAAAGAGGAAGTGATATCTGGCAGGTTCCGTATCTTCCAATCGATCCGGCGGATATCGGTCGTGAGTATGAGCCGGTGGTACGAATCAACAGCCAGTCAGGCAAAGGCGGCGTAGCCTTCGTTATGGATACGGTTTACGGCTACAAGCTTCCGAAGAAGATGCAGCGTGAATTTGCAGATGTTATCCAGCTGATCTCCGAAAAAGAGGGCGGAGAGGTTAAGCCGGAGCGCATCATGAAGGCGTTCAAGACGACCTACATTGATCTGAAGGATCCGTTCGAGCTTGTATACGTGGATATTGATGATAATACGGTGAATGATGATACCCATGTGGCGCTGGATTTCAAATACAACGGAGAGCTGTATCATTCCGAGGCGGAAGGAAACGGACCGATCGACGCTCTGAAAACAGCGCTTCGTCAGTGCATTCCGCAGGTGGATTTCTGTGTCATGGATTACACCGAGCACGCACTTTCCGGTGGTTCTCATGCGAAGGCAGCAGCCTACATTGAGATTATGGATCCACGGAGTGAGAATGTCAGCTTCGGAGTTGGGGTATCATCCAATATTACGAGAGCTTCCATCAGAGGTATTTTCTCAGCAATCAATCGCATGATTGCAAAAGAAAAAGATTACGTTTAAGGCAGTTGTCCGGGGGGATGATTATGCGAAAGATAATCGTAACAGGGGCTTTGGGGCAGCTTGGAAAAGCAGTACTCAAAGAATACGAAACGGATCCGGATGTTTTACTTATTCCGGTGTCACATCAGGATCTTGCCATTGAGAATCTCGATAGCGTTCGGGAAATTTTCTTAAAAGAACAGCCGGATGTTGTAATCAATTGTGCTGCATATACCAATGTGGACGGTTGTGAACAAAGAGAGAGTGAGGCCAATCGCATCAACGGCGTTGGCCCGAGAAATCTGGCGATTTATTGTGAAAAGGTTGGAGCAAAGCTGATTCAGATTTCGACGGATTATGTCTTCAATGGATGCGGGGAGCGGCCCTATCGTGAAAGCGACCGGCCGATGCCGGTGTCCGCTTATGGAAGAAGTAAGCTGGTGGGAGAAATGTATACGGCAAACCTTTGCACAAGGCATATGATCATTCGAACAGCCTGGCTGTATGGGGATGGAAAGAATTTTCTAAACACCATGCTTTCGCTGTCGAAGGATCATGATAAGATTACCGTCGTGGATGATCAGATCGGTTGTCCGACGAGTACGACGGAACTTGCAAGGATGATTCACTACCTTGAGCCCACGGAGCAGTACGGCCTGTACCATGGGGTATGCGGGGGGCAGGTCAGCTGGGCAGGCTTTGCAAAGGAAATTTTCCACTTAAAAAACATAGCAACAGAAGTTGTGCCGATTACAACAGAGGAATACAAAAGACAGCATCCAACGTCGGCGAATCGTCCGCAGTATTCCGTACTGGAGAATCAGATGCTGACCCTTATTTTTCCTGAGGGCGAGCCGGGATTCGTTATGAAAGATTGGAAGACGGCACTCAAAGATTATTTGGAGGACAGATGCTGATGCAGGATAGACCAAAAGTTTCGATTATCGTTCCGGTGAAAAACATCAGACATCAGATACAGGAACTTGTCAGTGATGTGAAGTCTCAGTCTGTAACAGACTGGGAACTTCTGCTGATTACAGGTGTATCGGATGATGGAACCGATGAGGTCTGTCATACTATGGCAGAGGAGGATGAGCGGATTCAGGTGCTCCTTCGGAAGGAAGAGGGCGTATCCGCAGCGAGAAACTGTGGAATCGAGCATGCGAAGGGAGACTATCTGGTATTCCCGGACGGAGACGATCGAATCGATAAGGAATATCTTGCAACACTGTTGTCCACCATCGAAGAAAAAGAGGATGACGAGGACAGGGATTTTCCATCGCTGCCTGTTGAGATGGGAATGATCGGTTATATCACAGAAGTTGTGGAGGGGGATGAAGAACTGTTCTTTGCCACGCCGGAAAGTGGAGAGCGTGTGATCAGCGTGGAGGATCTGCTGTGTAGGCTTTTCTTCCTTGGCAATTATCAGGGCTATGTATGGAATAAGATATTCCAGAGAAACATCGTCATGGAAAATGACATTCGTTTTGATGAGGATATTTATTACCATGAAGATCAGCTCTTCCTCGTAACCTACCTGATTCATGCGCAGAATGTCCGCTGGAATCCGGAGCAGCTGTATCATTACCGTATGCGGGAAGATTCCGCCATGGGATTGACGGAACCAAGGGATGGTCTGGTGCCTTATGACATCATAGAAAAAGAGGCGACGGAAGTCCTATCTCTTGACCGGATGCGAAATCTTTTGATCGATTATCCGGATGCACAGTGGTTCTGTGAACAAAATGAGGTCTATTATGCACTGGAGATTTTAGGCAAGATGGAGATGTACGAAGATCCGGATGCATTTTCTGACAGTGCGTTTCGTCAGATGGCGAAGGTGGCTTCTGAAATTGACTATGAAGCGATGGATGAGTGGGAAGAAGAGGCACTGCCGAGACTTGAGTATTACGGACAGACAGGTAAATTACTAGAAGAAGAAGGAGAATAGGAATGCATTTTGATGAACTGATCGTGGGAGCCGGACTTTTTGGAGCTGTATATGCACAGAAGGCAGTGGAGGCAGGACATAAGGTTTTAGTCATTGATAAGAGAGACCATATCGCCGGTAATATCTATACAAAGAAGGTTTCAGACATCGATGTGCATGTGTACGGAGCACATATTTTCCATACATCCGACCGGAAGGTCTGGGACTATATCAACCGTTATGCAGAGTTTAACAACTACATCAATTCTCCGGTAGCGGTTTATAAGGATGAGTTGTACAATCTTCCGTTTAATATGAACACCTTCAGTAAGATGTGGAACATCCGGACACCGGAAGAGGCCAAGGCGAAAATCGCCGAGCAGATTGCGGATCTCAATATCACAGAGCCAAAGAATCTGGAGGAGCAGGCACTCTCTCTGGTTGGCCGTGATGTATATGAGAAGCTGATCAAGGGCTATACCCAGAAGCAGTGGGGACGTCCGTGCACGGAACTTCCGGCATTTATTATCAAGCGTCTTCCGCTCCGTTTCATCTATGATAACAATTATTTCAACGATCGTTATCAGGGTATTCCGGTGGATGGTTACACCGCCATCGTTGAAAAGCTCCTTGAAGGTGCAACGGTGAAGGTAAACGAGGATTTCTTCGATCTTAAGAAGACCGGCAAACTTTCCGACGGAACGGAAGTTACCTACGATAAGCTGATTTTCACAGGACAGATTGACCAGTACTTTGATTATCAGTTCGGTCCTCTCTCTTATCGAAGCGTACGGTTCGAGACAGAGGAGCTGGAGATGGAGAACTATCAGGGAAATGCGGTTGTGAACTACACCGCTGCGGATGTTCCATATACAAGAATCATCGAGCATAAGCATTTTAATTACGGAACACAGCCGACCACCATTATCAGCAGAGAGTATTCTTCCGAGTGGAAGCCGGGAGTAGAGCCTTACTATCCGGTCAACAACGAAGAGAACAATGCGCTGTATGAGAAGTACAAAGCGTTGGCCGAGAAGGAAGAGAACGTGGTATTCGGTGGACGCCTTGGACAGTATAAATATTACAATATGGATCAGATTGTTGCAGAAGCACTGGCTTTAGCAGAAGGGAATGGTCTATGAAAGGAATCATTTTAGCCGGAGGAAGCGGGACAAGATTATATCCGCTGACAAAAGCGGTATCGAAGCAGATGTTACCGGTGTATGATAAGCCGATGATTTATTATCCACTGTCTACTTTGATGCTGGCCGGAATCCGGCAGGTTCTGATTATTTCAACACCGAGAGATCTTCCGGGATTTCAGGAATTACTGGGAGACGGTCATCAGCTTGGAATGGAATTCTCCTACGCGGTTCAGGAGAAGCCAAACGGTCTTGCCGAGGCATTTCTGATTGGCAAAGAATTCATCGGCAATGATCCGGTTGCCCTTGTCCTGGGAGATAATATTTTCTACGGTCAAAGCTTTACGAGAATTCTAAAGCGCGCGGCCGGCCGTGTCACAGCTTCCGGAGGCGCGACGATTTTTGGCTACTATGTCAGAGATCCCCGCGAGTATGGGGTGGTGGAATTCGATGAGAAGGGTGTGGCTATTTCTATAGAAGAGAAGCCGAAGGAGCCGAAGAGTAATTACGCAGTTCCGGGACTTTACTTCTATGATGCCTCCGTTGTAGAGATTGCGGAAAGTATTACACCGTCTGCAAGAGGAGAACTTGAGATCACAGCGGTGAACAACGCCTATCTGCAGAGAGGAACGCTTCAGGTGGAGACCCTTGGACGCGGATTTGCATGGCTGGATACAGGTAGCCATGACATGCTGTTGGCGGCAGGAGACTTTGTTTCAACCTTTCAGAAACGGCAGGGATTGTACATTGCCTGCATAGAAGAGATTGCTTTTAAGAAGGGCTTTATTAACAAAAAGCAGCTTTTGACACTGGCAGAACCTCTGCTGAAAACAGAATATGGAAAGTATTTAGTGGAAGTTTCCGAAGGTCTGTGATATTATGTTGCAGTTACTTGCGTAAAATAACCCTGTTTTGAGGTGAATGTATGACGCCGTCCACATTACTGGATTGCATCTTCCACCGGATTTTTTGTAAATATCCAAGGACAAGGAAGTGGAAGCCCTACTATAGAAAATATAAAGAATTCATGCTGTATTCGATTTTCGGGGTGGGAACCTTTCTGGTTTCGATTATTGCCTACTGGCTTTTTACGGAAAGCTTTGGCTGGTACATCCTGATTTCCAATGCAGTGTCATGGGTGTTTGCAACATCGTTTGCATTCGTCACAAACCGTCGTTATGTGTTTGTGAATCATCCTCATGGTGTATTCGCTTTTTTCTATCAGCTGGGAACGTTTTCCACAGGAAGACTTTTGACATTGGGCATTGAAGAATTAATGCTCCTGGTGTTTATTGGTTTATTGCAACAGCCGAACATGCCGGTTAAGATTGCAAGTCAGGTGATTGTCGTTGCACTGAATTATGTGTTTTCCAAACTTTGGGTGTTTCGAAAGAAACCGGCGTAATGACAGGAAGATAACATTTCTTAAAGAAATATTGAAGAATTCACAGGGAAAAGCGGACAGACAGCCGCTTCTGTGGATATTTAAGAGCCGTCGGATGGACATCCGGCGGCTTTTTGTGATAGAGTTGAAACATAGTGATAGACAGATATCGTGATATATGAAGGAGTTTGAATGAAAAAGCATATTACCGCTATGCTTGCTACCATGGTACTGGTGACGCAGATTGGAATACCTATAATGGGGTATGGCGAAACCAATGCAACAGATACAAGCATTAAAACAGAGATTACGAACGAGACAGATGTCGAGGCGGCGACCACATCCACTGTTGTTGATCCGGTTCTTCAGGACGAAAATGATGTGGTTTTGGTATTTGACGCAGGACATGGAGGTTCGGATCCGGGTGCGATCGGTAATGGACATAATGAGAAGGATATCACCTTAAAGCTTGCGAAGTATGCGAAGAATCATATGGACAGCAATTACGGTAACGTTACGGTTTACCTTTCAAGGTCGAATGACACCTATGTGGGGCTTTCCGCCCGTACCGATTATGCAAAGTCGGTCAAGGCAGACGGTTTCATTTCATTTCATATGAACAGTGCTTCCAGCTCAGCCCACGGAGCTGAGATTTGGGTTCCAAATAACAGTTATAAGAAAGCTGTTTATGAAAAGGGACAGACCCTCGGATACAAGATTATAAAGGCGTTGCAGAAGCTTGGACTTACCAACAGAGGTTATGTCAGCAAGAATTCGGCAAACGGTTCCAAGTATCCGGACGGATCCATTCGTGATTACTATGCGGTTATCGCCGGTTCCAAGGAAAAGGGATTTCCGGGTATCATCATCGAGAGCGGATTTATCTCAAGTTCCATCGACGTGAAGAACTACTTCCACACGCCACAGAAGATTCAGAAGGTGGCCATTGCAGAAGCGGATGCGATTGCGGAAAGCTATGAGCTTCTTCCAAAGAACAGTTCGAAGATCCCGGGAGTTACAACTCTTACATCAGCAGAACTGACGGGGGTACATTCCCAGACGAAGATCACCTGGCAGCCGGCAGAGCATGCGGCACAGTATGTTATCTTCCGTAAGACAGGAGCCAATGGAACATACGCCGAGGTGGGACGAAGCAAAACCACATCCTTTGTGGATGACTCCGCAAGTGCAGGTAAGGACTATTTTTATACGGTCATTGCACGTAACGGAAGCGGACGTGCCAACAGTTATGATAAGAATGGTCTGGAAGTAAAGACGCCACAGGATAATGTTAACGTAACCAAGGTTGTGGACACAGGACTCTCACGTGCCAAGGTCTACTGGGACAAGGTGGCGGATGCAACCGGATACCGTATCTACCGTAAGCTTCCGGAAGATACAGAGTGGGAAACACTTTACACATCCAAGAGTAACAGCGGCGGATATACCGATCAGACGGTAGAACCGAATACAACCTATGACTATACCGTTCGCTTCTATCGTACGGTCAACGGTAAGAAATCCTGGGGAACAGCGGATCTTACAGGTGTAAGAGTGACAACGGATGCGGATGAGATTACCCTGAATCCGCATGTGATCAATCCGGACAACAGTGTAACCTTTACATGGACACAGCAGCCGGATGTGGGAACCATCAACTATCGCCTCTACCGTAAGCTTTCCGGCGGAAGTTATACAACCGTTACCACGACAACGGATCTGACCTATACCGATACGAAGGTTACAGCCGGTAAGACCTATGTCTATAAGTTGCGGGCATTCCGTAAGGAAAGCAATGGTGAGGTATACTGGACAAAGTACACCGATTATCAGAAGTTTAAGATTGAATATAAGCCGGAACAAACGGTTGATCCGCAGAACAATACCAATGGCGATGGCAATACGACGAATCAGACAACACAGCAGACATCGCTAAAGGGAACGGATGCTACCATAGAGGAGAAAAAGGAAGAAGAGCCTTCTCTTACGGAAAAGGAGACAACCGTGACAGAGGCTGCAAAGAAGGCAGCCTCCGCGCAGGCGGCTTCCTATAAGGCGACAGGCACTGCAGCGGCAGCTTTTGAAGCTCTGCAGGTGGAAGGATTAAAGGTCAAGGACTACGGAATCAAACGGAACCGTCTGACCTGGACGGCAGTTGCAGATGCGCAGGGATATCAGGTATATCGCAAGAATGCCGCAGGCAGCTGGGAATTAAAGACCACCATCAAGAAGACGTCGACCGCCTGGAATGATAACGAAGCCGAGCCGGGGGTGAAATATTCCTATAACGTCAAGGCATACACGGTGATCGGCGGGACAACCGTTTACACTCAGCTTAATGAGAATGGGGTCTCTATTTCAACTGATACCGATACCTTCAAACTGTCATCAGCATCCCAGACGGGATTCGGCCAGGTGCAACTGAAGTGGAGCGGAACGGTTGGAACTACAAGCGATACCCAGTTTGAAATCTACCGTAAGACCGGAGATGAGAACTATACCCGTATCGCAACCACCAAGTCCAAGAAGTATGTGGATGATGCAGCGGTAGGAAAGTACAATACTTCAGCCTACACCTACTATATCCGCGGCGTTCGAACCACCGGGAATAAGACGATTGCAAGTCCGGATAGTAACACCAAGACGGTTCGAATGAATGGGAACAAGGTCTCTCTGGACACGGACGTCTATGACAGAGCGGTTCCGGTCAGCAAGAACGCCCTTCAGGTGAACTGGAAACCACTGGCAGGTGTGAGTGGTTACCGTGTCTACCGTATTAAGAACGGTAAGTGGGCAAGAGCCAAGACGACAACCGACACCATGTTTGTAAATACAGGACTGGCAGAGCTGACAAAGTACACCTATCGGATCCGTGCCTATAAGAAGGTCAACGGTAAAACCTACTGGGGTGACTACACCGACAGCTTCACTGGCGCAACTCCGTACAGCATCCTCGGAAGCAACCATGTTACGGTACAGCAGATGGTAAACTTCTATAATTCCCGTGGCAAAAAATATCCGGCATCAACTTATAAGAAGTACGGTGCGAAGGACATTACAGCTTTTGCCAAGATTGTAGACGAGGAGTGCCGTAAGGCAGGTGTGAGCAATGAGGTCGTTTTTGCCCAGATTTGTAAGGAGACCGGATTCCTCCAGTACGGCGGACAGGTAAAGGTGGCTCAGTGCAACTTCTCAGGAATCGGGGCAACCGATGATGGAGCGAAGGGCGCTGACTTTAGAGATATCGCCGAGAAGTACTATAAGGAACTCGGATATACCGGAAAAGATGAAAAGGAAGCCATTCATAATGCAAGAGCGGATGCGGTGAGAATCGGAATCCGGGCAGAGGTCACACATCTGATGGCCTACGCCTGTGAGAATGTGAATCAGTTACCGGCAACTGCAAAGTACGTGGACCCGAGATACCAGTATCTGAAGTATATTTCAGGAACCGCTCCATTCGTGGAGTGGCTTGGTCAGAAGGACAATCCACAGGGAAAGGGCTGGGCAACCGCCAATAATTATGGTTACAGCATTGTCAATGATTACATCTGGCCAATGCGCAACCAGTAAAACGCACAGAGTTTGCAGAAAGGGACAGCTTTTTCTGTCCCTTTTTTGTATGACAACGAAAGGAAATAAAAGGAGAAACCTTATGAAGAAAAAAGTAATAGCAATTCTGCTTTCCATGGCAATGGTATGTAGCGTGGCAGCCTGTTCTACGGCGCCGAAGAAAGAGGCGAAGATTTCGGAAAAGGCAGCGAAGGAGAGCAAGGAAAAGGAACAGGGACCGACGGCTGCCGACATGGGCGGAATTTTGCAGAAAGTCGATATGGCTCCAATGATAATCAATGGAGTGGAATTTGAACAGGCAGACATTGTGGTATCGGATCTCTACCGTGCCATCACAGGCCATGAAATCAAGAAGGACTGGCAGGCCGTCACGTTAAAGCCGGGCGAGGGCGCGGTTTTTACAGCAAATGACAAGAAGGGCAATATGATTGCTTCCATTCAGGCGGTCAACACAACCGATAAGGAGCTTTCTTCCGATCAGGCCAAGGTCGGCAATATGACGCTAATCGGCAAGGCGGACGGTTCATCTTTGACCTACGATATCTGTGGACTGACCAATACCACAAAGGGAAGCAAGGAAGCCAAGAAGGTTATGAAGGGCTATAAGATCAAGGATGATAAAAGTAACAACTCGGTTAAGTGGTACTTTGGAATCGATCCGAAGAGAGCAAAAACAGAGAAAAAAGAAACAACAGCACAGAACGAGCTGTCCATTGTTTTCGTTGATTCCGGAAAGAAACAGCAGAACTGGTTATCTGTCTATTTTCCAACCGAAGAGTAAAGCAGAAACGTAAGAACAGAAGAGGGCGAAGAATATATGGGAACGAAAAAACTCTATGATGATCATCCGTACGAGACCGAATTTGAGGCGAAGGTTTTAACCATTACCTCCTCCGGCGAGGAGAAGGGATGGAATGTTGTACTGGATCAGACTCTGTTTTTTCCGGAGGAGGGCGGACAGACACCGGATCGGGGAAGCCTTGTTATCGGCGGGATAACCTATGAGGTAGAGGATGTTTCGATTCAGGATGGAATCATAACGCATCAGATACGCTCGGAACAGGCAAAAGAGCCGGAAGGGGAAACGGCCAAAGGTCGTATTCTCTGGTCGCATCGCTACAGTAATATGCAAAATCACACCGGAGAGCATATTTTCTCCGGTCTTGTCCACGCTGCAAAAGGCTACGACAATGTGGGATTTCATTTGTCGGATCACATTGTAACTATGGACTATAACGGTGTATTGACTGAGGAGGAGATTCAGGCCTTTACGGCAAAAGCCAACGAAGTGATTGCCGCAAATCTTCCGGTTATCTGTGCCTACCCTGCCGACGAGGAACTTGCGAAGATGGAGTACCGAAGCAAGAAGGAAGTCGAGGGGGCGGTTCGCATCGTTACCATTTCCGGCGTGGACTGCTGCGCCTGCTGTGCTCCTCATGTTCGCACCACGGCAGAGGTGGGGCTTCTGATGGTGGTCGGTTCCCAGAACTATAAGGGCGGAACCAGACTTTCCATTCTCTGTGGTCAAAGGGCAGTGGAGGACTACCGGAAGAAACACGCCATGTTATCCTTGGTGGGCAGACAGTTATCCACAAATTGGGAAAATATTTTTCAGACGGTGGATAAGTTAAAGAGTGAGCGGGATAACTTCAAGTACCGGAGCGCACAGCTATCCGCGAAGCTGTTGGAAATCGAGGCGAAGGAGCTTTCCGGGGAGAGAGACGTCTGTCTCTTCACAGATTGCAATGACAGAAATGTTCTGCAACGGGTGGTCAATAAGATGAAGGAAGAGCACAGTGGAATCTCCGTGATCTTTTCCCGAAAGGAAAGTGACGGAGCGGAGGAGTACACCTATGTGGCATCTTCTCTGACAAAGGACTGTCGTCTGTTTTCTGAGAAACTGAAGAAAATTTTTCAGGCAAAAGGCGGTGGAAAATCAGAGATGGTACAAGGCTCAGTGGTTGCATCGAAAGAAACTTTAGAAAATTGTGTAAAAAATTTGAATATATTGTAAAAAAGGAAGAATTAAAAGGGAAACTCCGGGGAAACTTATAGACAGCGAAAACGTTTCATGCTACTATTATCTCACGTATTAAATCGAATACAATCTTTTATGCATCATCAATGGATTTAATATAAGGTGTGAGGTGGAATGAAACATATAATAAGCGATTCAGACAGGGAATTCTTCCAGCAGATGGCCGATTGCATGCCGGGTGGATTCCTTGCCTATTATGCAGACGAGGGGCAGGAGATTATTACAGCAAACGATCAGGTCGTTGAGCTGATGGAATGTAAGGATCTTCTGGAACTACGGAAATTTACCGGTAACAGTTTTATGGGGGTCGTAGCGGAAGAGGATCGTCGCCTGGTAGAGCGGCAGATCCGTTTCCAGACGAAAAATCCGGTTGGCGGACGTAATATCGATTATGTTCAATATCGTGTTCGAACAGCCAGCGGCCGGATTCGGGCGGTGGAAGATTTTGGACGTATGATCACCTATAAAGGCAAAAAGGTATATACGGTTTTCCTCGCGGATAAAGAAGATAAGAGGCGCAATCAGGGCGTTGACTATACCACCGGACTGTTTCAGAGAAGTGCATTCAGCAGTTATGCCCGGGGATTTGTTTTCCGTCACCATAAGAATCACAGAATATCGGTTCTTTGGATGGACATTGACGATTTTAAATCCTATAACAAATTATACGGATATCAGGCGGGAGACAGGCTCCTGCGTCAGATTGCCGATGTGATCAAGGATGTTTTCGGCGATGGTGTCGTTGCCCATTGTAATGAAGACCATTATGCGGTTATGTGCTATCGTGAGAATATGGAAGAACAGATTACAAAGCTCCTTGCGAAGGTGACGGCTTTGTCGAAGAAGTCTTCTCTTCTTTTGAACATTGGTGTGTATGACTTGAACAATCAGGATGTGTTATCACTTGATATCGATCAGATGCTCGATCATGCACGTATGGCCTGCCGTTCCATTAAGGATAATTATGATGTATCCGTGGGCTATTATCATGAAGCCCTTGGACAGAAGGTCTTACGGGATCAGTATGTTTTATCTCATTTAAGAGAAGCGATTTCCATGAACTGGATCAAGGTATATTACCAGCCGATCGCATCCGCAGCTGAGAACAAGATTGTTGAAATGGAGGCACTGGCACGCTGGGAAGATCCGACCTACGGATTTTTGACACCGGATCAATTCATTCCACTGTTAGAGAAAAGACATCTGATTCATTACATGGATACCTGCGTTATGGAACAAGTTGCCCGTAATTACCGTGTTGCGGTGGATCAGGGACTGCCGGTTTGTCCGGTTTCCATCAACTTATCCAGACTGGATTTTGAAGACTGTGATATTGTGGCAGAGATCGATGCGATTCGCAGAGATTATGACATGCCGAAGTATATGCTTCATATCGAGATCACAGAATCCGCTATGAACGAGAAGGATACGGCGTTGACGGAAGGAATTGCCCGTTTCACACGGGAAGGCTATCAGGTGTGGATGGATGACTTCGGAAGCGGATATTCTTCATTGAATGTATTGAAGGATTACCGGTTCGGTGTCATCAAGTTTGATATGCAGTTCCTTCGGGATTTCCAGATTCCGGAGAAGTCGGAGCGTACCCGTAAGATTCTTGAGGCGATGATACCAATGGTTCGTTCCCTCGGCATGGTCACACTGACCGAAGGAGTGGAGACGGACGAAGAAGCGGACTATCTTCGCAGCATCGGCTGTCAGATGCTTCAGGGGTACTTCATCAGTAAGCCAAAGCCTTTTGAGGATGTAAGACTTGCTCTTTTAGATTCATAGAGTAAAGTTAGGAGGAAAGATATATGTTTCATATTGATCCGGACGGACCATTGATGACGGGACTGACAAAGCTTGCAAATCTGGTGTTGCTTAACATCTGGTTTGTTATATGTTGTCTACCGGTCTTTACCATCGGAGCTTCGTTTTCAGCATTGATGGACATGACCATACGGATGGTTAAGGGAGAGGAAGGAACCGCAATAACCAAGGGTTTCTTCTCGGCATTTAAATCAAACTTTGTAAAAGCAACCACGATCTGGCTGATTCAGTTTATCCTGCTGCTGATTTGTGGAATTGATTTCTTCATCGGTCAGCGTCTTCTGATGTCATCCGGTATGCAGCTGGTATTCTTTGCCATCTGGGCAATCCTGTCCATGCTGGTACTGTTTACGACCTGGTACGCTCTGACCCTGCAGGCGATTTTTGAAAACAATCCGCTGAGAACCATTAAGAACGGACTGCTGATCAGCATCGGTCGGTTCCCGTATTCGATTGTGATCGCTGTCATCTTTTTATCACCGTTGTCACTGGTGTTTATGACAGTGAAGCAGGCAATGTTCCTGTTCCCGCTTGTTGTGATGGTATGGTTTGCGGCAGCTGCCTATGGAGCAGCCTACTTCTTCTTAAAAGCCCTTCGCCCATTCTTCCCGAAGGAAGAGGAGGAAGGCGCTGCGACGATGACAGAAAACGCAGGTCAGGGTGAGGTCCCTGATTCGGATGTTTCCGGTTTTGCAGCGTTGGATGAATTGGAAAGAAAGATCGAAAGCGAAAAATAATAAGTGAAAAGCAAGAAGCTGTGGAAAGAAAATTTCTGCAGCTTTTTTTTTATCTCAGTCGGGGTTACAATCTCCGAGCGAGACTTGAATGTCATGAAGGCGACTGTAGGACACTGCCTTTGATGTACAGGTTGCATAAAACAGAAGGAGCGGAATCGTACAATATATACAAAATCCATAAAGGGTTATTGAAAACGTTTCCAAAAAGTGATACATTAACAGTGTCAAAGGAAACGTTTCCACTTAGATAGAAAGGGGCAGGAAACGTTTTCATGAGAAACGTTTCCACTTAGAGAGGGGAAACGGGAACTTCCCTGAAAGGGGACCAATCAGAATGGAGGGTAATATGAAAAAGAAAATGGTTAGCGTACTGCTGTGTGGTGCAATGGCTATGACGATGTTCGCCGGTTGCGGAATGAAGTCAACCTCAGGTGGAAAGGCCACAGCAAGTAAGTCATCCGGCGGAGATGGCGGAAAGGTATACTATCTGAACTTCAAGCCGGAGGCAGAAGAGGCATGGCAGGATCTTGCCAAGAAGTATACAGAGGAGACGGGAACAGAAGTCAAAGTTGTGACAGCTGCATCCGGAACCTATGAGCAGCAGCTGACATCCGAGATGGCAAAGAGCGATGCTCCAACCCTTTTCCAGGTAAACGGACCGGTAGGTCTTAACAACTGGAGAGACTACTGCGATGATATGTCATCCAGCGAGTTGTATCAGCACATGAAGGAAGGAACCGACAGTTTCACTCTGCAGGAGGGGGACAAGGTACTTGGAATTGCATACGCAATCGAGACCTACGGCATCATTTACAATAAGACATTGTTTGATAAATATACGAAGACAGAAGGTGCTGTTGTAAAGTCAGCAGATGAGATCACATCCTTTGATACTTTAAAGAAGGTGGCAGACGATATTCAGTCCAAGAAGTCAGATCTTGGAATCGACGGAGCTTTCTCCGTAGCAGGAATGGACGGATCTTCCGACTGGAGATTCAAGACACACCTTGCAAACCTTCCAATCTACTATGAGTATCAGAAAGAAGGAGAGACTTCCACTGAAGCAATCAAGGGCGAGTACCTGGATCAGTATAAGCAGATCTGGGATCTTTACATTACAGATTCCACCTGTGACCCTAAGTTATTATCCTCCAAGACCATTGATGATGCCAACGGTGAGTTCTCAACCGGTAAGGCAGTCTTCTACCAGAATGGTACCTGGGCAGTCGGTGATGTAGCCGGCGACGGTAAGCTGAAGGAAGAGGAGCTTGGAATGCTTCCGATCTTTATCGGAGCTGAGGGCGAAGAGAATCAGGGACTTTGCACAGGATCTGAGAACTACTGGTGTGTAAATACAAAGGCTTCCGATGCGGATAAGAAGGCAACCTACGATTTCCTGAACTGGGTGGTTACATCCGATGCAGGACGTGATGCACTTGCAAATACCATGGGATTTGTAACACCGTTTGATACCTTCACCGGTGACTACGAGACAAAGAACCCTCTTGTCAAGATTGCGAACGAGTATGTAGCAAACGGTAAGACACCTGTTTCATGGAACTTCGCAACCATCCCTTCTGAGGAGTGGAAGAACAACCTTGGTTCAGCTCTTACTGCATACGCAGCAGGCACAGGTGACTGGGATGCGGTTACCAAGGCATTCGTTGACGGCTGGGCAAGTGAGTACGCAGCAACACACGAGTAAAAATCAATAAAAGAAATGTGGAGCGGGTAGGTGGTATGCTTGCCACCTATCCGTTTTGTGTAAAACAACGAGCCAAGGTCCCGTCTGCAAGCTCGCTTGCAAGGGGGACTTTGAAGAGGAGCGTAGTGTGAAAGAAAGTAGAGGACAGCCAAAAAGTGGCGCACTTAAACAAGCTATTGAAAAATAGCCTTTCTTGACAGGGTTGATATATAAGGACTTTAAGAGGCAAGCAGGGATTCGTCAATGATCCCTTCCTTGATTAAAAGTTTTTTAGCCTGTTTGATGGCCTTTTCCTTTTGTTTTTCCTTGAGAGGCTCAGGCATATCGATCTTGTAAAGGTCGGTAGGATTCCAAACTTCGCCCGTAGACAGCATTTGATAGGCGGCAGTAAGGATCATCCTGGCGATTGCAATAATGGCACGTTTCTTACCACGACGTTTCATGATGCGTT
>FMTN01000035.1 GCA_900100095.1 Lachnospiraceae bacterium C10
TGCTGAAATCCGGTGAAAAATCTTGATTGATGGGGAGTTTAGGGCATACATCCTGCTGAGAATTTCACCGGAAATAGCCTCTAGTGCTGAAATCCGGTGAAAAATCTTGATCGCTGGGGAGTTCAGAGCATACATCCAGCTGAGAATTTCACCGGAAATAGCTTCTAGTGATGAATTCCGGTGAAATTTCTGATCACCGAGAGATTCTTGGCTTGCGCTTGTGTTCTTCTAATAGCGGCATCTATTATGAAATGCGGCCTTACTCATAAATATTAAAAAATCCCGGTTCCTTGGGAGGTACACCTGGTGGTGTAACGGGAACCGGGACGGTTATCAGTAATCGGGCTACTGAGGCGACAGGGACAATAACTTTGTTATTGATTATGTATCAGAAACCCAGATAACTTCATTTGTCAGATTGAATGATCCGAAGGATTCATTACTTCTTGTCTGTCTTCTTAGAAACAGTCTTAGAAGCTGCGCCGTACTGCTTAACGTTACCATTCTTGTAGTTGTATGCCTTAACAGTAACCTTTACAGTAGCACCATTAACGTTAGTGATCTTAACGCCTGTAACCTTAGCTGGCTTAGCAACTGTAGGAGCCCCTTAGCCTTCTCAGTTACAACAACCGGAACGATTACCTTTCCAGCCTCGAACTTATCAGTAGCCTCAGCAGAAACTGTGATGTTAGCAACACCAGCAGCTACAGCAGTTACAGTTCCGTCAGCAGCTACAGTAGCAACAGCTGTAAGAGTTCCGTTTGCGTATTATGATGGCGGATAACTACCATCTTCTGGTACAGTCCATAGCTCCGATCAAGGGGAATGGTAGGAGGAACTTGATTTTTATTGCAAGAAATCAAGCGTCGAGGATTATGAGTATGCATTCTATCTGTATTCGACATCGGAAAACCGGCAGCTGGCTGTTTTTAATAATCCGGAACGGTTACTTATGTGTTAAATGGAAACCGTGCGTCGAAGAATATAATTATTTATTAACGGATAGGATTTGTCCCACAACGGAAGAAATGCTATAGTCTTGTCGGGAGTCACATAAATGTTTCATATTTAGAAAGGAAAGATGTGGGGACATGTTTCTACAAAAGACAAGACGAAAGCAACCGTGTAACTATGCAAGAACGCAGAGGATCGCGATCCTGTTGTCAGCGATCCTTTTGCTGACCGCTGTGCCCTGGCTTGCGTTTGGTACAAAAGCGTATGCGGCCAATGCAACAGGGACGAAGAAGAGAGGTAAAAAACGCGTCGTGGAGCTGGTACAGCCCTTTGATAAGACCTATGAATTAGAAGTCAAGGGAGCCGGTAAGATGATTGCAGATATCAATGCAAAAGGGGTCGGAAGGGATCTGCATGTCAGTTTTGATCTCATTCCTTTTGCCTATATCATGGAATATTGGCAGCCGAAACAAACGGGTCACACGATGAACACGACCTTGAAGGCAAATGCAAACGGGGATGTGAGCGGGGAGGTCAAATCCGATCACATTTTGTATGAAGGAACTTATCATTTACGCGTTTGGGCGGATGATGGAATTCGCCTTGGAACTAACGTGGATGTGAATCTTCATTGTCAGAACGTGAAGATTGAAGATGCTTCCTTTCATGCGGATAATGCCATCGTTGCAGGAAGCGACATCAGTATAACGGATAAGAAGACACATCATTATATGTTATCCGGATATAGTGATCAGAACGATTATGAAGATGGACATGGTTTTCATGTGGATCATGCCGGTTACGTTACGATTAAGGCAAAGACGGATTCCAATCCGGGCAATGTGCCGTATTCCGTTACCCTCAGCCGTGATACCGATCATAAGAAGATCAAGGTGTATCATCCGGGAAAGAAGGCGTGTAAGGATAGAATCAAGGTGAAGCCGGGAGACTATTCCCTTTCGGTTCAGGTGGAGGACAAGAGAAAACTTACCGACCGTCAGATTCTGTATTCCCTGTATGTGGCAAGATATATTATGGTAAAGTCCGTGCGTTGTGACCATAAGAGTCTGCAGTTATTTGATTTGCGTGGTTATCGTAGGGCGAATCTTAAGGCAACCATCAATGGCAGTAAACCGGCAGGAAAATGGGTACGTTTTAAGTCTGCCAAACCGTCTGTGGTATCCGTCAGTCAGAAGGGCGTTCTGCAGGCAAAGCAGCCGGGTGAGACAGTGATTACCTGCTATTCTGTTGAGAATCCGAAGGTGGCGGCAACCTGCCGGGTGATGGTGGCAAAACCATTCCTCAAGATCTCCGCGGATGCGGGAAGCGTGTACGAGGGAAAAAACCTGCGATTATCGGTTTCAAAGATGCCGAGAAAGCAGAAGATTACATGGAAAACAACCAATCCGACGGTGGCCAGGGTATCTTCGTCCGGAGTGGTGACCGGCATGAAGGCCGGAACGGCTAAGATCTATGCAGTCTCCCGGGCCGGAATCAGGTCAGGAAGCTGTACCGTTGTTGTTAAGAAAAAGCAGCAGACAAAGCCGGACCCAGACCCGTCCGATCCATCCGATCCGTCAAAACCATCACCGCAGCATTTGTCTCTTACCGTATCTTCAGCCCATCTTTCACCGAGAGGAACGGTAACCGTGCGAGCAAATGTTGCAGGAGGAACCTTCTCCACCCATGGAGGAATTGCCATAAAGAGTCGAAGCAGTAAAACCTGTGTGATACGGGCAACCGCTAGTTCGGGAGAGGGAACGGTAACCTATTGCCTGAATGGGAAGCGTGTAACAAGACATATTGTAATCTATTAATTCAAAGTAACCAAATAACATGTGACTTCACCAGCCAGATATATCGGAACAGATCTGTTCCGATATATCCGGCTATTATTTTATAAAAGCAGGGCCACGAGGCGTCGCCGGGGATACAAGGAAATGGGTGAGTGCAAGCGGAACAAAACCTTGAATTCGTTGCGTTGCATCCAAAAAGAGCATATAATAAAAAGGTATGCATAAATTCAGAATTGGGAGGAAAAAATGAAATTAACAAAGAACAACACGATCGATCTGTCCATGGATCGACGTTATCTGATTCCATCCATTATTTCCGCCGGGGTCATACCTTTACTTATGCGGACACATGTCTATCAAACACATCTGACAGAGAATTATTGGTTTCCTTCAGGTAGCGCTCAGGCGGTGGATATTTTCCTGTGGTGGAAGATGCTTGCCATAATCGCAGTGGCTGTTTTAATGGTATGCTTTCTGTTGCACAGGAAATATGTATTGTTTGAGGATTTAAGATGGGAGAGGCCGTTCTTTTGCCTGGCGGGATATGAAGGCTTTGTATTCCTGTCGGCTATTTTTGCAAAAAGCCCGCTGTTCGCCTGGGCCGGTGGATATGAAATGTTTGAGTCGGCACCGGTTATTTTTGGCTACGGTATCATCTGTTATTACACCTATACATCCATTCAGAAGGAAGAGCATGCCTGGTATCTGCTGAAATGGGCGGGACTGTTTGCAGGTCTTGTGCTTTTGATCGGAGTATTTCAGGGATTTGATAAAGATCTGTTTAAGACAAAGATCGGTAAGATGCTGATCTCGAGTCCAAGCTGGTGGAAGAATCTGGATAGTATTAGTGTTACAATTTTGGATTCCTATTCTACCCTGTATAATCCGAACTATTTTTCCATGTACCTTGCTCTTTTGATTCCGATTACCGTGGTGGTTCTTGCAATCCTGGCAGTGAAGAAAAATTGGAAGGTGATCTTCCCGGTGATCCTTTTGGTGATGGAAATCATGGTATTAAAGTCTAACGGATCGGCGTCCGGTATCTTGGGTCTTTTCTTTGGAACAGGTCTTGGCGTTGTGATCCTTAGCTGGAGGAAGAAGAAGCTGGGAATCGTGCTTACATTGGCGGCTGTACTTTGTGTCTGTGCCTCCATTGGAGCCTATCTGAAAAATGACAGCATCCATCAGAAGGTGACGGAGTATACCACCAACTATCCATCTACCATTCAGGTGGATAAGATCACCACCGGAAAGAAGGATGTCCGTTTTGATTTCAAGGATGGAAGAGCCCTTCGTATTTCCTATGATGTGGATGCCAATGGCATCATGACCGTGAAGGTAATGGATAAGGACAAGCAGGAGCTCCCTGTGATTCCGATCGATGAAAATGCCCAGGTATATCAGCTTCAGGATGCGGAAAGCTATTACGGTTGTCAGTTTACCAGAGCAGGAGACGGAAGTAATACACCGTTCTATCTGACGGTAACCTTAGAAGGACTGAACCGAAGCTTTATCCATGGATTAAACGAGAAGGATAACTCCTATTATTATCTCACCAGCTTTATGTCAGTTTGTAAGCTTCCGACCCAGAAGGTAGAGAAAGAATATTTCTATCCGAGTTTCATGTCCGGTCGTGGTTATATCTACAATAAGACCATCCCGGAATTAAAGCACCATCTGATTCTTGGGGCAGGTGCAAATAATTATATGCTGGCTGTGCCGCAGTTGGATCGCTTCAAGTACATTGAAACCATGCCGGATGCATCCATAGATGTAAAGCCTCATTGCAATTACATGATGGAATGGATTCAGGAAGGTTTCCTTGGGTTTGCCTGCTTTATGGCTTTTATTGTCTGGACGCTGTTTATTATGGCGCGTAGCCTGATCAAGACCAGGAAGATGGATACCAAATATTTCCTTCTGGTGGGGGGATATATTGCCTTGTTGTCTTACTATATTGTTGTATTAGCCAATGACTCTAATGTCTGCACCAGTCCAGTCTTCTGGACTGTGAACGGTATGGCGCTTGGATTAGCAAAACTTGTGGGAGAGAATGATGATAAAAATGTGGATGACACAGCCCGATAAAAAACTGTTCCAGCGGTCACTTCTGATTCTGTTTTTTGATCTGCTTGGAATCACCTTTAGTGGATTTTTTGCTCTGTGGATCCGGTTTGATCTTTCCATTGCGAAGATCGAGACAAAGTATGTGGAGGAGCAGAGGCGGATTCTTCCGATTCTGATTCTGACCCTTGTGGCAGTTTATTTTCTGTTCCGTTTGTATCACAGTATCTGGAGGTTTGCTTCTGTTTCGGAACTGACAAGGATTGTAGGCGCCTATATATTACTGGTTCCGGTGATCCTGATCGAACGAAGGCTCTTTACCTTTGATTTGCCGCGAAGTACGTATTTTATCGCCTATATGTTTAACTTCCTGTGCTGTATTGCCATCCGGTTTTCCTATCGTGTCTTCCGGTATTATGTGAACCGGAGGCGGAGCCGGCTTTTGCCGGAGTCCGATCGTGTTATGGTCATCGGTGCAGGTTCGGCAGCCAGGGAGCTGATCGCAGATATTGCTACCAGTGAGAAGGTGCGATATCAGGTGGTATGCATTATTGACGATAATTCCAGAAACTGGGGACGTTACCTTGGCAACATTCCGATCGTAGGTGGCAGGGAACAGATCCCGGAGATGGTGATAAAGCATGATGTGCAGCGAATTATTTTTGCGATTCCATCCATTAATCGTAGAGAACGGATCGATATTTTAAATATTGCGAAATCTACAGGTGCTCACCTTCAGATCATTCCGGGTATGTATCAGCTGGTGAATGATGAGGTGAGAGTTTCAAGACTGCGTGATGTAGAGATCACAGACCTTTTGGGACGCGATGAGGTGGAGGTTAACAATGACGACATCTTTGCAGCCATCCATAACAAGGTAGTTCTTGTTACCGGTGGTGGTGGTTCCATTGGATCGGAGCTGTGCCGACAGGTTGCGGCAGCAGGCCCAAAACAGCTGATCATTTTTGATATTTATGAGAATAATGCCTATGCAATCCAGCAGGAGTTGAAACGATCCATGCCGGATCTGAATCTGGTGACGTTGATCGGTTCGGTTCGAAATACCAATCGTGTGAACTGGCTTCTTCGAAAGTATCGACCGGAGGTGGTGTATCATGCGGCGGCTCATAAGCATGTGCCTCTAATGGAGGATTCACCCAATGAGGCGATTAAGAACAATTGCCTTGGAACCTATAAGATGGCAAGGGCAGCGGCTGAAAACGGTGTGAAGCGATTCCTGCTGATCTCCACCGATAAGGCGGTGAACCCAACCAATGTTATGGGGGCAAGCAAGCGAATCTGTGAACTGGTGGTTCAGATGATGGATCGAAAGTATCCGGATACCACCTTCTGTGCGGTCCGCTTTGGAAATGTGCTTGGTTCTAATGGTTCGGTGATTCCGCTTTTTAAAAAGCAGATTGCAGAGGGTGGTCCCGTTACGGTAACCGATAAGAATATCATCCGTTATTTTATGACCATACCGGAGGCGGTTTCTCTCGTACTCCAGGCCAGCTTCTATGCCAACGGCGGTGAGATCTTTGTGCTGGATATGGGAGAACCGGTTCGTATTGATGATATGGCACGGAAGATGATCGAGTTATCCGGTTTCACTCCGGATGTGGATATTGAGGTGAAGTATACCGGACTTCGACCGGGTGAAAAGCTTTATGAGGAGCTTCTGATCGATAAAAGTACCATGAAGAGAACTGCCAATCAAAAGATCTTCATCGAGGATCCCTATCCGATGGATGATGAGCTGTTCCTGGATCAGCTTAGACGACTTGAGAACGCAAGTAAGTCAGAGCTTGAACGAAATAAGATCATTCCAATCATTCGGGAAGTGGTTCCGACTTTTATTCCGGATCGAGACAGATTATAGAACCGTACAGAAAGGATGCATATGAATAACAAAAAAATTTCTGAGGAAATTGAAATCGACCTTCTGGATATTCTTTGGAAGCTTTTGATCCAGTGGAGACCTATTCTTGTGGTCGGCATTATCTTTGCTCTTCTGGTTCCTTCAGCAAAGTTTTATAAGGATCGTAAGGCTGTGAACCTTCAGAAGGAGGCAATTACCAGCCAGTTGTCAGAGGAAGAACTGCAGGAGCTTGAGAATCAGTTGGATGATACTCAGAAGAACAATCTGAACATTGCAGTAACCAATGCCAGAAGCCTGATTCAGAAGCAGCGTTACCGGATGAACTCTTTCCTGACCAAGATCGATCCCTATAACGCAAGAACATTAAATCTGCAGTATTACATTACAGATGTAAAGGCATCCGAGGCGGTGGTTCTCTGTGAGTCCTATGTGAACCAGCTTCGGCAGACAGAATTGGTTCTGCCTCTTACCAAGGTTATGGGCTATGATCTTAATAAGGGGGATACCAAGTATGTATCGGAGCTGTTAAGTGTTTCCTACTCAGGAGCCAGCCAGGTGGATTCCAAGGTCATGCCGATTCCTATGTTAAATATCAGCTTTGTTCTTCCAACGGATTCCGATGCCGACGCCTGTCAGAAGGCGATCGTGGATTCTGTTGAAAAGTTGCAGAAGTCATTGGATAAAACCGTTGCAACCCATAAGATCAAGCTGTTGGCAGATTATACCAATCGAAGCGTCAATACGGATCTCGTATCCAAATTGGATAACAGTCAGAATGAAGTAAACAATCTTCAGACTAATATCAGTAACGCTGTTTCCGGATTCAGCGTGCAGCAGAAATCTCTTTACGAGAGTCAGGTGACAGAGCTGGAAGAGAAATACGGTGTTACCACGGATGGTCAGGAATATGATAAGGAAGCTCGGGCTACGGCCAGCGCCAATAAGATTCTGCCGGCATCCTTTAGCGCGAAGTTCGCAGTGGTAGGATTTGTGTTAGGTGTTTTCCTGTATGCCTTTATTCTGGTTATGCTTGAGATCCTTGGAAGAAAGCTGGTAACAGGAGATGAACTTGGCAATGCCACTGGAGCAAACTGTTTCGGAAAATATTTTAGCTATCCGGCAGGAAACGGCGGCTTCCTTCGTCGCTTGATCTACAGCCGCAGACTTTATAATATTTACCACAGGAAATATGTTCAGCTTCAGGATAGCGCAGAGTGTACCGCAGCCAAGATCAGCACCGCGGTATCTCTGATGGATAACGATGCGCAGAATGTTACGCTCTTGTCTTTGGAGGAGCTCGATGTTGGTTGTGGTTCCTATGTGAAGTGCATTGGAGACCATTTCAAGTCTTCTCTTCCGGAGGGTGTTTCTTACGAAGCCATGACAAAGTCAGTGGAGACATTGTCGGTCAAAGCAGACTTGATTCGTCACCTTGGACAGGTCGTACTCGTTCTTCAATGTGGCAAGACAAGTTATGAGACGCTTGAAAAGTTTTTGGAATTAGCCGGTGAATACGACATCGATGTAATCGGTTACATTGCAGCCGAATAAATACCTCCCGCAGGGAATCTGACCCGGGGCTGTTGCACGAAGGTGCAGCAGCCCTGGGTTTTTTCTTGACGCCCAAAAAGCACTGTGCTATCATCGGTTTGGGAGATATAAACAATTAAGGAAGATGTGGGGACGTTTTTCTTAGAGGTTTCGACACGAAATAATTCGGGGAGAGTCATAATGATCCGGATTTCTTCACAATAATTCGAATCATTTAACTCAGTCGGTGAAATCCCCCACCTCAAAGCGTTAGCGTAGGTGGGGGTTATGACAAACGATACTCAGTCGGGGTACAAGCTCCGACTGAGTTAAACGCTCCGCGAGGATGCGCACGGATTCGGACAGGAATTTGTCTGCTGAAGCAGACACGAATCCGGCGCGCAAGACTCGCGAGCGAGTCTTGACCATAATCCGAAATAATCCGAAATAATCCGAAAAGGTTCGCAAAGGTTCACAAGGATACGTAACGAACCGCAACGAATTGCAATGCATCGATTCTATCATCGCAGAATGGATTTTATATCCGTTCTGTGGTGCTCTTTTGGGACAGGATTCTTCTGTCAGGTGCCCATGTTTTCTTGAATTACAAATGAATATGGTGAGTGTATGAATGTTTTACCCGGCTACAACGTATGGATCATTGCGGGAGAAGTGGTTTTACTTGCGGTAGTCATAACGGTTATGGTGGTGTTGCGGCGCAGAAGTAAAAAGGCGGATCTGCAGCGGATGCAGGTCGCAGAAATTCTACGGGACAATGCTCTGGATGATGCACTGAAAAATGTATATGCGAGCGATGAGAAGGTGGAGGAGCTTAAGAAGAGCGAGCCCTTACAGGTTGCCTTCCATGATCCGCAGGAGGTGAGCCCCCGTGGGGTACTGGTGCAGATCGAGGTGGAGGCTTCGCTTTCGACCCGGCGCTATCTGTTTGATATTAAGGATAAGATCAGCATCGGTGGAAGCGAGAAGAACCGGCTGGTGCTTGAGGATGCGGATGTGGATGACGTACTGTGCCATCTGATCATGCAGAACAATCAGGTTTATGTAAAAAGGATAAGTCCGAGAGAAGGCCTTTGTATCCATAGAAACGGTCATATGTTACCGCTGTCGGATCAGCTCCTGGCGATTGCCGATGGAGACCTTCTGATGGCAGGAAACGATCGTCTACATTTGAATCTGATTTCTGTAGGAGTAGAAGGATAAAAGGATGCAAACGTGGTATGGGAGTGCCGCACTTGCCCTTGCTTTGTATTGGGGAGATACAACGAGATGAGTGTTTCATTATCGATTTATTCGCAGAGAGGATTTCGCGAATTTTTACTGCCGTCCATTCAGGACAGCGATTATTCTATTGAATTGAATCATAAGTTCTTCGGACTTGCGAGGGATATCTGCCTGTTGATGGAGAATTTCCAGTCCCACTGGAAGTTTTTGCCGGGGCAGGGCTACCGCATAGAAAAAGCGGGGCAACCCATCGAGTACGGAGACTTTCTAAAGGTATACGTGGACAACCGTGTCAGCGTATACATCGCAGTTGTGGAGAAGAAGTACCCGGTTGTCAGTCTGTCGAAGTACCTTCTTCCAACGTCAGAACCGATTACCTTTGGTAGTCATCCATCCAATACCATTACCTATCAGTTCCGGGATTTGGTGAGCAAGCATCACGGACAGATCAAGCCGACGGAGGAAGGCGGATACGAGCTGGTGGACACCTCCACGAACGGGACGTATGTGAATTCCAAACGTGTGGAAGGACGCTATCTTCTGCAGTTTGGAGACGAGATCAATGTTCTCGGACTGCATATGATCTATCTCGGAAACATCCTGGCGGTTGATACGAAAAATCAACAGGTGGATATTCGGTTAAAGCCGGCGGATCTGTGGAAAAATGCCGGTACCGTTGCCATAGCAGCCCGGCAGGGAAAATCACTTTTGCATCGATCCCCGATGAGTGTACAGAAGATTTACACACAGCCTATTGAGATCGAAGCTCCGCCACCATCCGCGAAGGAAGAGAATATGCCGCTGGCGATGGTGCTTGGCCCGGCGCTTACGATGTCCCTGCCGATGATGATGAGCTGTGCGCTTATGATACTTGCATCGAAAAGCAGTGGATATGCCGGAGGACTGATGATGTACACCGGTGCTGTTATGGCGGTCTCTTCCGCAGTTGTGACGCTGGTCTGGAGTATCATCAATCAGGGTATGCAGAAAAAGAAACAGCATCGCAAGGAACTGCAGCGGTTTGAGTCCTACAGTCGTTATCTGAAACGGAAGACGGCAGAGATTCGGGAAAAATACGAGCATAACCGGAATGCAATGATCAGCCGTTATATTCCGGCGCAGGAATGTGCGCAGTACACGGCAGCGGCGAAGGATTTATGGAATCGTAACAGTAGCCAGCCGGATTTTCTGATTCAGAGAATTGGTAAGGGCGATGTTCCGTTTCAGGTTCCGATCCGGGTGCCGGATGTGAAGTTTGAGCTGGTGGAGGATGCCCTCAGTGATAAACCTTCCTATATCTATGAGAATTATAAAACACTGTATGATGTTCCGGTTTGCGTGGATCTAAAGGCGCATCGCCTGGTAGGTCTGGTGGGAGGAGATGAGAAGGCAGGCGCTGTGGATCTGGCAAGAGCTTTGGCTGTTCAGCTGGCTGCCACCTGCAGCTATACCGATTTGAAGATGGCCTTTGTCTATGACAAGGCAAGAAGTGAAGATGAAAAGCAGTGGGATTATGCCCGCTGGCTGCCGCATTGCTGGTCGAAGGATCATAAGATGCGTTTTATCGCAGAAGATGAGATCAGTAAGGGTGACCTCTTTTATTACCTGGCCGGAATTTTCCGTCAGAGGGATGAGGAACTCGGAGAAAAAAAGGAACTGTCCTTCCGTCCGCATTTTGTTCTCTTTGTGACAGATCCGAAGCTCCTAGAGGGCGAACTATTAGCGAAGTACATTTTTGAAGAACATAAGGATTATGGACTTACCACGATTCTGCTTTGCCATGCAAGGGAAGAACTTCCGAATGCCTGTCATTTTGTGATTGAGAATACGCCGGAAGTATGCGGCTACTACGATTCCTACGTGGCAGAGGACGATAAGGTGGAAGTTACCTTTGATAGGGTAAGCCTGCAGGAGGCCGATGCATTTGCCAGACGACTTAGCAATATTGAAGTCATGGAGGTGGAAGAAGGAGGCGAAGTACCGTCATCGATCACCTTCTTTGATATGTATGGTGTCAGCAGGCTTGAAGATTTCAATGTGGTGGAACGTTGGAAGAAGGCAAGAATCTATGACAACATCCGGGGAATGCTGGGCGTGAAAAGCGGTGGCAAGCCATGCTATCTGGATGTACACGAAAAATACCACGGCCCGCATGGACTGGTAGCAGGTACCACAGGTTCCGGTAAGTCGGAGACGTTGCAGACCTATATGTTGTCCCTGGCAATCAATTACAGTCCGTATGATATCGGATTTTTCGTTATCGATTATAAGGGTGGTGGAATGGCCAACCTCTTTCACGGACTGCCGCATCTGATTGGACAGATCAGTAACCTTTCCGGAAATCAGGTGCACCGCGCCATGGTATCCATCAAGTCGGAGAACCGTAGGCGTCAGCAGATTTTTAACGAAAACGGTGTGAATAATATCAACCTCTACACGAAGCTATTCAAAAATGGCGAGGCCAAGCTTCCGGTTCCGCATCTGTTCATTGTTATCGATGAGTTTGCGGAGTTAAAGCGAGAGGAACCGGAATTCATGAAGGAGCTGATTTCCGTGGCACAGGTCGGACGTTCCCTTGGAGTCCACCTGGTGCTTGCCACACAGAAACCGGCCGGTACCGTGGATGATAACATTTGGTCCAACAGTAAGTTCCGTCTCTGTCTTCGAGTGCAGGACAAGATGGATTCGAAGGATATGCTTCACAGACCGGATGCGGCCTATATCACCCAGGCCGGCCGGGGATACCTTCAGGTGGGTAACGATGAGGTCTTTGAGTTGTTCCAGTCCGGATATTCCGGAGCGACCTATGTGGAGAGTTCTTCGGAGGAAGAGATTCGGACGGATACCGTAGCCCTTCTTGGCATTACCGGCCATGAGGAGGTGAAGGGAAGTTATCAGAAGAATCGTCAGGCGAAGATGATGACCATGGACTGGATTCGAAAGCTGTTATCTTTTTATAAGAAGGGACAGGGCAATCCGGATTCCATCTATGAGCAGATGTGGAAGGAAGGCGTGGACTATCCGAAGACATCCTTTAATACCGGGCAGCTTTCGAATTTCTGTGAACTGGTCGGAATGGCGCGAACAATGGATGGCGATGTGGCGGAAAACATCCTGCAGCTTTCGAAGCAGCGTGGCATGAAGCTTCCGGCATGCAAGGAACATACCCAGCTGGATGCTGTTATTGAGTACCTGGCAAAGGTGGCGAAAGAGAACGATTATCAGTACGATCTGCAGCTTTGGATGCCGGTATTGCCGAAAGTCATTGCTCTGGATGCGTTTGAGGAATATCGCAGGGAATCCTACGTGGAGGGTGTATGGCCGGATACGCCAAAGGATGACCTTAAGGTTCTGATGGGAAAAATGGATGACCCGAGCAATCAGGCACAGTTCCCTCTCTGGATTGATGTGGCAGCCATGGGCCATCTGGCGGTATGCGGCGGTGTGGCATCCGGCAAGTCAACTTTTATTCAGACCTTTGTCTATGGTATGTTGCATCGTTACGATCCGGACCGGGTATCCTTTTACATTATCGATTATAGTTCGAAGATGATGTCCTGTTTTGAACGTGCGCCTCACGTAGGTGGTGTGATGTACGAAGGAGACGACGAGAAGATTGCCAAGTGTATGACTATGATGGAAGGAATCCTGACGGAACGTAAGAAAAAGTTCCATGGAGGTAACTTCCTGCAGTATGTCAAAGCGAATCCAAAAGAGCGTGTTCCGGCAATCTTTTACGTCATTGATAATATGTCGGCCTTTATGGAGAAGACAGATGAGAAGTATATGGATTTCCTGATTCAGCTTTCGAAGGAAGGCGTCAGTCATGGAATCTATCTGGTGCTTTCCGGTGCTGATTACAGTCGGGCAGAGATTGCGAACCGTATTTCGGATAATATGCTCAATGCAGTGGCAATGCAGCAGGCGGACAAATTCGCCTATGCGGATATTATTCGGACCAGGGAGTTCGATGTGATCCCTGAGGTTGGAATTGCAGGCAGAGGGCTTGCACGTGTGGCGGATGAGAGAGCACTTGAATTTCAGGCGGCGGTGGCTGTGGCAGCCGAAGATGATTACCAGCGTCTGGAAAGAATAACAGAAGAATCCATTGCTATGGCTCATGCCTGGCATGGAAAGAAAGCCCGTCCGATTCCGCAGATTCCGGAACGCCCGACCTGGGAAGTCTTCACGGAACTGGAGGATGTGGCAAGGTGCGATGATGACCCGCGCTATCTGCCTCTTGGATATGATGCAGAGCAGGCCAACGGATTCTGTGTGGATCTGTCCACAACCTACCTTTATCTTATTATGGGCTTTGCAAAAAGCGGTAAGAAAAATGCGATGCGGGCAATGATCCGTTCTGCTATGAAAAAGGGTGGCGAGGTTCATCTGGTGGATCTTGAAAGCAATATAAGGCTTAAGAGTTGTGAGAACTGGCCGGGTGTTACTTATATCAAGGATGATGATGGAATTTACGATATGATCAGCGCCATGGTACCGTCCATCCAGGAACGGAATGCAAGAAAGCTGTCTCTTGTGGAGCGGGATGAGTCAGAGGAGGAAATTTTTGCCAAGATGGTAGAAGAATACCCACCGATCTTCGTTTTTATTTCCGATCTGGTCGGTTTCGTACATGCCGTAGAGGATTCGGAAATTTCCATGACAGATGGATTTATCAATATATGGGAAAAGGGAAGTCTTTTGAACATATACTTTATTGCCTCGGTGGGAATGGAGGAATATCAGGAAATGGCAGGGGATGCTATGTTCCGGACCTTCTGTAGCTATCGTAAAGGAATTCATTTTGGCGGAAAGTCCGGAGATAATAATCTGTTTAACTTTGATGATATGTCCTATAAAGACAGGGAGCAGGCACTTCGACCGGGTGTTGGACTCGTGCCGGCGGATCTTCTGCGGCCGAAGACAAGACAGGTGATCGTACCAATGGTCAAGAATCGCTTTTTGACTTCGGATGAGGCATATTTAGAGGCGAGAGATCTTCCACTGTCACAGGAAGGAGCAAGGGATGATTAACGTAGATATTTATATCGCATCCATGGATCAGAATATGGAGTTTAACCTGGATGAAGATACCAGGATACGTACTGTTTTGTCTGAGATTATAAATGTGATGGAATCATGGTTGAAGACTTCTGTGGAGTCGGATGCAGCAGGCTTTTGTCTGTGCAGTAAGCGGCTGGAGTTCATTTTGAATCAGGAGTTGACGCTGAGCGAATCCGGTATAAAAAACGGAGATCATTTGATTTTAGTATAGATACAGAAATTGGGAGGATAATATGGAGAATCTGAAAGTTGATACAAAAAAACTTGGGGATGATGCACTGACGATGAATGGCTACATCAAGGAATTGAAAGCGCAAAAGGATAAGATCACAAGATATGTGACCGCTCTTGCCGGAATGTGGGAGGGCGTGGCTCACGATACCTATGTGGCAAACTTCGAAAAAGAGCTGAAAAATTTTGATACGGCCATCGCCAATATGGATAAGGTTCACACCTTTGAGACAACAAGTGTTACGACGTATGACAAGTGTGAAGCTGATGTGAATAAGCTGATTGATGGTATCACCGTGAAGGAGGCATAGGATGGCGGAGAATTATAAGCTTTTGGTGACTCCGGAAAAACTTGAGCAGACAGCAAAGGAAATTCGCTCATCGGTAAAGGAGGTTCGCCAGATCAAGAAAAAGATGCACAGCCTGGTTTATGGAATTCATTACTGGGAAGGTGATGCGAAAAAGAAGCACAAGAGCATTTATGATGCAAGTGAGAAGGTTATCGAGGAGAGTGCGAAGAATCTGATTCTTGAAATTGAGAAACTTGAAAAAATGGCAGGTGTCTATAAGACAGTGGAGCAGGCCAACACGGCAACAGCCAAGGCTTTGAGTGAAAACATTATCTAAAGGGGGCGTGTATGAGCTTTATTCATTTCAATTATTCGCTTGCAATGGAGCAGGTGGCGAAATTAAGAACAATCGCTTCAGAACTCAGTGATACGGCATCCGGTGATTGCAGTCACGTGAAGAGCGGGATCAAGACCAACTGGACCGGTAACAGTAGCGAGCAGTATCTTGTGAAATTCGATAAATTGACATCGAATCTGACGAAGACATCCGGTGATATCAAAAAGGTTGCAGATGCCATGGAGACTATGGCAAACAACATAAAGGCGGCAGAGGAAGAGGCAGAACGCATCGCAAGGGAAAGTGCAGCAGGCCAGGCTGGATAAAGATAGAGAGAAATATATGTCAACGGAGAAATTAGAAGATATAGCAATCGATTGTTTCGTTATTGGATGGGTGGAATTCTGCGGTGTTCTGTTTGCTTTTTTACCGGCTGTGGAGGCGTGGTCAAAGAAGACTCCATTCAAGGAATATAAGCTGGATGCATGGATTGGCGGTACATGTCTGGTGTTATTAGCTATAACCGTTGTAATTCAGCTGATATTAGGCCATATTCTGAAAAAACGAGGATCGGTTTATAAGTATCCGGGCGTTGCGTTGTTAAAAGACGTATTCTGTTTTGCATTACAAAAAGGAGAATGGGGGGCTGCGGATATCGTAGAGGATCATCTTACAAGGGAAGATATTCAAAACAGTCCGCTCCTGCATCATTTTTCCCGGAAGATTAATTTGCGGGCCACGGTTGTAGCAGTTGTCATGACACCGGTTTTTCTATTGTCATTGCTCGGAGTCATTGTAGCCTATGCGCGAAACAGTTCCGCCGGAATCAACCTGTTTTCCAGATCAACAGCAGAAACGGCAGGCATTGGCGGTAAACTGTTTATTACCATTATATGCATAGGTCTGTGTTTCCTTTATGTGGCAGCTCTTGTGAGAATAAAAGTGAAAATCGGAAATCTGAGAGCAGACATTGTTAAATCCGGGATTCCATTACAAGATCTGGATCAGGAGTTTTTAAGCAGTCAATGTATCGGACATGATATCTGGGTAGGAGAAAAGCATATTTTTATGTCAGGCGGCAGCCAGGCTTATATGTTTTTGGTTGATGATATTTTTGAAATAGAACAGGGAGACATCAGAGGAAACCACATACCGTATTGCATGCTGACCGTAACATCAATAACGGGTGAGCAGACGAATCTTATATCATTTGATTCTCATATGAAAGAGAAGCTGGAAACAGCGATTAACAGGAAGAAAAATTCCTGATGAATTTGCTAAAAATTCCTCATAGGGGAGGATTTTTAGATAGGTGTATTTCGACATTTTATTTAACAAAGGAGGAGAAAAATGTCACAGTTTAACGTAACAACGGGAACCTTAAGGAATAAGCTTCAGGAGCTGCAAAAGGATTGCAAACAGCTTGAGAACAAGAAGCAGGAGCTTGAGAGAGAAGAGAAGGCCTTAAGCGCAAAGTGGGATGGAAAGGCAAAGGCTGCATTTGATGCAAACTTCCAGAAGGATATTCAGAAGATTCAGCAGTTTATCACCGGAATCCATGAGTATGAGAAGGCACTCGAGAAGATTATTGCAGCATACGAACAGGCAGAAGCTCACAACATTGCAACAGCAGCTCACTAAAGCAGAGGAGGAAGTAACATGGCAAGCAATTACACAATCAAAGTAGATCCGGCAGAACTGAAGAAATCCGCAAAGCAGTTCACAGCAAAGGCAAATGAAATCAAGACACTGACAAGCAAGATGACATCTCTGATTACCGGTGTTACCGGTTCCGTCTGGAAGGGTGAAGCACAGACGTCCTACACGCATAAGTTCACATCTTTAAATGACGATATCAGAAAATTAAATAAGCTTGTGGTGGATGAGGCGCAGAAGCTGGAGCGTATCGCAAAGGAATACGAGGCAAAGGAGAACGCTAACATCGCTGTTTCACGCAGCTTAAAAGAGAATATCATCTAAGTACAGTTAAATTTCGCTTTTGGCGGCGGGGGCCTTTTTGGGTCCCTGCTGTTAAGAGCATTTAAGAGTATTTGAGAGAATGGAAACAGAGAGATTGGAATAAAATTATGAATAACGAAAAATCTTCATCCAAACGGGTGGTTCTATATAAATTGCTGATCGGCATCCTGTTGATTTTATTTGTGACCCTGGGGATTTTCCTTGCCGGGTCTGTTTCTGCTTTTGCGGGAAAAAGCAGCCTGGAAGAATCCCGCGGGTGCGTCTTCGGCATCAAGGTTTTTTTGACGACGGACCAGGGGGAGCAATCTTATCCGATTCGGCAAACCAGCGGATTTTTGGTGGGGGATGCGACCAGAAGTAACGATAGCGGTCAGCATATTCTTACCTCCAAGTATGCCGTGTCTGTTTCAAAAGAACTGATGGAGCGTGTTCGGAAAGAAAAAGGGGTACCAAAGGATCAGAAGCTTATGGTGACCTATAAGCTGGTGGTATCCAAAGATCTGGAGCTGTCTTGTTCTGTTATGAATGAATCCAGAGATTCGGATTTTATGATTTTAACGCCGGAACAAAATATTGCGAATCGAAATGGCATTCCTGTGTTAAAATCGATAGGGTTAAAAGATGGAACGGTTCTGGTGGAGGCCTATTATGATAACGCCACCGCATCGGTTGGATCCGAAACATTTACCTGGACAGGGAATGCAAAAAAGGATGACCGGGGAAATATGCTCCTGGGAAGACAGAGTATAGAAAAACTTGGAGGACCGGTGCTGGATGCCTCCGGTAATCTGGTCGGTATGCTGGCACAGAATAAAAAGAATACCGTACTTCTTTCGTCTGAGGTCATGACAGCGGTGATGGACAGTCTTGGAATCACATATGTGGATAGCCAGTCCTGTTATTCACAGCTTGCAACGAAACTGGAAGAAGCAGCAGATCTGCTAAAGGATACGAAGACCTATACGCAGGGGTCTTTGGATCAGTATAAGCAGGTGGTGGATCAGGCAAAGACTGTCTATGGAGCCTCCGACGCAAAGGAAGAGGACTATAAGGAACAGATGCAACTCCTTACAGATGGAGCAAAGCAACTGAAGAAGAAGAGCGATTACATCAAGTATGGCGCCATTGTACTTGCGGCAGTGATTGCGGGGCTGATTCTGATTGCCCTGGTTTGTGCCCTCATTCGTGCGCATAAGAAGAAAAAACCGCGTTATTATGAGGATGCAAAGGCAAAGAAAAAGAGGCAGGAAAGCAGGGCATCAAGGAACCGGAGGGTGATGGCAACGGCGCCTATGACGGTGGAGGATTTTGAAAAAACGGTTACTGTGGATAACTCCACACTGCCGACGGCATTCCTCCAAAGTATCACAGATGGCAAACAGGCTTTGATTAACAAGTCAGAGTTTACTCTTGGTAAGAGCAGGGAATACTGTGAGTATGTAGTGGAAGGGAATCGCACCATCAGTCGCCGTCATGCACGTATTACAAATGAGAACGGGGTCTTTTTTATAGAAGATCTTCAGTCTATGAACCATACATATCTGAATGATAAGCAGCTTGCAGAGAAGGAACGGGCCGTGTTAAGAAACGGCGATCATATCAGGCTGGCGAACGAGGAATTTATTTTTTTGATGCGCTGATGTTGGAGTAATCTATGGGTATTTTTTGTAAGAAGAATAAAGTGGAGACATTCACAATTTCTGCCGCTACGGATAAAGGGATTCGTAAGATGAATCAGGATAATCTTTATCTGATGGAGCAGACATTGGATCATACACAGTTAGGCGTCTATGAGCGGACGAAGAAGGTCAGCCGTTTTCCTATTATTCTCGGCGTATTCGATGGAATGGGCGGAGAGAGAAGCGGGGAGGAAGCGTCGGAACTTGCAGCAGATCTGATGTGCGAGATCGAGACAGACCGGCTTCTTGATATGGAGGACGAAGATTTAGAGATGGAACTCTGCGGTTTTCTGCGAAGTATCAGCAATGAAATTCATCATGAATATGGATTAAAAGGGATTCGGGCAGGATGTACCGGAACCTTGTGCTATATTGACCGGGGAAGAATTCTGTTTATCAATGCAGGAGACAGTCCGGCTTTTCTGTATATGAACGGGGAATGTCATGTGATGTCGGTTGCGGATAACCAGGCTGGACAGTTATATCGTCTGGGACGGATCTCAGAGGAGGAGAGCTGGACCCATCCAATGAAAAGCCGCCTGACACAGTTTCTTGGAATGAATCCGGAGGAAGTGATTTTAAGCCCGCATACAAAACTGGTGCATTATCAGCCGGGGCAGAAGTTTGTTGCATTAATCGGATCGGACGGTCTGACGGATGGAATGCCGATGAACAAACTGCGATATCTGGCTTTTTCTTTAAAAGAGCCGGAGGATGATGCAACCGTTGAGATTGGAAGAGATTTAGACCTTTTGATTTCCGGAGCAAAGGATCTTGTTAAGAAAAGTATCAGAGGAGGAAGCCGGGACAATGTGACGGCCATCCTTGTTACAAATATGGAGTAGTTAGTAGTTATGACACTGGAAACCTTAAGAACCTATGAACCGTTTTGGGATAAATGGTATATCGAAGAGAAGCTTGGTACAGGAAGCTATGGTGATGTGTATAAAATTCGACGGGAGGAGTACGGGCAGATTTATTATGCCGCGTTAAAGGTAATTTCTTTTCCGGCGAATAAAAATGAGTTACTGGAAATATCATTAGCGTCCGGTGGTCTGGAAGGAACCTTTACCTACTATCGCAATATGTTGGGAGGAATCGTGGAGGAGATTTCTCTGATGGAGCGTTTTAAAGGTCGGACGAACATCGTAAGTTATGAGGACCACGACATCGTTCCCCACGATGGAGGAAAATCCCCGGGATACGATATTTTTATCCGAATGGAGCTGTTAGGTGATATCCGAAGAATTGCCATGGATGATCCGACCTTCGTTCGGAATAATGTTCAGATTCGAAAACTGGGAATGGATATCTGTGAGGCTCTTCGGATTTGTCATAATCAAAATATCATTCATCGTGATATCAAACCGGGGAATATTTTTCGTTCCGTAGACGGGGATTATAAGCTGGGGGATTTTGGAATCGCACGGCGGGTGGAAGGTGACTCTATGACTATGTCCATCAAGGGAACCTTCGATTATATGTCTCCCGAAATTTATAACCGGCAGCACTACGATTATCGGGCGGATATCTATTCCCTGGGAATGGTGCTCTATCATATATTGAACGGATTTCGTGGACCTTTTGTTCCGACCCACGGACCGCTGACAGCAGAACAGAAAGAACAGGCTCTGATTCGTCGTATGCGGGGTGAGGAACTTCCGAAGCCAATCTATGCGGAAGAAAGTCTGTGGACAGCGATTAAGAAGGCCTGCACCTATGAGATGGAGGAGCGGTATCAGGATATTGGCGAATTCTATGAGGCATTGGCCAGGGATGTGGAGCTGGAACAGCAGGAAGATGTAAAGGAGAACTGGGCGGAAGAAGAGGACGTGACAGCATCCGAACTTTTAGAGTCCTACACCCAGATTGGGGTATTGGATGAGGTGGAAGCTGCCGAAAAGGCACAAAAAGATCTGGAAGAGGAAAAGCCTGAGCAGGAAAAGCCTAAGCAGGAAATGCCAAAACAGGAGAAGTCGGAACCGGAGGCATTGGATATCCCCCTGGAAGAAGATAAGACCGTAGCATTGATGGGCTTTGGAGAGATGGATCCGTTACCGGAGATTTGGAACCATCAGGAGGAGAAGGAAGCAAAACCTCCGGAGGATGTGCCGCCGGTTATGCCGCAGCCGCAGCCAATGGCAATGAAAATGCCAAGGGAGGAGGAAGTCCTTCCGGCAGGCAACAGCAGAAAAAGGATCGCTGTTACAGTAGCTGCACTTGCTGTCGTGGCAACCGTTGGTGCAGGTGGTTTTGCATTCCATTGGATGAGTCGCACGCCAAAGGTGGAAACAGTAGCAAAGCATTCGAAAAAGACGAAGACTCCTGCTCCTGTTGTAGCAAAAGGAAAGCCGCAGCTGTCCGGAGAGGTGAGCTGGAAGATTCGTGATCCGGAAGACAAGACTACGGCAGACTGTGTTTTCAAAGGGTATACGCGACAGGAGGATATGCTCCTGACAGCAACTTTTCTGGATCCGGAATCGAAAGAACCGGTGGAGGGAACTCTGTCCATGGCGGAAAACGGAATCATTCAGGCGAGTGGTGACTATGAATGGATCTTTGAACCGGAAGATGAGAAAAAGTATGAGACGGTGACAGGAACATTACCGATTACAGCGCTATTGAAAAAATCTGTAAACGGGGTAAAGGCCATTCATAAGATAAAGGATAAGTCACAGCTATACGAAGTGGATCTGTCCGGCCAGTCTCTTAAGGACCTTTCCATTCTAAAGGGAGCCAAAAATCTTCGGATTCTGAATGCGGAAAACAACCGGATTACAGATATTACAACCTTAAAGGAGTGTCCACATTTGAATACGCTGATTCTTGCGGGGAACAGTGAATTACAACATGCGAAGACATTGACGGAGCTTAAGAATCTGGAGTTTGTGATTTTTGATGGAACCGGCATCAGTAACAAGGTGAGAGCTAAAGTGGAGCGTATCTGTGAAAGGAACAGATAACAGAAAAGGAGAGTATAAATGGAATACAGGAAGAAATTTGGAACGTATGATTTTCCGGATCAGTTTCTGGAAATTGAACTGGAGGACATTGATGTGGCATTATATGCACCTCCGTCTGAAAAGACAGAGGAAAATTTCTCAAATATCACAGTAAGTTATAGAGAAAATCCTTACCGGCAGATGGAGCATAAGATTTTCAAAAATGCCATTCTAAAGCAGTTAAAAGAGAAGGAAAAACTGTTTGTGGATCCGCAGTTAAGCGGATTTGGAAAGTTTGTGGGAAAGGGAATTCCCATGTATCAGTTTGAGATCAAAGAGTCCAATGGTGTTGTGACAAGGCAGTGTTATCTTGTGGGAGAAAAGAGGCATTGCCTGTTTCAGGAGACAACCTATGAAGCGGATCCGGTGATGGATCAGGCGCTCGAAAACGCAGTAGCATCATTCCAATGGGGAGAATAAGAATGAGTAAATTTTACGTTGACAGTACAAAACTTCGGACCAGCAGTGGACAGATTCTTAATGTTCAAAGGGTCGTACAAAACAAGGCAAAAGAGGTAGCGCGGATTGCCGGACAGGCTTCCTCCTGGATGGAGGGAGAAGACCTGAAAGCCGCATTAGAGGAGATCGTAAGGGATCTTGAGAAGGAAGCATCCTCCTGCGATGAATTGCAGGAGGCATTAAATCGGATAGCAGATCTATATATCAAGGCAGAGACGGACATCCTTTCAACCGTGAAAGGTGCCAACGATGCCTCTAAGGGAAATTCTTCCAATTCTTCTGACAAGAAAAAATCAGACAGCCAGTGGGAACCGGAGTGGATGCGAAAAGCATTACAGTCGGTTTCCAAGTGGTATAACAATCTCCCGGGGCCAGTAAAGGAAATGGTTAATAAGGCATTTACCGGGTACGCCAGATTCATGTCAAAGACTCCGTTTGGCAGAGATATTGTGCATTTTTTTACCGGAGATCAGGAGAGAGAAGAAAAACTCTTTAATCTCATTTCCGATCCGGTTTCACGAACACTGGCATTTGAGTATAACGCGAAGGATGATTTCTACCGAACCAATGAGAACTTTGGTGTTCAGCGGTACGGAGGATTTGCCAATATGTTCGATGATGTGGGAGGCGGTCTTGGAATGGATCTGGACACCCAGGTTGTTGACTTTGAGTATAACGGGAAGGCTTACCGGGTTCAGTTCTGGAAGGGAAGCTATGGCTTCGGAAATGCCTACGGTTCTGAAATCGGTTTCTACGAGAATGATCCCAATGACGACAGTGGCTGGTATGAGTGTGCCAACGGAGAAGATGAGATCCGTACAAGGCAGACCTTGATTGACACTTCCACCGGAGAGTCCATGACGAATGATACGGCGGATTACGCCAAGGACGGTGATCATTTCTGGAATCTGATGATTCGGACGGATGATGGACATGAGAAGGAGAATTTGACCCAGGAGAGTGTGCTGTATTTTGATTCTCCGGAGCAGGCAGAGGCGTTTATAAATGCAGGTAGGAGAAAGGCGCCAAAACTAAAGTATCAAGATTTAGGTGAAGGGAGAGTGGGGATAAGGTATGAATAAATTTTTCTTAATCGTAGGTCTGATAGTTACGACAACATTATTTTCAGGGTGCCGACAGGTAGAACGAATAATATATCCAACGAAGCGAAGCTACAATTTCAATCATGTGGTAGATAAAATTGTAGAGGATTTGGATCGGAGAGATAATAAAGATTTAGCCTCTTATTATGCAGCAGACGTCCGGGAAAAGTATGGGAAAAGCAGAATCGTAGAGGAGTTAAAGAATGCAGAAAGAGGCTTGGGGAAAATCGAAAGTTACAGAGCAAAAGAAGGTGGGAAGTCTGGTCATCGAGGTGGGTTAGGTGAAACAGTAATATGCTGGGAACTTACGATACAGACAAATTCTGGTGAGTACCATGTATATATCAATTGGAGTGAAGGAGATAACAGTGGAGGAGATCAACGACTGCGTGAAACAGAAGGAATAGAACGTATAGGAATTTATCCAGAGAAGATGGATAAATTCGATACAAAAGAGCAATTTGCTGATGTGAATTTTCCGGTGCAATACCCAGCAAAAGAATAGTGGGGTAACCTATTGAGAAGAAAATATATAGTCCTGGCAGGAATTATGCTGATTGCAACGATACTTTCCGGATGTAAGCCGCTGGAGAAGATATTTTATCCGACAAAGCGGAGCTACAATTTTAATCAGGTGGTAGACAGAATAGTGGACGATTTAGACAACAGGAATAACAGAGATCTTGCGTCATATTTCACAATAAAAGTACGAAAGCAGTACGGGACAAAAAATATAATACAAGAATTACAAAATGCGGAGAACGGGCTTGGGAAAATACAAAAATATCATGCAGAGGAAACCGGTGGTTCTGGTCATCGAGGTGGTCTGGGGGAAACCGTGAGAGCATGGGAAATTATATTGGATACGAATCAGGGAAGGTACTATGTAAATATAAATTGGTGTGAGGGAGATAATAGCGAAGGAAATCGACTTATGCGAGAAACAGAAGGTATCAAAAATATGAAGATATATTCCGAGGAGTACAACAATTCTGAGGGATTAGATCAATTTATTAACGTAGATTTCCCTGTTTTATATCCGGGAATCAAGAGATAGGTAGCATTCTTTTATGGGGAGGACCTGGCCCAGGAGAGTGTGTTGTATTTTGATTCGCAGGAGCAGGCGGATGCATTTATGAGTGAAATTCCGAATGATACAGAAAATTTACGATTTGAGGATTGTGGAGATGGAAAGGTGAGGGTAATCTATTGAGAAAAAATATCATCTTAACCGGACTTCTTCTTCTGACAATTATGTTTACGGGATGTAAGCCGCTAGAAAAGATTATGTATCCAACAAAACGAAGCTATGAATTCGACAGGATTGCAGATCAGTTGGTTAAGGATATGAATCAGAAGAATAATAAGGATCTGGTAAAGTATTTTGCTAAGGATGTGCGAAGCAAGTATGGAACAGATGAAATCATACAGGAACTGGAAAAGGTGGAGGATTATATTGGTACGATTAAAAAGTATAATCTTGAGGAAGGTGGAAAATCAGGACATCGAGGTAGTCTTGGAGAAACGATTGTTAACTGGGAATTTGTTTTTTACACAGAAAAAGGAATTTATCTGGCGCATGTTAACTGGAGTGATGGAGATGATCGTAGAGGAACAGGAAATAAGCAATACAGGGATACACAGGGAATAGAGCGGTTGGGAGCCTACGCGAAAGACCTTGTATATGATAAAAACGGAAAAATCATTGATCCGTATTTGACGAGTAGTTTGGCAGCAATTGATTTTCCAATACAGTACCCAAATTCAGATAGACCAAGGAGGGAATAGCCATAATTACGTCTGAGTGACTTTAAATCGAGAGTATTATTTTGATTCGCAGGAGCAGGCAGATGCGTTTGTAGAAGGTGTAAATAATAAAAGGATGGAGCTTAGATGCGAGAAATTGGGCGAGGGAAAAGTGAAGGTAATCTATTGAAGAAAAAATTAAAAGTAATCGTTGGGATACTTCTGGTGTCAATTTTAGCGACTTCTTGTAGAAAGGATAATTTTTATTCTAAGCGTAGTAATAATTTTGAATGGATTGAAGGTAAACTGGTCAAAGATTTAGATCGTCGGAACAATGAGGATTTAGTTTCATATTTTGCAGTTAATATACAAAAACAGTATGGTAAAAAGGAAATACAAAGTGAACTGTTCAATGCGGAGAAAGAGCTTGGAAAAATAAGAAAGTATCGGGTAAAAGAGCGAGGATATTCTGGACATCGAGGTGGACTGGGTGAGACGGTAACAACTTGGGAAATAAAAATGGATACCGACCGAGGAATCTTTTTTGTTTATGTTAACTGGAGTGATGGAGATGATCGCAAAGGAATGGATGATAAGCGTTATCGTGACACACAAGGAATTAAAAATTTAACGATTTATTCAGAAGATTTTAGAACGAGTGAAAAATTAGAGGAACTGTATAAAGTTGATTTCCCAGTCTTATATCCGGGAATCCAACGATAGGGAAAGACAAAGGAAGATAATGACAATATCCTTTTTCCTGATCGACACTTCCACAGGTGAATCTATGACCAATGACACAGCAGATTACGCCAAGGACGGTGATCATTTCTGGAATCTGATGATTCGGATGGATGATGGACATGAGAAGGAGAATTTGACCCAGGAGAGTGTGCTGTATTTTGATTCTCCGGAGCAGGCAGAGGCGTTTATGGAAAAGGCGAAAAAAAGAGCGATATAAGCTATAAAGATTTAGGAAATGGAAAGGTGGAAGTAATCTATTGAGAAAAAAATATATAGCCCTAGTGGGTGTTATTTTTCTGGCAATGGTACTTGTCGGATGTAGTCCGATACAAAAGATTCTTTATCCAACGAAGCGAAGCTACAATTTCAATCAGATTGCGGATCGTATAGTTAAGGATTTGGAAGAGCGAAATAATAAGGATCTTGTGACTTATTTTACAATAAATATGAGAAAGTCGTATGGGAAGACTGAGATAATTGAGGAACTCAAAAAAGCAGAGACAGGACTTGGGAAAGTAAGAAATTATAAGTTGGACGAGGTTGGAAAAAGCGGTCATAGAGGAGGAGAAGGAGAAACTGTTACGACATGGGAACTGACAATTTACACGGATCAAGGGGCATATTGTGCATGTGTTGATTGGAGTGATGGAGATGATAGTAAGGGGCTAGACAGCAAATTGTATAGAAATACGGAGGGAATCAAACGTTTGATGCTTATTCCGAAGGAGTTTGATACCGTTGAAAATTTGTCAGAGTTTGACGGTGTAGATTTTCCGGTTTTATATCCGGGCATCCAAAGATAGTTTTAAGTCGGTGAAAAGGCCGGAGTGGAAGACGTGGAGGTAATCGCTTGAGAAGAAAAAATATAGCCCTGGCAGGAATCATGCTGATTGCAACGATACTTTCCGGATGTAAGCCGCTGGAGAAGATGTTATATCCGACAAAGCGGAGCTACAATTTTAATCAGGTGGTAGACAGAATAGTAGATGACTTGGACAACAGGAATAACAGAGATCTTGCGTCATATTTCACAATAAAAGTACGAAAGCAGTACGGGACAAAAAATATAATACAAGAATTGCAAAATGCGGAGAAAGGGCTTGGTAAGATCCGGAATTTTCGTGCAAAAGAAGGGGGCGGATCGGGACATCGAGGTGGTCTGGGGGAAACCGTGAGAGCATGGGATGTTATACTTGATACGGATCAGGGAAAGTTTTATGCAATCGTTAGTTGGAGTAGTGGCGACATCAGTAAAGATGAAAAACTTGAACGTGAGACGGAAGGTATAAAAAATCTAATGCTATTTTCCGAGGAATATAACAATTCCGAAGGATTAGATCAATTTGTTGATGTTGATTTTCCTGTTTTATACCCAGGAATCAAAAGATAGGGGAGTACAACGATGACAAGAAAAAGACTGGGACTGACTTTGTTATTGCTAGCAGCAGTGGGAACAGGACTTATGGGCTGTGGCCGTGTAAGGCCGACAAAGCAGACAGCAGGAGCCATGGTACAAAAGCAGTTGTACCAAAAGTATGGAATTAAAACAGAAGTGGATAAGGTCTATGAGGAAAGTGGAAGCCAGCTGTTCGATCGATCCACCTACCAGGTGGAACTACATCTGAAAGGGAAAAAGGATAAGGCATTTCGTGCGGCGGTAAAGGTGGATGGATCTAAGTATATAGATGATTACAGTAAGCTAATCTACCAGCCGAAGTACGAGAAGATGGTGCAGGAGGAACTTGATAAGCTGCCGGATTATCCGGCGACCGTTGACTTTAGTTACTTGATGATTGAAGAAAACTATACGAAGCCGTCGGATTGGAAAAAGTATCTAAAAAAATCGGTAAATGTTTTTGTGGAGTTTACGGCACCATCCGATGAGACGAAGGAAA
>FMTN01000036.1 GCA_900100095.1 Lachnospiraceae bacterium C10
GATGTCATTATAGACTTTTATACATTGAAGTGCAAGCATTTTTTCCTTTTTTCTTTATTTTGTCTATTTTCTTCTTTTATTTTAAATCTAATTTTCTATTACGCACGGTGTTCTACCGTCTCCTAAGTCCCCCTTGCAAGCGAGCTTGCAGATGGGACTTAGGCCGTTGGTCAAGACTCGCTCGCGAGTCTTGCGCGCCGGATTCGGGTCTGCTTCAGCAGACAAATTCCTGTCCGAATCCGTGCGCATCCTCGCGGAGCGTTTAACTCAGTCGGAGCTTGTACCCCGACTGAGTATAGTTTGTCATAACCCTCACATACGCTAACGCTTAGAGGTGGGGGATTTCTCCGACTGAGTTAAAAAAAAAACGCTCATCCTTACGGATGAACGTTTTAAAAGAGAGGCGCCACTCGGATTTGAACCGGGGATAGAGGTGTTGCAGACCTTTGCCTTACCACTTGGCCATGGCGCCATACGGAGAAGGAGGGATTTGAACCCTCGCGCCGGTTTCCCGACCTATACCCTTAGCAGGGGCACCTCTTCGGCCTCTTGAGTACTTCTCCAGTCCGATCATTACTGACCTATTCAATTACGTGTTGTTCAACACGCTTATTTATTATATTAAACATATAGACGTTTGTCAAATGCTTTTTAATAATTTCTATACTCTTTTGGAGCTGTCGCATACAAATCTCCACCGTGACAGTCCGCTACCACGATTACTGGGAAATTCTCCACTGTAATCCTGCGTATTGCCTCGGCCCCGAGATCCTCGTATGCAATCACTTCTGATTTCTTGATGCACTTCGACAGCAGGGCACCAGCTCCACCGATTGCTGCAAAATAAACAGCCGAATTCCTTTGCACAGCTTCCAGCACCTGAGCTGTCCTTTTTCCTTTGCCGATCATGGCCTTTTCACCCAAATCAAGGAGAGTAGGAGCGTAGCGATCCATACGACTTGCAGTTGTCGGACCGGCAGAACCGATTGGACGGCCTTCTCTTGCCGGTGAAGGACCCATATAATAGATGGTCGCATCCTTTAAATCAATGGGTAATTCCTTTTTTTCTGAAATAAGCTCCATCAATCTTTTATGTGCAGCATCTCTTGCAACATACATCTCTCCGGTCAGAAAGACGAAATCTCCAATATGAAGCTGCTTTGCTTTTTCTGCTGTTATTGGCAATTGCATTTGAATGTCCACGTTTTGCTCCAAACCAGACCGGTTATCCACGTTTTTCATAAAAATGATATCATTTCGTGGATAAGTACGGTCACTTACTAGATAACCCGCTGAATGTGACGATTTACATGGCAACAGATGTTAACTGCTACCGGAAGACCTGCTATATGTGTCGGATAGGTATTCACATTCACAGCCAAAGCTGTTGTGCTTCCACCAAGTCCTGCCGGTCCGATTCCAAGATCATTGATCTTCTGAAGCATTTCCTGCTCCAGTTCCTTTACCCAGGCTTTTTGAGACGGTACACCAACTTCGCGTGTCAACGCTTCCTTCGCCATTAATGCTGCCTTCTCAAAAGTTCCACCAACGCCTACACCAACCACCATCGGTGGACATGCATTGGGACCGGCTTCTTCCACAGCTGATAAAATAGCATGTTTTACACCTTCAATTCCATCAGCCGGCTTTAACATGTAGACCTTGCTCATGTTTTCACTTCCAAATCCCTTTGGTGCCAGGCGGATTGCAATCCGGTCACCGGGAACGATTCTTGTATGAATGACAGCCGGAGTATTGTCCTTCGTATTGACCCTTTCAATCGGATCTTCCACAACGGATTTACGAAGGAAGCCCTCCTGATATCCCTGTCTTACGCCTTCGTTGACTGCATCTTCCAGTCCCGATCCCGTCAGATGAACATCCTGACCAATCTCTAAAAACACAACGGCCATTCCTGTATCCTGACAGATCGGAATCTGGTCTTCCTTTGCAATGCGAAGGTTGTCCTGCAGCTGACCTAATACCTTCTTCCCGATGGGAGAGGCTTCTGTCTCTTCTGCATGCACCAGGGCTTTTTTCATATCATCCGAGAGATCGTAATTAACCTGGATACACATCTCTTTGATGTTTTTTGTTATTTCAGCGGTATCTATTTCGCGGATCATTTATTTTGTCTCCTCTGAATCAGATGTCTCTTCCTGCGAAGCCTCGGACTGGTCCTCAGCTGCGGCTTCTTCCTCGTTCATAATGACATCTTTTCGTACCTTTGCGATGGATGCCACAACCTCATTATCCTTCAGATCAATCAGTTTAACACCGGAAGTGATACGAGAGGAGAGAGCGGTTTCGTTAACACGAATGCGGATAACGATTCCCTCTGTATTGATCAGCATAACCTGATCATCCTTATTTACAGCCTTTGCTCCTACGAGCTGGCCTGTTTTTTCTGTAATCTTATAACACTTAACACCCTTGGTTCCTCTGTGCTTTGTAGGGAATTCAGATGTTAAGGTACATTTACCAATACCCTTTTCTGATACCAGCATAATTGACTCACCCTGAGAGGCAAGCTGCATTGCGATGATATAATCCTGATCGGCAAGATTCATACCGATAACACCCATGGCTGTTCGTCCGGTTCCGCGAAGCTCTGTCGCCTTGAATCTTGTACACTGTCCCTGCACAGTGAACAGTAAAATATCATCGTCATCTGTAATTTTCTTTACTTCAATCAGCTTATCATTTTCTTTCAAGCTGATGGCAACCAGTCCGTTCTTACGGATGTTGTTAAACTCTGAAAGCTTTGTTTTCTTAACGATACCGGTCTTGGTTGCCATGAACAGATATTCATCATCCTTCACTTCCGTATCCTTCATTGGGATCATAGAAGTGATATGCTCTTCCGGCTGCAACGGAATCAGATTAATAATTGCTGTTCCTCTTGCCGTTCTTGAAGCCTCCGGTATCTCGTAGGCCTTCAGACGATATACGCGACCGAAGTTCGTAAAGAACATCATGTAATGATGATTGGTTGTCATCATCATCTCCACAATGTAATCCTCATCAATGGTCTCCATTCCCTTGATGCCCTTACCTCCACGGTTCTGTGCCTTGAAGTTATCGGTATTCATACGCTTGATATAACCAAGTTTGGTGAATGTAATAACCGTAGGATCATCCGGAATCAGATCTTCCATGTTGATTTCGTTCTCATCGTAGCCAATGGAAGTACGGCGTTCATCACCATACTTGTCAGCATATACAAGAATTTCTTCACGGATAACACCGAGAAGCTTTTTCATATCTCCAAGAATTCCCTGCAAATATGCGATTCTTTCCTGAAGTTCCTTATATTCAGCCTCCAACTTGCCTCTTTCGAGACCTGTCAGAGCACGAAGACGCATATCAACGATGGCCTGTGCCTGCGCGTCGGACAGACCGAATCGCTGCATCAGAGAAATCTTCGCTTTTTCTACATTTTCGGAATTACGAATAATGTTAATTACCTCGTCAATATGATCGAGTGCAATTAACAATCCCTCTAAAATATGGGCTCTCTGCTGTGCCTTGTTCAGATCGAACTTGGTTCGACGTGTTACAACATCCTTCTGGTGCTCCAGATAATAGCCAAGCATCTCCTTCAGGTTCAGAATCTTTGGCTGATTGTTCACCAGGGCAAGCATAATAACTCCAAAGGTATCCTGAAGCTGTGTATGCTTGAAAAGTTTATTCAGCATAACCGTCGGATTCACATCTTTACGGAGCTCAATACAGATTCGCATTCCTTCACGGGAAGATTCGTCGCGAAGATCTGTAATACCATCCAATCGTTTGTCTCGTACAAGATCTGCAATATTTGCAATCAGTCTTGCCTTGTTCACATAGTATGGCAGTTCCGTTACAACAATGCGGTTCTTGCCATTCTTCATCGGTTCGATATCGGTTACGGCACGAACTTTGATCTTACCGCGGCCGGTGCGATAGGCTTCACTGATTCCACTAACGCCTAAAATCTCGCCGCCGGTAGGGAAGTCCGGTCCCTTAATGATCTGCATAATCTCATCAATGTCGGTATCACGATCCTCATTGACCTCATTATCAATGATTCGAACAACTGCATCGACAACTTCCTTAAGATTGTGCGGTGGAATATTGGTTGCCATACCTACGGCAATTCCCTGGGTTCCGTTCACAAGAAGGTTCGGGTAACGAGCCGGCAATACTACCGGTTCTTTTTCCGTCTCATCATAGTTTGGAGCAAAGTCGACAGTATCTTTATTGATATCCTGGATCATGGCCAGAGAAATCTTAGCCAGCCTTGCCTCTGTGTATCGCATCGCAGCTGCGCCGTCACCATCCACAGAACCAAAGTTACCATGTCCGTCGATGAGAGGATATCTTGTACTCCAATCCTGTGCAAGATTAACCAGGGCTCCATAAATAGAGGAATCACCGTGCGGGTGATATTTACCCATGGTATCTCCCACGATACGCGCACATTTACGGTGTGGCTTATCCGGGAAATTACTCATCTCATTCATAGAGTAAAGAATTCTTCTCTGTACCGGCTTCAATCCATCCCTTACATCCGGCAGCGCACGAGATGCGATAACACTCATGGCATAATCGATGTAGGATGTCTCCATTGTTTTCTTCAGATCCACATCCCGGATGTTATCAAATATTGTATCGTCCATATACTCCTCACTCTATCAGATATCCAAGTTCTGTACGTACTTTGCATTCTCTTCGATGAATTCACGGCGAGGTTCCACCTTGTCACCCATTAATGTTGAGAATACCTTATCCACTTCAGACAGATCATCATCATCCATCTGTACTCTTTTAAGAACACGGGTCTTAGGATCCATTGTTGTCTCCCAGAGCTGATCCGCATCCATCTCACCAAGTCCCTTATAACGCTGGACTTTATTATTACCATCACGACCAAGTTCTGTCATGATTTTATTCAACTGATCATCACTGTATGCATACCAGATTTTACGATTACGCTCGATCTTGTAAAGTGGCGGCATCGCAAGATATACATAGCCCTGACGAATAAGTTCCGGCATAAAACGATACAGGAACGTTAACATCAATGTGGCGATATGAGCACCATCCACATCGGCATCTGTCATAATAATAATCTTATGATAACGCAATTTACTGATATCGAAATCATCTAAAATACCGGTACCGAATGCAGTGATCATTGCTTTGATCTCAGCATTTCCGTAAATACGGTCTTCACGTGCCTTTTCCACATTCAAAATCTTTCCGCGAAGCGGAAGAATTGCCTGTGTTGCACGGCTTCTTGCAGTTTTAGCACTTCCTCCCGCAGAGTCACCCTCTACGATGAAAATCTCACAATTTTCCGGATTCTTATCTGAGCAATCCGCCAGCTTACCCGGAAGAGAAGTGGATTCAAGTGCTGTCTTACGGCGTGTCAAATCCCTGGCTTTACGGGCAGCATCTCTTGCACGCTGTGCAAGCAGAGACTTTTCGCAAATACTCTTTGCAACCTGAGGGTTCTGCTCAAGGAAATAGGTCAACTGCTCACTTACGATATTATCAACCGCACCACGGGCCTCGCTGTTTCCTAACTTTTGTTTTGTCTGCCCTTCAAACTGAGGCTCACCGATCTTGATACTGATGATTGCAGTTAATCCCTCACGGATATCATCACCCGTCAGTGGTGGATCGGTCTCTTTTAAAATCTTATTTTCACGCGCATAGTTATTAAAGGTTTTAGTAATGGCACTTCTAAAACCTGCAACGTGTGTTCCACCTTCCGGTGTAATAATATTATTAACAAAACTGTAGGAAGAATCATTATACGAGTCATTGTGCTGCATTGCAACTTCGACCTGAACGTTATCCTTAACACCCTCACAGTAAATGATGGAAGAGTAGAGTGGTTCCTTTCCACGATTCAGATACTCAACAAATTCTTTAATTCCACCTTCGTAGTGAAAAATATCTTCCTTCTCATGGCCTTCACGCAGATCACGAAGTGTAATCTTAAGATTTTTGGTAAGGAAAGCCGTTTCACGAAGACGAACCTTTAATACATCATAGTCATAAATGGTATCTTCAAAAATCTCTGCGTCCGGTTTGAATGTTACCGTTGTTCCGGTTGATTCATCATCGTATGTTCCTACTTCTTTCAGAGGATACATGGTGTTTCCCCGCTCGTAACGCTGCTGATAGATCCGGCCGTCTCGACGAACCTGTACTTCCAGCCACTCGGAAAGAGCATTAACAACCGATGCACCTACTCCGTGAAGTCCGCCGGATACCTTATATCCGCCACCGCCGAACTTACCACCAGCATGAAGAACGGTAAATACGACTTCCACCGCAGGCTTACCCGCATCGTGATTGATGTCCACCGGGATTCCACGACCATTATCTCTGACTGTAATTGTCTCACCATCGTTGACTTCAACGATAATATGACTACAAAAACCTGCCAAAGCTTCATCCACGGCATTATCTACAATCTCATATACCAGGTGATGAAGTCCTCTTGTCGAAGTGCTACCGATATACATTCCAGGACGTTTTCTAACAGCTTCCAGTCCTTTTAAAATTTGGATCTGGTCTCCGCCATATTCCTGTTCACTCATGTTGATCCTCCACTCATTTCACAATGGCACCATGTTCATCTCTTTCATAAACACTGCCTGCCACCACTTCAAATACTTTGTTAATGGGAAAGCGATTTCTAACGAAATCATCCAGACCTGTACAAGTAATAATCGTCTGTGTATCTTTTAAACTTCCCAATAAATAATTCTGTCGGTTACTGTCCAATTCTGACATAACGTCATCAAGAAGTAACACCGGGCGTTCTCCCGTTGCACTTTCAATCACAGATATTTCGGATAATTTCAGTGAGAGAGCGCAGGTACGCTGCTGTCCCTGTGATCCGAATTTTCGAATATCGATACCGTCAATCTCAAACCGGATGTCATCCCGATGAGGTCCGACATTGGTCTGTTGCTGTTTCAAATCCCGTTCTCTGCAGTTCACCAGTTCATCTGCAAAAAACATATCTTCGATATTCGGTTCGTAACTTAATTTTGCAATTTCTTTCCCACCGGAAATCTGGCGATGCAGTTCGGTTACGGTAGGAGCTATCTCCTGTAAAAATTTGCGTCTTCGCTCAATAATCTTTTTGCCAAATTCCACCAGTTTGTCATCCCAGTCCGGCAACAGTTCTTTCAAAGACGGATTAAAATATATATCTTTTAACAGCTTATTCCGCTGTTGTAAAGCATTTTTATAATTGGTTAAATTATATAAATATATTTTATCGATCTGACAAAGCTCACTGTCGATAAAACGACGGCGCCTGTCAGGGCCGTTTTTTATAATATTCAGATCCTCCGGAGAGAAGAAAATGATATTTAAAATACCAAAAAGCTCCGAAGCTTTTTTGATTGGAATACGATTAATGGCAACACCCTTGGAATGATTCTTTTTCAGGTGAAAATCAATCTGGAACTCCCTGCCGTCGTTTTCAACAACAGTACAGATATGCGCCTCATTTTCACCGAACCGTATCATTTCCTTTTCATGGCTGCCTTTATGGGACTTTGTTGTACCGGAAAGATACAATGCCTCTAACATGTTGGTCTTACCCTGGGCATTATCACCGTAAATGATATTGGTATCCGAATCAAACTGAATCTTTAGACTTTCATAATTACGAAAATCCTTAAGCTTCATGGATTTAATAATCATCTTACGACCTTTACGGTTTCCCCGTTATATTCTACAACGTCACCGTCATAAAGTTTTCTTCCCCGGCGAGTGTCCACTTCACCGTTTACCATCACTTCACCATCCTGAATGTAGATCTTGGCTTCCACACCGGAGGAGACCCAGTTCGCTTTTTTCATAAGCTGGCCGAGTTTGATAAATTCGTCTGTTTCTCTGATTTTGATTTCTGTCATAAATCCTACTTAACTGAACTGAAATTAACAGGAAGAATAATATAAATATAGGTTTCCTGCTCGTTCTTAATAAAACAAGGTGCCTTTGGGTTTAACATATACAAATTCACTTCTTCATCATCAACGACACGAAGCGCATCCATGAAGAATTTCGGGTTAAAACCAATCATAATGTCTTTTCCCTCTTTTTCAACGGTTCGATCTTCCTTCATGGAACCGATGAAAGAACTGGAGGTCAATTCCATATTCTGATTTTCAACATTCATGATGATCGGTTTTTTATCGCCTTCCTTTACCAGAAGGGTAGCACGGGCAATACTTTCCATGAGCTCACGCTTGTTGACACGAACTCTTGTCTCATAATCTGACTTCATCATCTGCTCATAACGGAAATATTCTCCATCAATCAGACGGGAAACCATGGTTGTATTCTCGAATTCAAAGATAATGTGATTATCCGTGATGTAAATCTCCATCATATCCTCGATGGAACCATTGATAATCTTACTGATTTCGTTCAAGGTCTTTCCCGGAACAATTACTTTCTTATCTTCGTAGCTGTCTTTTAATTCAATGACACGAATAGAAATTCTGTGTCCATCCAAAGCAACCATCTTCATGTGGTTACCTGTAATCTCCACAAGGATACCTGTCATCATCTTATTGGTATCGTTGTCAGAGATAGAAAAACTTGTCTGTCTTACAATCTCACGTAACGTGAATTGTGAAATGATCAAAGGCTGATTTCTTGGAATCACCGGTATATAGGAAAAATCCTCTCCGGATTTTCCAACAATCTTATATTCTGCATTCTCACAACGGATGGTTGTCTGGAATGTCTCGTTTGTTTCAATCGTAACATCAGATTTCGGTAAATTACGAATCAGATCGGAAAAAAGCTTGGCATCCAAAGCAATAATACCCGGCTGTTCAATCGTACCTTCTGTAATAACAGTTTCGATACCCATTTCCATATCGTTGGCTGTTAATTTGATTTCTCCTTTCGAAGCATCAATAAGAATACATTCAAGGATGGCCATGGTCGTTTTACTTGGAACTGCCTTGGATACAATATTGACACCATTCAGCAGCGCATTTTGTGAACAAGTGATTTTCATGAATTTGTGTGTACTCCTTTCGGCATGATCCGTATATATTATTAATTGAATTAGTAATCGTATTCTTAAGGCCTGTCAATAAGTGGAAAACCATCGCAAAGCCTTGTTTTTACTGAAAAATAACAATGGATAACTCGTCAAATTCCGTTGAGTTACAGTTGGTTTGCTCTTAGTAGCGTGTGAATAAGCTTTCGCTAGTTCGGATCGATTTTCTTCTTGATGGCGTCGATCTGCTCCCTAAAAGCATCGTTTTGTTCATATTGTTCAGAAACCTTGTTGGCACCGTGGATAATTGTTGAATGGTCGCGTCCACCAAGGAACGAGCCGATGGCTTCCAGTGGAGAATCTGTCATCTCCTTGCAGAGGTACATCGCGATCTGGCGTGGTTCTGCAATGGTTCGGCTACGGTTTTTAGAGGTCATCTGATCAATGGTGATACCATAATGGTCAGCGACAACCTCAATAATCAACTGCGGTGTAATTTCTTTAGGCTTATCCGGAGCTATAATGTTCTGCAGCTCCTTTTCAGCAATATCCATTGTAATCGGAGTCTTTTCAATATTGGAATAAGCAATCAGTTTATTCAGTGCGCCTTCGATTTCTCGGATGTTGGTCTTAATATTGGTAGCAATATAGTTAAGGATCTCATCCTTTAACTGGATATTATCATCCTCAACCTTTTTACGGAGGATGGCCATTCGTGTTTCGTAATCAGGATTACCGATATCCGCCATCAGACCCCATTCGAAACGGGAACGGATACGGGATTCCAATGTTTCCATTTCCTTCGGTGGGCGGTCGGACGTCAGTACGATCTGTTTTCCTGCAGCATGCAGGGCATTAAAGGTATGGAAAAATTCCTCCTGAGTACTTTCCTTTCCTATAATAAACTGAATATCATCAATCATTAAAACATCGACGGTACGATATTTTTCTCTGAATTTGCTCATCGTAGACGTATTGTTGGTGCTACGAATAGATTCAATGACTTCGTTCAGGAATTCCTCAGAAGTAACGTATAAAACTTTCTTGTCAGGATTTTGTTGCAACACAAAATTACCGATGGAATGCATCAAGTGCGTCTTACCAAGTCCCGGACCACCGTAAATATAGAGAGGATTGTAGTGTTCCCCCGGTGATTCCGCAACGGCAAGGGCTGCAGATTGTGCAAATCGGTTATTATTTCCTACGACAAAAGTGTCGAATGTATATCGTTCATTCAAATTGGAATTGATATAATTCGGATTCTTACGTTCTGACTGGGAAGGAGCGGTAGCAGCCTTTTCTTCCACATCTCGGGATAAGATAAAGTTAATCTTATACTCCTTACCGGTCATCTCATAGATCTTAATAACTAAGAGCTTTTCGTATTTTTTGGCAATGTAATTGATTCCCAGCTTATCCGTCTCATTGCTGGCCATAACCGTAATTTCATTTTCTGTTACGGAATACAGCTCCAAAGGCTTAAGCCAGGTTTTAAAAGAAATATCCGTTATGCCGTATTCTTCTTTTACTGCCAGTAGGATTTCTTCCCACATTTCTTTCAACTGGTTCATTTATTTTACTCCAATTACCTCTATTATATAGGAAGAAACATATTACTCTTCCAAAAAAAGCGACAAAACTCTATCCTCTATTCTACCCAAATCCCCACAAAACTGCAACCTTTCTTCTATAGGGTATGTGAATTTCGTTTTTTTTTGTTTGATATGTTTATAATTCGATTTAGAGGTGTGTGAATATCTTCAAAAATTAAGACGTAATATGCTTTTTTGAGAATATGATGTATACTGTTAACGTTGTTGTATTAACTTTATCAACCAGGCGCAAAGCCGCTGATTTTCAACGTTTTTTGAAAATCAGCGGCCAAAATACACACAAAATAAAAAGTTTTCCACAGACTTATCCACACGATGTGGAAAACTTCTTTGATTTTTGTGTATATCCGTGGAAAACTACGGATTTCAAATCATATCTTGACTTTTTATGCGTTTTTGTTATAATCAGCATTGATGTTCTGCCTTTTTGCAGAATAAATATTTGAAGAAGGAGGATACTGCATTATGAAGATGACATTTCAGCCAAAGAAGCGTCAGAGAGCTAAGGTTCATGGCTTTCGTTCAAGAATGAGCACTAAGGGTGGCCGCAAGGTTATTGCTGCTAGACGCGCAAAGGGTAGAAAGAAGCTTTCCGCATAAGGCCACAGTATTGTGGTCTTTTCTTTTTTGTTGAGAAGAGTATGAAGTTTAGTGAATCATTAAAGAAAAATTCAGATTTTCGAAAAGTTTATCGAAAAGGTAAGTCGAAAGCAGATCATTATCTGGTGCTTTACGTCTTGCCGAATGGGACAGATCGTAATAGACTTGGTATCTCAGTCAGCAAGAAGGTTGGAAATTCTGTTGTACGACATCATTTGACGAGACTGATACGAGAAATTTATCGACTGCATGAAGAGGAGTTCTGCCCCGGGCAGGATTTAACAGTCATCCTGAGAGGAGCTGCGAAAGATTGTGATTTTCATACCTTAGAACGATCAATGCTTCGTCTTATGGATCTTCATCACATTAAAACTAAATAAGACATGAAAAGGGAGAAGACGATTATGGCGAAAAAAGTGATAATCTATCTTATTCGTTTATATCAAAAATATATCTCACCTATGCGAGTCAATAAATGTCCTTATTGTCCCACCTGTTCAAGGTATGGGCTTGAGGCTGTTCAAAAGCATGGTGCCGTAAAAGGGTCTGCTTTGGCTGCATGGAGAATTCTTCGCTGTAATCCTTTTTCAAAGGGTGGGTATGACCCTGTTCCCTAAATCAGGAGGAACATTTTGAGTGCGATTTATCTTACAGCCTACAGCGGTAAGTTCTTAGGACCTATCGCAAAATGTTTAGGTTGGATTATGGATCAGATCTACTCTTTCCTGTATAACGTTCTGGGAATTCATAATGGTACCATTGCAATTGCCATTATCCTTTTTACGATTGTTATTTATCTGTGTCTCTTCCCGCTGACTTACAAGCAGCAGAAGTTCTCTATGCTTCAGCGTAAGATTCAGCCTGAGATGAAGAAGATTCAGGATAAGTATAAGGGTAAGAGAGATCAGATTTCTATGCAGGCAATGCAGGAGGAGACAACAGCACTGTATGATAAGTATGGTGTATCTCCTATGGGAAGCTGTGTACAGATTATCATTCAGATGCCGATTCTGTTTGCTTTGTACAGAGTGTTTTATAATATTCCTGCATACCTTGGAAGCGTTAAGGGTATTTTCGGTGGAATGGTTACCGGAATTATTGCTACTGACGGTTTTGCTCAGAAGCTCGATGCCATTCATAAGACCGCTAAGCTCACTGGAACTCAGGTGGATTTTTTCACCAAGGGAGAGACGCTTAGGAACTACGTTGTAGATTTAGCTTATAAGCTTAGTGCTTCCGGTTGGGATTCTCTTCGTGATGCATTCCCTAACCTTGCAGATTCTATCACGGATACCCAGGATAAGCTTGCTCATGTGAATTATTTCATTGGCTTGAATATTTCTGACACACCACTTAGCCTGATTAAGGCTAACTTTGGAGCTCATTTTGGACTGGCTGTTTTAGCATTGCTCGTTCCAATCTGTGCTTATGCGTCTCAGCTTTTGAATATTAAGATGATGCCAACGGCATCCATGGGTGATAATGACCAGATGGCTCGACAGATGAAGACAATGAATATGTTGATGCCTCTGATGTCACTGTTTATTTCCTTTACAACACCTGTTGGTCTTTCTATTTACTGGATTGCCGGTGCCCTGGTTCGTACGGTTCAGCAGATTTTCCTGAATCGTCATTTCGAAAATCTTGATATCAACAAGATCGTAGAGAAGAACAAGGAGAAGGCTGCTGCAAAAGCTGAAAAGCGTGGAATCAAGCGCGAAAGAATGATGCAGTATGCCAATATGAGTACGAAGTCTATGAACAACAAGGCAGGAATCTCAGAAGAGAAGATTGCTCAGTTGGACAGAGCTGCCGAGGCTCGTTCCAAGGCAAGATCCGGTTCTATGGCAAGTAAAGCCAATATGGTTAAGGATTTTAACGAACGTAATAGTAAGCATTAATTCATCTCTTATGAATTCGGAGGTTTTCTTATGGAATTCACGGAATTTACAGGTAAGAGTGTTGATGATGCTCTTACAAAAGCTTCCATTCAACTCGGAGCTGCATCCGATCAGTTGGATTACGAAGTAATTGAAGCGGGCAGCAACGGAATCTTAGGATTCGGAAGTCGAAATGCGGTTATTCGTGCTCGTAAAAAGGTAGAGGATCCTGTTATTTTTGAGACTTCTACATTCGAAGAGCCGGAAAATAAAGCAGTAGTAGATAGTGATCAGACACCATCGGACATTGCGAAGGAATTCCTGGCAGATGTATTTGACAAGATGGGCCTTGAGGTTTCTATCGATACAACATTTGATGATATTGAGAGTGTTTTAAGTATTGAACTCTCCGGTCCGGAAATGGGAATTATCATCGGAAAGCGCGGACAGACACTGGATTCTCTTCAGTATCTTACCAATCTTGCTGTGAACCGTAAGTCTACGACTTACATTCGCGTAAAGATGGATACCGAGGATTATCGTCGTCGCAGAACAGCAACGTTGGAGAATCTTGCGCATAATGTAGCTTACAAGGTTAAGAGGACAAGACGTCCGGCAGCGCTTGAAGCTATGAATCCTTATGAGAGACGTATTATTCATTACGCTCTTCAGGATGATGACGCAGTTGTAACCCATAGCGAAGGTGAAGAGCCTTACCGCCATGTTGTTATTGCTTTAAAGAGAAAATAATGAAAATACCTGTTTTCGAGTTTATATCGAAAACAGGTATTTTTTTCGTTTTTTTTACGTATCAGCCTACTATTCTTTGTCGTAGGCTTTTTTATTTGCTTTAGATTTGTTATATTTAGATATGTATGCTTTTTAATGTGGGATAGTCTAACTATTCGTAAAAAGGTAATTAAGTTTGATTGGAGAATGATCCTATGTTTGAAATGGATACCATTGCCGCTTTGGCTACACCATTATCGCCATCCGGAATTGGAATCATACGTATTAGCGGACCCGAGGCAGTTATCAACACGGATAAGATTTTTTGTGGAAAAGTAGCTCTTTCGGATGCAAAAACCCACACCATTCATTACGGTAAGATTTACGACGGTGATGACGTGGTGGATGAAGTTCTTGTGTCCGTTATGAGAGGTCCTCATAGTTATACCGGTGAGGATGTTACGGAGATTAACTGTCATGGTGGTGTCCTCGTTATGAAGAAGATCCTTTCCCTTGTGTACCGGCTGGGCATCCGTCCGGCGGAACCGGGAGAGTTTACAAAACGTGCTTTTTTGAACGGAAGGCTGGATCTGTCTCAGGCGGCTTCTGTTATGGATGTAATTGAGGCGGATTCCGAGGCTGCGTTGAAGAATTCCATAAAGCAACTTAAAGGTGCATTTTCAGATGAATTGAAAGGGATTCGTGATCAGATTCTTCATGAGACGGCTTACATTGAAGCTGCGTTGGATGATCCGGAGCATTATGACTTAGGAATTTATGGACAGACGCTGAAGGATAAGATTGTTCCAGTCATTGCTAAACTTGAAAAGCTTTCACAAAGTTATAAAGAGGGTTCCCTTCTCCATAATGGAATCCGGACAGCGATTGTGGGAAGGCCGAATGTTGGTAAGTCATCTCTTCTCAATTTTCTTTCAAGGCAGGAGAGGGCGATTGTCTCTAACATTCCGGGAACAACCCGTGACACGCTGGAAGAGTCTGTTTCCCTCGGAGAGATTACGTTACATCTGATTGATACAGCAGGTATCCGCAATACAGATGATACGATTGAGAAAATCGGTGTGGATCGCGCCTTTGCCTCCATCGATCAGGCGGATCTTATTCTCTTTCTTTTGGATTCTTCCAGACCGTTATCGGAAGATGATAAGAAGTTATACTCTGAGATTGAAGAAAAACAGGTAGTTCTGCTTTGCAATAAGTCTGATCTTGAATTTCACTCAGATATTGAAGAGTTTTGCAAAAATGTGCATTGTCCAGTGGTATATTTTTCTACAAAAACAGGTGATGGAAAGGACGAGTTGGTTGATGTTATCACCAAAATGTTCTTCCGTGGTGAATTGGCAGGAGCAGAAGACTTCTATGTTTCTTCCGAGAGAGATAAGCTGGAGCTGGATTCTGCCGTACATTCTCTTCAATATGTTTGTCAGTCCATTGACGATGGAATGTCGGAGGATTTCTATACGGTGGATTTGATGGATGCATATTCGGCTCTTGGAAGAATTTTAGGCGAAGCGGTGGATGAGGATCTGGTAAACCGAATTTTTGCTGACTTCTGTATGGGTAAGTAGAAATATAAAAGTATCTCGTTGTTATCAATTGTATTAATAGGAAAGGACAGTTATGTCTGTTTTAGAAGAAACATATCAGGTCATTGTTGTCGGTGCAGGTCATGCCGGTTGTGAAGCTGCGTTGGCCAGTGCCCGAATGGGACTGAAAACAATTATGTTTACGGTCAGTATGGATTCCGTTGCTTTTATGCCGTGTAATCCGCATATCGGTGGCTCCTCTAAAGGTCATCTTGTGCGTGAGATCGATGCACTCGGTGGAGAGATGGGAAAAAATATCGACAAGACATTTCTTCAGTCGAAGATGCTCAATGTATCGAAAGGTCCGGCTGTGCATTCTCTACGTTGCCAGGCTGATAAATTACAGTATTCTCTGGAGATGAGAAAAGTTCTGCAAAATACCGATGGTTTAACCTTGCGTCAATCAGAAGTGGCAGAGCTTTTGATTGAAGATCATAAAATCAAAGGAATTCGAACAGTCTCCGGAGCAACGTACTATGCGGATGCGGTTGTGCTTTGTACCGGAACCTATCTTAAGGCACGTTGCCTCTATGGTGATGTCATTGAATATAATGGTCCGAATGGTTTAAAAGCGGCAAACCTTCTCAGTCAGTCATTATTGGACAATGGAGTAGAACTTCTCCGCTTTAAGACCGGTACTCCGGCAAGAATTGACGGTAGTACAATTGATTATTCCAAGATGGTGGAACAGTACGGTGATGATACCGTTGTACCTTTTTCTTTTACAACGGATCCGAAGAGTGTTCAAAAGCCACAGGTATCGTGTTATCTGACTTATACCAATGAGAAAACCCACCAGATCATCATGGATCATCTGGATGAGAGCCCGATTTATGCCGGTGTCATCGAGGGGACTGGTCCGAGATATTGCCCCTCGCTGGAAGATAAAGTGGTAAAGTTCTCCGATAAGAAGCGTCATCAGCTGTTTGTTGAGCCAGAAGGTTTATCTACCAACGAGATGTATATTTCCGGTGCATCTTCCTCTATGCCGGAAGCGGTACAGCATGCGTTCTATCATACTATTCCGGGATTGGAGCACGCAGAGATTGTTCGTAATGCATATGCCATCGAATACGATTGTATCAACTCCAAGCAGCTGACTCATGCCCTTGGATTTAAAGAGATCGAAGGTTTGTATTCCGGAGGACAGTTCAATGGAAGCAGTGGATATGAAGAGGCTGCCTGCCAGGGGTTGATTGCCGGAATTAATGCAGCCCTGTATGTTAAGGGAGAAGAGCCGTTGGTATTGAATCGTGCGGATGGTTATATCGGTGTTTTGATTGATGATCTCGTAACGAAGGATTTGACAGAGCCGTATCGCATGATGACCTCACGTTCTGAGTATCGTTTGTTGTTACGACAGGATAATGCAGATCTTCGTTTAACACCATATGGTTATCGAATTGGTTTGATTGATGAGGCGCGTTATTCGGTAGTAGAGCAGAAGCAGCAGCAAATTGAGAAAGAAATTGCCCGTGTGAAGAAGGTCTTTGTAAGTGGAAATGACCATACACAAAACCTTTTACATGCATTTGACAGTATTGGTGTTAATTCTGGGGCAAGTCTTGAGGAATTGATTCGACGTCCGGAGCTTTCTTATGATAAATTGGCACCGTTGGATCCGAACCGACCGAATCTTGATGCAGGTATCCGGGAGCAGGTTGATATTCAGATTAAGTATGAAGGCTATATTTCCCGCCAGAAGAAGCAGGTGGAGCATTTCCGGAAGATTGAGAACAAGAAAATACCGGATTCCATAGATTATGATCAGGTTCCATCCCTTCGTATTGAGGCAAGACAGAAGCTTAAGAAGATTCGTCCGGAGAATATGGGACAGGCATCCCGCATTTTAGGTGTATCACCGGCAGATTTATCTGTACTTCTGGTATACCTTGATTCCGGAAAATATCTACAAAAGGAGGACAATCGTGAGTCTTGATTTTTCATCTTTTCACGTGAAACTTGAACAATTAGGGTTAAAGTATTCCGAGTCACTGGATCAGCAGTTTGAAGAATACTACCGACATCTCGTTGAAATTAATGAGGTGATGAACCTTACGGCTATTACGGAATGGCCGGATGTGGTGGATAAGCATTTTGTTGATTCTCTGGGAGTTGCAGCCCTTCCGAATGAGCAGAGAGAGGAGATTCTTGCGCTTTTTAACGATGGAGCAACGGTCATGGATCTTGGTACCGGTGCAGGTTTTCCGGGACTTCCGCTGAAGATCATGTTTCCACAGATTCAGCTGATTCTCACTGATTCCCTGCGGAAACGTATCAATTTCCTGCAGGAATGCGGGGATATTCTAAAGCTTTCAGATGTTACCTATGTACATAGCAGAGCTGAAATCCTTGCAAAAGATAAAAGTTATCGTGAAATGCAGGATATTGTTGTTTCACGTGCTGTGGCAAATCTTGCAACACTGGCAGAGTACTGCCTTCCTTTTGTAAAGGTTGGTGGATACTTTATTGCCTATAAGACAGATACGGTGGAAGAGGAGATCCAAGCGGCGTCAAAAGCCATCCAGATGCTTGGTGGAGAGGTATCCTTTGTCCATCATTATGTATTGCCGGGTACGGACCTTCATAGAAGTATTCTCTTAATCCGTAAAGTTAAGAGTACTCCGAAGCGTTATCCGAGAAAAGCCGGTGTTCCGTCCAAGGAACCTTTATCTTAATTTGTAAATCCCCGCCTTTCTTATAGGCGGGGAACTTTCATTATAATGAGAGGAGTACGCATGGTAATTGACTTTTTAAACAGCCGAAAGGATGAGCTTTCTTCTCAGATCAATGATCTTACATCCAGAAGAAACGTCCTTTTAAAAGAGATTAGAGAAGGAGAGAAGTTTCTGGCTCTTCTGAAAAATGAACAGGTTGAACCATTCTCTGTATTTTCTCCGAGAAGATTGGATAGTCCCAAGATTCGTCAGATAGAGGAATTGGAGCAGAAACTTATCGTTTTAAAAGAGGAAGAGAAAGAACTTAAGATTCAGATTGAAGGATTACAGGTAGAGTTTGATACGGTTTCTTCTTCTTATGACGAGGTATCAAATCTATTGCAGATAGAACAGGATGATGCCCATTCAGTGATGTTCCGTGAACAGACCGATTCCGGTGAATTAAACGCGATAGTACCGCAGGACCGGACCGGAACGGAGGAAGTACATCCCATAACCTTCCAGGATACCATTGGTTCCGGTGACACGAATGCAATGTTATCTCGGAATGGGAGTGATTCCGGAGATGCTAATGCGATGGCGTTTCGAAGTAAGGTTGGTTCGGAGGAAGTTCCTTCCTTTGCCTTCCAAGATCCGGTTGAATCCGATAAGGTACATCCTCCGGTAGACGAAGAGAAGCATCGGTCTGAGGATGTTTTTCTGGATCTGAACACTGAGGTTGTATCAGATATCCGTGCTGTTACAATTCGTAATCATGAAAATGACGATGCCTCGGATTTGGATGCGCGCTCACTGGCGGAGATTTTAAAGCAACTACAAGAGATCGATGATCTTCTTCCGGCAGAGCCGATGAAAGCCAAGCTATCCATTAAGAATTTAACGAACCGTCTTATGAGCCGGTAAGTGGTTCGAAATAACTCTATGATAAGCCATATTTGAAGATGATCTTTGGATTTAACTCAGTCGGGGTACAAGCTCCGACTGAGTTAAACGCTCCTCGAGGATGCGCACGGATTCGGACAGGAATTTGTCTGCTGAAGCAGACCCGAATCCGGCGCACAAGACTCGCGAGCGAGTCTTGACATCTTCGAATGTGGCTTAATATTTTTAACTTCGCTATATCTAGTACTGTCTTTTATGTTTCACGTGAAACATTTTTTTCTCTAAAACCACCATATCTTGGTGGATGAAATATGATATCTCCACCATAAATTGAAATGGATTGTACGTTTCACGTGAAACATTTTTGTGGAATAACACTATATATAGCTAAATATTGATGAAGTAGAAGACCTTATGCTATAGCATTCATTTTTTCTAAATGATATAATGGCAGAGCGGGTTCTTAATTTGGGATTCGCGAAAGACATATATATGTATATTGCGATTTTATAATAGAACAGGAGAGTAAAATGGGTAAGATTATTGCCATAGCAAATCAGAAAGGCGGAGTTGGAAAGACAACAACTTCCATTAATTTATCAGCATGTCTGGCAGAACTTGGTAAGAAGGTTCTTGTAATCGATTTAGATCCACAGGGAAATACCACCAGTGGTTTGGGAATTGATAAAGATGAACTGGATAATACAGTATATGAACTGATGCTGGATGAGTGTTCTATTAAAGAGAGCATTGTCAGTGTAGAAGGTTTAGAGCATTTGAAAGTTATTCCTTCCAATGTAAATCTTGCCGGTGCGGAAATTGAATTATTGGGAATTAATGATAAGGAATATATCTTAAAGAATGCAGTGGATTACATTGCAGATGACTTTGACTATATTATGATCGATTGTCCACCTTCTCTTAATATGCTGACCGTGAATGCCATGACAACAGCAGACTCTGTCCTTGTTCCGATCCAGTGTGAATATTATGCGTTGGAAGGAATCAGTCAGTTGATGCACACAATCGAACTGGTTCAGGAGAGATTGAATGATAAGCTGAAGATTAATGGTGTTGTATTTACCATGTACGATGGTAGAACGAATCTGTCGAATGATGTAGTGGATACGGTTAAGTCTAACCTGGATACCACAATCTATCAGACCATCATTCCAAGAAATGTAAGACTAGCAGAAGCTCCTTCCCATGGATTACCAATCAATTTGTACGATAGCAGAAGTGCCGGTGCTGAAAGTTATAGAAATCTGGCAAAAGAAATCATTGATCGTAAAGATATCTGATTCTGATCAAAAAATCTCGAAGGTAAATACCTTTTTCTCTATGAACATTGAGGAAAGGGGATAAGTAACGAGGTGTAGCCGGAGGAAATCTTCGGCGGAACAGGAAGGATCAAATCGGTAAAGAAAGGCATAGATATGGCAGGAAAAAAAGGTGGACTTGGTAAGGGTCTGGACAGTCTGATCAAAGAGAAACCGGGCGGAGCGGCAGCGAAAAGAGAAGAGGCACCGTCAGAAAACGGTGGAACCCTGGTGGATATTAATAAAGTAGAGCCGAACAGAGATCAGCCGCGTAAGCTTTTTAATGAAGATGCCCTGTTAGAATTGTCCGAGTCTATTAAACAGTATGGTGTATTATCTCCACTTCTGGTTCAGAAGAGACAGGATTATTATGAAATCATCGCCGGTGAGCGTCGTTGGAGAGCAGCGAAAAAAGCAGGACTGAAAGAGATTCCGGTTATCATTCGTGATCTGTCGGAGCAGGAAATTGTTGAGATTTCGCTGATCGAAAATATTCAGCGTGAAGACCTGAATCCGATTGAAGAAGCGCTGGCTTATAAGCGCCTGCTTGAGGAGTTCGATTTAAAGCAGGATGAAGTTGCAGATCGTGTAAGTAAGAGCCGTACCGCTGTTACGAACTCCATGCGACTTTTGAAACTGGATGAGCGTGTTCAACAGATGCTGATTGATGAGATGATTTCTCCGGGACACGCGAGAGCAATTCTGGCTATTGAGGATCATGAGAAGCAGTTCGAATTTGCTCAGAGAGTTTTTGATGAGAAGATGAGCGTTCGAGAAGTAGAGAAAGAAATCAAAAAGCTTCAGAAAAATAAGCAGGAAAAGCCGGTCAAGGAACTGGATCCTCAGGTTCTTCTTCAATTTCAAAAGTTGGAAGAACAGCTGAAGCAGATGATGGGTACAAAAGTCTCAATTGCGCCGAAGGATGAGAACAAAGGTAAAATTGAAATCGAGTACTATTCAAGAGACGAATTTGAAGCAATTCTGGATCGACTCCAGAAATAAACATACGTTCTATAAAGGTGATGAAAATGTTTGAAACATATTTAGGAATCTCAACAGATTATATTGTAATTGGAGTAGCTGGATTTGCTGTTCTTCTTCTTATTTTAATTCTGATTCAGGCTGCTAGAATCTCGGCTCTGAAGAAAAAATATGAATCCTTTATGAAGGGTAAGAATGCAAAGTCCTTAGAGGAGACTTTGATCTATCGTCTGGAGAAGGTGGATGAGCTCGATCAGAAAAATGACAATAACGAGCGAATCTTAAAAGAAATGAAAGAGCAGATGGTAAGCTGTTACCAGAAGATGGGACTGTTAAAGTATGATGCCCTGGATGAAATGGGTGGAAAGCTCAGCTATACTCTGGCGCTTTTAAATGAGAAGAACAACGGTTATGTGTTGAATTGCGTTCATAGTCGTGAAGGAAGTTACAGCTATATCAAAGAGATTATTGACGGGAATTCGATTGTAGGCCTTTCTCCGGAGGAGGATGAAGCGCTTCAGAAGGCATTAAACGGAGAGGATTAAGAGAGTTATAATATGCATAGTTATCTTCGTTCCATAGGATTGCGTGGAATCCAGCAGCAGGATCTGGAAGAGATATATAAAAAGGTAAAAGAGCAACCGGATAAGGTTGACCAAGCTGTTGACTCCAACGGTTTTTCCTATGTAGAACTCAGAAAAGAGTATCTAGATGGAATGGGAATCGCATTCCGAGGTACCTTGGATAAGAATGGAGAATTTATTGCAGAATATTATTTTCCTTATCGTATCGGTAGCCATCTTTCTACAAATGAGTCCGTTGAAGTGGTGCGTCACTCTGAAAAGGAATCCCTGGAGGGAATCTGTGAAGAGTACCGTCTGGGGACTGACCTGATTTTCTTTGTCGAAGATATGTTCAAAGTCCTAAAGTCGGATCAGAGAAAAAACAAACATGTGAATTTCGGAGGCGTTACCATATCTTCTCTGGCACTGGAAGGGAAGATCCTTCTTCCTGCCAAAAAGAGAAAACCAAAGAAGCCAAGAAACGGGAAAAAGGTAAAGACCCGCGGAGAATTGATGAGAGATTCTAAACGCGGGGATGGAAAAGCGTTTGAGCAATTGGCGTTGACAGAAATGGATATATACTCTAAAATAACAAAGCGGGTTATGAAGAGAGAAGATATTTATTCTATTGTCGAATCCTCTTTTATCCCTAGTGGAATAGAGATTGATAAGTACCAGGTATTAGCAGAAATTTTAGAAGTATCCCTGGTAAAGAATGCATACACAGCACAGGAGCTCTACGTCATGACATTGGATTGTAGCGGCTTTGTATTTGAAATGTGTATCAATCGGGAAGATCTCTACGGTGAACCGCTCCCGGGCCGAAGATTTAAAGGTGAAGTTTGGCTACAGGGAAGCGTATGTAATACGAAGTTATCCAATATTTGAATAGATGTATGCGTAGCTCAGCTGGATAGAGCACTCGCCTCCTAAGCGAGGGGTCGGGCGTTCGAATCGCCTCGCGTACAGTGAAGTCAGATCTTGAAAAAGGTCTGACTTTTTTTATCTCAGTCGGATAAGACCCCTTCCTCTAAGCGAAGCGAAGGTAGGGGTTATAACAAACTGGTCTCAGTCGGGGTTACAATCTCCGACTGAGATAAACGCTCCGCGAGG
>FMTN01000044.1:0-16169 GCA_900100095.1 Lachnospiraceae bacterium C10
CAAAGCATTTGACTGAATATCTGTCGGACTCTGCACCTTCTTTTTTGCCCACACTGACACTGGCATACCTGAATATTTCTGATGCTCTGCTGTAGCCACGTCCTCTAAGCTTAGCCTTGTGCCATATTTCCCTGATTCCATCCTCGCCAAGTTCAACGATATCTTCTGGAAATGGCGCAACCTTGAGTATCTCTACCGCAAAACTGCCATCAGCTTTCCCAAATGCGTCCTTATACTCAGGAAAGTGTATTTTCATCAATCTGTGTAGTCTGTTGGTACAACGGGTTCTGTTTTCGGTCAGCTGACTCCTTAGAAGTGAGAGACTACGCAGATCAGCGTATACACCCTCTGGAAGATATGGCATCCCGTAGTTTCCGTTCATAACAAGGTTTGCTATAACCTTTGGATCTTTTCTGTCGTCCTTAAGTTGGCTGTTGTCCTCAACCTCTTTAGTCTGCTTTACTGCATATGGATTTACCTGTACAACACTTATTCCATTGCTTATGAGCCATGTCGCTACACAGAACCAATAATGACCTGTAGGTTCAAGTCCAAGTACTATCTGTTTTTTGTCATTAACTGCAGCAAGCTCTACCATCCATGCCTTAGCACTTTCAAAGCCTTCTTCATCATTAGTGAAAGAGAATGGCTTCTTGCTAAGTTCTCTGCCTCTTATATCTATAGCTCTCAGGTAATGAGTTTCACTGCCTATATCGCATCCAACTATAAGCATGTCCTCTGATATAAATGAGAGCTTGGCATTCTTGTCAAACTTTCCAGATGTCTCCAAATCATGCCAGGTCTTTGCCTGCATTGTGTTCAGGAGTCCATCAATTCTTGACTGTCTTTCCTCAGCTGATAGCGTGTTTATCACTGAGAATTCTTTTGCTTCTTGATTTTTCTGTCTTGTTGTTTTAGCATTCATGTAAGATACCTCTTGTAGTTTTGGATTTTACCAACGGTCAGGTCAGTAACAATCTAACTTTACTTGAGGTATTCTTTTTAGGTCAATCCCTGTTTAAATCATACAGGAAGCTTTTGTATGCGGTAATCCCTGTTACCATTTGTCTTTCTCGACTTGTAGTATACAGGTAAATCCACGTTGCTACAAATGTGAGGTCACTTCATATTATCTATTGTGAATTACATCCAAAGCAACATCCTCATCTTCATTATTTACAAATACTTCAAACAAAATTGGTTTATCTGATTCTGTAGACAAAAATCTATTTTTTACTTCTATAAACGTTTCCTTATCTGAAGCTGAAATATATTCAAATCCAAGATCCTCCGCAAAATGTTTGACCAGGAAATGTGACTTTTGACCAAAATGATTAGCTGCAGCTACATAAAGATCAACTTCATCTCCAAGTAATCTATGTGCCATAGCATATGATTTCTTAAATTCAAAACCACAGCCATTATTAATTAAAAGTATCCTTAAATTTTTATGAACATGCCTGTTTCCAAGAACATTTAAATCATAAAAGAAGGCAAGATCACCTGTAATACAGAACGATAAGTGATTAGGATTAGCCAAAGACACTCCAAGCATCATCGATGTTGCCCCATCTATTCCAAAACCACCTACTGGACAAAACACCTTTATATTATTTCTAAACTCAGAATAATTCCAAGTTCGAATAGTATTCAAAATACTCAATACCACAGTAGACCCCGATGGTATTTGTGGAGCTATTTGACTTGCAACCCAAACATTTGAGAATGGCATCTTATCAAATTGATTTTGTCTTTGACTTATTATTTTTTCATATTTATCCTTACACTCTTCATAATATGTTTTATTAATCTGTCTTTTATTGTCAGCATACATCTCAAAGAAAAATTGTTCTGACAGTTCAAATACATATGACATATTTCGGAATGTATCTTTAATCTCACCATCCGGAGAAACTCGCCATGTCTCCTTGCTATGAATCATTCTCATAGCTCCCTCTTCAGCAGAAACTTCTCCAATATGAACTAAAACATCCATATCGTATGCAGGAATATTAGCCTTGTTTAATGAAGACTGATTGATAACTATCGCAAAGGGAATTCTATACTTTCCGAAATAATTACTAGTATGGTCGCAAAGCACGACACCATTGTTTACCTCACAAAATTTTTCAATTGCACTAATACTAGTCTCATCAAAAAGTTGATGAGAGCCTATAAATACAGCCACTTTTCCTTTGACTAATGCAGGTGCCTCATCACCATAAGTAATCCTTTTTATCACTCTCGTAGGCGGAAGCTCGCGACAAGTAAGAGATGTTTCATGATTATAACAATATGTTGTAATCAAATTAAGATGAACTGGTCCACCTCCATGGCGTTTTAATTCTAATATCGCTCTATTTGCATTTATTTCGCATTCCCATTCATCATCTTTTGTATAAACATTAGGAAGTTTCAAACTTAATCTGCAAACATCCTTCGGAGGTGCAGTTCTATCTGTAACCTGAGCAAAAAGATGTCCAATTCTATTATTGTCTTGTGAAGAAGTTAAAATAAGAATTGGTAATTTGCTATAATAAGCCTCTGTTGCACCAGACATATAATTACGAGCAGCAGTAGCACCTGTACAACTAAGGATTACAGGCTCACCCTTTTCATGAGCAATACCGCAAGCAATATAAGCAGCCGATCTTTCATCTACAGATGAAAAAATAGTAAAATATGGGTCATTCTGGATGCTTCCTACAAACACCGAATTCGTAGTTCCTGGCGATGCAACAACATATTTAATATTGTGAGCTTTTAATAATGCAATTAATATCTGGTGATTCCGTTCATTTGTATAACAGTGTTCCATAAAATCTCCTATAATCTAACCAGTTCTTTTTGCAAATTACGATTACTCGTAAGCCTATCCATCTCTATTTCATACTTAACATTCAAGGGTAAAAACAGGGTATTACCAAAATCTTTCCAATCTTTAAGAAATTCTCTAAGACATGTTGATAAACCTTCTTTCATCGCAAAGTAATCAATATGCCCACACACAATCTCAGCTTTAGTATTGTCAAATTGCCTGTTCCATTGTCGATCGTAAATTGTGTTATACCCCCCCTCATAAAGAATTTCTATGGATTTTATCTCATGCGAGGTATATATAATAAACTCCTTGCCAATCTCCTCTTTTATAATATCTGCATATAACTTGAGTATTTCAAGCCATGTCATATTTTCCATAGTTGTAATGTGAACTGGTTCAGATATGGGTTTTCCTAACGCAATCTTATAGATTCCATATGCAACATCTTTGCCAAACGTTAGCGTGGTTATCTTATCTAGTATTCCTTCACTTATTATTATTGGTTTATCGTTCAAAACACGGTATAACCACTCCTCTTTTTCGTAGATTCCTAATTGCAATCTACGATTGCTATATGTTACATATGGGCGAATAATACTGTAATTTATTCTTCCACTACTTTTAAGCATATCTTCTTCTCTCGCTTTGCGTAAAGCATAACGATTAGTAGATAAAAAATCAGTATCCGTAGTTGTTTCCAATAAACGTGGACACCCTTCAGTAATCCTACCATCATGATTTGCATATACTCGACTTGATGAAAGAAAAACATAGTGCTTACAAGAATCCAATAAAAAATGATATCTTTCCTCAAATTCTTCATAATTGTAATTCATAAAATCAACAATTACATCGTAATGAACCTCTTTCACTATTTTTAGCATGAATGTCAACTCACGTGCATTGCCTACTATGAATTTGATGTTATCATGATTCACTCTTTCTTTTCTGGAAGTAACTGTTACCTCTACATCCTTATTTCGAGTTAGATAATCAATAAGGTGTGTACCCATAGCACCTGTACCGCCTAGCACTAGTATTTTCATCTATTCTAACCTCACATTTTTAGATAATATGAAGTGACCTCACATTTGTAGCAACGTGGATTTACCTGTATACTGATGATTGTCAAGATCAATGGTAACAGGGATTACCGCATACAAAAGGATGTCACCTATGAATAGAATAATCAAAATCGGAATGGATGTCCATAGTACAAACTATACTTTATGCGCAATTTTCTCTCTGCTGTTACACAAACGAAAAAGAACAAGCCGAGTATCCTCAGAAGATTGACGGCCATTACAGTAAGGTTATCAACTACATTGAGGCCATGCGTTTCCACTACGGAGACGATGCTCTGTTCATATGCGGTTATGAGGCAGGCTGCCTCGGTTTCACGTTATATCACCAGTTAACGGATCATAACGTGAAGTGCGTCATCCTTGCACCGACTACCATGCTACAGCAGAAGGGCAGGAAAAAGGTCAAAACTGATAAACGTGACGCCGCGCTTATTGCCAGATGCCTGGCTCATCATGATTACTCTCCTGTACATATCCCGACAGAACAGGATGAACAGACCAAGGAATACATCCGCATGAGGAACGACCATAAGCTTGCCCTCAAAAAGGTGAAGCAGCAGATACTTTCTTTCTGCCTGCGGCAAAACTACAGGTTTAACGGTACAATCAATCATTGGACACAAGCTCATCTGAAATGGCTCAGATCCTTAAAACCGGAAGGATTGTACGCAGAGATTCTGCAGGAGTATCTCCTTACGTATGACAATCTCACCAATAAGTTGGAACGATTCGACAAACGCATTGAAGAGCTTGCATCAAATGAAACCTATCAGGAAAATGTTCATAAGCTGTCCTGCTTCATCGGTGTAAAGACTATGACAGCTTTGGCTGTGCTTACAGAGGTCGGCGATTTCAAACGGTTTGCTTCTGCCCAACACTTTGCTTCCTACATTGGACTTACACCCGGAGAGGATTCGAGCGGTGACGATCAAAACCGCCTTGGGATTACCAAAGCAGGGAATCGCCATGTGCGTTCTTTGCTGGTAGAAGCAACACAGAGTTACAGCCGCGGACAGATTGGATTTAAATCCAAAGCGCTCAAAGCCAGGCAGGCTGGAAATTCACCGGAGGTCATAGCCTATGCGGATAAAGCCAACGAACGCTTACGGAGGAAGTACTACCGCATGGTTCTTAAAAACAACAAGAAAACCAATGTGGCAAAAACTGCTGTTGCCAGGGAACTTGCCTGCTTCATGTGGGGCATGATCACCGGCAATGTCGGTTGAGGTATCACATCGCGCTGTCAGCGTCAAGGCCAAGCCACCTGTGGCGGTGCTCCGCAGCCTTGACCCTGCCATCCCGCTGAGATGGTGGGCAATCAAGCCGTTGTAAGCCGGCTTGCGCCGTTCCCAACGGCACGTAACTATTAACACCGGAGACATCCTGAAAGAGCTTTAGACTCTTCAAGGTTTGAGCTATCTACGACCAATCTATGTTGGCACTTTCGTGATCCACGCTTTTAGACGGTAGAGCTCACGGCGGACCATTGACCTGTCGGTAGGGAGAGCAATCTCCTGAATCCACGTATATCAGAGTGGCCAATGCCGGGAACTGATACCCTAAAGCTCTTTCATGATGCCTTCGGTTACAAAAGAATAAGTTTGTGGTGATTCTTGTTAAGTTGCCTCTTGACAAAGGTCACTTCATAACAGGATTATTATATTCAAGATTTATCCAATTCTTCTAATGCTTCCGTAAATTGCTCCATGTATTTTTGTTCACCAATGCTCACACGCAAACAGTCTCCAAACTCTCCAACATTCGGATATGCTTTAATAAGTATCTTTTTCTCAGCCTTCATTCTGTCTACGATAGTGTTTGCATCCGTCTTAGGCTTTATAAATATGAAATTTCCAGCCTCACCCTTGTGAGAATAACCATTAGAATCTAACCAATTAATAAGATACTCTCTTCCCTTATTGAAATTATGTGTTAACCCATCTAACATTCCCGGAGTAGTCAAAATCTTTTTCGCGAACAACATCGCAAATGCATTTGTGTTATAAGGTGTGCACAACTTCTGTACCATCTTCACACCTTCCGACCATCCTACAGCATAACCCAAACGACATCCAGCCATAGAAAAAAGCTTAGAGAAAGCACGTGTGATAAAAACATGTTCCTGCTCAAGTGCATATTTAATAAAAGTCTTAGGATAAAAAAAATGGTAAGCTTCATCCGCAAGAACAGTTATCTGTTTCGCTCTTGCAACTATCATTATCTTCTCAAACTCTTCATCCGTATAAACATTACCCATAGAGTTATTGGGTTTAAGAGAATTAGAAGCTGAGTGTCATCAGTCATTTCAGTGATGATATTATTCACATCCATGCTAAGATCTTCATCGTATGGAACCTTTATGAAATCACGTCCATACATTTCAGAATAAACTTGAAACATGAAGTATGATGGAACACCCCCTACAATTCGTCCATTAGGACTTGTGAAAGCCTGAATAATATAACGAATTCCTTCAGCAGAACCATTTACAAGACACACATGGCTGATATCTGTCCCCAAATAATTAGCAAGCACTTCTGTAAAATGCAACGTTTCCGGATACTGAGCTACAAACTGAGGTGTAATATCTGATAGAACCGTTTTTATAAAATCCTCAGGTAATCCACCTGGATTTTCGTTAAGATCAAGTCTTAAGAAACCCTTCCTTCGTTCTGATCAAAAATGCGATAGAGCTTTTCTGCCTTTGAATATAATACATGTTTTTCCTCCACCTTTGAAACAATCGGTCATTTTCAGTCAACAAATAGTTATAACAGCCCTAACTCCATTTTCAGAAATTCCAAAGAAGATTTACGTGCAACTGCAATATTCTGGTGAACTATTTCATAATCAATTTCACTGTATCGTTCTTTTCCAGTAACTAGCAAAGATTTTTCCATTCCAAACAACTCAAGCAATTCGCCAATCTTATTAACTGCTTGCAATCTAGAGAATGTAACCATAGGACGTCTATATTGAACTGCAAATATTAAACCATGAAATGAATTAGTAACCACAAAATCTGAATACTTAACTAATGAAAGGAATTCTTCTACTCCTGCATCATATCTCATGATATGACCTTTTTCAGCATTAGCTGCTCTGAGGCTTATTTCAACTATTTTCAATCCTTTTTCTGCAGCAACCTTTTCTGCGTATTCTTCCATAACAGGGTTGTATCTACGCGTATATAACAAAAGATAGGGGTCGTAATATTGTCTTTCTGCGGCAATAGTGTCATAATCAACAGACGTAAGTAATAAAGTAGGGTCTATTGTTCTTTCACAAGGAACATCACAATGACTCCTTACATAATCTATCATCCTATTCTCACGAATCCCCAACGCCTTGAAGTTTTTTAAACGCGCATTGAGTATTGGATATGTATTCTCATCAAATTCTCCGCTGCCAAAACTAGCAGCATAGGATACAGCTTTACCTTTCATACAGTTATAATTGGCATAGTATCCATCATCAAAGCCCTTAAATTCCTCGATACAAAAAATAGTGTCACTCCCGCACACAAATCCTTCTATACCTTCTTGTTTAATAACATCGTTAAAATTTGCTGATGTATATCTCTGTTTTGTTATTGGGCATACTTCGCTATAAAACCGTTCAAACTTATAGTAGTTTTTCCTGATTGCTGGCAATGTAAGTTCACAGTTTCTTCTTGATTCCTCATCTTGATCCCACATATTAGGGAATGGATTAAGTGGATCTTTATCAGCCAGGATATCCGGGCAATAATCTATTAGTTTTACTTCATAATCTAATTTTCGTATGACATTTAAAAGTGCCCATGTCTGTAAAGCTGACCCATAATTCGTGAAATTACAATATATATTAAATGATACCGTTCCTATTTTTTTCATTTAAGATATGCGACTATCCTTTCTGTCTTTGCAAAAAAACTTGTTACTGCTCAAATAATCCTTGTATGGTATTTCTGGTTCAAATTCAATAATTCCCTCATGCCATTTTCCTCTACTACCCTCAGGTGGAAATTTCATATAGTCTCCATAATAAATACAAAAAGGCACCCCTGTCTATATCGAACAGAGATACCTTTTATATATAAGTATATTTTATTTCACCAAAATCGACAGCCACAGCACCTTTCCCCAAAAAAGACTTCTATCCTTTATAAAATCCAATATTCTGGACACCTTTCACGCGATTAATTATATCATCTCAATTTACCCATTTCAACAAACACCTTATTTCAAAGCAGCTCGGATTGCTTTGTCTGAAAATTTACAGATGCGACAAAAAAGCTTATTCTCCCCATAGTTAAGAAGAATAAGCCTTGCATCATTCACTGCTTTTCCATCCCACAAGTTTCCTTGCCTCCGAATCAAAGGACACTCCAATTTTGATGACCTTTCTCTCATCTGCCACAAAGGAAATCGCATAGTCTTTGTCGTCGATCTGCCGCAGTGCTGCTTCTGCCGTATCATCCCGCTTAAACTCAAAGAGATAGATATAATCCCCTGTCTCAACCTTACAGTCGATGCGTCCAGTGTAGGTATGCATCTCACATATCACAAACTTACCAAGCAATGTAAATGTCAGGTAGATTACCGCCTGAAAATAATGCTCAAAGGGATCAGACTCTAACGTATATGGAATATTGGCAAAAAGCGCTGTAAGCACATCTTTCACTTTATCCAGTTCTCCCTGCTCAATATAGTCGTCTAGTGTATAGATATCGAGACCGTGTCCCATCTTGACACGAGGAATATATTCCGGCACCAGGCTCTCAAGAAAACCGTACTTTACCTCTTCGTTCGGAAATCCAAGGGTATATCTCCTTCGCCTTCTATCGAAGTCAACAATTGTCAGGTATCCGGACTGGTACAGAAACGGAACCGGATCTGTGCCATCGCCAGTGTAATCCTTCAACGTCGTCTCATTTGCATATATTGTTTTATTTGTAAAACGACGGACGTCAAACAGATCCTTCCTTATCTTTTTTACCAGAAAGGTTGGTGTTCCGGTCTCAAACCAATATGCCCCAAAATCCTTATCATAAAAAGCCTTCAGTAGACTGTAAGGATTATAGACCCCTTCCCCTTCCGGATGAAAAAGGTAACCATCATACTGTTTCCTTAACATCTTGCGGCATTCCTGCTTTGTAATCTTTTGTTGCTTTGCAAGGGAAGCGACCTCTTCAAGAAAATAATCTTCTATCTCCCGCTCCGTTATTCCGCAAATCTCAGCATATCTCTCACTTAGGGTAATATCATTCAGCTGATTAAGATCACTGAAAATACTAACCTTGTGAAACTTTGAAACACCTGTGATAAATACAAACTGAAGATACTCATCAAGACTCTTCAGTGTACTGAAAAATCCCTTGAACACCTCCTTATTATGCTCCTGTAATTCCGGCTTATCCACAACATCCAACAACGGCTTATCATACTCATCTATAAGCACCACAGATTGAAGGCCCGTTTTCTCCGCTGCTGTAATCAACAGATTCTGAAAACGGCCTCCAAGGGATCGCTCTCCTGTTTCACAGTCATACCGCTTTTCCCAACGTCTCATCTGAATATCCAACGATTCTTCCAACGCATCCGATTTCTGGTAGTTCACTCCATTGAAGTCAAAATAAAATACCGGGTATGGTTTCCACGCATCCGGATTATGTTTCTCCAACTCCTCAATAGCCAGCCCCTCGAACAGTTCCCTCTTCCCTTCCCAGTAGGCTTTCAAGGTCGACAGCAGAAGGCTCTTTCCGAATCTTCTGGGGCGAATTAAGAAATAGGGTACATTGTCATGCACCAATTGATAGATATATTCTGTTTTATCTACATATAAAAATCCGTCTGTTCTTAATTTTTCAAAGCCCTGAATTCCAATCGGAAGTTTTCTCATATCCTTCAAAGGCCTCCTTCCGCTACTTTTCCAACCAATAGCATTATAACACATTTTAAGACCCAGACCCTTGCAGTCTCTCCTGCCTGGTCACAGGGAATATTATCATCCGAATCTTATCAAAGCAATCCGTTTTTCTTATAATACTCCTCATCATACCGCTCTCCCCCCAGCACATATTCCGTGTATGGCCGTTCCGTATCAAAGAGCATATGCTCCACATCTGACTCCCTCCTGACAGGGGTCATATAGTCATCCCCGTACTGGGCGCGGAGCATGGCATCGTACGCCTTTGGCGCCGGGAACATAAATCCCTCAAACGGAAGATACACCGTTTCTTCATACCAGCTGCGCATTCGCTTACCGCCCCAGCCGATATAACTGTAGAGATTTGCCACCATGGTGGACTGATTAGAATGATCCAGACAGAACTGATAGAAGATCTTTCGCACTTCTGCCGGATCCATGGCCACAAGTTCCCGTAGCATATCCATCGGCAGAGCACTCTCCCCTCTTGCTTTCAGATAATCCGGAAGAAGTCGGGGATCATGCATTATGATAAGGAGTTCATGCTGCATCGGCATGATCTCCGGGAAATCCTTCCCATCCGCCACATCGTCAAGAGGTGCTACATCGATAAAAATTCCCTGACTGACAGATGCATCCAGCTTCGGCACATAGATGCAGGTAGTCCTGTCATCACGGATCTTAACACAGTCAGATCTTAAAAAATCCGGCTGGAAGGTGCAGTACTCCGGCATCTCCGCAGGCGCCACCTCTAAAAGTTTCATATAGTCCGGCCGCATCATACAAAAGTCCATGTCAATATCCCAAGGAATAAAACCCTTCTCCCGGACAGCACCCAGGATCGTTCCAAAATCCATGAAATACTTCAAATCATACTTTTTACAGATCTTATCCAAAAGCAATGCCAGCTGGAGCTGAACCGCTCAGATCTTCTTTTTCTCCCGGGTGATGATCTCACCCTTACGTTCCTCTTCCTCAAAAAAAGATGGATCAAAGATCCCCTCTTCAAATTCAAACATAGTCCACCTCTCGTTCTTATGATATTCTCACCAAGCTCTTAAAATTTCAGTTCTTAATACACTGCTTCTATCTTACCACAGGAGGAGGCATGCTGCCTCCTTTTCCCAAGGAGATCCTCCCTTCTATCCAACCTCCCACAAATCCAGCCGGAAACCGACGCTCTGGGTTTTGGCTTCATCACAACAGGCAAAGCCCTATACGAATCTTGGTACATCGGTGCATGGTTATCATGTCCCGACACCGCCAAGGCGTCCCACCGATCCATTAAAAAAGGGCAGGCCGCTTCGCGGCCCGCCCTTCCGATCTCTGCTCCGTAATGATCGCAGTTTATTTTTTCTTAGAAGACTTCTTTATCTTTGTCACCTTTCCGGACTTATCGCAATAGTACTTCTTATTTCCTCTCTTCACCCACTTGTTCGTGATTACACGACCCTTCGCATCGGTGATGTACTTCTTGCCCTTTACCGTTACCACCTTATTCGAAACGACTTTTCCGTCTTTTCCTACCAGGTACTTTGTCTTTCCCTTGGTAACAAGGGTCTTCTTTCCAGACTCCTTTTTTCCATCCTTCTTATGATCCTTTTTGGAATCGTCCTTCTTAGAATCATCCTTTTTGGAATCGTCTTTCTTGGAATCCTCCTTCTTGGAGTCGTCTTTCTTAGAGTCCTCCTTCTTAGGATCCTCCTTGGAGGGCTCCGCTGCAGTAGGATCAGATGAAGGTGTGGTTCCGGGAACAGATGAGCCGGATCCTCCATCGGATCCAGATGAGCCGGAACCCTTCTTCTTCAGGATTACAGTTCCTCCCTCTGCTGCTGCAGGAGTTGTAAGTTTCACTTCACCCTTACTGTCTGCCACATATTCTCTGCCGGAATATAGGTCGGTATAGGTTGCCCCGGCAACAAATCCCTTCAGGGTAAGTTCCTGCGCATCTCCGGTGTTGATGATGGTGTAGAGATCTTCTCCCTTATAGCTTCGCTTAAACACATCATAGCCCTTCGTATCATTGGCCTCTATCGTCGTTCTGCTTCCTCTTGCAAAAATCTCCACGTTGGCATTTCGAATGGCAAGAAGCTTCTTGTAATGTGTCAGAACCGGATTGTCCTTCACATGATCCCAGTCAAAATCATAACGGTTGGTCTGATACGGATAGTTGTTGGCTCCGGTCTGTCCTAATTCTTCTCCGTAGTAGATCACAGGCTGTCCCTTTGCCGTGATCTGAAGGGTTGCTGCTACAAGTGCAGCGGCATTTGCTGCCTCCTCGCTCATTCCCTTTTCCTTGATCAGCTTATATTTAAAGCCATCCTCATCATGACTGCTTAAGAACTGTCCTGTCAGATAGGTATTGTTTAATAGCGCATTTCTTCCGGACATCTTGCCCTCAACGCTTTCAATCTTACCCTGAACAAATTCCGTTGCCCAATCGTTAAAATCAAAATCCAGGTCAGAATCCATCGCACCGTTTCCTAAGGTTCCTCCATGGAAAGATGCTCCTGCACCGGAGTATTCTCCGATCATTTTAAAGTCCGGATTAACATCGGTGACAGAGTTCTTCAGTGCCTGCCAGGTTGCCACATCTACATGCTTTACTGTGTCGACACGGTAGTAATCAATTCCGAAGTTCTTCATCCAGTCGGTCTGCCATGCAACCAGCTTGGCACGAACCGCCGGATCCTCGGTCTTAAAATCCGGGAGGTTGGAAAGAGAAGACTTCTGATCATCTCCTGCCACTACATCATCCCCCTGTCGAAGCATATCGGTAAAGTTATCCTCTACCCCGTAGCCTGCATGATTTACCACAATATCCACCATGATGCGAATGCCCTTGGCATGCGCCTTTTGGATCATGTTCCGGAAATCTTCTTCTGTTCCAAGAGCCGGATTTAATTTGGTGAAATCACTTGCCCAGTATCCGTGAAAAGCTGCGTTGTAGGGAACCTTCTCTTTTCCCTCTCCTGTTACCACAACCCCCGGAATATTCTCTACAATAGGAGTGATCCAGATGGTATTAATTCCCAGATCTTTCAGATAATCCAGCTTATCGGTAATTCCTGCAAAATCTCCTCCGTGGTAGAGACCGGGGTTATCTCCTGCTGTTGTGATCCCCTTGGCCTTATCCTCCTCTGTGAGGAACTTGTCATTGGCTGCATTGTTGCCGGGATCTCCATCAAAGAAGCGATCCGTCACCATAAAATAGATGGATGCCTCATCCCAGTCGAAGTCCTGTGCGTCCTTTCTTACCTTTTTTGTCACGGTCTCGGACACGCTTGTCTTATATTCATTGTTATACTGGTCATATACCTTCACCGGAAGGGTATATGTTCCGGGTGCTACCCCGTTTTCACAGGCAATGGTAATGGCCTTATTATCCGGATCAATGGTACGGACACCGCCACCGAGAGCTGTGGTATCAATACGCATATCAGTAATCGCAAGATCCGGCTCGTCTGCCTCTTTCTTCTGTTCTACCTGAATACGCACAACGTCATTGGTATTGGAATTGATGCTGCCCTTATCTGCGGTTGCTTTAATAACAGCCGTAAGCTTATGGTAATCATAGTAAGAGTAGGCTTTATCCTCCGAAACATTCTCATTAAATGCATCGGTCTCATTCGCTTCTTCCTCTCCCCGTCTTACCTGATACCGGTAGAAGGTTCTTCCGGAAACAAGCTCCTGCGTATCCTCATACCGCTTGTTCTTCTCCACATAGTTCATCTCACGGATCATCGTCTTACCGTCTTCTGTCTTGGTTTCCACCTTGACCTGATCCGGCCGTGCTTCTGACGCAAGTAGCGCGGCATCATCTCTGTAATAATAGTGAACTTTCCCATCCTTCGGTGAGAGCTCCACCCCTTGATTATAAGGGGCTGCAAGCTTCGGCTCTTCCTTCGGATCCATCTGGACATAAACCAGCCTCTGGTCCGCCGGCATGGAAACAGCATGATCACCACCATCCTTGATCCATTCACTTCCGCTGGCATCCAATGCCAAAACGTAAGATACCGAGGTGACTCCCTCCGGAACCTTAACACGGATATGCCAGTTACCGTCCTCCTGTTTTTCCATTGGCTTTAATCCGGTATCATTAATGGTCCAGCTATAAAACTGTGGCTCCTGGGCCGCTTTGTTGGTATAGGTAAGATCCAGATAACGGTCCTTATTCTCCTCTGTAGACAGATCCGGCTTCTCTTCTGTCGGTGTCTTACCGAAAACATACCAGAGGGTAACCTTCTCGTTCTCTTCCTGAATCGTATAATACCGGTTGCCATCCTGACCTGCACCCCAACTGCTGGCCTCTTTACGGGCAATGATTCCCAACTTGTTATAGGATACTTTGATATGGCCCTTTACCCAGGTAATGCCGTTCTCCTTATCCTCATAGGTATCATCCAATGCCATAACATTGTTCTTGCCGCCGCCATTTTCAAAAAGATAGACGTCACTTTTGCCTGCTTCCATTGGCCAATCTTTGTTATAGAAGTAAAGCGTCACATCATATTCCTGCGCAACCACCGGAATCCGGATCTTCTGCTGATAGTCCTTATAGGTTGCAATCAGATCCACCTGCTCTCCCGTGTATCCTTTCGCCACCTGAAGCTTATTCCCATCTAAGGTAACCTTCTCCTGCTCCTCTGCCAGGGAATAGGTCACTGCAACAGAAGAAGCTTTTTCGGTCTCTCCATCATAGTAGGAAGCCTCCTTCGCAAGAGCAACCTCTGCTCCCGCCGTTACCTGCTCCGGCTGTCCAGAAAACACAAGCATTGGAATCTTTTCTGCCGTTACCAAAACCTTATGGTCCGGATCACTTGCATCCAAGGTAAATGTGATATTCGACGGCACCTTTACCTCCAGCAGATCGTTGGACTCCGCATTACTACTATCCTTCAAATGATCGGTACACCAGCGGGTAGCTCCCCACGCAAAGGTATCCGGATCCTGCAGGATCTTAAATTCATAATTTCCCGGCTTTACAGAAGAATAGGTCAGGCTATATTTGCTTGTGTCCCCTTCTTGCACAAAGACATTTTTCTCATTGCCTTCTGCCTTTGGAGACCAGGACACCCCTGTCAAAGCTTCCTCCCCCACAACAGCAAAAACGTTTTTACTACTCTCCTCTGCCCTGGCCGTCACCAGGCCCGCCGGCAATAAGGTGATCAGCATTGCCAGCATCAGCGCCAGACTTATGATCCGACTTGTTTGTTTCCTTGTTTCCCCTTTCAAAATATAACCTCCTTCTCATGATTTAAGGTTTTGCAGAGACTCACCCTTTTCCCCAAAGTCCTGCCCTACAACCTTCATTTTAGTCATCCGGAGGTTTTTGCCATATCACATTTTTTTGTTATTTATGTTTGTTTTTTGAGATTTATTTCCAATGTTATGATAATGTATTATAGTATTTTCGTGTAGAATCAACAAAAGGAATAGTCTATAATCAAGTTTTTCACCGGATTTCTGCTCCAGACGCTATTTCCGGTGAAATCCCTGCAAATCACGCCTCCAAAGTTGCTATAACTGTTATATAGCCGTTATTCCTAACATATTTAATTTTTAAATTTTCAAAATTTTAATAGATTCATTTTTAAGTAGCGCAAACATTAAATTTGTGCTAACATTAGCCATAGGGACGAATTTCACTCCTTTAAGTTTTTTGTCTGGACACTTAATTCTTAATAGAAGTTCGTCCCTTTTTCTATGTCTAATTTTCTTCAGATTTTTGTCGTCTCCTGCAAGACTTGTTCCACGAGCTCTTTAGAATACTTTTGGGATATTTGCTCTTCGCTAAGACCGAGGTCTAACATGTTGCGAATCGCACGCAGGTCACCTTCCTTGATTCCATTTTCTCGGCCTTTCGCGATTCCAGCTTCCCAGTCTTCTTCGCGAAGTCCCTTTTCGTATATCTCTTGATTAAATCCGGATAGCAGCATACCTCTCGCTTCCCCGATATGTTGACGAAGATAATCCACCAGATACCCTTCTTCGATGCATCGACTCACTGCAGTATTTACGGACTCTTCACCATCCGACTACGACTTCAAAACTTTTTCGATCAGCTCCATTGGATATTTCTCTGCTATCATTTCTTTGCTCAAACCTAAGTCAAGCATATTTATGATCGCCTGTTCTTTTTCCGCGGATCTTCCTTGCTCAACGCCTTCCTTAATACCTTCTCGATGGCCTTCTGCGCGGCCCTCCTCGATTCCAGCTTCTCGGCCTTCTGCGATTCCAGCTTTCCGGCCCTCCTCGATTCCAGCTTCCCAGCCTTCTTCGCGAAGTCCCTTTTCGTATATCTCTTGATTAAATCCGGATAGCAGCATTCCTCTCGCCTCCCCGATATG
>FMTN01000044.1:16179-17708 GCA_900100095.1 Lachnospiraceae bacterium C10
CCTCTCGCCTCCCCGATATGTTGGCGAAGATAATCCACCAGATACCCCTCTGCAATGCATCGACCCACCGCAGCATCGACGGACTCTTCCTTTTCCATACCTTGTGCTATGTTCTCTCTGATATATTCCACGAGCTTGGCGTAGCCCTTTAGTTCCGGGCACTTCTCCATCAGCTCGCGGTTATGATTCGTATTAATGTTCACAAAGGATGCGGTCCATTCATAGCCTTCCGTCTTACACTCAAAGGAATCGGAAAGCCGGAGAGCTTCCCGATCCGGAGCATCCTCTCTTCCATTATACAGCACATAATAGAATGGCGCAGGGATTTTGATCCGTTTTTTGCCATAAATATTGAGCTGCCTCTTCTCAAGGTACCCGTCCATACTGTCCGCATAATACTGCAGTCCGCGAAGCGGCATGTTGGGATTGATGGTGCTCTGGTGCTCCAGCATCAGAAGGCGCATCTCTACCAGTAGGGCGACATCATTTTTACGGTTCATAAAGACAGCGTCCTTTAAGGTGGCAATTTCCAGCTCAGCCGGATCGCTGTATTCTGTTCCCATCAGCGCGTTAAAAATCGACAACCCCCGTTTTGCATCGGAAAACAAATCTGCAAATAAGCTGCTTTTATATTCTCTGTTTAACATAACCCTCCCATTTTCAGCTATTCGGTTGACTTTACATTCTGTTTCCATGGAAATTTCACCGATCGGTGTGAAATACTCGCTCGCGAATCCGTGTGAATCCTTCTGTTTCCTCGCTGAGCGTTTCATTCCGCCAAAACGTCCGACGGAATAAAGAACTTATATAAGATATGAGCATTATAGCATGGTTTTGCGCCGGAGAATCTTAAATCTTTCTAAAGAATGTCTAAACAGTTTATAAACTTTGACAAAACAAAAATCCCGCTTCCCGTTACACCATGTGGTGTACCTCCTTAGAAATTCAAGGACAATAACTTTAGAATGCACAGGGTTGAAACGTGGCACGTTACAGGTTACAACGTAAATATGATAAAATCATTTAACCACAAGGGATTAAAAGAATTTTTTAAAACCGGATCCCAAAGAGGGATTCAACTGGAGCATGCACCTAAGCTGGGGCGTATGCTCGACCGTTTGGATGCAAGTACGAATGCGCAAGATATGAACTTACCGGGATATCGCCTTCATCAACTTGTCGGTGATAAACGTGATATGTGGTCCGTTACCGCGAATGGCAACTGGAGAATGACCTTCTACTTCGAGGGGCAGGATGCATACCTTGTGGATTACATAGATTATTACTAGGAGGTGACCAGCATGACTAGAAAACCAACACATCCCGGAAATGTATTTTTAGAGGATGTACTGAAACCATTGAATCTAACCATAACAGAAGCGGCGACTATGCTTGGGGTTAGTCGAAAAGCACTGTCGGAATTTGTTAATGAAAAAGCGTCCTTAAGTCCGGAGATGGCAATTCGAATCAGTAAAGCAACGAATACTACAGCTGAAAGCTGGATGAATATGCAGCAAAAACTCACCTTA
>FMTN01000038.1 GCA_900100095.1 Lachnospiraceae bacterium C10
ACATGATCTGGCATTAGATGCCCTTCTATAATCTCTACTCCTTTGTATGCGCAAAGTTGTTTTAAGATATCTCGTATGCTTACCTTATATTGATTGTAGATTATTTTTCTCCTATACTTTGGAGTGAACACTATGTGGTATTTACACATCCATTTAGTGTGTGCTAGACTATTTGCCTTATTGGCCATTAAAATCACCTTTCCTTTCGTTATAATTTAGGCTTGAACATCCAAAATTATAGCGGAAAGGTGATTTTTTTGTATAACAAACACCGCGCACCCGCATAGCGGGTGGTTTCTATTTCGCACGCTTCGCGAGCTCAACTGTGTCACGACACATAATAAAAACAGCGGGGCTGTCGCTTTTTGTGCGACAGCCCCGTTCTTGATCTGGCGTTCTTCCTCTTCTTCACGCCTATACTCGCTGTCATCCCAGTTATAGGTATACTCACCACGTGTCCAACTAAAACCATCATGATCAATATCTTCGTATTCTCCAGAATCATAAGTCAAGACTCGCTCGCGAGTCTTGCGCGCCGGATTCGGGTCTGCTTCAGCAGACAAATTCCTGTCCGAATCCGTGCGCGCATCCTCGCGGAGCGTTTAACTCAGTCGGAGCTTGTACCCCGACTGAGTTAAACATAATGATATTTATTTCTATATCGTAACAAGCAAAATAACGAAAACACAAATGCCAGTCCTTCAGCCACAACGATAGCTGTCCACACTCCATTCAGTCCAAAAAATACTGGCAGAATCAGTACCGCTATTACCTGGAACGCCAAAGTCCTAAGAAATGATATGGCAGCCGATATTACTCCATTATTAAGTCCTGTAAAGAATGCCGAAGAGAATACACTCCATCCAACAAATAAGTATGCAATGGAATAGATCAAAATTGCATGACGCGTCATCTCATATAAGGAAACATCATTCTTTGCAAATATGCCAGCCAAAAATCCTACAGCACAAAGAGATGCAACTGTCATAACGATACATGCACCTGCCACAAGTTTAATACTTCTTTTGAAAACATTTTTAAGCTCATCATAATTTCCAGCACCAAGATTATATCCTGCAATAGGAGCAACTCCCATGGAATACCCCATGAAAATACCAATAAACACAAAGTTCGTATACGTGATAATACCGTATGCGGATACACCCTGCTCTCCGGCAAATTTCATCAGCTGAAAATTATAAAGCATGTTTACAATTGACATGGATACATTGGAGCAAAATTCCGAAGAACCATTCACTACCGCTTTACCTAAAGCTGAAAAATTGATCAACGGCTTCCCTAGTCTAAGCTTCGAACCATTAGGTCCAAAGAAATAAAATAGTGGAACTAAACCACCAATAAACTGCCCAATAATAGTCGCAAGTGCTGCGCTCCAAAGTCCCCAGCCTAAGAATCCCATGAAAACTGCATCCAGAATCATATTTGTAATACCGGCAATCAGTGTAATCTTAAGCCCAAGCTGTGGTCTTTCCGCTGTAATCATAAAGGATTGAAAACAGTTCTGAAGCATGAATGCCGGAAGTCCAACAAAAGAAACCCTGGCATAGATAATGCAATATGGCAACATCTCATCACTTGCACCCAAGAGCACCGCCACCTGCGGTGTAAAAATAAATCCAACGACAGAAAGCAATATCCCTAATCCAAGTGCCGTATATATGATAAAGGAAAAGATACCATTTGCCTTTTTCTCTTCTCCAAGTCCTAATGTCAATGCTACTAAAGCGCTTCCACCAGCACCAAACATAAATCCGATTGCAGAGAAAAACATGACAAATGGAAAGATCAGGTTCAACGCTGCAAAAGGTGTACTACCTACATAATTTGAAACAAAAAATCCATCCACGACTGTATAGATGGATGCAAATATCATCATTAACATGGATGACATAGTAAATCGAATCAAAGAAGAATAAGTAAAATGATTCGACAATTCTATCGCATTATGTTTTACTTTTTTTCTAAAAATACTTCTCACAAATACCTCTCTAAACCTCTAAATTATCGCACTCATCCTTGAGCATATCTAAATATCTTGTGTACAAATCGATAAAGATTTTCCTTTCTTCTGGCTTCCATGATGTAAAAATCCTATTTTCCATTTCAATCAAAATGCTTATCTTCTCTTTGATTATCTTTTGTCCCTTTTGGGTTGGGATAAGATTTTCATTCTTTTGACCAGACAAGGGCTCTAGGATTCCATCTGTAATCATCTTCTTTATTGCAGAATTGATGGTCTGTTTACTGAGACCTGATAAACTACAGATAGCCTTCTGGGATACATTTTCATCAACTGCCACAGAATACAACACGATAGACTCTGTATCCGTCAATCCCAACTTGCGATTGATTTCGTGATATACATTTGAAATCTCTCCATAAATGGCATCAAACTGATGCATTGTATTATCCTGCTTTTGCATAGTACCTCCTTAGTCCGAAATCGGACTTTTATATTTTAGTCCGATTTCAGACTTTCGTCAAGTCAAAAAATTAGGAGGCACCTAAGTGCCTCCGATATTTATAAAAATGCCCTTAACTCCTCCAACATCGCCACATGGTCTCCAGTCAGCGAAGCCTCGTCTAGGATAAATATACGAGACAATGTCGGTCAGGACTCTTGTAATATAGTTGCAATATCACCATCAATACATATACTTCTATCTGCAATTTCCTCTGGGCAGTAGCTTTCGCCATAATTTAAGCAGGCATATACCGCTTTTTCATTTGCCAGCGTCATCTGCCAGAACGGATACTTTATTATTACAGGCGTATTAGCTCCTACTCCCAGCTCAAGATAAAGAACATGGAGATTCTCATGTCTGCGAATAAAATCAGAGTATGCCGCAGATGCCCTATGCCATCCTTCATCTTCCACAAAAGAATCATCAGCTCTCAAATTCATAGTCATATCTGAGCCGTCATCCGGGCACTTTGGAATCATTTCAGAAGGAATTTCCATCAATAGCTTACCATCAACCGGTACCTGAAATACTCCCTGATCATCTCTTACAAACCCTTGTGCTTCCATAGCTTTCATTACCCACTCTTCATTATCAAAGGTTTTCTGAATAGCAGGATTCACGCTCTGAAACAAACCATAATCACCCTGAGTATAGAACAGTCTTTTCTTGTCAAAACCTGCTCTTTGAAACTGGTGATCTACATTTGTTGTGATAACAAAATAATCTTTTTCTTTAACCAACTCCAACAACATTTCATATACAGGCTTTGGGGCTTTCATATAGCGGTTGATATAAATATTTCTCGCCCAGTACGCCCATGAAATCTCAGGTTCTAACCGCATCACATAAAAGCCGCCCGAATACATATCATGAAATCCATACTTCTCTTCAAAGTCGAAAAAATATTTCTGAAAACGTTCGCCACTGTAAGTAAACCCTGCTGATGTTGATAATCCTGCTCCTGCACCAATGACAATTGCGTCTGCTTCCTTAATCTCTTTTTTCAATCGGCTTATCTGCTCTTCTTTGCTTCCCTTACCATAGGACATGCTTCCAGTAAAGTATCTCACAGCATTCATTCCCTTCTCTATCGTTTCCTGATAACCATTAGGCATATCATCATATAAGTTTTTCATAAATGGCCTTATCTTCATCTTTGAAAACATTGAATATCACCCTTTCTACCTTACCAGGATTATCACGAAGCCATTCTGACACAGTCTTGACAGCAATCTCAGCTGCTTTTTTGTTAGGAAAATGAAATACCCCTGTTGAAATACAGCAAAAAGCAACGCTCTTCAGGCCATTTTCAGCACACATATCCAAAGTGTTTCTATAGCAGTTCTCCAAATCCTTTTCCAATTCAGGAGTAAGTTTGTACTGGACAATTGGACCTACTATATGAATAACTTTCTTTGCCGGAAGATTATACGCATCAGTGAGCATTGGAACGGCGGTCGGCTGCTCATAATCTCTTCCATATCTGATTCGAAGTTCATTCATCTGCCTGTTGCACTCAGCTCTTAATTGCACTCCTGCAAAAGTATGGATACAGTTATCTATGCAAGTGTGCATTGGGACAAAACAACCGAGCATCTGCGAATTAGCGGCATTAACAATAGCATCCACCGAAAGTCTTGTGATATCCCCTTGCCAGATAGAAAGTCCATCCCTGATAACCGGGATGTCTGATAGATTCACCACACCCTTTTCAGCCGCTCTCTCTAATAAATATTCATCCTGTACTTTCATTACCTCAGAGGACAATTCTTTCGGCATACGGATATTCATAAGTGACCTTAAGATTCGTCTTTTATCTTCCGTACTATTGGGAGTCTGTAATTCCTTATATTCATCAGAATCTGCCTTGAATCCTTCTACAAGATAATCAAGACGTTCTTCCTGTGTAGTATTCTTTGACATAGCCTTCATCTCCTAACTACTGCCCCGGCAGGACAGGTATTCAAACAATTACCACAGTGCAGACAATGTTCCTGCTCTATGACATACGGAATCCTGGTAGTAATGATACAGCTCTGGGGACAAACAGATAAGCAGCTTCCGCATCCGATACAATTATCTGTGACAAAATATCCTTCTCGCTTAATTTCTACTTTTCCAAAGTTAAAGGATGCTCTTTCTATAGGCTTCTTGGAGAGATCGAACCACTCACCGGTTCCTTCATATATCTGAAATACTGTTAGTGCCTTCATGGATTCTTCCGTCGGATAAATCTGATGCATGTATGGATTTTTCTTAAATAACTCCGGTATCTTGCCATGTCCAAGGTCTCTTACTTTACCACGGATGGATACTGCAACACTTGACATGGTATCCTCACCTTTCATCGCCGTAAGTGCAAGAAACTGTCTTTTTGTCAGTCTGTCATAGAATCCTTTTCCTTTCGCTGTAAGGAAATATAAACTGTCATTATCATAATCCATCATATCTATAGCAGCTGTAACAGGTAGTCCTTCATCATCTACCGTTGCCACAATAGTTGTATGGATTTCTTCCACTATGTATTTCAGATATTCCTTAGTTTCCATATTCCACATCCTTCCAAGAAAGCATGTTGCTTGCAACATAATCGCGCCGAGCGCGGTTGCTAAAGACAACATATTCCTATATCATAATCGAGTAGGCTGACTCCTACTCGATTTCAACTCTGTTTCACACCTCAAGGCAAAGCCTTTCGGTGTTCTACAGTCGCCTAAGTCCCCCTCGCAAGCGAGCTTGCAGGTGGGACTTAGGCTCGTTGTTATACAAAAAAAGACTCTGAAGTAAACACCTCAGAGTCTCATTGTTAAGCTTCTTTTGCCAACAGTTCCTGCATTCCGGATCTTAAATCATTAAGAGTGTATTTTTTCATCTCTGATTCCATCGCTTCCTGAATGCTTTTCAACTTATCATCCAATAGCGAATGGATATTCCTACCAACAGGGCACTCTGGATTTGGTGATTCATGAAATCTGAATAGATCTCCATCCTCCAAAGGCTCTATTGCCTGATACACATCATAAAAAGTTATATCTTTAAGATCTCTTGTAAGCTCTATTCCGCCTGTTCCTCTGATAACATTTATTAACCCTGCGTTCTTAAGCTGAGTAAGTATCTTTCTAATGATGACAGGATTCGTATTTATACTGGCTGCAAGAAAATCGCTCGTTACCTTGTGTTCATCTTTAAATGTATCCACACATGTAAAAATATGAAGTGCAACCGTAAATCTGCTTGATATCTGCATTTTTAATTCCTCCTGTCACCATTTTACTTCGTGGCAGATGTAATTGCAACGGTTACAGTCAAGACTCGCTCTCGAGTCTTGCGCGCCGGATTCGGGTCTGCTTCAGCAGACAAATTCCTGTCCGAATCCGTGCGCATCCTCACGGAGCGTTTAACTCACACCTACGCTAACGCTTAGAGTGGGGGATTTCTCCGACTGAGTTAAAACTTTCCGTTTTCATTAGCCCATGTAGACTTATCAGCTAATGTCTCCATTACATCCCAGTGTTCTGCGATAAATCCGTTCTCAACACGGAACAGATCATAGTAGGTTGTAGGTACACCGCCAAAGGTTCCTTCTAAGCAGGCAAGTGCATAATCTCCATCTGCAAGGACCATATGCGTCTTGTTATAAACCATTGAGATTCCCTGCTTAGCCATAGCTTCAAGTGCAGCTCCAAGACCTGAAAGACCATCTGCAATTGAAGTATTATGCTGAATATATTTATCTCCATCGTAGTAAGAAGTGAGCTTGTCAGGATTCTCCCCACGAAGTACATCGCCTACAAATCCAGCTACAACCTTACGTGTCTCTTCCTTATCTACATCTTTCTTCTCAAGAGTTCCATCAATCTGAGTATGTCCTGAAGGATTAGGAGCTGCCTTGTCTGCCAGATTATCCCAGTGCTCTGCAATCTTACCGTCTTCATCGAATCTGAAAACATCGAATCCGACCTGCTCTCCTGCTCCTGCAAAATTATATACTGTCTGAAGGAAAACCTTATCTCCATCCTCGAATGCACGAATGTTATTAACTGTTGTTTTTACAGGTGCCTGTGCAAGTCCTTCAACTGCTGCTACAAATGCATCTGCCCCTGTACCAAATGCCAGGTTATGCTGAATATAACCTGTTGCAAGAAGTTCCTTTGCCTTTGCGGTATCTCCTGATACGAATGTTCCGATGAGTGCTAATGCTTTTTCCTTATTTGTCATGATTATTTTCCTTTCCGGGCTCTGCCCTGCGAGGTGATTATCCTCGAATGTTAAAAAGTTTATTGTTGTAACCATTGTGGTTGCATCTGATGATGCAAATATATCATTGTTTTGATGTAATGTCAATGGTTACATCTAAATTTTTCAAAAAAGATTTTTTCGTTTCTGAAAGTAGCATATTCATCAGCCATCATCACAATGACGTACTCTCTTCGCTTGAATTCCTGTACCAGAGCCGGATCTGATAAAGCATCCTCTGCTGAATTCAGTCCTTTGATAGCTCCCTCAAGCATTACATCAAGAACCGCTTCATCCGCTGTAGGATTACTGTAATTACCAGATCAATCTCATCTTGCAATCCTCGGTGATTCCCTGGAAAAAAGAGTAATTGGAATAGATCAGCTTGGCCCTCTCCCTCGCTGACTTGTCACCGTAGTTTTCATAAAAATTAACCTTAGTGGCCATATACACCTATATTCAGTTGTGTTTATGTCACTAAGCTACGCGCTGTAATTTGATAATATGTTTTACCCATCGAAATACCTTCATCAACCATAAAAACAATAGAATTACTGTATTTATCGGTTTAAAAAATTGCACGAAAAAAGCAGCAGACATAAGTCCACCGCTTTCAATATGCTTTGTAGCTATAATTAAGTTTTACTTTTGGAGCTGCTTTGCTATGATTGCACGTTCTTTGCCCTTAATCTCAAGAGTATTAAGAGCATCCTCTAATGTGAACTTTGAGTTTTTCATCATAAGCTTTATGGCATTAATAAGTGTCTGCTCTTCGCGCTCATCTGCAACTTTATCAGCTAACTTTGTAAATGATTCACACATAGCATCACGTCCTTTCTCAGTTTCTTTGAAATGTCTGACTCCATCAGCAAGAGGCTTGAAATAAATATTGTCTGCCTTTTTGCAATTAAAGTCATGTGCTAACTTACCGAAATCATCTTCGCCTCTATACTTACCATTAACATAAATAATGTGAGCTCCATCATCAAAAACTTTTCCTGTTTCTCTGATAATCTTATCTACATGATATATCGGCTTGTTTTCCTTAAATTTGTCATGCTGACAAATGAAAATAACATAAGTGTCTTTAAGTTCTTTAAAGTCTTGATTCTTCTTTAAAAGCCTTGAATCCATCATGCTTTGATGAAATCTCGGTCGTCTAATATGGGATCCCTTAGTATTTCGCTGAACCTCTACATCAAACTCTACACCATTTTCATCTACAGCATCAATATCAAGCTTGATATTTCTTCCACCTGGATATGGGCTCTTAAGTTCAACCTGGCCTTTAACTCTAACAACCTTGACATCCTTACGTTCAAGAATAATCTGCAACAAAAGTTCTGTGGCTTCAATATTTCCATCAAAAACCTTGCTCATAAGGTCATCATCGAATAAAGCTAAATCATCAATCGCTTTATCAAGCTCAGCATTAATTTGAGCGCTGAGCTCATTTCTAGAAGATTCATCTTCTGTAACCTTTTTCTTAGCCATACTTACTCACATTAATAATAGCATCATGCCACACCCAAAACAATTAGCAAAAATCCGATTTAATGCAAACTTAATACGTGTAAAATGCACATCTGCACTATAAAAAAGCACAATTACCTGTCAAAATCACTATGTTTTCTTGTCTGCTGTATTTTAAGTTGTCGTTCAAGTGCACTATGTTCATTTGCTCGCCGTTTTCTAAATGATATTTCCTATTATCGACTAATTAAGGGATTCAGCATTGGCTTAAAAGAAAAGAACGGCAATTATCATGATGAAGTTTCTTTTGAGCAGATTGCTAAAGATCTGATTAAACGGCTTAAAACTATAAAATAATTTTTGATATCGCAATTTGCGACATCAAAAGTGTTATAGCATCGTTGAACAATCAACTTTCAGCACCCTTTTCAGTTTTTGTGCAAATGTCTGTCCCTGCTCCTTAAAGTGCAAGCTGGCAACATAGGTTGTCTTCCCAATAGTTCGTCTCACAGTATTTTCGGGCAAAAAAGCGCCACACACGACCTTGAGGGTTGGTCATTGGGTGACGCTTGTATCTGTTTCCTATTCTTCTGCAAAAGAAAAACAAGTAGAGTCAAAACGAGACAAAATCGGTCAAGCAACTTAATTAATGCCAAGTCCCATCTCATATGCCTCTCTCAGGCTTTCCTTTTCTTTGATGTCGCCGATATCTGTTACACCTCCACAAAATACATAGCCCTGAAAGCTGGCTTTATCAAAGCATTCAATCCATCCTTTTGTCCCTTCTATTGCTCTTTGAGGGACTGCCTTATCATCCTCGGCTGCAGCTGCAAGAAAATATATATCTCTGAACTTATAATCCTTTGTAAACATAGGGTTCAGTCTATCAATCAGCACTTTCATCTGTCCTGACATCTCGTAATAATATATAGGCGTAGCCCAAACAATTACATCAGCTTCAAGGACTTTCTGCTCGATTTCATTCACATCATCCTTTATCACACATTGTCCAGTCTTCTGGCAGGCAAAACATCCTCTACAGAACTCTATTTTCTTGCCAATTACAGATATGATTTCAACCTCATTCCCAGCTTCTTTTGCGCCTCTTGCAAATTCCTCTGCCAATGCATTTGAATTACTGTTTTTTCGAGGGCTTGTTGAAAGAATTACTATCTTTTTCAAATTATCCATCCCCTTATTTTATGCTTAATATGACTTCTGTCTCTGATCCACTTAACACACTTTCAAGTTCTTCGATACTCGACGCTTCCACTTTACCTATTTTCGTATATGACCATGAATTAGCGCCATAAAAGAATACGATCTGATTTCCACTGTATAACATTACGTCCCCAGCCTCAGTTGTAATCTGATTGTCGTTACGTGGTAGAGTTTTTCCCAACTGACAGACTTTCTCAAAACCTCCGTAATTTGATGCTGAAATAGTCAAATCCTTATCCGCAAGCATTTCTCTTAAAGCTTTTGCAGTTTCATTATCTTCCAGATTCACAATAAAAGAACTGCTCCCTACTGTTACACGAATCTGATGATCAGCCAGTGTGCTTTCAGCCGTCTTTTTCATCTTGGCCTGCTCCTTTGACTCATTTGTATCTGGTGTTGCTACAATTCTTTTCGACATCATTTTAATTCACCATATAACTTGTCAGAAACCGGTTCACACCATTCTGTTGAACCATCCTCACCAGGAATCTCAAAAGCAAGATGACTCATCCAGGAATCGGAAGCGGCTCCATGCCAGTGTTTTACACCTACCGGAATATTTACAACTTTACCCGGAGTAAGCTCCACTGCTTCTTTTCCTTCTTCCTGATACCAGCCTCTGCCACCTATGCATATAAGCATCTGTCCTCCACCGGATTTTGCATGGTGAATATGCCAGAAGTTACGACAACCAGGCTCAAATGTTACATTAAATGCAGGCACCTGTTCTGAGGATATCTGGGCCAGATAGCTTTGTCCTGTAAAGTACTTTCCATAGGGATTCTTTTCTCCTATTGGAAGGAATACTTCTTTCTGAAATCTGTCTTTTTCATCACAGGCTGGAGCATCATCATTCCAGATTTCCTTAGCCATATTAAATACAGCCCACGCCATTGGCCAGCCGGCATAAAATGCGGCATGAGTAACAATGGCTGCGATTTCATCTTTTGTAATTCCGTTTTTCTTTGCCGTAAGCAAATGGTATTTTAAAGAGCTGTCACAAAGACCTCTGCCCATAAACACAGAAATTACAATTGTGCTTTTTGTCTTTAAATCCAATGTCGTGTCATTCCATACTTCACCAAACAAAACATCATCATTATATCTGGCAAAGTCAGGCGCAAAGCTCCCAAGTGCATCTCTTCCTGCTGTTTGAACGATTTTTTCTCTTTTCATAGTGAATACACCTCCCGATTTTTACTTTAAATACGCATGAAAGAAACTCTCTAACTTATCAAACGGAATATAATCCTTATCGCCACCATCATAGAGATCTGTGTGCGTTGCTTCCGGTATAATCATTAGCTCCTTGTTATCTGCATATTTACTATCCTTTACCATATTGGTATAGGCATCTTTGCCAAAGTAACAAGAGTGTGCCTTTTCACCATGGATAATAAGAACCGCATTTCTGATTTCATTGCTGTATTTAAGAATTGGCTGATTCATAAAGGACTCACATCCGATTACATTCCAACCACCATTGGAGTTTAAAGAACGAGGGTGATATCCACGATCTGTCTTGTAATAATCATAATAATCCTTTACAAAAAACGGAGCATCCTCCGGAAGAGGATCTACTACGCCGCCTCCAAGTTTATACTCACCGTTTTTCAAATCCTCAAGTCTCTGTGCGCACATAGCTTTCTTCTTTTCAAAACGTGCTTCTTCACTGTCTTCAGAATCAAAATATCCATTTGCATTTACTCTGGTCATATCGTACATAGTAGAAGCAACGGTCGCCTTGATTCTAGTATCAAGAGCAGCTGTATTCAGTGCCATTCCACCCCATCCACAGATTCCGATAATTCCGATTCTGTCTGGATCCACTTTGTCATTTAATGACAGAAAGTCCACCGCTGCCATAAAATCTTCTGTATTAATATCCGGAGATGCCATATATCGCGGCACGCCTCCACTTTCACCTGTAAAAGAGGGATCAAAAGCAATAGTAAGAAATCCTCTTTCAGCCATAGTCTGTGCATAGAGGCCGGAACACTGTTCCTTAACTGCTCCAAAAGGTCCTGATACCGCGATAGCAGGAAGCTTTCCAGTCCCATTCTTTGGTACATACATATCTGCAGCAAGGGTAATCCCATAACGATTCACAAATGTCACCTTGCTGTGATCTACTTTTTCACTCTTTGGAAAAGTCTTGTCCCACTCTGTTACTAAATTCAATTCTTCTTTTTTAATCATCTTCTAATACCTCCGTTATTCTTGTTCATTTCGCTTTCGATTTTTCTAAGCATAAAATCCATGCAATCAATTTTTCTTCCACATTCATGATATTCATCCATTATGCGGCAACGCTCTTTTTTCAAAAGTCGAAACATGTTTTCCATGCTTCCGGATTCATATTGCTTAAGGATATTTTCTGATGCATCTTCGTGACATCCTGTATCCATAAGGCACTGTTTCAGTTTTTCTTTATCCATGACATTTCCTCACTCAATCCTGCCTTTTACCTGACATCTTTATTGTACGTGCTTGTGAATACTCTCGCTAATAGTTATAATGAATATCGTATTATTCCTTTTTGGCATATCATATAGCAATGAGCAGTACAGAACAAGAAATACGAAGTATTTCGAGTGCACTGATTATGGAAAGGAAATTCTATGGAAATTAGAACTTTAAGATATTTTTTAGCAGTGGCAAGAGAAGAAAATATGAGTAGAGCTGCTGAACTTCTGCATGTAACTCAGCCTACCCTGTCAAAACAGCTTAAATCGCTGGAGGAAGAACTTGGGAAAAAGCTTTTCACAAGACATGCTTTTAGTATCAAACTTACTGATGAAGGAATTCTGCTTCGCAATCGTGCCGAAGATCTTGTCAGCATGGCTGATAAAATCGAGCAGGAATTTGTATCTCTGGATGATATAAATGGCGGAGAGCTCTATCTTGGTCTTGCTGAATCCTACCAGCTTCGATACCTGGCAAGGTCTATAAAAGATTTTAAACAACACTATCCAAACCTTCATTATCACATCACAAGCGGTGATACAGAGCAGCTCTCTGAAAAAGTCGACAAAGGCTTACTTGATTTTGTAGTACTGGTAGAACAACCGGATATCCGAAAATATGAATATATCGAATTCCCTCAAACAGACACCTGGGGACTTATCATTCCTGATACCGATCCTCTGGCAAAGAAAAAAGCCATCCGTTTGGATGACCTAGTAGGGTTACCATTATTCTGCTCTGATCAAGCATGGAATGGAGATATTAAGAACTGGGCCGGAAACAGATTTTCAGAGCTTCAGTTAGAAGGTTCTTTCCGCCTTTCTTACAATGGATCAATTTTTGCCATGGAAGGCTTAGGATATCTTCTCACCTATGAACATCTTGTAAATACGTCAAAAGACAGCGGCCTTGTATTCAGACCACTGTCTCCGAAGCTTGAAAATAGAATATATATTGCATGGAACAGGTATCAGGCGTTTACACCTATCGCTGAAAGATTTCTAGCTCATCTCAAAGATTCTTTCCAATAGTAAGATAACGACTATACCCTTCTCAAGAGTTCCTGTCAAGACTCGCTATGCTCGCACCAACTCAGACTTTCCAGAACGTCTCAACCCTGTTATTATCTTTATATCCGGAGTATCCTTTAACCGAATGATAATCGAGTAGGCTGACTCCTACTCGATTTGAGATAACTGCTATGTAATGTTCAATATTTATATAAGCGTATAACCTCTGAACCCGCGCACGGAATAGTACGAATCCGCCCCGTTATGGAATGTGAAAACCGTTCCGTAACGTCGTTCGCAGAACAATGCACCGCCCTTGTCGCGAATATCATCCGGCGTAGTAATCCAACTTGACGTTTTCAAATCAAATTCCCCGAGACTTTGCAGTCGGCGATAGAGTTCCTCCGTCATGATCAAAACGCCGATTTCTTTTGCTTTCCATTCGGCGCTGCCTGACGGCGGGTTTTTAGCACGCCCCTGTAATGCCTTTTCGTCATAGCACAGGCTTCTGCGCCTAGAAGGGGACTCCTTTGCGCAGTCGCAGAAAATTAGCTTTCCCGTCTTTTCATCATAGCCGATGGTATCCGGTTCTCCGCCGCTCTCCTCCATCCTTCTCAAAACATCCATGGAGCCCGGATGCTCAAGCAAACGTTTCTCCACGTCAAGCCAACTCAATTCCATATGAAGATTCATATGATCCTGAAACCTCGCTTTTAATATCTCTAACATGGTTTACCCCTCCAATCCCCCGATTTGTTAATTTCACTGCCTTTAATTATACAGAACCCTTAGTCTTCACGAAATACCAAATCTATATTAGTCCCGCTCTTCTCTGTTTCAAAACCCAGGCCACATCTTCCTTATCTTTATCACCCAACTGATCAAGGAGACGGTATAACGAAATATACCTAAGAGATGTATTGGTTCTTAAGAGGTTTATGCGCTGGATTCGCTTTTCATTTATGGTTGACCCTAACGTTACGTCATAGTTTATTGTATAATTACCACGGAGGGAAAAGCAATGATGACAGTAAATGAAGTAAGCAAATTAGCAGGCGTGAGTATACGCACACTGCAATACTATGATTCAATTGGACTACTAAAGCCGGCAGAGTACACTGAATCAGGGTATCGACTGTATGACGATGCAGCAATGGAACGTTTGCAACAGATTTTATTATTCAGAGAGCTGGAGTTCCCGTTAAAAGAAATTAAGGAAATCGTTACGCGGCCTGATTTTGACAAACAGAAGGCCTTGGAGCAACAGATTGAACTTCTTACGATGAAAAAAGAGCATCTGGAGAACCTTATAGATTTCGCCCGTGGAATACAAAACGGAGGAAATAATATTATGGATTTTACAGCATTTGATACGAGTAAGTTAGAGGAATACACAAGAAAAGCGAAAGAGCAATGGGGAGACAGCAAGGCTTTTTCAGAATATGAAAAGAAGTCAGCTTCCCGTTCTAAGGATGATGAGAAAAAGCTTTGGAGCGATTTCATGAAGTTATTTGAGAAATGTGGCAAGCTTAAGGATTCCGATCCTAAATCTGCCGGAGCTCAGGCTATGGTAAGGGACATCCAGAACTACATCACAAAAAACTTTTATGAATGCACTAATGAAATTCTTGCTGGTCTAGGCAAAATGTACGCTGCAGAAGGAGAATTCAAGACGAACATCGATAAAGCCGGCGGAAATGGTACTGCTGAATTTGTCAGCCGCGCAATCGCTGAATATGTAAAGTAACTAGGCAGGAGGCACTTAAAGTGCCTCCTGTTCTTGATCTGGCGTTCTTCCTCTTCTCACGCCTATATTATTTCTCAGGCTACATGTAACTGCCTTGGAATGGGATCAACCATAAGTGCACATTAGCAATAGCAGATAGAACCAAACTATGGATTGCAGAGAAAATGAAAAAGATTATGGCGACAAAGCCATGAACGAGATGCGAGCAGACTACCTCTTCTATAAAAGAGCTTACGAAGATAACTCCCAGAATCCGCTCTGGCAATACATGCATGAATACTTTGCTGACCGCTACTCTGCCGAGGCTAAGAAAATTCTTGATACAGATAGATTGGATACCCAGATTTTATACAGTATCCGTCTATACTGCTACGGATGTGTGGGAATGACAAGAGAATGACTGATGAATGACAACATCACCCCTGCTGAAACTATAGTAGAAATGATGTTTCATTCTATGCCTGAGAATATGAAACGTATTTACGAACTATCTCCAGTCCGCCCATAGGAACACAGAACTTCTCATCCCTTGGTGGCTGGCATGCCTGATACACTTCCTCCAGGTCGAACCACTCTACACTGTCCAGCTCTTCCTTTTGGATGGTAAGGTTATCGATTCCTACCTCTTCATCATAAACATAGACAAATGCTATTTCATTGTCCTTGAATGGCCTGCCATGGAATTCCTTTTCATACTGAATTGGAAATGCTCCTGCAAAATGCAAATCATCCGGATTCGCCTGGATTCCAAGCTCCTCCGACAATTCTCTAACAGCAGATTCCAATGGCTCATCTCCAGCCTGAATATGCCCAGCTGATGAAGTGTCATATCTGCCCGGAAAAGAATCCTTATTCATAGCTCTCTTCTGCAACAGAACCTCTGTCTTATCTCCCTTTTCACGAACCACCCAGATGTGAGCTGTTCTATGTCTAATGCCCTCAGCATGCGCCTGTGATCTGGTCACTGTCTCGCCGGTAGGCTGCCCATTTTCATCTACGATGTCAAAAATTTCTTCTGCCATGTTTACTTCATCCTCTTCTCAAATCTAAAGAATAAATCCGAGCCATCATCCCCATCTAGAGCCTTCAGATCTATGTGCTTTGGATTGTAAAACTCTACTGCGGCAAATCCGCAGCGATTAATATAGAAATACAATTTGCCACTACAAATCTTCAACATCAATAGCCTTGATTTCATTCTTCTTCAGCAACTCTGCAAATAGTCCATGCCCCGGTATAAGATTTCCTTTAAAAGAGCCATCGTAGATTTGATTCACACCGCAAGATGGGCTTCGTGATTGTAATACAACCAAATCCACTTGATTGTCTTTTACAATGTTCAATGCCATTTCAGCTCCACGGCGAAACTCTGCATCAACAGACGTGCCGTCTTTATGACTAACAATGCCATTCACAATTTCTGCTGATTCTCTCGGCGTAGGTAATCCTCCCAGCACTTCAGGACAAACTAGAATCACCTCATGTCCTTCAACAAATTTGCTTACTTTTTCACTATAATTGTTCCCACCGTTATATTTGCAATTCTCGCCCAATAAACAAGCACTAACAGCTATCTTCATATTACACCGGCACTCCTATTGATTTATCTCCTGTCACATATTCACCCAGTTGATTCGCCCATCGCTCCGGATATGCAGAAAAGTAAGATACCTGTTCCAGTTCTCGCATCTTCACAAATGCTGGTATGAAACTCCATGCAATTGATGGAATTCCAACAAACAATAAGTATGTTGGACCAAATATCAATGACTGGATGGTATGTCCATACTCATGCACTAAAAGCATTCGAGAGAACTCCTCTTCTGAATAATGCTCCATATGTGATGGGTAATAGCAAAATGGATCATCGGATACAAACACAAACAAGCCTAACGACAAACTAGATTTGCTGTGCCATATCGTTACAACCGAACCATGGTAGATATAGTGTTTACATCCTACGTTAACTATAAAATAGATAAACCCAACCAGTGTCTGAGGCAGCCCCCAGGTGCACTGTAATATCACGTAAAGTAATCTCATGATGTCCCCCTACAAATTGAATTTATCCTAAAAATCCATCTTATTCTTCAACTTATTTACCAGAGATGCATCTAATTTGTTTAGAAGCTCCTGCATCGTAATTTGGCCAGACTTTCTTATTTCCTTAAGTTGTTCAGAATCCTTTATTTTTCTATCAGCTTCACTTTTAGGATATCCTTGCCCAAAAGGCTCTGAGAATAGAGCTTCAACTGTTCGTTCTAGATTATCAATACCAGACCAAGTATATTCTTCACCTAGGGGTAAAGATATCGCGTTTCCATTATTTATCTGTGCAAATAAATAAGCATCCTTCGGTGTCGGTGCATACCCGCAAATGACGCCTGGCATACTGTTGCAAGCCAACATCATTCCCTGTCCAGAAGAACAACCCGTAACTATAAAGTCCACCGCCCTATTCGCTAATAACATACCTACAAGAATAGAAATTTCTATATAAGAGTAATTTTCTTTTTCTTCCAACGTGCAACCAAAATTGATTACTTCAGAATCTTTTGGTGCATATTTTGTTACTGCATTATAAAGAATTTTATTTTTAGTCGCTTGTGAACTTGCCTGAATAACTCCGATTCTCATTCTTCCCCCACCATTTTTATAACTGATTATATTTATCCGCTTTTCCTTTAGCTTTCTCGACTGGATATTTTGCTTCATTCTGTACCATCTTCATGTTAATAATCTCATCCGCATCAAACCCAAGCTTATCTACGAGATTCTGGCAATATACCATCACGTCAGCAAGTTCTTCTTTGACGTGCTGCTCATCATATTTCTCATCATCCCACTGAAAACATTCTAATAATTCAGCAGCTTCAATAACGATTGACTCCGCTAAATTAGATGGCGAATGGAACTGATCCCAATCTCGATCTTCTGTAAATTTTCTAATTCTATCTATTGTTTCATTGTTTCACCTATTTCAAACACTCTTTTAAATACTCCGACAGTTTTTTGTCTGTACAATACACATAACAACCTTTCATTCCTCGAGTCATAAGCGTTCGATATGTATTTTTTATAATCTCATCCGCCTCTTTTAAAGCGAGCTCCGGGTTTTCTTTGTATAATTTCTTAATACCTTTTAACGACTGATCAGTTTTTGCTCTCTTGGTAAAATCTGTTACAATATGACCATTTTCATAGCGCATATCATCACCAATAATTACTCCAACATAATCAAATTCCAACCCTTGCGAGGTATGAATACATCCAACTTCATTTACGGAACTCTCGTCAATTGCAAATGTAGTTGTATTACCAAGATTCCAACTCATTTCAAAATCACCAATCTTGATATCATGTACATTAGTATCATTCTGTCCGGCTTTCAACCACGCCCAACAATACCCCGCTAGCATACGCGCTCTATTAGAAGGTTTATTATGTTCAACGATTAAATTACGTACCTCATTAGGAGAATCAACAATTCGAATATCATAATCGATATCCTTCATATCTGTATTTGCTGTTTCACGAATCTCTAATACGTCATCCAACCATGCCAAATAACCATCAGAACCATTACATCTAAACTGCGATAATAATTCCATTTCTATCATCTCGGAGTCTTCTTTTTCAGCCCAGTCCCGAATCTCTGCAATAGTACCGATGTCACTTAACGTCACACGCTGGCTCTCATCAATAAAGAAGACACTGCAAAGACTTGCATCTATAATTTCTTTAATCTGGTTTTCTCCAAGATTATGAAACAAACCTGACTTATCATTTAAACGATGCGCCTCATCACAGATTAACACATCAACAATATTATTTTCGACATCCACATATGAACCGGAGCCCTTAAACATGTTTTTGATGGAACTCTTTTTATGACCAGTCAATTTCTTTGCATATACATTACGTGGCGCACTGTTTTTTGATGTATATTGCGCAAAATAGCCTTCGTTCGTGAGTTTTGCAAGAAGGTTAATTGCCACCACAGTCTTACCTGTACCCGGACCTCCTTTTACAATAACCGTACGTTTCTTATGATCAGCCATACATTGTAAAGCAGTCTTTAATATCTCTTCATACACAACTTTCTGATCATCAAGCATAATGAATTCCTTATTTCCTTCAATCATACTTTTTATAGAATCCTGCAAACTCTTTGATGGCTTAATCTTTCCGTTATCAATATCATATAAGAGCTGTTTATCATCACCAATCTTTACCGATTCCTTGATAAACTCACGAAGTTTCGATACTTCACCACGCGCAAAAAGCGGTGCTTCATCCACATATTCTTTGTACTGAGCACCTTCTAATTTTTCTGGATTGTCTTTGCGATAATTGTGCATATATGCACACGGATGGAGAACTATATTCCCTAACTGGACATTCTGATTATAATCATAAATCATAGCCGCATATGACCATGCTTGATAAGATGGATGTACTACTTTGCGAAGTGCATTTCCCGTATAAGTCTCAACAAGCGCATCCTGTCCCTCGACCACATTTACCTTATCCCACTGCTTCAATTCAATAATAACAACATTAGGATCTTTTTTCTCATTGTAACCTGAGATAATAAAGTCAACACGCTTCGAAGTCTGTGGAATATTATACTCTATAGCAATACCAGAATTCTCTGGAATCGTATTATCATTTAACACCTTATACATATACTCCAATGAATTTTCCCAAGAACGAAATTCATTCTGAGCAGTCCGACGATGCATTTTTTTATAAATATTTTCTTCAATTTCTGTGGCTATTGAATCTGCTTCCACAGAAGTCAAAAAATCACTTTTTGTACCTGAATATACAATCATTATGTCTTTCCCCTATACCGATAAAATCAAGCAAATACGCTAATTAAAAGTATATCACACACTTAATAAAATATCTGATTGAATTCGGTTGTTCACATATATGTGACCAATCCCTTCAGCTCCCCATAGAGTTAATGCTTGAGGAACCACTGCAACAATAATACCTACAATAAGTCCTTGCCATCCAAGTGATGCAGATCCATTAATAAACGAGCAGATGCCTCCAATCACAAAGAAAACTCCCAGCACCCAACATACAAGATTTGCCAGTCCACCAATAAAGTCAATTGCAAGCATTAAAAGTGTAAGTATAGCCTGAACTGGCAACAAAACGATTCTAAGAATAAATCTTATAACTATCATCATAGATTCCCCCTCGTATTACAGGTTTGGGTTGGATAATCGCCCATTACTAAATCAGGGTGAAAATATTTATTTCCACCCGGTCAAAAAACATATGGGACGGATTCAATATGAATCTGCAGAAATTTGGGTAAAAAATAAAGCCTTCTCACTTCTCAGATAATCAGATAATAAAAAACCGGTGGCTTGACATTTACGATGCATTTGATAGAATTAACTTAACAAATTATATTATAAATTATATTTTGTTTAGGCGGTGATAATATGATTTATGAAATGCTAACTGAAAAATACAAAGAAGGCGAACCGATATTCTTCTCCGATATTTACACCGGAGAGATTTCAAAATCTGCTCTTACACAGCAGTTAAGCACATTATGTAAAAAAGGATTGCTAGCTAAGTACGACAAAGGTATCTACTATCTGCCGAAGAAGACTCGTTTAAAATCTTCCGTCGGTCCTACAGCAGATACAATCGCAAAATATAAATACATCTCCAAAAATGGGAAAACGGATGGATATTACTCCGGCAACACGTTTGCAAATCAAATTGGTATTTCCACTCAGGTTCCCCATGTAATTGAGATTGTGAGTAATAATACGAATTCCGCCCCACGAGATGTTAAAATAGGTAACCGAAGATTCAATATTAGAAAGCCTCTGATTTCTATCACGAATGAAAATGTCTACATACTTCAGATGCTGGATTTGTTATCAAATCTTGACACCTATTCAGACTATGATTATGAAGATGCCAGAAAATGCTTTCTGAAATATATTGAGGCTCACAAAATTACCAGGGATGACGTGGATCACTATATTAGATGCTTCCCTTTAACTGCATTTAGATTTTATTATGAATTGAGGTTAGACAATGTACTTGCATAATGATAAAGAATTATTTAATGATATCGTTGCCCTCACAGCAGAGCGTATCGGTCAGGCTCAGGATATTGTAGAAAAAGACTACTATGTAACTATGATATTAAGAAAGCTCTCCGCATGTGAATACCCTGTTTGTTTCAAGGGTGGTACTTCTCTTTCAAAAGCATATAGCGTTATAGACCGTTTCTCCGAAGATATTGATATCACTTTTACAGAGCATCTCGGTGAAAAAAGACGTAAAAAGCTGAAATATAACATTCTAAAGCCTATAGCTGATGACATAGGTTTAGAAATCACAAACTGGGACTCAATCGAGAGCGATAAAGAATATAATCATTACGATATGGCTTACGATTCAATTGTTGATGATCCTTTCCTAGATACTTATGTAAAACTGGAAACTGCGTTAATGTCGTATGCTTTTCCTACTGTCGAACGTGTAATCAGCAACTATATTTATCAGGCTCTTAAAGAGGAAGAACCCGATTTACTTGAAGAATACGGGCTCACTCCATTTACAATGCAAGTACAAGCATTAGAACGTACTTTAATTGATAAGGTATTTGCTCTCTGTGATTATTATCTTCAAGATAAACCAGCCCGTAACTCTAGGCACCTATATGATATCTATAAAATTGCCAACGAAATTACAGTCACTAATGACTTCAGAAAGTTAATTACAGAAGTTCGTGCTCACAGACAAAGCATGAAAAATGATATATCTCCTGCCGCAGATAATAGTGTAGATATACCAGCATTAATAAAAAAATTCTGCGAAAAAGATTTCTATGCAGATGATTATGAAAAAACTACTAAGAATCTTATAAGCGATGACATTTCATACAATGAAGTTAAAACATTCATACAAGACTTTACAAAAGATTTATTCTAAAAGAACAGCTTCTGGTCCATTGGGGCCAGAAGTCACTATTTCCTCCATATTGATTAATGCTACCTAAACCTCCGAATGCTGCCTGCTTCCGAAGCCATCCTTCTTCAACTCAGAATCCAGATAGTCGTAAGTTGTCGGCACCACCTTAATCAGGTTCATGGCCTGTGGCAACTTCTTCATGGCTTCCACCGGAATCTTCTTGTGCTCCATCAGCATCAGATACTCATCTGAAAAAGGCTCCACCATAACAGCCCTGCCCTGCACCTGCAAGCTCTTCAGCTGACCGAATCCACCATAAGGTTCAAAGATGGCAACGCCAACATTCTTATTCTCCTTCAGGCCCTTAAACTTAAGTCCTCCTTCGGAAAAAAAGTAAAAGCAACCCTTCACAAAATTATATTCAATCGGTGTATTGCGCACCATATCCGCAGAGACCGTCGCCAACGCACAAGTATTGTGTGCGCCGATAAAGCTTTCAATCTTTTCTTTTAAAGCAGCTGCCTCCATATGAACTGAGTCGCGGTCACGCTCTATCCAATGAGATGCAGCCAGGTCGTAGTCTGGTTGGGACATACCTATATCTCCTCAATTAAAAAATCTAACTAATACTTCCCACACCCCAAAAGGGCGTGAAACTCAGTGTTTACAATGTTTGCGGCGCAAAAATACCATTATGCCGCCGACAACTGCTCCGCG
>FMTN01000049.1 GCA_900100095.1 Lachnospiraceae bacterium C10
GCTGATCGCATTCCTGGAGAATAATCTGAACGCTGACGGATCTGTGAACATTCCGGAGGCACTTCGTCCATATATGGGCGGTGTGGAGAAGCTGATTCCAAAGCACTAATAGATAGAATAATGAAATGCAAAGCTTCGAACCTGAGGGTTCGGAGCTTTTTTATCTCAGTCGGGGTTACAATCTCCGACTGAGATAAACGCTCCGCGAGGATGCGCAGAGATTTGCATATGAAATATGTCAGCTACGCTGACGCAAATCTCGCGCCAAGTCTCGCGAGCGAGACTTGAAGGGGTGCGCCAGTTGAGCTCGCGAAGCGTGGGAAATAGTAAGAAATCCTTGGATGGGGAGATTTGTAAAAAAAAGGATATTGTATGTAAAAGAAGGTAGGTGTAAGTTGAAAGATGTAGAATATGTTGCACATGAAAAGGAGGAGAGTCGATGAGAGGGGAGAATAGCAAGATGGTGAAAAAGAATGCAATACTGGTATCCCTGTTAATTTTGGTGGTTATATGTCTGTTTCTGGCAAATCTATGGATTACGCGGGAGAGAAATGATGGTTCAAGGCTTTTGTTGAAGTATGGAGACAAAGGAGACTGGACCATAGAAGAGGCCTTTGATTTTGACCAGAAGGGATGCTATCGACGTACGGTCACAACAACAAGGATGATGAAAGGGGATTCGGAAGCGAGCGTGCAGGGCATAAGAAATGGCCTTCTCAAGCTGAGCGATCAATATAAGGGATATGTGGCAAAGCTTGTTGTCGAAAAAGATAAGTATACAACGATCGAGATGGAAGATTTGAGATCGTTATCAAAAAAGGAACGGAAAGAACTGGCGGTTGAAGATCTTCTGGGCAAGTCAAAGGAAGAGATTAAGAACAGTGGATATACCATGTATGGGGGAACGAAATATTCATTTTTTACAATAGTGGATTGATGCGACTTGTGAAGAAAAGGAGTATGGGCAGGATACGCCCATACTCCTTTTCTATATAAATTTACGGATATAGTCACCGAGCTTGGTGCTGTGGACCACGTAGCTTCCATGATCTTCCCCGCTCAGGATCACAAGTCGGGAAAGCGGAATATGTTCTGCAATCTTTTTTGAATCGGAAAGTTTGACCATGTCATGTTCTCCGGTAAGAATAAGGGCCGGGACCTGAATTTTGGCAAGGTCAGAGGCGGAAATATCCGGTTCCTTCAACATCAGTTCCTCTAAGGCGCCGGTAGCGGCAAACCGCATGGCAGCAGTAGAAGAAGACTCTGTTCCGTTCCCATCGTCTGTGGAACGGGAGAGACTGTCGTTTTTGGAATGTTTGGCAGCAAGCTTTTCTTTCAGGCTACGCTTGATCTGGTGGCGTGCTGACAGTGTAAGTGCTTTTGGATTCGTATTGGCGCCACAGGTGATGATACCGGTTAAAGGCGTACTGCCTTTCATTGCAAGAAGCAACGCAACGATTCCACCGTCCGAAAAGCCCACGACGATCGGTGAAGCAATCTGAAGTTGCCGGATGAAACCTGCCACATCCTCTGCCATATCGTCATAATGCAATACATCAGGTGCCGCAGAAAGACCATGCCCTCTGGTATCTAAGGCGTAGATTTCGTATTCGTTGCGAAGAGAAAAAATCAGTTCGTCAAAAATATGTAAATCTTCTCCATTGCCATGTAAAAGCAGAAGGGGAGGATTGGAACTTGCCTCGCAATAGGTATGCTCATAATGGATGACCTGACTGTTGATTTGAATAACCATGCTTGCCTCTTTTTCTAGGAAAAAACATCTTGCATAAACGATCGATCTGTAATATTGTAACATAATCTTTGGAATCTTTGATATAATACTTGTTATATGAAAAAAGATGATAAAGAAAAATTAGTATCCTTGGGTTGCCTTTTGCTTGGTATACTGGCGTACCCTTTCACCTGTAAATGGTATCTTGGTATCGCATGTGCCGTTTGCTCGGTCATTCTTGGCTTCTATTACGGCAAGCTGGAGAGCCGGAGTGACAGGAAGGTTATCGCGGGTCTGATTCTGTCCATTGTGTATTTGGCTATAACGGTTTTGTTTGTAGCCTTGATTGGACTGTATTGGAGCAAGCTTGGAATCAATCCATGGAAAGCAAAGTAGGGAGATGTACCATATGGATGAACAGAACAAAAACAATGTAAATGAGGACATTTTTGAAGAAGAGGCCGGTCAGGAGAGTGAACAGGAGCGGCACGAGACAGAAGAGGAATGGACCCAGAGTCATGTGGGAAGACAGAACTGGAATGGACAGAACCATAATCAGTATAACCACGGTGACTGGAATCAGCAACAGTGGAACCAGGGCGTGAACGGGGAAGGATATTCCAACGGCTATGGTCAACAGGGCCAGCCGGGTCAACAGGGTCAGCCGGGCTACGGGCCACAGGGCCAGCCGGGCTATGGACCGCAGGGGTATGGATATCAGCAGCCATACAGGCAGCCGCCGAAGACAGGAAATAACTACTTTGGTATTGCGTCTCTTTCTCTGGGCATTATTTCCATATTGTGTTTCTGCACATTTTTCAATGTTTTAGTTGCCATTGCAGCGATTATACTGGGAATCGTTCAGCTTGCTTCCGAGCGTGAGAACCGTAAGCTCGGAATCCCGGGGAAAAGCGGAAAAGGGCTTGCCTGGGGCGGAATCATTTGTGGAATTGTATCCATCATCCTTCTCATTGTTACCTGCGTGATTCTTTTTACGAGCACGGAATTCCGTAAGACCTTCGAGGAAGAGTACCAGAAGGCCTATGACCGTCAGTATCAGCAGACACAGGATGATGACAATTCTCTGGAGGATTTTTTACAGGATCAGGATTTCTAAGAGAAAAGTGTGTACTTAATGAAAAACACTTGTCCGTCATACAAGGACGGATGACGAAAAAATGGAACTCAAAACAGCTTTCCGTTTCGGAGAGCTGTTTTTTTAACAGGAATAAATATAAAGTTATATAAACATAAATGGTGTACAAACGTAGAGATTACGTTTGTGAGTATACAAAAAAATGTATAAAGGCGAGTTAATGCGTTACCACGCTAAATTACTGAATCGCGAGAAGTTTCTTGAGATGAATAAAACAGAATGATTCAACTATAAATTGACTTTTTTTCATTTAACTGTATAATGAAGATGTTGTTGGACGTAAGTCCACGGTTGTGGCATTAACTTTATAGGGAATACCGTACAAAGGTGTACAGATTAGAACTATCGTCTGTACTTTTTTTGTTCATTTATTCCTTTAAGTTGTTAAAGCGACAACGCAAAAGATAAGAAACACAAGGAGTAGAGAGAAGTGGCTAAGTACATTATTAAACGAATCATGCTGGCAGTTATGTCCATTATCATTGTCAGTGCCATTACCTTTTTCGTAATGGAGCTTATTCCAGGTGGCCCTTTCAACAAGGAGAAGGCTGCAAGTCCCGAGGTAATCAAAGCCTTGAATGAACGATATAACCTGGATAAGCCTGTCCCGCAGCAGTATGTCATTTATATGAAGAACCTTCTGCACGGTGACTGGGGCGTATCCCTGACAAGCGGTCGTCCGATCTGGCCGGATATCTCATCCCGTTTTGCAGTATCAGCAAAGCTGGGTGCATCCGCTATGATTATTGCAACGATTTTCGGAATTATATTTGGAGCCATAGCTGCGCTGACGCGAAACCGGCTTCCGGACCGTTTGATCGTATTCTTCACGACACTGGGAACTGCAATGCCGTCGTTTGTACTGGCGACTTTGCTTCTTCTGATATTCTGCTTACAGCTTAATTTGATCCCGGTATGGAATTCGGCTCATCCGAACTATGTATTGCCGATTATTTCGTTAGCAGTTTATCCGATGGCATATGTAACCCGTCTTACGAAGACTTCCATGCTGGATGCATTGAACCAGGACTATGTCCGTACAGCAAAGGCAAAGGGTGTACCAAGAGTGAAGGTCATTTTTGTTCATGCTCTTCGTAACGGACTGATTCCGGTTGTTACATATCTTGGACCACAGGTTGCTTATATTTTGACAGGTTCCATGGTAGTAGAGAGTATCTTTACCATCGGTGGTCTTGGAAGTGCTTTTGTAACAAGCATTACCAACCGTGATTACACCACAATTATGGCTGTTACAATCTTCCTGGCAATTTTGATGGTAATAGCGAACCTTCTGACCGATATCGCATACAAGATTATCGATCCACGTATTACATTTAACTAATTAAGGAGTCAGTCATGGCAATGGAAAACACAGATTATAAGAAGAGACAGTTCTTATCCTCTCAGATCGATCTGTCAAAGTTTAATAAAGAAGATTTTAGAAAAGCAACAGATGATGAAAAGAAGCAGCAGGATGTCATGGGTGAGTCCACCACCTTCTTTAAGGATGGAATGAGAAGACTTCGCCGGAATCCTCTTGCAATGGGAAGTATCATCGTACTGGCACTGATCATCATTGCAATTATTGTAGCTCCAATGATTTGCCCGTATGGTTATGCACAGATCATTACCATCGACGGAAGAAGAGATAAGGGAGCTGCAAACCTGGCTCCGATGGAATTTTCCGATATGGAGATTGCACATATGGAGAAAACAGGGGAAGACCTCTTCCCGCATCTGTTCGGTACGGATTCCATGGGACGTGATTACTTCATCCGTGTAATTTACGGTACAAGAGTATCCTTATCCGTTGGTGTTATTGCAGCCGTCATGGTGTTAATCATTGGTCTGGTGTATGGTTCTATTGCAGGTTATTTTGGTGGAACCTTAGACCTTATTATGATGAGAATTGTCGATGTCATCTATTCCCTTCCGGATATGTTGATCATCATCTTACTGTCCGTAGTATTAAATGAACGTTTGACACCGCTCATTAAAGGAACAGCCCTTGCGAAGCTGGGTGGAAACATGATTTCCATGTTCGTTGTGTTCGGTCTGTTATACTGGGTAGGTATGGCAAGACTGATCCGTGGTCAGATTCTTACGATTAAGAATAACGAATATGTTCTTGCTGCACGAAGCATCGGAACAAAGAACCGTAAGATTTTAACAAAACATATTTTACCGAACTGCTTGTCCGTTATCATTATTACAACAGCGCTTCAGGTTCCAAGTGCCATTTTTACAGAGAGTTACCTTTCCTTCCTGGGACTGGGAGTTAATGCTCCTCTGACATCGTTAGGTTCTCTTGCGAATAACGCGCGTGGTGGTATGCAGTCCTATCCTACTCGTCTGGTAATTCCGGCTGTTGTCATTACATTGATTGTATTGGCATTGAATCTTTTGGGTGACGGACTCCGTGATGCGTTCGATTCTAAGTTAAAGTAAGGTGCTAGGAGAGAATATGAGCGAAGAAAACAAAAACATTTTATCTGTACAGAATTTACATACAAGCTTTTTCACAGATAATGGTGAAGTGACTGCCGTGAATGGTGTGAACTTCAATCTGGAAAAGGGCAAGACTCTGGGTATCGTTGGAGAGTCAGGATCCGGTAAGTCAGTAACTGCATATTCCATTATGCAGATTCTTGCACAGACCGGTAAGGTAACAGAGGGTAAGATCTTATACAATGGTGAGAACATTCTGGACTGGAATGACAAGAAGCTTCAGAAGTTCCGTGGCGAGAATGTTTCCATTATTTTCCAGGATCCGATGACATCTTTGAACCCGACCTTCACGGTGGGATATCAGATGATTGAAGCGGTACGTCTTCATACGAACAAGACCAAGGAAGAGGCAAAGGCCCGTGCCATTGAAATGCTGACCCTTGTAGGAGTGAATGAGCCGGAGGCCAGAATCAAGCAGTATCCGCATGAGCTTTCCGGTGGTATGAGACAGCGTGTTATGATCGCTATGAGTCTCTGCTGTGAGCCGGATATCCTGATTGCGGATGAGCCGACAACAGCTCTTGATGTTACCATCCAGGCACAGATCCTTGAACTTATGCAGGATCTTCAGAAGAAGCTCGGTATGGCAATCATCATGGTAACCCATGACCTCGGTGTTATTGCATCCATGTGTGATGAGATCCTTGTTATGTACGGTGGTAGAATCTGTGAGCGTGGAACAGCAGATGAGATTTTCTATAATCCTTGCCACGAATATACGAAGGGACTTCTTCGTTCCATTCCACGCGTGGATAACATGAATGAAAAGCTGGTTCCGATCGGAGGAACTCCAATCAATATGCTGAATATGCCGGAGGGTTGTGCCTTCTGCCCTCGTTGTGCCAATGCACTCAAGATCTGTTTGACCGAGAAACCGGAAGAATATCAGGTAGGAGAGGACCATCTTGCATCTTGCTGGATGAACGTAAAAGAACTGATCGAAAGTGAGGAAGCATAATGGCTGAAGAGAAGAATTTATTAGAGGTATCACATTTAAAGCAGTATTTTCCTGTATCACAGGGCTTCCACAAGGTTCCACTGAAGGCAGTAGATGATATTTCCTTTACGATCAAGCCGGGAGAGACACTCGGTCTGGTAGGAGAATCCGGTTGTGGTAAGACAACCGTTGGACGTACACTGCTTCGTCTGTATGAGCCGACAGCAGGTAAGATCACCTTTGACGGTGACGTGCTGTTCGACAGTGGTGAGCAGTATGATGCAAACGGTGAGCTTGTGGTTGATGAAAAGGGCCGTCCGGTTCTTGGAAAAAAGGTCAACGTTGACATGCTTCCATACCGTAAGCAGATGCAGATGGTATTCCAGGATCCGTATTCCTCATTGAACCCTCGTATGACGGTTGAGGACATTATCGGTGAGCCTTTGGATACACATAAGTTATACAGCAGTAAGGGTGAGCGAAGAGATAAGATTCTTAGTCTGATGGAGACCGTAGGACTGAACGCAGAGCATGCCATGCGTTATGCACATGAGTTCTCCGGCGGACAGCGTCAGCGTATCGGTATTGCAAGAGCGCTTGCCGTAGATCCGAAGTTTATCGTATGTGATGAGCCGGTATCTGCACTGGATGTATCCATTCAGGCGCAGGTCATCAACATGTTTGAGGAACTTCAGGAGAAGATGGGACTGGCATATCTGTTCATTGCCCATGACCTTCTGGTTGTACGTCATATTTCCGACCGTATTGCGGTTATGTACCTGGGACATATGATGGAAATTGCAGACTCTGATGAACTGAATGAGCATCCGATTCATCCATATACCCTGTCTCTGTTATCCGCTGTTCCGATTCCGGATCCAAAGACAGCGAGACAGTCAAAGCGTATCGTTTTGGAGGGTGATGTACCATCTCCTTTGAAGATGCCGAGCGGATGTCCTTTCCGTACGAGATGTCAGTACGCGACAGAACAGTGTGCAATTGCAAAGCCGCAGCTGACAGACAGAGGCAACGGTCATTTCGTAGCCTGCTGGAATCGATAGGAATAAGAAATAGAAAAGCTTATGTGCCTGCGTCGTAACGAAAATTTGGCATAGGGCACGGGAAATATTAATACGTTATTAATAGGAGGAAACGTATGAAGAAAAAGATACTCGCATTTGTACTTGCCTCTGCTATGGTATTTTCCATGGCTGGATGTGGATCATCCAAGAAGGCAGACAGTGGTAAGAAGAATACCGCTGCAACAACAGAGAACAAAGACACCAAGGCTTTGTACATCAACTTGGCATCTGAGCCGGCACATCTTGATCCGGCCCTTAACTCATCCGTTGATGGTGGAACTCTTGCTGTTAACTCTTTCCAGGGTCTTTACACCTATGACAAGGATGGAACCCTTGTTCCTGGTGTGGCAGAGGCTCTTCCAGAGGTTTCTGATGATGGAAAGACTTATACCATTAAGTTAAAGCAGACCAAGTGGTCTAACGGCGAAGCTTTGACAGCAAATGATTTCGTTTATTCCTGGAATCGTGCCGTTGCTGAGAAGACTGCAGCAGACTACGCATATCTGTATGATATTGTAGAGCGTGACGGTGACAAGCTTGCAGTTAAGGCTGTGGATGATTACACTCTTGAGGTTAAGCTTACAAATCCATGTCCTTACTTCAACGATCTGATGGCTTTCCCAGCATTCTTCCCTGTATATGAGAAGGAAGTTGAGGAGAAGGATAAGGGTAAGGAGCCAGGAACCTGGGCACAGGAAGCTGGATTCGTATCCAACGGCGCATATACTCTTAAGTCATGGAAGCACAATGAGTCCATGGTATATGTAAAGAACCCGAACTTCTACGATGCAGACAATGTTAAGACAGAGGAGCTTCATTTCATGCTTTCTGCTGATAATACAGCAACTTATGCTGCATACAACAGTGGAGATCTTGACTTCATCGATGATGTTCCAAACGATGAGATCAAGTCTGTAATGGACAACAAGGAGTTCCATATCGCTGATAACCTTGGAACATACTACATCGGTTTCAACGTAAATTCCAAGCTCTTCGACGGTCTTTCTGTTAAGCAGGCTAAGGAGTTCCGTGAGGCTATTTCCCTTCTGATCGATCGTCAGTACATTGTTGATACTGTTGGTCAGACAGGTCAGGTTGTTGCTGATTCCTTCATCCCGGCAGGTATGAACGATGGTAACGGCGGCATCTTTAAGGGTGAGAATTCTTCTTACTACGATGCTACAAAGGTAGACGTTGACAAGGCTCAGAAGTTATTAGAGGATTGTGGTTACAAGTTCACAAAGAAGGACGACGGTACTGTTACATGTGAGCCGGCAATCTCAATTCCATACATCTTAAATGAGAACGATGGACACCAGAAGATTGCTGAGTCTATCCAGTCAGACCTTTCTGCTCTCGGTATTGAAATGACAATCCAGACAGAGGACTGGAACGTATTCCTTGATGATCGTAAGCAGGGTAAGTTCACACTCGCTCGTGAGGGATGGCTTGCAGATTTCAACGATCCAATCAACATGTTAGAGATGCATACAACAAAGTCCGGTAACAACGACTGCCAGTTCGGACGTAATCCTAAGAGCAGTGCTCCACAGAACTGGGCTGAGTACGATAAGTTAATCGATGAGATCAGAAACACATCTGATTTTGCTAGCCGTGTAGATAAGATGCACAAGGCTGAGGATATGCTTATGGATACATGGGCAGTTATCCCAATCTACTACTATAACGATATCTACATGCAGAAGGGTAATGTAGACGGCGTTACTGTTACTGTATACGGAATGAAGTACTTCCTGTACGCTACAAAGAAGTAATTCCTTTCAACTCAGTCGGGGTACAAGCTCCGACTGAGTTAAACGCTCCGCGAGGATGCGCACGGATTCGGACAGGAATTTGTCTGCTGAAGCAGACCCGAATCCGGCGCGCAAGACTCGCGAGCGAGTCTTGACT
>FMTN01000040.1 GCA_900100095.1 Lachnospiraceae bacterium C10
TAAACACATCCGATACAGACTCCGCATGTGCATTTGGAAACACTGGAAAACTCCACAGAATCGTGAAAAGAACCTTGTAAAACTTGGAATTGACAGAGATACTGCAAGACGAGTTGCATACACAGGTCAAAGAATAGCCTATGTTTGCAACAAGGGAGCAGTGAATGTAGCAATAAACAACAAGAGACTGGCCTCATTTGGACTAGTCTCAATGTTAGATTACTACACCAAAAGGTGTGTTACTTGTTAAGTTGATTGAACCGCCGTGTACCGAACGGTACGCACGGTGGTGTGAGAGGACGAAAATTTCTCATTAGAGAAATTTTCTCCTACTCGATTATAAAAAAAACATACACACGGAGGGTAGACTATGGAATTGGTAAGGGTACAGGATTCTGATTATCGAAAGACATATGAACTTTACATGTCTTTTCCGGAAAACGAAAACGGATTTATGAACAGTGTATACGGTTATGATTATGAACAGTTTCTTAGCTGGATTGAGAAAAAGCGGAACTGGTCAATGGGTAAAGAACTGCCGGAGGGATTTGTTCCGGATACGACCTATGTGCTCGTTGATGAAGATCAGTATGTCGGGGCGTTTAACTTACGGCATTGTCTGAACGACTTCTTAAGAGAGGGATGTGGACATATCGGCTATGGTGTTTCTAAAAAGTACCGGGGGAAGGGATACGCAACCAAGGGGCTTGCGCTGACCCTGGCAAAGGCAAGAGAGATGAGCATTCACGAGGTGTATATGTCGGTGAATAAGGACAACCCTGCAAGTCTTCAGGTGCAGATCAAAAACGGTGCCTACATTCATCATGAGGATGATGAGAAGTTTTATACAAGAATCAACCAGATTGAGGAAGGGGCTTCAAGGGAAGAAATCGTCGGCAAATTTTATTCACAGTATGAGGAGGATGGTCGCCTTGAACGAAGTGTGCACGGGCGGCTGGAATATACCACAACGATGCACTACATCCATCGGTTTGCAAAGAAAGGATCTAAAGTGCTGGAAATCGGTGCCGGCACAGGACGCTATTCCATCGCCCTTGCAAAAGAGGGAATGGATGTAACGGCTGTGGAACTGGTGGAGAAGAATCTTGAAATTTTAAAGGAAAAAAGCAAAGGTCTTTCACATATCCGATCTCTTCAGGGAGATGCCACAGACCTGAACATGCTGGAAGATGATCAGTACGACGTTACACTTGTATTCGGTCCGCTCTATCATCTGTATGAGAAGGAGGAGGTTCAGAAGGCGATTGATGAGGCGATTCGGGTAACCAGACCGGGAGGCGTGATTTTGTTTGCCTTTATTTCCGTCTATGCCCTTATGTATTCCAACTACTTCTACGGAAACTGGTCGAAGGGGCAGGATATGAACTTTACCAAAGACCATCAGGTCCGGCATTTTAAGGAGCAGCTCTTTACCGGTTATGACATTACGGAATTTGAAGAGTTGTTTGAAAGCAAATCTGTAACACATATTACGACGGCAGGCATGGACGGTCTGATTGAGCCGATCGAGCACAGACTGGATTTTGCAGTCTCTGAGGATGACTTTAGGAAGCTGTCCGACTGGTATTTATCCCACGCAGAAAAAAGAGAACTGCTGGGAAGTGCGAACCATCTTTTGTATTTGTGTAAAAAGCAGCCATAATACCCATAAGATTCTTATAAAAGATAGTGCAAATGCACAACTTTATTGGTATTATTATGTTACAAATGTAAACCTAATTTTGGGGAAATAGTGCAAATGCATCGATTGGAGGGTCGTATGAGAAAGTGGTTATGTGGATTACTGGCGGTAGCCATGGGGGTAAGTATGGCAGGCTGTGGGACAGTAACCCAAGGGGAAACAGAACAGGAAGCACAGGAGGCATACTTGGGAGAGAAGATGGACAATCACGATTTATTCCCTTTATCCGTGGAAGGATATGTAGGGGACACCATGCCGTTCTATGAGGATGGAACCTATCATATTTTTTATCTGGCAGATCAGAGAAGCGGAAAACAGGGATACCATCCCTGGGCACTGATGGATACAAGTGATTATTGCACCTATGATGACAAAGGCGTGGTCATCAACTTTGGAGACAGTGGAGAAGACCAGGATATTGCCCTTGGTACCGGAAGCGTAGTTCGCGATGCAAAGGGTGTGTACCATGCTTTTTATACCGGGCATAATGATGTCTTTGAGCCGAAGGAAGCTGTGATGCATGCTACCAGTACGGATTTGAAAAAGTGGACAAAGATTCCGGAAGATACTTTTACCGCGGACAAGCATTACTCCAAGAATGATTTTCGCGATCCCTATGTCCGTTATATGGAAGAGGAAAAGTGCTACTGGATGCTGGTAACCACCCGTTATGAAGACAACGGCGTCATTGTAAAATATACCTCAAAGGATTTGACTCATTGGAAGGATGGCGGTGTCTTTTTTGAAAATGATATGGGAACGGATTCCAATATGGAATGTCCGACCCTGCTTCCATATCAGGGCAAGTGGTATCTGTCTTTCTCCGACCAGTGGCCGAATCGTCAGGTTCACTACCGCGTAGCCGACGCGCCGACACAAAACTTTGTAAAGCCGGAGCGGGATACCTTTGATTGCAACGGTTTCTATGCAGGGCGACTGGAGACGGATGGAGAGGAGCTCTACGTGGTGGGCTGGAATGGAACCAAGAGGAACCATGACGACAGCGAAGAATATGACTGGGGCGGTAATCTGGTGGCCCATCTGCTGAAGAAGCAGGAGGATGGAAGTCTTTCGCCGGTGATGAATCCGAAGGTGAAGGAGCTGTTATCCGGGGAAATTGCCTTATCTCCGCTGAAGATGACGGATCATGTAAGCCGGAAGAAGGACAGCTATGCCTTTTCGGGGAATGCCTATGAGGCTGTGGGTTTTCCTCGTCTGATGGGAAGTTACCGTTTGGAGACAACCATCCGGGATTACGATGACAAGGGAATGTTCGGATTTGCCTTCCATACCAACGATGACAACGTCGGCAATGTGAATATCGCCTTGAATCCGGCAGCCAATCGAATCGAGTTTTACAATACCGGCAACATAAGGGATTCGGTAGCGCAGTCCACTTTGGATTATGATTTTTCCAATAAAGAGGAGCTGCATATTTCTCTTGTGATTTCCGGTGGTGTGGTTGTGATGTATGTAAATGATGAAGTGGCATTTACAACACGAATGTATTTATCCCAGGGAATGCCATGGGGGATGTTTGGTATGAATTCCAAGGTGACCTTTGACAAAGTGAAATTATATAAGTAGAGAAAGTTAAAGCGGCTCTCCGGCCATCAGCCGGGAGCCGCTTTTCATATGTTATCATCGTTGAGATTAACGGAAAAATGCCATCTCGTGATTCAGCTGATCGGAAATTTCCTTTAATGCGTCAGCTGACTCTGCAAGGGTGGTAGCCGTTGCAAAAAGCTCCTCAACCGATGCTCCGGTATTCTCGGCGGAACCGGCATTCTCCTGACTGACAGAAGACAGAGAGGACATGGCATTGGATACGACACCATTGGCATTGATACAGCCGTCGACTTCTGTCTCGATGCTTCTGGCACTTGCTGCGGTGGAGGAAATATCATCAATCATATCCTTAACACTTTGAACAGTGGAGGAGATAATGTCCTGCTGGCGTTCGTTCTCTTTCCGAACCGCATCGGACATCTCAACCGCTGAGCTGGATTTGGACAGAAGAATATCCATCTCGGAACGGATGACACTTGCAAGGTTCTTGGAGTTATCGGCAAGGGTGCTGATTTCCTCGGCAACAACGGCAAAGCCCCGTCCGGCTTCACCGGCTCTCGCAGCCTCAATGGAGGCATTCAGAGACAGAAGGTTGGTCTGATTGGCAATGGAGGCAATCTCTTCGACCTTGGAGTTGATGTTTTCAACCGCAACACTGGTGGCTCCGACTTTTTCAGCAATCTGAAGAATGCTTTCACTCATCTTTTCACTGCTATGCTGAAGAGAGGTAAGGTTCTCGGAGGAAACCGAGCTTTCCTTTTGCATATCGGAAGCGAGAGAAGTCAGGGTCTGGGTATTGGACTGTACCTTCTGGTTGGCTTCGCTGATCCGATTCACGTTCTCGGTCACTTCATCAATTTCACTCGCCTGCTGTGCAGCGCCGGAAGAAATATCCTGAACCGCGGTTGCAACACTTTCAGAGGCCTGGGAAATCTGATTGGCGGTTTCGGCAACGTCCTCGGAAGAATTGTTGACGGCAGCTGTGGAATTCTTGATGTTTTGGATAATGCCACTCAACTTGTCAATGACGGAATTGGTATTTCGAATAATTTCACCAAATTCGTCCTTACGCCCGGTATACTGCTCGATCTGACGGAAGGAGCCGACAGCCAGAAGGCTCATGCAAGCATTGAGCAGATGGAGCGGTTTGGTGAAGGAATTCGCCATGGTCAGAGAGATACCGATTGCAATGATCAGCATAATGATACCGATGACAACGGTCAGGTTGGCACTTCGCTTGGCAGAGGCGATGGTCTTGTTGTAATCAACGGCGGATACAACGATCCAACCGGTCTGTTCCTCTTTTTGAAAGCCCATCAGAGACTTTTTGCCTTCAAATTGTGTGATATAGTTTCCGTCGGTCTTCTGATCCGAGAAGAACGGAAGATTGCTGTAGTTTGGAGCTTCGTCCTCCGGCTTGAGCTCGTATCCGGAGTGGGCGATCAGATTGCCTTCCCGGTCTAAAATAAAGGATTCCTCCTTGGCGGCTTCATCCACGGTTCCGGCAAGGAATTCGTGAAGGAAGGAGAGGTCATAGGATTTTTGTACAACACCGATGACCTTGTTATTTTCCAGGTCCTTGATTGGAATTGCCAAAATAACCACTTTAAGACCGGTGGATTTTGAAATCAGGACATCGGAAATAACCTCTTTGCCGGTGAGGGCTTCCTGGAAAAATTCGCGGTCCGCCACATTGACAAGAGTACCGGAGGTTCGAACAAGCTGCTGACCGGAAGCTTCTTCCACGATGATATCGTTTCCGTCTCTGAGGTGTTCATTCAAGGTGATCAGATACTGCTGTATCCGGTCCAGATCCTTGTGGTCAGAGTCCAGGATAAAATCTTTGATCTCCCGGCTGTGGGAGATGGCTTCCATTACTCGTACATTCTGGAGGAAAATCGTCTGGAATTCGTTCTCAACGATTTGAGCACGTTGCAGCCCCTTTTCCTGTGCATCCTTGACTGCCTGCGCGACAGAATTTTCAGTGCTTATGGTCAGAGAAATGGCCATTGGTACAATACAGATGATCATCATGACAGCGATCAGTTTCGTTTTGACACTGTTCCAAAACGAGACCGTTGTGTTTTGCGTATTCTTCGTTTTAGGCATAGATACCTCCTCATTTGTCTTTGTCGTGCTTCTAACGTTATTTGGTCTCATTATCTCGTAAAAGACAGTAGGATAAAACGGACAGATGTAACAAAAAAAGTGACCTCGAATCGTGGTTTTCAACAAAATAAAAGTTTTAAGAAGTCTCTGCTTCTTTCCGGAGATATTTTGTGGCTTTTTTGTGACCTTTCGGGTGATACACTTAGCGTATATGTGAAATCATACACTCTTTTTCATTGGTGACAGGACAAAGGAGGAGAATGATTATGGACATACGTAGAGACTATTTTCTTTTATGGCTTATGCTGGTCTATCTTACAATTATCGTTTTTAGTCTTGGGGCGCACTTTGCCCTGTTTGTATCCCGACGTTGTTACATGCCAAGGCGCAGGAGGAAGGAAAAGCGCTGGATGAATTTTCTCAAGGAGAATGGAAGAGATGCCATTCTGTCCGAGCATCAGATCCGCATGCTGCGGAATGATATTGAACTTGCGGCCTGGTCGGATGCCCTGTTCCAATATAAGGAAGAGGGAGGAGACTACTGCCTTTTTATCAAGCGCAATGCAGAACAGCTTTCCAGGCTGGGAATCCTGATTAAGCGGGAAGTCATCCGTGCCTACTACGCTTACATTATTACGAGAATCAATGCGGATGGTAAGATTCAGTCCAGGGAGTTGAAGGCTTTGATGAAGGTGTATCTTCAGGACGGACATTCTGTATATCTTCGGGAGAATGCGCTTAAGGCAATCTACTCCTTCCGGGAGCCGGCAGGGATCGTTCAGGCATGGCTGATTCTTTCGAAAAGAGGGCTGTACCACGACAGTAAGCTCCTTGGCAATGATTTGACGGATTTTCCGGGAGATATCCGCCTGCTGACAACACTTCTGATGAGCAGGTACAGTGATCTGGAGGAGAATTTTAAGATTGCGCTAATTAATACCCTTCGTCAGCATAAGATCGTAACCTTCAATAAAAGGCTGGAGCTCGAACTGTATAAGAAGAGCGTTTCCATCGACATCAAATGCTGTGTGATCCGTCTGCTTGGTGTGGATGCCGGCAATTATGTTCAGGTCCTTACCGAGATGCTTGCGATTTACATGAATCGTGAGAACTGGGAACCGGCGGCCGTTGCAGCGATTGCACTTAAGAGTGCTCCGTCTCAGCAGGGCAGGCAATATCTCTTCGAAGCACTTACATCGCGTTACTGGCATGTGCGTAAGAATGTTGCACTGACTCTGGCGCATTACGGGGTGACAGAAGAGGAGAAGAATTCGGTTATGAACGGAAGCGACCGGTATGCAGCAGATGCCCTGTCCTGGGCATTGAGCCAGTAGGGGGTGAGGATATGCTTGAGAAGTACATTGTGAATTGGCTGTTGTTCAGTAATATCTTCTTTTTGTTTTATTTGCTGATTTATTCAACCTATATTCTGATTGCGAATCTGGTTGGTTCGATCAGTATGTACCGGTTTCGCAGGCTGGAGCAATTGCATAATGAGCTCAATGACTCCTTTTATTACCCGATGTCCATCATTGTTCCTGCTTATAATGAGAATACAACCGTAATTCAGACGGTCAGGAATCTCTTACGGCTGGATTATAAATTATATGAGATCATCATCGTGGATGACGGTTCCACGGACAATACCAAGGAGTTGATTTTAGAGGAATTTAAGCTGAATCTGGATTCAGACCGGCCGATACGATATCAGGTTCCGTGTAAGAAGATTCATGAGATTTGGACAGGGAAAGTCAATGGTATTTCCGTCATGCTGATCTGTAAAGAGAACGGTAAATGCAAGGCGGATGCAACCAATGCAGCCATCAATATGGTGTCCTATCCGTATTTTGTATGTATGGATGCCGATGAGGTATTGCAGAAGGATGCCCTGACCTATGCAGCCCGTGCGATTATGACGAAGGGGGAAGTGATTGCGGTTGGAGGTAATGTTAAGATATCCAACAATGTTGCTTTCCGTGATGCAATGCCGGCTTCTGCCAGATTAGGCAAGAACCTTGTGGTGGATATGCAGGTACTTGAATACAGCAGAGCCTTTGTCGGTGCCCGTATTTTCCATAACATTAGTAATACCAACCTGATTATCAGTGGCGGATTCGGTGTATTTAAGAAATCGGCAGTTGTAGAGGTCGGCGGATATGACACCAAGTCCATGGGCGAGGATATGGAGATTACGATGAAACTTCACCAGTACTATCGTAAGCATAAGCTCCCGTACCACATGGAATATGAGCCGGACAGCGTATGTTGGACCCAGGCGCCGGCAACGATATCCGACCTTCGACGTCAGCGTGAAAGATGGCATTGCGGACTGATGCAGAACATCTGGAAATACCGGAATATGGCTTTTAATCCACGGTATGGACTGGTTGGACTGTTTATGATTCCGTTTATGATTTTTTTTGAATTGTTTGCATCCTTCTTCATTATCATCGGATGGTTTAATATTGTGGTATCGTTTTTGATACATCAGATTAACCTTCCGTATGTCCTCTATGTTATGGCTGCCTATATGATGCTGGGAATTGTTATGACGGTAACGGTGTTCATTGATAAGATGAACATGAAGAATGATTATTTCTCCGGATTTGATATTGCAAAGGCATTTTTGATTGCTTTTCTGGATGCAATTTTGATCCGGCCGTTGCTCTTCCTCATAGAATTTAGAGTTTTCTTCAAGTATAAGAAGCTGAAAGGTAAATGGGTATCACCGAAGCGGGTGAAGGTGGAAGAAATTTAGGCTTGTAATCCAAAATTAAGAGGTGTATATTTATCAAAGTGGCAACACCAATTGCTACATAATTGCATAACGGGGAGCTTGTAGCAGCAGGCTGAGAGGAAGTCATCAACTTCGACCCATATACCTGATTTGGATAATGCCAACGTAGGAATCATAGGATCTGTATTTTTACAGGATATACCAAATCGGTATATCCTGTTTTTTGTATAACAACGAGCCAAGGTCCCATCTGCAAGCTTGCTTGCAAGGGGGACTTTGGCGACTGTAGAGCACCGAAAGGCTTTGCCTTGAGGTGCGAAACAGAGTTGAAATCGAGTAGGGTCAGCCTACTCGATTAGAACAACGAAAGGAGAGAGTACGTGGTAATCGTTAATGGAGAATCGGTAGATACAGCCGGCAAGAGCCTGGCAGAGTATCTGAAGGAATCCGGCCGGAATGTAGCCGGAATTGCCCGCATTGCGGTAGAGCGGAATGGCGAGATCGTAATGAAGTCTGAGTACAACGATGTCATCCTTGCCGACGGAGACAAGGTAGAGATTGTAACCTTTATGGGAGGCGGCTGAAGCAGACCCGAATCCGGCGCGCAAGACTCGCGAGCGAGTCTTGACGATATTGTTTCGCGGGAGAGATTTTACCGTTGGTTGGGAGAGAAAGAAGGAAAGAAATGGAAAATAATGACAAGCTGATTCTTGGCGGTCATGCCTTTGATTCCAGATTTATATTGGGATCGGGAAAGTATTCGATGAAGCTGATCGATGCAGCCATCAAGGATGCCGGAGCGCAAATGATCACATTATCTGTTCGCAGAGCCAACACAAAGGATCAGGAGAATATTTTAGACTATATTCCGGAAAATGTGACCCTGGTTCCGAATACCTCCGGTGCAAGAGATGCCGGTGAAGCTGTCCGGATTGCGCGGCTGGCAAGAGAACTTGGATGCGGAGATTTTGTCAAGATCGAGATTATGCGGGACAGCAAATATCTTCTGCCGGATAATCAGGAGACCATTAAGGCAACCGAGATCCTGGCGAAGGAAGGATTTGTTGTTCTGCCGTACATGTTCCCGGATCTGAATGCGGCAAGAGATATGGTGGATGCCGGAGCAGCAGCCATTATGCCTCTCGCAGCTCCCATCGGTTCCAATAAGGGATTGGCAACAAAGGATTTTATCCAGATTCTTGTGGACGAAATCGATCTGCCGATTATCGTAGATGCCGGAATCGGTCGTCCATCGCAGGCATGTGAAGCGATGGAAATGGGAGCAGCAGCCGTTATGGCGAATACAGCGTTAGCCACAGCCGGTGACCTTCCCTTGATGGCACAGGCATTTCGACAGGCGATCGAGGCAGGAAGAGCCGCCTATCGTTCCGGACTGGGACGCGTTCTTACCCGTGGCGCATCGGCATCCGATCCTTTGACCGGTTTCTTGCATTAAGGAGGGAAAAGGTGGAAAATCAGTTTTTGGTAGACAGTGAATATCTCTCAAAAGAGGCACTGGAGAAAAAGCATCGTTTGGAGACTGACCCGTCCTTTCGCAGGAATCATATGGAATATCTTCCGGATATGGAAATCATAGAATCCGATGTGATGGATCAGGTGATGACGGAAATGCAGTCCTATGATTATTCCAAATATACGGCTGTGGATGTGCGAAGAGCTCTGCAACATGAACGTTGTACCATCGAAGATCTAAAGGCACTTCTGTCACCGGCAGCGGAGCCTTTTCTGGAAATGATGGCACAGAAGGCACGGCGGGAGACCAGCAAACATTTTGGTAATACCGTGTATCTGTTCACACCGTTATATATTGCCAACTATTGTGAAAACTACTGTGTCTACTGTGGATTTAACTGCTACAATCATATTCATCGCATGAAGTTGAACCGGGAGCAGATCCGGCATGAGATGGAAGTTATAGCGAAAAGCGGAATGGAGGAGATTCTGCTTCTCACCGGCGAAAGCAAGAGTAAGAGTGATGTGAAGTACATCGGGGAAGCGGTGAAGCTGGCGAGAAAGTATTTTCGTATGGTAGGACTTGAGGTATATCCGATGAATACAGAGGATTATGCCTACCTTCATAAATGCGGAGCAGATTATGTCACGGTATTCCAGGAGACCTATGATACAGAAAAGTATGAAACCCTGCATTTGATGGGACATAAAAGAGTATGGCCCTATCGTTTTCATGCACAGGAGAGAGCGCTTAGGGGAGGAATGCGCGGGGTTGCTTTTTCAGCTCTTCTGGGATTATCGGACTTCCGAAAGGATGCCCTGGCGACGGCTCTTCATGTCTATTATCTTCAGAGAAAATATCCTCAGGCAGAGATGTCCCTTTCCTGCCCGAGACTTCGTCCGATTATTAATAACGACCAGATCAAGCCGCTGGATGTGGGAGAGCGACAGCTTTGTCAGGTTTTGTGCGCCTATCGTATTTTCCTTCCGTATGCCGGAATCACGGTGTCATCGAGGGAAAGCGCAGATTTTCGAAATGGAATCGTGAAGATCGCTGCAACCAAGGTCAGCGCCGGCGTTTCCACCGGAATCGGTGACCACGAGAGTAAGTACAGCGGAGAGAAGAAAAAGAAAGACACCGGAGACGAGCAGTTTGAAATCGAAGATGCAAGAAGTTTTGATGCGATGTATAAGGATATGTCACAGGAAGGTCTGCAACCGGTGTTAAATGACTATCTGTACGTCTGAGGGAAGAACATGAAATTTGATCCGACACTTTATTTTATTACAGACAGCACGCCTTATGAGGAGGAGGAGTTTCTGGAGCGGGTAAAGAAAGCCCTGCAAGGCGGAGCCACTCTGCTTCAGCTTCGTGAGAAGAAAAAGAGCACGAAGGACTACATCCATCTGGCGCAGGAGGTGCACAGAATTGCGAGGGAGTATCAGGTTCCTTTGATCATTGACGACCGGGTGGATGTGGCACTTGCCGTGGGGGCGGAAGGTGTTCACGTGGGAACCGAGGATATGCCGGTGGCTTTGGCACGCAAGCTGATGGGAGAGGACAAGATCGTGGGGGCTACCGCCAAAACGGTGGAACGGGCTCTGGAAAGTGAACAGGGTGGTGCAGACTATCTTGGAGTCGGTGCAATCTACCCGACAACAACAAAGGTGAAAACGATCCTGACATCGACAAAAACACTCGAAGAGATCTGTCAGGCGGTGTCGATTCCGGTGAATGCCATCGGGGGACTGAACAAGGATAATCTTGAGGTGTTAAGAGGAATTCCGATTGCAGGCATCTGCGCGGTATCTGCCATTATGAAGGCAGAGGATCCCTGCCGGAGTGCAGGGGAATTGAAGCAGGCATTTCTTCAAATGCGGGGGGAATAGATATTTTTTTGCATCTGTGATTTCAGAAACTTTCATGGATAGACAGTCTGCAAAGTGCTATGATATAAAGCATTGTAAGAGTACTGTTTGAAAGGAGACTCACGATGAAAATCATTAGAGCAAAAGATTATTACGACATGTCCCGTAAGGCCGCCAATATTATTTCTGCCCAGGTGATCATGAAGCCCAATGCAGTTCTTGGACTTGCGACAGGTGGGACTCCTGTTGGAACCTATAAGCAGCTGATTGAGTGGTACAATAAGGGAGATATTGATTTTTCTTCCGTTACAACCATCAATCTTGATGAATATCGTGGACTTCCAAGAGACCATGAGCAGAGCTACTGGTATTTTATGCACGAGAATTTCTTTAATTTCGTCAATGTGCAGGAAGAGAATATCTTTGTTCCGGACGGAGCCAACCCGGACAGCGAGGCAGCATGTAAGGCATACGATCAGGTGATTCACAAGGCCGGCGGAATCGATCTTCAGCTTCTTGGAATCGGAACAGACGGACATATCGGTTTTAATGAGCCGGGCAGTGCCTTTGAGCTGGAGACGCATTGTGTGGATCTGACAGATGAGACCATCAAGTCCAACCAGAGATTCTTCGGGGAAGGTGAAGAAGTGCCGAAGCAGGCTTACACAATGGGAATTAAAACCATCATGCAGGCGCGTAAGGTGCTGATGGTAGCCAACGGTGAGGATAAGGCCGAGATTCTTAAGAAGGCGTTTGAGGGACCGGTAACACCGGCTGTTCAGGCATCCATTCTTCAGATGCATCCGGACTTCACACTGGTAGCAGATGAAGCGGCTTTGTCTCTCCTTGATTTATAAACGTAACTTGTCATAAGAAATGCCCTCGGCTATGATAGCTGGGGGTGTTTTCTTTCCATCGGAGAAAATGAGTGTGCATGTTAGGATCAGGTGAAGGATTATGAAAACAAAAATTATCAATGGTATCGTTTATACAAAAGAGGATCGGCTGCTTTCGGGTGAGGTATGGATTGAGGATGGTGTTATTGTTAACGTCATGACCGGAGAAGAGCAGGAGAAGGAGGCGGAAGATTTTTCCGGGGCAGAGGTGATCGATGCAGCAGGGCATTATGTGCTTCCGGGATTCGTGGATGTCCATTCCCATGGAGCTGTCGGTCATGATTTCTGTGATGAGGATATGGAAGGACTGAAGGAGATTCTTGCGTACGAAAAGCGAATGGGCGTAACTTCCTATTGTCCGACTTCCATGACCTTCCCGGAAGAGAAACTGTCACGGGTATTTGCTCAGATTCCGGCGTTAATGGAAGAGAAGAATGCGGTCTATGCCAGAGTGTTAGGCATCAATATGGAAGGTCCGTTTATCTCTCCAAACAAGGTGGGAGCACAGAATCCGGACTATGTTATGCAGGCGGATGCGGCTATGTTCCGCCGGTTGAACGCCATCAGTGGAAATGCCATTCGACTTGTGACCATCGCTCCGGAAGTGGAAGGGAATATGGATGTGATCCGGGAGATTGGAGAGGAAGTTCATGTCTCCGTCGGACATACGGTGGCGGACTACGATCAGGCAACAGACGCTTTCACAGAGGGAAGCGATCATGTGACCCATCTGTTCAATGCCATGCCGCCGCTGGCACATCGTGATCCGGGAGTGGTAGGTGCCGCTGCAGATCAAAAGCATGTCTATGCCGAGGTGATCTGTGATCTCATTCATATTCATCCGTCCATGATTCGAAGAATCTATGATATGTTTGGAGCAGAGAGAATCGTGCTCATCAGTGATTCAATGGAAGCGACGGGAATGGAGGACGGCCTTTACCAGTTAGGTGGTCAGGAAGTGAAGAAGGAAGGACCGTATGCACGGCTCTCAGACGGAACTATTGCAGGTTCTGTTACCTGCCTGTTCGATGGATTTAAGAATGCAGTAAAGGCAGGAATTCCGTTAGAATCCGCCATTCGAATGGTAACGAAAAATCCTGCCCGAAGCATTGGTATGGATGATCAGGTCGGTGTTATCCGAGAAGGTAACTACGCTGATCTGATTCTGGTAGACCGGGAGTTGAACCTGGTCAAAGTATTATAAAGAAACTTCTCCGCAAAGGCTTACGGAAAAATACTCGCGGATCTGAGCCGGGTCACTGGTCTGGCCCAGAACCCACATGAGTTTTGTGACAGCAGCCTCTGTTGTCATGTCGTAAGCCTGGAGAACACCTTTTTCCAGTGCTCTTTTTCCGGTCTCATAGACACTCAGATTACTTCCGTCAAACCGACACTGGGTACCGATCAAAATGGTAATTCCCTGTTCTACAAGTTCTCCCACGGTCTCGATAAAATCATGACCGATGTAAGGCATACCCCCCAGTCCATAGGCTTCAATATAGATGGCACGACAGCCCTCGTCAGCCAGAGTGGTTAAAAGGGAACGGTGCATTCCCGGGAACATTTTTACCACGGCAATATCGGAGCTGAACTGATTCTGAAGACGGAAGATTCCGTTCTTTTCAGGAATCATGGCATCGTTGATCTTCATACCGAAGGAATTGATCTCTGCCACGTTCGCCACATTGATACTGTCGAAGGCATCGAAATTCACGGAACGAACCTTAGAGGCCCGGCAACCGAGAATCACCTTGCGGTTAAAGGCTACGAAGACGCCGCTCTTTCCGGTCTGTGCCATATAGATGGCGCAGCGGAGGTTTTCCATGGCATCTGCGACAGGATCGGAAATGGATAACTGGCTTCCGGTAATGACCACAGGAATCGGGAGGTTACCGAGCATGAAGGAGAGCATGGAAGAGGTATAGGCAAGGGTATCCGTTCCATGGATAATGACGATACCGTCATAGGAATCCTTATTGGTACTGATTACTTCTGCAAGTCTTGCCCAGTCTTCCGGGAAAATATTTGCACTGTCAAGAGAGGCAAATTCCATTGTGGATAATTGAGCATCCCCGGCAACAACATGGAGTTCCTGCAACATGCCGTCCGTTGTGATGCCCGGTGTCAAACCGTGCTCTTTTGCAACAGATGAAAGGGTTCCTCCGGTATTGATAATCAAAATATGCTTTTTCATAGAATTACTGACACGTCCTGTTCTGCTAAATATTCAATAACAGCTATTTTACCACGAAAGCACGAGCAGAGTAAACGCTTGCGTTTATTGTGCGACGCTACGAGATAACCGTCGCTCTGCGGCGGTTATACCACAGAACCTTCCTGCGTCAATGTGCGGGAGAGCTTCTTTTAGTCTGTAACCTCATCTGCCTTTTTTTCAGACTTTTGAAAGAGACGGACAATCGGATTCTTAGGTGAGAAAAGGAATCGTACAAAAGGTCCTGCGTAGAAGAACTGCCAGAACAGAGCCACCGGGAAATTCAAAGCGGTTGTTTTGATCCAGGTTGCAATGAGACCGTTTGCTGTTACGGCATCTCTCTGGAACAGGATGGTCGCAACAAAGCTCATCACAGGGCACATGCAGGCAACGGTAACGGCTGAAATGGCAAGGACAAAGTGGAATGGATTTTCCTTCTCAAGGTTCACAATCTGATGTGCCTTATAGACAGCGAAGCGTCCGACGAAAAAGAACTCAATCAGAAAGGCGATAGGAACCATGATCGGCAGTTCACGAAGTGCCATGGAAAAGACCTCGTTGTTGAAGATATGTGTGCTTAAAACGACATTGTAGCAGACCATGGCATAGACCATGGCAAGCACCATGCAAAGTGAAAAAACAGCTTCCTGAAATTTGTTTTTAGGCATAAAAAATCCTCCTTTGGTTGATAAGAATAACGGCATGAATTCCACGTGTTGTTCGTTATCATCCCGGGGAGGATGTTTCGTTTCCAATTAAACCATCGATTCAGCTTAAGCTTTCGCTAAGAAAAATGCAACGCGGATTATAATACAGGGTATTAAAAAGATTGTCAAGGGAAAGGGGGGAAGTTATTGCTGAAAAACTCCGGAAGAACTATTATGGAGAGGATAAGAAAAAAGGGAAAAGGGGATCATTTAAAATGACAAAGGATAGCATAATTTCTTATGATAAAACATCCATACAGGTGGATGGACACCGCTGCTTCTGGGTTATGGGCGAGATCCATTACTCCAGGGTGTGCAGGGGAAAATGGAGGGATGAACTCCGTAAAATCAAGGCCGGTGGCGTGGATGTGATCTCAGCCTATACAATCTGGATTCATCACGAAGAGGAAGAGGGGGAGTTTGACTTCACAGGTGACAGAGACCTTCGCGCCTTCATGGAAGAAGTGAAAGCATCGGGACTTCGGATGTTTCTTCGCATCGGTCCATGGGTGCATGCGGAGGTTCGTAACGGTGGATTTCCGGATTGGTTGCTTGAAAAAAGTAAGACGGAGGGCTTTAGACTCCGGTCCAATGACGCGCCGTATCTGGCATACGTCCGTCGGTTTTTTACTGAGATTTTTCATCAGGTCGAAGGCTATTTTCTAAAAGATGACGGACCGATCATCGGAATCCAGATTGAAAATGAATACGGTCATGTGGGCGGTTTCACCGGAGAAGAAGGAGTTTCACATATGAAAACGCTGCAGGCCATGGCGAAGGAGATTGGATATGATGTTCCGTTCTGGACGGCAACCGGATGGGGCGGGGCAGTAACAGCCGGTCTGCTTCCTGTTATGGGCGGTTACTGTGATGCGCCATGGGAACCGGGGACAGCTCCGTTGCCGCCATCGGTGAATTATGTTTTTACAAAAGAGAGAAATGATCATAATATTGCCAGCGATTATGGAATCGGGGAGGGAATCACCTTCGACATGCAAACGGTGCCTTACCTGACCTGTGAGCTGGGAGGCGGCCTGCAGCCGACGGCGCACAGACGCCCTGTGGCTACGGGGAAGGACACGGAGAGCATGACCATCGCAAAGATCGGAAGCGGGGTATCGCTGATCGGCTACTATATGTACCACGGAGGAACCAATCCGAAGGGAAAGAAAACAACCCTTCAGGAGAGCAAGGCAACGGGATATCCCAATGACCTTCCGGTGAAAAGTTATGACTTTAACGCTCCGATTCGGGAAGCCGGACAGCTGACGGATTCCTATCGCAGAATACGACGTCTGTCCATGTTTTTAAAAGTGTTTGGAGAGGACCTGGCAGAGATGGAATATATTCCACAGCCGGGGAATCCCAAAGACCCATCGGACCTTACTTCTCTGCGGACAGCGGTGCGCTGTCACGACAAGAGGGGATACCTCTTTGTAAATAATTATCAGAGGCTTTATCCGATGGCGGATCACAGGAAGGTTCATTTGACGGGAAGAGATGAAACGGGGGAGGTCTTGTGTGACTTTGGAGAATGTGATATTAAAAATGGCGATACATTTTTCTATCCATTCCGTATGAAATTATCGGATACGCTCTGTCTTCAGACAGCCTGCGCAACGCCTCTTACGATTCTGTACGGGGCAGACGGAAGAAAGACCTTTGTCTTCTACACGGAAACCGGTATGGATCGCTTTGTCTTTGACGGAGCGTGGACGGAAGATGTGGAAGTTATGGTCCTTACACCGGAGGAAGCCCTCCATGCCATGAAGATAGAGATGGATGGGGAAGAATATCTGATTGTAAGTGAAGGTGATGTGATTGAAGGCGACGGCGGAAGGCAGGAGCTGATCTGGACGGTGGACGATGAGAAGCGGGAAAGCAGGAGGCCGGAGTTTCGCATCTATCCACAGCCGGTGGCAGAAGATTTTGCGAAGGACTTCACCCTTGTCTCACCGGGAAGCTGCACACAGGCGGCAGGCGAAGTGGCTATGATTGATGCGGCTTCCATGGCACATTATCAGTATCAGGAGGAACTTACCGCTGTTTCTTTGGCTGAATGTCGCCATTGCCCGCAAAGAGACGGGAAGGAAGTCTATGAAGTATCGGTCCGACAGAAGAAGGATGCTATAAGGCCGTTAAAGGAAGCCTACCTTATGATCGACTATGATGGAGAGCGGGCGGAACTGTATCAGGATGAGGAGCTGATCCGGGATGATTTCTATACCGGGCAGACCTGGGAGATTGACCTCTTCCGATACGATAAGACAGCATTTGAAGCAAGGATGGAAATTGAACCTATGACAGAGGATATGCCGGGTCAAACGGTGTATCTGGAACACATACCGGAGTTTGAAGGAGGGAAAGCCGCAAAGATTCGAAAGGTGCGTGTCGTGGAAGAATACCGCCTGAGTCTTTAAGAAGTACAACATGGTATATTTTGAAACAGTTTATATTGAAAAAGAAATAAGAAATCACCCGCGGACAAAGGAAATTGTGGATAAGTTCCCCAAGGCGCGGAATATCTTTATCGATCGTTACATGGATGTCTTCGGACGGGGAAGGCAGGATCGGCAGTGGCAGAAGGAGCACCCGTCGCTGATCCTTGCGAAGGCCAGCGGTCAGCGGATCTATCCCGGAGCAGTGGTCTGTCAGAATTTCGGGTCGAAGCATTTTTACTATGTCTCTTCCATGAAGAACTGCCTGTACGACTGCGAATACTGCTATTTGAAAGGGATGTATTCCAGCGGCTATGTGGTGATTTTTGTTAATCTGGAGGATATTCTCGAAGAGGCCGGTGAGCTGGCACAACAGCTATTGCAGGAGGAAGAGAAGGAGATGTACCTTTCGGTATCCTTTGATACAGACCTTATGGCATTTGACGCCATAACCGGCTATGCCGGGCTGTGGGCCGACTTTGCAGGAAAGCATCCCAATGTGACGGTTGAAATCAGAACCAAGGGAGCGGTGAAGGTAACCTCTCTGATGCAAGGGGGAAAGGAGCTTCCGGGGAATCTTGTCTTTGCCTACACTCTTTCGCCCCAGTCGGTTATTGACCAGTTCGAGCACCGGACAGCTTCCTTAAAGGCCCGGCTTATATCAGCGGCAAATGCATTGCAGGCGAAGGCCACGGTTCGGCTTTGTTTTGATCCTATGATCTACACAAGAGACTGGCAGAGAGAGTACGAAGCGATGATAGAAGCTGTGAAAACAGCCCTTCCTCTGGAGGAGATCCGGGATGCAAGTGTGGGAACCTTCCGCATCTCTTCGGACTATCTGAAGAGGATGCGAACGGTGGAGAAAGACTCTCCGGCGGTGCAGTTCCCTTTCGAAACAAAAAACGGTTATGCCGGTTATCCGAAGGAGCTGGAAGAGGCTATGATTGCCTTTATGGAGGAGCGTTTGGTATCGGCAGGACTGCCGGAAGAAAAAATCTATCGTTCGTCTTTTTGAAAAAGGTCTAAAAAAGATTGTGCAAAATCTAATTGCAATAATAACAGGTCTGTGATATGATGTGATTGTAACGAAGAAGCAGTCGTATGAAATATGAAATACGTTTTAAATTTAATTCTTATGATGAAAGGAGCTACTTTATGGCAGCATTACAGTTTACACAGGACAACTTTGAGGCAGAGGTATTACAGGCAGAACAGCCGGTATTGGTGGATTTCTGGGCAACCTGGTGCGGACCATGCAAGATGCAGGGACCAATCGTTGAGCAGCTTGCAGACGAGGTGAGTGAGTATAAGATCGGTAAGATCGATGTAGATGAGAATCCGGATATTGCTGAGAAGTATAACATTATGTCCATCCCGACTCTCCTTGTCTTCCATAAGGGAGAAGTGGTTGCAAAGGCTGTTGGTGTAACACAGAAGGATCAGCTTCTTGAGATGCTTCAGCAGGCATAAGCTTATCATAGGGTTGAAATAATTACACGCCTGGGGTATATTGTACTGGTAGGATAGTTAAAGGGTCGCTATGCGACCCTTTTATTTTTATCTCAGTCGGGCTTACAATCTCCGACTGAGATAAACGCTCCGCGAGGATGCGCAGAGATTTGCATATGAAATATGTCAGCTACGCTGACGCAAATCTCGCGCCAAGTCTCGCGAGCGAGACTTGAATGTATAACAACGAGCCAAGGGGGACTTTGGCGACTGTAGAGAAGTACAGATACGAAGGAAGAGGAGATTATGGGGAAGAATCGGGCGTTTGAAATACTGGAGACAAAGGAAGGGATTCTGGCGGAAAATGATGGGATTGCGCTTCAGGTCCGGGAGGAGTTGAGCGCCAGCAAAACTTTTTTTGTGAATCTTATGGCTTCACCGGGAGCC
>FMTN01000042.1 GCA_900100095.1 Lachnospiraceae bacterium C10
AGACACCATCCGTTTGAAGCTGCTGAAGATTGCCGCGAGGGTAATCCGTTCAGCAAGATATATAACATTCAAACTGTGTAGCAGCTGTCCGTATAAGCGAGAGTATCATGAGACACTCTCAAACATTCAGCAGCTGTCTGTCCAGTTGGAATAACAGTAGATACCTGTACCTTGAGAACTCAAAACTACTTCTGATCACACCAACGGGATTCGTGCACCCTTTTTTAGGAATCGATGCCCGAAGGAGATTGGTAAAAAGTATTATCTACCGAGCAGAGGTGGTTTTGGGAGCTATGAATAATTCAGGCTAAACATAAGAATATGGGGGATTATATGAGACATTTACAGGGAAGTCTTGGACGTGGCGCCGGGATTCTTCTTCCAATCAGTTCTCTTCCAAGCCCGTACGGAATTGGTACCTTTGGAAAGAGCGCATATGAATTTGTAGATCAGCTTGTCCGTGCAGGACAGAGTTACTGGCAGGTACTTCCGATTGGACCGACCAGTTATGGAGACAGTCCGTATCAGTCATTTTCCGCGTTTGCCGGCAATCCGTATTTTATTGATCCGGATATTCTGGTAGAGGATGGTTTTCTGGCAGAAGAGGATTTAAAAGGGATTGACTGGGGAAGCTGCATCTACAGCATCAATTACAGTCTGATGTATGAGAATCGCTATCGTATTCTTAAGAAGGCGTTTCTTAATTTCCAAAAACTCGAGACAGAGGTGGCAAAAGAGCGCCGGACGGATTATGAGCAGTTTTATAAGAGAGAAGAGGATTGGCTTAAGGACTACGCTCTCTTTATGGCCTTAAAGGATTACTTCAAGGGTGCCTCCTGGCAGACCTGGGAAGAGGACATCAAGAGAAGAGAGCCGAAGGCCCTTGCATATTATGAGGGACTTTTAAAGGAACAGATCGAGTTCTACAGCTATCTTCAGTTCGAGTTCTACCGTCAGTGGACACTCCTTAAGCGGTATGCGAATAAAAATGATGTTTCTATCATTGGTGATATTCCGATTTATGTAGCACTGGATTCAGCGGATGTCTGGGTGAATCCGGATCAGTTCCAGCTGGATGAAGCACTTGCGCCGGTTGAGGTGGCAGGATGTCCTCCGGATGCTTTTTCCGATTACGGACAGAAGTGGGGCAACCCGCTTTACGCATGGGATCGGATGCAGCAGGATGGATTCACATGGTGGAAAAAAAGAATGGGTTCAGCAGCAAGGCTGTATGATGTGATCCGAATCGATCACTTCATTGGTATTGTTCGCTACTACTGTATTCCTGCAGACAAAGATCCGGTGGATGGTCACTATGTAGAGGGACCGGGAGCAGCTCTTTGTGATGCGATTGCCGAGGTTATGGGAAATTCCAAGATCATTGCAGAGGATCTCGGTGTTGTGATTCCGGCAGTTGAGGAATTGCTTGCCTACACCGGTTATCCGGGAATGAAGGTGCTGGAATTTGCCTTCGATGGAGACAGCAGCAATGCCTACCTTCCGCACCGGTATGAGAAGAATTGCGTTGTGTACAGCGGTACGCATGATAATGAGACCCTGCTTGGATATGTGGAAGGTCTTAATCCTGAGAATTATCAGTTGCTTATGGATTATACCGGAGCAAAGGGAAAAGAGGATATTACGGACCGGGTAATACATCTTGCTTACAGCAGTGTTGCAGATACTGTGATTTTGCAGATGCAGGATATTCTTGAAAAGGACAACAGTTCGAGAATGAACCGTCCATCGACCATTGGTGAAAACTGGAAATGGAGAATGAAAGACGGAGAATTTACAGAAGTGATGCAAAGAAAGCTGCATCGGCTTTCAAATGTTTACGGAAGAAATACATCACATAGTTTGAAAGGGGAAAGTGGACAGATGCTTCAGGCAAAAGTGAAGAAGTTATACGATAAAACACTTGAGAAGGCAAGCAATGAGGAAATCTATATTGCACTTCTTGCAATGACAAAGGAACTGGCAGAGGATAAGAGAAGCCAGCAGGGTAAGAAGAAGGTTTACTATATTTCTGCTGAGTTCTTGATTGGTAAGCTGCTTTCCAACAACCTGATCAACCTTGGAGTATATGATGAGGTTAAGAAAGAACTGGAAGAGCATGGCAAGAGCATTTACGAGATCGAAGAGATTGAGAACGAGCCGTCTTTAGGTAACGGTGGACTTGGACGTCTTGCAGCATGTTTCCTTGACTCCATGGCTTCTCTTGGAATTAACGGTGACGGAATCGGTATCAACTATCATCTTGGCCTTTTCCAGCAGGTATTCGACAAGAATCTTCAGAAGGAGACACCGAATCCTTGGATCACAAAGGACAGCTGGCTGATCGATCGTAAGAAGGAATATACCGTTGATTTCCGTTATCATACGGTGAAGGCGCATCTGTATGATATTCCTGTTACAGGATATGAGAATCGTACCAATGAGCTGCACCTTTTTGATATTGATACCGTGGATGAGAAGATCACAGAGGATGGCGGCATCGGATTTGATAAGGATGATATTGCAAAGAATCTGACGCTGTTCCTGTATCCGGATGATTCCGATGATAAGGGAAGAATGCTTCGTATTTATCAGGAGTATTTCATGGTATCAGCCGGTGCACAGCTGATTTTAGAGGAATGTATTGCACGAGGCAGTAACCTGTACGATCTGGATGAGTATGCAGCAATTCAGATCAACGACACACATCCTTCCATGGTGATTCCGGAGCTGATTCGTCTTCTGACGGAAAAGGGTGTCCCTGTAACAGAGGCAATGGAGATTGTGAAAAAGACCTGTGCCTACACCAATCATACCATTCTTGCAGAGGCACTTGAGACCTGGAACTTTGATTTCCTTAAGCAGGTTGTGCCACAGCTTATGCCGATCATTACAATTTTAGACACAGAGGTACGTAAAAAATATAAGGATACCTCTACCTATATTATTGATGAGAACCGTAACGTTCATATGGCGCATATGGACATTCACTACGGCCACAGCGTGAATGGTGTTGCATACCTTCATACGGAGATTCTTAAGAATTCCGAGCTTCATAACTTCTATGAGATTTATCCGGAGAAGTTTAATAACAAGACCAACGGAATTACCTTCCGCCGCTGGCTGCTTCACTGCAATGAGGAGCTTGCAGAATTCATTGAGGAGAAGATCGGCAGTGACTTTAAGAAGGATGCACAGTGCCTTGAGAAATTGATGGAATTTGCAGATGATGCGGTAACTTTAGAGAAGCTGCGTTCCATTAAGGTTCATAATAAGCGCAAGTTTGCAGACTATATGAAGAAGACACAGGGTATCACCCTGGATGAGCATTCTATTTTCGATGTTCAGGTTAAGAGACTGCATGAGTATAAGAGACAGCAGCTTAATATGTTATATCTGATTCATGCATATCTTGAGATCAAGAAGGGCAACAAGCCAAAGCGTCCGATTACAGCGATCTTCGGAGCAAAGGCTGCACCGGCTTATACCATTGCAAAGGATATCATCCATCTGATTCTTTGCATGCAGGAACTTACAACAAAGGATCCTGAGGTTGCACCGTATCTTAAGGTTGTTATGATTGAAAATTACAATGTTACAAAGGCCAGCAAGGTGATTCCTGCAGCTGATGTATCCGAGCAGATCTCCCTTGCTTCCAAGGAGGCTTCCGGAACAGGTAACATGAAGTTCATGTTAAACGGAGCAGTAACCCTTGGAACCATGGATGGTGCCAACGTTGAGATCGCAGACCTTGTTGGGGAGGAGAATATCTACACCTTCGGTGAGGACAGCCAGACTGTTATTGACCGCTATGCGCGTGGAGATTACAAGTCCCGTGACTACTATGAGAAGGATCCGGTATTAAAAGAGGCCGTTGACTTCATTGTTTCCGATGAGATGCTGAAGGTAGGATGTAAGGAAAACCTTCAGAGACTGTATAAAGAGCTGTTGGGTAAGGACTGGTTCATGACCTTCCCTGATTTTACAGATTATTGCAAGGTGCGTAATAAGATGTATGAGGATTATGAGGATCGTGACAAGTGGGCAAGAAAGTGTCTTGTGAATATTGCAAAGGCAGGCTTCTTCTCCTCTGACCGTACCATCGAACAGTATGATAAAGAGATCTGGCATTCCAAGTCATAAACTTTTTTAGAAGAAAGTAGACGGATAAAAGCCTTTGACCTGCACAGGTCAAGGGCTTTTTCTTCATAGTTTTTCCAGGATATGATAGAATAATCGAAAAGAATGAAATAAACGAGGAAATATATGGAAATTCTGATTGTAGATGACGAAACAATTGAGCGTAAAGGGATACGGATGCTTTTGAAGCGGGAGAAGATCGAAGCGAATATCCGGGAGGCTTCCAACGGGGCGAAGGCACTGGAAATGTTAGAGGAGGCGCCGGCAGATCTTTTGCTTACAGACATTAAAATGCCGTTTATGAACGGGCTGGAGCTTACCAGCATTTGTGGAGAGAAGTACCCGTCTATGAAGATGGTCATTTTTTCCGGTTATGGAGAGTTCGAATATGCCAGAAAAGCGATGAAAAGCGGAGTCAACAATTATATTCTAAAGCCGGTGGATCCAGAGGAATTTCATAAGACCATGGCGGAAGTCCTGAAGGAAATGGAAGAAGAGGCTATGGAGTACCAGCGAAAAGAAAAGAATGAAGACTTCATCCGCGAGCATATTCTTTTGTCCCTGCTTTACGGGAATTATCGTTCTCTTGAGGATGGTTTTATGTCGTTGCTTCCACAGGGTTTTATTCAGGGCTTGACACAGATGATGTTGATCAGTTTTCAGCATGATTTTTTCGGAATCAAGGCTCTGGAGTTTGATAAGGAATTATCTCTTAGGATGGAAGAGGATTATATCTATCTGAATCTCGATCCACAGAGTGCTGTGCTGTTGTTTGAGGAAAAGCTGGATGATCCGAAGGAGGTGGCAAAACAGATTGCCGGTGCCATCGACCGGTTGTATCAGGAGAAATGCTATATAGCGGTTTCCGAGCCACTGCCGGGAGGAGAAGATAACTTTAAGGGACTGGCTTCTTCACTTGAAGTGATGGAACAGTTGATGGAGAACCGCTTTTATCTGCTGGATGATCCTGTTTTTATGGCAGGGGAAGAGCCGGAAACGGCGGACTTTAACGATATTGACAGCGATACATTGATGAAGCAGATCAAGCAGGATATTCATCTTAAGGATATGGTGGGTCTTCGGGAACACTATAAAAAACTCTGTGAGAAGTACCGGAAGAATACAGGTTTTTCTCAGGTGTATGTGAAGTTCGTATTTTCAAATCTGATGAAGGAAATCTATGATACCCTGCCGAAGGTGAATCAGGAACGTCTTACGGAGGATGTGGACCGGCTCTATAAGACAACGGATTTCGCAGAAGTTATGAATATCCTGGATCGTGGAATCAGTCTCCTTGAAAAGAATTTTGCCGTCAATCCACAGACGGCTCACCGGGAGATTGAGACGGTAAAGCAGTATATTTATGAGCATTACGATCAGGAGCTTTCAACGGAAATCCTTGCGGAACAGGTTTATCTTGCACCGAGTTATCTTTCTCATATTTTTAAGAAGGAGACGGGGCAGAATCTTTCGAAATTCATCAAAGCGCTTCGAATGGAGAAGGCCAAGCAGATGTTGGAGGAAAGTCACAATAAGATCGTGAATATCAGCTATGCCGTGGGATACCCGAACGTATCGTATTTTTGCAAGAGCTTTCGGGAATATTTTGGTGTAAGTCCTCAGAAATACAGAGAGGAAGAGGGCCTGTAATATGAGAGGATTTCGAAGGATTTTAGCAGAACGTTTTAAGAACATGAATCTGACACGTAAGATTATGTTCATCTACGTTTGTGTCAGTGCCATACCGATGCTTTTGCTGGGTATGATTATTCTGGTTCAGGAGAAACAGACACTCCGGGAAAAAGAACTGACCTCCATTGGAGAATCCCTGCAGCAGGCGGTCAGCCAGTTGAATTCCTCTATCATGGTATATGATAACCTCTCCGATTATATTGCCTATAATCAACCGGTAACGGATGTTTTGACAGGACATTTTTCCAGTAAGTACGAGCTGTATGAACAGTATCAGAAGACAGTCGATCCCATTCTGTCTTCTCCGCAGTATTTTTCTCCGGATATTTCGGCTCTGACGATTTACGTGGATCGTGATATTCCGGCACACGGATACACGGTGGCGCCGGTTTCTCTTCTGGAAGAACAGGACTGGTATCCGAAGGTAAAAGGAAGCATCGGACCTTCCGTCACATGGTTGATTTCATCAAAGGAGAAGCGGTGCCGGTCGATTCGAACGATGCCGTTAATGGAGCAGAATGATGAGCGGGGACTGATGTACCTGGAAGTAAATTATGATTCCTTCTTCTCTGAATTCAAATCCTTCTGTAAGAAGAACCAGGGATTATATATTGTGGATTCTACCGGGAATGTGCTGCTGGCCGAAAGCAAGTTTGACCGTGGTGAGCAGATGGTTTTGCCGCAGGAACTGTCAAAAGTCAGCGACCTGCAGGAAAATATCAAAGGGTATTTCCTGTTGCAGCGCAATGTTCCGGGAACGAACTGGAGGGTCTACCTCTATGGACAGCAGAACTTTTTTGCAGAGCAGACACCGGTGGTAATCCTGTTTGTCCTGTTGTTTTCCAGCATCGTGGCAGCAACCATGCTGGTGGCGGCCTACCTTTTTCAGAAGTTCGTTGTTAAAAACATCCGGCTTCTGGCACAGAATATGCAGCAGGTGGAAGCGGGAGACCGTACCCTCCGCGTGGTTTCGGATGCAAAGGATGAAATCGGAGGCCTGATCCGTGGATTCGGTTCGATGTTAACGGAGATCAACCGTTTGATCCAGCAGAACTATGAGGGAAAACTGGCACTTCGTAAGTCGGAGATGAAGGCTCTTCAGGCGCAGATCAATCCGCATTTTCTGTATAATTCCCTGTCTTTGATCAACTGGAAGGCGATTGAAGCGGATGAAGAAGATATCAGTAGCATTACCCTGGCGTTATCCAGCTTTTACAGGACGTCCCTTAACCGGGGAAAGAATGTACTGACTGTGGAGAAGGAGATTGAAAACGTAAAGTCCTATCTGATGATTCAGTCCTATATGCATGATAACAGCTTTGATACCATCATCGATGTGGATGAGGAGATTCTGCAGTATGAGACCCTGAATCTCTTGCTTCAGCCCCTGATCGAGAATGCAATCGATCATGGAATCGATCTGTTAGAGGACGGCAAGGGCTATATCAAGATCATCGGCCGTCAGACGCAGGACACCATTGTTTTAACCGTGGAAGACAACGGCGTTGGAATCGAACCGGAGGTTCTCTCCTCGATTCTGACCTATAAGAGTAAGGGCTACGGGGTGCAAAACATCAATCAGAGGATTGAATTGTTTTACGGAAAACCGTTTTGCCTTAAGATCGAAAGTGAACGAAATAAGGGTACAAAGTGTACCGTTACCATACCGAAACGCAACCCTTCTGCCTGATTGGCAGAGGGGTTTTTCTTTTGTTTTTTTTATATGACAAAAATTGAACATGAATCAAAAACCTCTTATATTTACCCTTTTTCTGCTGGATTTTATAATACAATTGTTCAGAAATTTATAAAAGCGGATGTGAAAAATCTGCAAAGGAAGAAAGGGGAACAAGTAATGAAAACAAAGAAGATTCTTTCCATTTTACTGGCTTCAGCCATGACGGTTGGAATGTTGGCAGGCTGCGGAAACTCTGACAAGAGTGCTGATACCAAGACAGGTTCAGCAAAGACAGCCGAGAAGAAGGACGTGACTTTGACAGTCTGGGGTCCACAGGAGGATCAGGCAGAGATCGAAGGAATGGATCAGTACAAAGAGGGTATCTTAAAGTACATGTGCGATCGATTCAATGAGGAGCATCCGGAATGGAACATTACCTTCCAGTATGGCGTCTGTTCTGAGGGTGAGGCAAAGGATACTGTAACAAAGGATCTGGATAATGCAGCTGACGTTTACATGTATGCAAATGATCAGATTCCTACACTGGTTGGTGCAGGTGCACTTTCTCAGATCGGCGGATCCAATGTGGATGAGATTAAGAAGAACAACAGTGAGACAGCAGTAGGCTCTGTTACATATAAGGATGGTATCTACGGTGTGCCTTTCACAGGAAACACATGGTTTATGTACTATGACAAGAGCAAGTACACCGAGGATGACGTAAAGTCACTGGATACCATGATGGCTAAGGATTTAGGAAAGGGTGTTACAAACTTCGCGTTCCCTCTTGATAACTCCTGGTACATTGAGGCCTTCTACTATGCAGCAGGTTGCACTCTGTTCGGTGAGAACGGTGATGACCCTACTGCAAAGTGTGACTTCGACAACGAGAACGGAATTGCAGCTACCAAGTACATGGTAAAGCTGGCAGGAAGTGATAAGTTCTCCAACGAGAAGGATGGATCTTCTATCGCAAAGTTTAAGGACGGCAAGCTTGGTGCTTACTGCTCCGGTTCCTGGGATGCAGACCCAATCAAGAAGGCTTTAGGTGATAACTTCGGTGTTACAAAGCTTCCAACCGTAAATATTAACGGACAGGATGGTCAGATGAGAAGTTTTGCAGGTACAAAGTGTATCGGTGTTAACCCGAAATGCAAGGATCAGGATGTTGCAGTAGCACTTGCAATGTACCTTGGTTCTTCTGAGTGCCAGAAGATCCGCTTTGAGGCTCGTGGCATTATTCCATGTAACAATGATCTGGTACAGAGCGATGCGGTTCAGAAGGACGAGCTGGCAGTTGCACAGAACGATGAGATTGTAAATATAGCAAAGGTTCAGCCATTACTTGAGGAGATGGGTTCCTACTGGGATCCGGCTGCTACCATGGGCGGAGAAATCGTTCAGGGAGATGTAAATGACAAGAATGCTGCCGAGAAGACAAAGGCAATGGTAGAAGGAATTAACAGCTCCATTAAGTAATTCTTTTTTTACAATATCATCCTCCTACAGGTTCTAAGAAACAAAACTTGACCCGGCTACCCCGCAAGCAGGGCGCCGGGTCGGTTTATTTAGAAAGACAGGTTAATCAATGAAACGTACAATTGATGCAGATAGCCTCTCCTTTCGCGCAGCACTGGCTCACGGCGATAAAGCCACAAAGCTTAGTGCAATTGTAATGGGAGCAGGAAATTTTGCGCATAGACAGATTGGGAAGGGTCTTCTCTATCTGGCTTGCGAAGTGTGCTTCATCCTGTATATGGTACTTCTCGGTGGCGGATTCCTGCGTGGTCTTGTGACCTTAGGTACCCAAACCGGCGGTGAAGTATTCAATGAAGCAACGCAGGTGTTTGAGTATACCTCGGGTGACAACTCCATGTTGTTTCTCCTGTATGGTGTATTTACCATTTTTGTAATTATTTTCTTTTTGTTTGCGTGGGCGGATGGTCTTCGCAGCGCATACAAGAGTGAGCTTTTAGCAAAGCAGGGTAGACACTTGAATACCCTAAGGGAAGATATTAAGTCACTGTTTGACGAGAACATTCATAAGTTCCTGTTAACAGGACCGGTGGTCTGTGTTTTTGCATTTACCATCATCCCGCTCTTTTTCATGGCACTGATTGCTTTTACAAACTACGATGAGAAACATCAGCCGCCAGGAGCTCTGTTTCATTGGGTAGGTTTTAAGAATTTTGCAAAGCTTCTCTCAACAGAGAGTGGTCTTGGATATGCCTTCTGGCATGTACTTGGCTGGACACTGATCTGGGCTGTCTTTGCAACCTTTTTAAATTATTTCTTTGGAATCATTTTAGCGCTGATCATTGACCGTAAGGATACGAAATGTAAGAGTCTTTGGAGATTTATCTTTGTTCTCTCCATTGCTGTTCCTCAGTTCGTTTCCCTTCTGATCATGCGAACGATGTTACAGCCGGAGGGAGCGGTTAATGTTCTTTTAAAGAACCTCGGACTGATCGACCAGTCCCTTCCGTTCTGGACCAATGCAATGTGGGCAAGGGTCACAGTTATTATCGTAAACCTTTGGGTCGGAATTCCGTTTACCATGCTTCAGGTTACCGGTATTCTGATGAATATTCCAAAGGAACTTTACGAGGCAGCACAGATGGACGGCGCCGGTCCGATTACCATTTTCTTTAAGATTACAATGCCGTACATTTTATTTGTTACAACACCTTACCTGATTACTTCCTTTATTGGAAATATCAACAACTTCAATGTCATCTATCTGTTGACAGGCGGTGCACCGGCATCCCTTGCCTATAATAACGGTACAGCCGGTAAGACCGATTTGCTTGTAACATGGCTCTATAAACTGACCATGGATTATCAGAACTACAACTATGCAGCAGTAATTTCCATCCTGGTATTTATTTTATCTGCTACATTCTCTCTGTTGGCTCTGAAGCGTTCCAAGGTACTTGATAATGAGGAGGCGTTCCAGTAATGACAGCAAGAAAATTAAGAAACATTCTGGTCCACATCCTTTTGGTGGTATTAAGTGTAATCTGGCTCTTCCCGCTGGCCTGGGTCATCATGATCTCACTTAGAGCAGAGAAGGGATCCTATTCCACCACATTTCTGCCAAAGACCTGGACCTTAAAGAACTATACAAGTTTATTTACAGATACTGCCGTTTTTAATTTCCCGAGATGGTTTGGGAATACTTTGATCGTAGCTTTATGCTCCTGTCTCCTGGCAACGTTTTTCATTGTATCCATTGCCTTTGTCATGAGCCGTCTGCGTTTTGCATCCAGAAAGCTTTTGCTGAATGTGTGTCTGATCCTCGGAATGTTCCCGGGATTTATGGCAATGATTGCCATTTACTATATCTTAAAGGGAATCGGACTTACGACCGGTGTATTAAAGCTTGTCTCTCTGATTCTGGTATATTCCGGTGGTGCAGGTATCCTGAACTTCTATGTGGCAAAAGGATTTTTTGACACCATCCCGAAAGAACTGGATGAGGCTGCAAGAATTGACGGTGCGACCAAGATGCAGATCTTCACGAAGATCACACTTCCGCTTAGTAAGCCGATCATTGTATATACCATCTTGACCTCCTTCATCGGACCATGGTGTGACTTTATCTTTTCCAAGGTTATCATCGGAACCGATGCGAAGTATTATACCGTTGCCATTGGACTTTGGAATATGCTTCAGAAGGAGAATATCTATCAGTGGTATACCAGATTCGCCAGTGGTGCAGTCTGTATCTCCATACCAATTGCCATCTTATATATCTTCATGCAGAAGTACTATACCGATGGCCTTACAGGCGCTGTAAAGGGTTAACGATACCCCCTCTTTGTAAGAAGCTGTTACTTTCCTATTTTAAACAGTGTATCGAATAACCCTTACAGATATAAGCACATGCCCTGTTTTTGGGCGTGTGCTTTTTTGCTATAGATTGTATATAATAGATTCGTGAGTAAATTGGAAAGGGGTATATCTTTTTTGCGATTTAAAAAGAAGAAAACAGTAAAAGGGGTGGTTCTTGCTCTTGCCATCGGGGGCACTTTCGTTGCAGGTGGATGCGGGAGAACACTTCCGGTAGAAGAGAGCAGCAGGCCGGGGCAGGTGTACGAAAACACCTGGGAAAATGCGTCAAGTACACCCTTTGGCAAATATCCGCAGACCGTTGAGTATACGCTTGGCAAGATGACGGAGGCCGCCAACTCCCATATGCCGGAGGGCGACACCTATGAAAACAATGCTTATACGAGATTTCTGTATAAAGAACTCAATGTTCAGAACCGTAATGCCTTCGAAATTGACGGGAATGATGATTATAAGGAGAAGGTGGCGATCAGCATAGCATCCAGAAAGCTTCCGGATATTATGGTCGTAGATGATGAACAGACCTTAAAACAGCTGGTGGATAAGGATTTAATCGAGGATTTAACCGATGTCTATGAGAAATGCACCAGCGACAGGATCAAGAAAATATACCAATCCTACGGTCGTCAGATTCTGGATCATGCAACCTTTGACGGTCGGCTTATGGCTCTTCCGGAGACAAATATTGACAACGGCCCGTCGCTCTTTTGGGTTCGTAAGGACTGGATGGATCGGCTGGGACTTAAGGCGCCGTCGACCGTATCCGATGTTCAGAAGATTCTGAAGGCTTTTGTGGAAAAGGATCCCGGCCGCAATGGAAAGGGCAAGACCATTGGACTTGTGACAAGGCCGGAACTGACCGGAGACTGCGGTTATGCACAGGAATACCAGACGGATATTATCTTTGCAAGTTTCGGAGCCTTTCCGCAGCAGTGGATCAAGGATAAGCATCACAAGGTAAGCTACGGTTCCATCCAGCCGGAGGCTAAAAAGGCCCTGGCGACCCTTCGCAAGATGTATAAAAGCGGACAGCTGGATCGGGATTTTCTGGTTCGAAATTCCAACAACCTGGTGGATCTGATCGTCCAGGGAAAGTGTGGAGCATTCTTCGGTCCCTGGTGGGCACCGAACAATCCTTTGATGGAATCCATGCAGGCCGATCCTGTGGCAAGCTGGGTACCGTATCTGATTGCCACAGATAAAAAGGGCAATACCAGTTTTGCAGCCCAGAATCCCACCGGCAAATACGTGGTGGTCCGGAAAGGCTATGAGCATCCGGAGATTGTTATGAAGATCACCAGTGTACTTTTCGATAAGATGACCTATGGGCAGAAGGGAACGGAAGAGCTGGAAGACTATTATAAGAAGAATGTGGATCCGACGGCAAGACCGCTTTCCATCAATGTTGATTATAAGAATGCACTGGATATCTGCTACCGGGATCTTGTGGATGTGATCGGAGGAGGAAAGGATCCCTCAAGCCTTGATCTGCTGGAAGGATCTTATTACAGTGCCTGCAAGGATTATATCATGGATGTGAACCGGCAGATGTCTTCTCCTGTGGAATGGGCAGCCTATACATCCCGCATTACGGCCTGCCGTGCCATCAGTGGAGATCATATTATTGAAATTCCGTCATATTTTTATGGAGAAACAAAGACCATGAAGACCAACTGGTGGAAACTGCAGGAACTGGAGCGACAGGCATATCTGTCCATTGTGACAGGTGACAAACCACTCTCGTATTTCGATACCTTTGTAAAGACATGGAAAAAAGAGGGGGGAGAGCAGATCACGCGTGAGGTGGCAGAAGATCATTTTTGACTTCGGACAAAAAGTAATCACAGGCCTTGGACATCAGTTGATGGGACCTCCAGATAAACTGGATGTTCATAACCTGGTCCGGTGAGAAAGGCAGGAAGGCAAACGGCGAGCCCTCACCGGTGTATACCAGGCCGTCGATGGTTACGGCATAGCCGATTTTATGCTCGACAAGAATGGATGCGTTGTAGATTAAATCATAGGTGGCAACGATGTTGAGCGGTAGATTTTTATCCGAACGAATCCAAGGTGTTAAAGCATCCTGATGGTGATTGTAGCGGTCACTGACAATCAAAGGAAGCTCTGCAATCATCTCCCTTGTGATATAAGGGCGCTGTGCAAGCGGGTCATCCTTGCGAACGAGAATACCGGTATAGTGGTGAGAAGGAATCTCAAGGGTCTCGTATAATTCCGGATGATGATTCTCAAGGATGAGACCGAAGTCAATCTGGTTATGATCTAAAAGTTCCTGGATGGTGGCGGAATTTCCGGAGATAAAACGGTAACGGATTCCGGGATAGCGTTTTTTGATTTTAGAAATGGTATCGGTAAGGTAGCTGATGGCGGAGCTTTCGCCTGCTCCGATACGCACCTCACCATAAATCTGATTCTCCGTGCTGAGAAATTCCATCTCCGTTGCGTCAACAAGGGAGATGATCTCTTCTGCGCGGGCGCGCAGATGCATGCCATCCTCGGTCAGGATGGTACGCCGGTTGGACCGGAAGAAAAGCGGCTTTCCCAGTTCTTCTTCGAGATCCATGATCTGACGGGAGAGGGTAGGCTGTGTAACATGGAGCTGCCTAGCTGCCTCCGTCATGTTTTCTTCTCTGGCAACCGCCAGGAAATAACGCAGTGTTCTTAGTTCCATAAACTCTCCTAAGTAATCCGCAAATGCGCCCCTCACCGGCGGACTTTATAGTATGATGATAACTTTTTTGTATGGGAAAGACAACTCTTGTAATAAAAAAAATGAATGATCATCTATTCTTTATAAGCATTTTACACTTGGAGGGGATGCGTGTATTATACTAATTAGAAAGAAACAAACACAGCAACAATGTTTTATAAATCCGATGGACTCCCCCTTACGCTGTCGGATTTGACCATAATTGACACAAGTATGTGTACTCTCCCAAGCAGAAATGAGCATCCGGAAGCGCAGCCGGGTGCTCATTTCGTGTTTAACGATGTTTTCGTGATCTGTTGTGAAATTCGCACAACAATGGTAAAATATATCTACATCTTCGTTGTGTATTTTGACGATGTACAATCGGTGCTTTTACGCCTTGGGCGTGTGGCGAGTCTTGACTTTGTAGGAAGGAGGAATTCCTATGAAGAAATGTCTGTTGTCTATAGTACTTAGTCTTATTATCCTTGGTTCGTATATCGCTCCCCTGCAGGAGGGCGGTTATGTCAGAGCAGAAGCATCAGAGCGTGAGGCCTTACGGCCTGGCAGAGAAGTGTTTTCTGCTGCCATGGGATCGGGACAGATGCGTGCCGTACAAAAAAGGATGATAACAAGAACAAAAAGCAAAGCGAAGAGGGCTGCTTCGCCATCGGATTCTTTGGATGATTTCTGGGAGCAATGCAGTGGAAGATATTTTTATTCCAGGTTGTCAGAGAAGCAAAAAGCCTACTACCATCAGCTGGATGGTGTATCCAGGGCCTATCTGAATGGCAGAGGGGAAGCAGAAGAATATGAGGGCTACTATTATATGGAAGATGTTTGTTGCAGGGGACTTTCTGTGGGACAGATGTTTGATGTTACATGGATTTTCCTGTATGAAAACCCGCAGTATTTTTTCCTGGATGGAGGCCTGGGGTATGACCTTTCTTCATCTGATAGAGAGAAAAGGGTTTTTGTGGCCCTTTGTGTGTACAAAGATTATGCCAGACCAAAGAAGGTTCTTGCGGATCGGGATGCCATCCGCGGTAAAATTGAGCAATATCTGAAAGGAGCAAAAAAATATACGTCGAATCTCGGAAAAGAGCTGTATTTCCATGACAGAATCGCTAAAGATACGGAATATAAGGAAAATGCCTACGACCAGAGTATAGCCTCTGTTTTTTTACATGGGGAAAGTGTTTGCATGGGATATTCCGGTGCATTTTCGATCCTGATGAATCTATCGGGGATGAAGACAATGGTTGTGACCAGTAAGACGCATGCATGGAACCAGGTTCTGCAAAACGGCAGATGGTATCTGGTGGACGTCACATGGGATGACGATGATAAGACAGGCGTTGTTCATGACTACTTTAATATCAGTAGCAAAGCAGCAAAAGCATTGGATCATACAGCAAAATTTCACGTTCCGGAAGAGACCTTCGTCGCATTCGGTGCGCCGGTCTGCACAGCAGGGGAGAAAAATAAGAAGGAGGAAACATGAAATCAGTAACAAAGCGAATGGTATCAGCTGCACTCGCACTGACCGTTTTGATCGCAACATTCGGTATTTTTACAACAGGAGCTAAGGCAAAGAAAAGAGAGCGGTCCGATCTTACTATCGGCATCGATCCGGGACATCAGAGCAGAGGTAACTTTGGAACGGAACCGGTGGGACCGGGCAGCAACACGAAGAAGATCAAGGTTGCCGGTGGAACGCGTGGAACAACGACGGGAATTCCGGAATATAAGCTGACACTGTCCGTTGCGAAATATCTCAAGAAGGAATTGAAGGCACGGGGATACAAAGTGGTTATGACCCGCAGCAGAAATGATGTGGATATCAGTAACAAAGAGAGGGCGCAGAAATTAAATAAAAAATGCAACATCGCCATCCGGCTGCATGCAGACGGAGCAGCAGCATCTGCCCATGGAGCATCGGCTTTATATCCGTCCGAAAATAATCCGTATCTTACGAAGTCTGTCTGCAGGAAAAGTAAAAAGCTTTCCGATGCGCTGTTAACACAGTACTGCAAAGGAACCGATATCCGTAAAAACGGACTTCACGCCAGGGATGATCTGACCGGAACCAACTGGAGCAGTATCCCGGTGGCATTGCTTGAGATGGGATTTATGACGAATCCATCCGATGACACATATATGTCAAAGAAAAAGAATCAGAAGAAAATGGCGAAAGCCATGGCTGACGGCATTGACAAGTATTACGGTTTTAATAATATGGAATAAAGACTGTAACTCTTCTGTGGCTATTCAAAGGATACAATAAGACAAAGTATGTTTATCTCAGGGAAGGGAATTATTATGGACAAGGATGGAAAGAAAGTAAAAGACAACAAAGTATCTCTGATTCGCTCTGTAAGAGGAAAGGTAACTGTTTTTTCCATAGCCATGGTTCTTGTGGTTATGGTGGCGTTGATTTTGACTACCGTTCCTAGTTCGCAGGCAACGCTTACAGAGACAACAAAGAATTATCTGAATGATATCGCTTTGGCTTACGGAAGTTCTGTTGAAGCGGACGTGAATGCTGTAGGTGTGGAGCATATTCTGAATTTAGAGAATTTGTCTCATCGTCTGACGGGAGTCGGTGTAAAGGGAATCACATCCAGCTATGCTTATGTTGTGGATGGAAAGGGTGTTATGTTATTCCATCCAACAGCGGAAAAGATCGGCAAGCCGGTTGAAAATGAAGTGGTAAAGGGACTGGTAGCACAGATCCAGTCAGGCAAGACACCGAATCCTAAGAATGCGGTGGTAGAATACAAATTTAATGGCGAAACAAAATATGCATCTTACTATGTACCGGATGACGGATCCTTTATTCTGGTAATCTCTGCCGATGAGAGCGAAGTTTTAGCTTCATCAAAAGGAATTCTGAATCGCAGCGTTGTTATTGGAATTATCATTTCCGTTCTGGCAGCGATTTTGATGACGGTTATGTTGGTCATCATTCTTCGTCCGGTTCAGATGATGTCTGATTTCATTAATAAGATGGCATTACTGGATTTCTCAGAGGATGAGACAGGAGAAACACTGGCGAAGAGACAGGATGAATTCGGTGTTATGGCACGCGCAACGGTTCATTTGCAAAAGGCCCTTGCGAATGTTATTTCTGAAATCAAAGGTCAGAGTGAAATACTCTATTCTTCCTCTAACAGCATGTTAAAGCATGCAGAGGATATGAATGAAACAACAGCTCAGGTCGACCGCAGTGTATGTGAAATTGCAGAGGGTGCTTCTTCACAGGCGGGCGAGACCCAGAGTGCTTCTGAGAACGTTATTACCATTGGTAATATGATTGAAGAGACTAACAATGAAGTTAACAACTTAAGCAATACAGCATCTTCTATGAAGGCTTCTCATCAGACGGCCCTTAACATTCTGCAGGAGCTTGGCAGAACCAACGAGCAGACGAAGAGCAGCATTGCTGAGATTGAAGCACAGACAAAGACGACGAACCTTTCCGCAGGAAAGATTCGGGAGGCAACTTCCTTTATTACAGCCATTGCAGAGGAGACCAATCTCCTTTCACTGAATGCTTCGATTGAGGCGGCAAGAGCCGGTGAGGCAGGAAGAGGATTTGCAGTTGTAGCTTCCCAGATTCAGAAGCTGGCAGAGCAGTCCAACGATTCTGCCAAGCAGATCGAGAATATTGTGGATGAATTGATCCGTGATTCTGACCGTGCAGTTCAGACTATGGATTCTGTAAAAGACATTATTCAAAGACAGAGTGAGGATGTTGACAGAACCAAGGCTGCATTCGGTGAGGTATCCGACGGAATTGATGATTCCATCGGTGGAATCAACAGCATTGCAGACAAGGTGGCTCAGATGGATACAGCCCGTGTCAGTGTTGTGGATACCGTATCGAAATTTGTCAACGTAGTTGTCAGTAAAACTTGATTTATTGATAGTTACTATATTTCATCTGACCTAGGCTAACCCAGGTCAGTAATGAACGTTGTTTATGATACCTGTTGTACAGTTGCATCATTTGCAGATTCAATCTTATCAGGATTAAGAAATACTTTATCGATGTTATCCCAGTTGCGGATTTCACGACCATTCCACCGTTCAGGATGTGCTGCTTTAGCAGCTTCATAGACTTCCTTGCGATGATTAAGTATCTCCTCGCTTTTGCCAGCGTGACGTTCAGCAGGAG
>FMTN01000029.1 GCA_900100095.1 Lachnospiraceae bacterium C10
GAAGTGGTGGAAGAGCCGGTAGCAATCGAACCGGTGAGTGAAGATCCGAATGCGAAGTTAGATCCGGATCAGATAGCAGCAATGTTTGCCCAGGCGAATGCGGCAGAGGCACCAAAGGAAGAGAGTGCTCCGGCACCGGTGGTTCAGGGCGATCCGAATAAGATGATGAGTCCGGAAGAAATTGAGGCATTGTTTAACCAAATGTAATAGTAAGCGCAGGGTATCGGTTGGTATCCTGCGTTTTTTGATCTATGGAAGGTTGCAAAAAGGCCCGTTACACCACAAAGGGAATAAGTTGTTGCAATTGGAGAAAATTTTTTAAAAAAATAAAAAAAGTGCTTGCATTATATAGGGAGAGTATGTATAATGATTTTGTTGTCGGGAACGGCAACAAAATGAATAAGCGCGATTAGCTCAGCTGGCAGAGCACCTGACTCTTAATCAGGGTGTCCAGGGTTCGAACCCCTGATCGCGCATGGTGGAAGTCTTAATTTTGCGGAGCACCGCGGAGTTAGGGCTTTTCTTTTTGCAAGGAGATAACAAGGAGAAATGATATGCGACTTAGAAATATTCCGGGAGCTGAGGAAGCGGTAGCAGAGAGTGAATATTGTGTGAATCAACCATCAGAGCATAAGGGAACCTGGAGCAGGGACTTCTTTGACGGTAAACCGGTGAGAATAGAGATCGGAATGGGAAAAGGTCAGTTTATCACCCAGTTGGCTGTAAGAGACAGTGAGGCCGGTTTCCTGGGCATGGAGCGCTATTCTTCTGTACTTTTAAGAGGTCTGCAGAAAATGGAAGCAGAAGGAGAGAAAGCGCCGGATAATTTGAAGTTCCTGTGTTTTGACGCAGCGGAAATCCTGGATATTTTTGAGGATGGGGAACTGGATAAGATCTATCTGAATTTCTCCGATCCTTGGCCGAAGGATCGCCATGCGAAGCGTCGTCTGACTCACCATAGATTTCTGGATAAATATCATCAGGTGTTACGTGAAGATGGTGTCATTGAGTTTAAGACAGACAATCAGGATCTGTTCACTTTCTCAGTGGAAGAGTTTGAGCAGACGCCGGGATGGGAGCTGGAAGTCGTAACAAGAGATCTTCATCATGATGAAAAGCTGAATGAAGGGAATATTATGACGGAATACGAGGAGAAGTTCTCTTCCAAAGGAAATCCGATCTGTAAGTTGGTCGCAAAGCGTGTTGAGATAAAATAAATAGAGCGAGACTTGAAATACAATAATGAGAAAAGCCGATGGTGGAAATCCACAATACAAACATAATGTTGTGGAAAAGTACACAATCGGCTTTTTTACGTGGCCAAAAAAGCGGTTACGAAAAGGATATCGTAACTATCTGACAATTAATGATGTCTTTTAAAATGTCGAAAATGAATAATTGTGTCGCGAAATACGTCATATAAGTGTTCATATTATATATTAGGATGGATAAGTCTGTCTAAAGAGTATAACTCTAATAGTTATCAACAAAATGTGGAAAAATTGTTGATACAATTATTTCGTACAGCATCCTATAACAGAAAAAAAGCTCCGTAGAAATAAAATCTGCGAAGCTTTTGCCCTATCAATGCTATTGTAATGCAGTTATCGTCTGCGATCGTTTCTTCGAATCTTGCGATAGGTCTGTTGGCCTTTGCGGGCGGAGTATCGATCTCTTCTTGTGGTTGAAATCGTTTCGCTCAACTTCCGGATTCCGAAGAAAAGGAGGCATAGAGCGGTTGCGGCACCGACAATAACCAGGATAATAAAGAGTGGATTGATCTGGATGTAATCCTTTTCACTTTCTTTCTTAACATTGTGGAAAGGATAACTGTCACTTTCCTTTTCCGTAGATTTCAGCTGGACGGTTCCAATCTTCTTCTTGCCGTAGCTAAAACAAAGCAGACCGACCACTTTGTTGTCCTTGGATGAGGAAGGCGTAACTTCCATGGTAACATCATCGGAGCTGGCGTTTCTTGGAATGATAATCGTTGCATTTTCCGCCGGTTCTACAAGTGAGAGGTTATGGCCAAGACCGTTATTGTCGGTAAATACATTGGATTGTGAAAAATCACGGAGTTCTGATACTTTAACATTCTTAAAGTTCTTGAATCCCCATTCAAACAGGTTGGTTGTATCAATGTAATGATCCGGATTATGAGCATCGAGGACAACGCAGGCAAGGGTTGTATCCCCCTTCTTGGCGTAGGTCACAAGGGTTGAATTTGCCTTTGTTGTATAACCGGTTTTACCACCCATGCAGTATTTGTAAAGATAGCGCGAGGTGTGATAGTAATTCAACATGCAATGGTGGTTGTTCAAAGGTGTTTTTGTCTTATGCTTGTTGGTTTTAGGAATCTGGTAGCTCTTGGTTCCTACAATTTTGGCAAAATCCGGATTCTTGTATGCGGCTCTGGCAATTCTTGCCATATCCATTGCGGTTGTTTTGTGCTTTGGATCCGGAAGACCGTTTGGATTGTTGAAATGTGTATGGGTACAACCTAATTCCTTGGCTTTATCGTTCATCATACGGATGAAGTTAGGTTCTGTTCCTCCAACGGTTTCTGCAATGGCCCAGGCACATTCGTTGGCGGATTCCAGCATCATGCCGTAAAGGCTTTGCTCCATGGTCATTTTCTCATTCACCTGTCTGGCGATATGAGAGGTGTTTCCTTCGTTCTTGTATACAGCTTCTTCGGAAAAGACAACTTCATCTGACAGATTGCTGTTTTCCAGTGCAAGGAGGGCTGTCATAACCTTCGTGATACTTGCCGGGTACTTTTGCTTGTCCGGATTCTTACTATATAATACGGTGCCCGTGTCCACATCCATCAGGACAGCACATTTGGAATTGATTCGTCCCGGCGTCGGCCATTTTACAACCGAAGATTTCGTGGTGGTTGTGGTTGCCTGCACCGGCATCGGCATAAGCCCCGGAACAGAGGCTGTGACAGTAACAGCAGCCGTTAAGAACCAGGCTGCAATTGAAGAGATTTTCATGATAGTTCCTCCAGTTTCTTTAGCTGCGACTGCAGCAAGTGTTTGTTGCTGGTTAAGAAGAGAAGTCCATTGGACGAGTCAGCAACCGTTATGTATTTGTCTTTTAGTGTTTCCGATTCGCAGATCAGTTGTCGGAGGTAATCCTTGTAAGAGGAGGAAGTCTTGAGGAAAACAACTTCCAGGCCCGATAACTCAACAACTTCCGATTCGGTTCTTTGTAGCATTCTTGATAATTCCTTGTCTTTTTCCAGTTGAGCCCTGGTCTTATCAATAATGAAATACCCCTTTTCATCGCGGGGCATATCCATGGCTTTGATCGCACGCTGAACCTGTTTGGTCAGAGCATCCGTTGCAGGGTAGAGCGATTCAAAGAATGGCATAAAATCTTTGGCACTTTTAAAGTGTCGATTCTTTCCCTCCTGTAAGGTCTCGGTCATCAGGATACGACGGATAGACTCTTCGAGCACTTTCCGGGAAGGACTTTTTGAAAGTGAACGATCCATATTCCTCCTTTGGATTCTGAGATAAAATACTGTCTTCTAATCCTTTAAAAGACAGAAATCAATGTCCTCAGATTCCATGATATAGGGAAAAAAGGTCTTGCGCAAGAAAAATCGCAAAAACCGAAAGGGTCTGCTATAATAGAGGTATATTTTTACCAAGTAAACACATAATGCGTGGCAAAAATGCGGGAGAAATAAATGAAAACAGATATTCCAATGGATCGGGAAGAGAAAAAAGTATACGAACTGGAGTGTATCCAGGAACTGGTGGAGGCCGGAAAGGGTCTTGTGAAAACGAAAGCAATCACGGATCTTGGAATTGATTACCGACGAATTCTTCAGTTTGTGGAGGAAGGAAGCCTGACAAGGGTGAAGAGCGGTTACTATACGACGAAGTCCGAAGATTATTCAGAGGAACAGCTTATCGTGGCAATGTACCCGGATGGAATACTAACGCTGGGAAGTGCTCTGTATTATCATGGTTATCTTAAGCAGCGTCCCTATGGCTGGAATATTGCAATCAGTAAAAATACAAGCAAGTCACGGTTTAAAATAGAATATCCAATCGTGACTCCCTGCTACACAGAACCGGAGGTTATGAAGCTGGGTGTAACAACAGTGGAAGTCGCAGGGAATCCGATGCAGATATATGATAAGGATCGCCTGATCTGTGATGTTTTAAAATATCAGGAGAAACTGGATCGGGATGATTTCCGTGAAGGGGTCTTTTCCTATATACGAGATAAGGAAAAGCGGGTAGACAAGCTGATGGAATATGCAAGAGAGCGACAGGTGTTGAAGAAAGTTCAGTCCATGATTGGAGTGTGGCTGTGATGATGAACCGGGCAGATCTGACAAAATATGCAGAAGAAAATCATTTACCCTTTGCCCAGGTTTTTGGCTGGTATGTGATGGGGCTTTTTCTGGTATTGCTCAGAAAGAACCATTTTCTGGAGCAGATGTGGCTGGTGACACCAAGCACCCTGGATCCTTCGAAGGATTGTCATGTGCTGGAAGAGGGGCTTCGTTTTTATTATACTGAGGATGAACGTATCACAAAAAGTGATGGATTTGTACCCGGTTGTGAGATGAAAAGTGATTTCAGAGAACGACTTCTGATGAAGCTGCAGATGGATGCGAGGGAAATGAAGCTGCCGCTGGAGATTAAAAGTATCGGAGCGAAGGAACGTGTGGAGGTACACTACGATGGAATGTATGTCCCACTCAAGTTTCAGATACAAAAAGCCCAGAGAGGTATTTTCCCGATTGAGGACGAACTGGAATTTTTTGGCTGTAAGGAGAGAAAAATCTCCATTCTAAGATATCCTTCGGAGGAAGCGGCAGCGGATCATGTGGACGTGATTATGGAGAAGCTGGAGTTGTTGAATGAGATGGAGGAATACTTAAGTCTCTATGAGCTTGTCAGCACAACGCCAATGTCGGGACGAGATGTTTCAGAGGCGGTCGGAAGACGACTGTGCCAAAGCGGACGAAGTGCAAAAAGGAAAACTTATGAGTTGTGGGCGAGTTACTCCAACAGCCCCTTCCTCAGAAAAAAGTGGAAGGTTCTCTTGCGACGACATCATATGAAGTCGCCAACCTGGGAGGAAGTACATAGTCAGTTGTCGTTATTTATAAAACCTGTCTGGGAAACACTGGAGAAGGAAGATATTTTCTTTGGGGATTGGATGCCGCAATTAGGAAGATATCTGGATTAAACCGGATTCGATCAAGGAGAGAAAATTGAAAGAAGTAAGACAGCTGCTTCATCAGCTTAAGATGTTAAGACCGGATGACCCTTATCCTTTTCATATGCCGGGGCATAAGAGAAGACAGCTTCCCTTTGCAAATCCCTATGATATTGATATCACGGAAATTGATGGATTTGATAATCTGCACCGGCCGGAGGGGATCCTTCAAGAGCTGGAACAACGCTACGCGGATTTGTACGGATGCGATGTATGCAACCTTTCGGTGGGAGGCTCTACCGATATGCTTTTGACCACGATTGCAGCAGCTACAAAGCCTGGAGATCGTGTATTAATTGCAAGGAATTGCCACAAAGCAGTCTATCACGGGGCAATATTAAGACAGCTGGATTGCCGGTATCTTTACCCGGAGATATCAGAGGAAGGTATTTGTGGACCCATCAATCCGGATGTACTTGCAAGTGTCTTAGAGGAAGAGAAAAGACAGGGGCGCTCTCCCAAGGCTATGGTTATAACAAGCCCAACCTATGAAGGCGTATGTTCAGACGTGAAGAAGATTGCATCTATATGTCATTCACATGAAGTAACACTCATTGTTGATGCAGCCCATGGTTCCCATCTAGGTCTAAGAAAAGACCAAAAGAGGATGGAGGATGATTTTCCAGAGAATCCGATTCAGCAGGGTGCCGATGCGGTGGTGGTTAGTTTACACAAGACACTACCAAGCTTTACACAGACGGCGGCGCTTCTTATGAAGAAGGACAGCCGGATTGCAAAGTGGAGAATTCAAAAGTATTTTGATTATTATGAGACCAGTTCGCCTTCCTATATTCTAATGGCAGGGATGGATGCGTGCTGCCGTTTTCTTGAGGAAGAAGGGGATGAGACTTTACCCCTCTATGGAAAAAGACTCCAAAACATTCGATCCGGGGCAAAAGGCCTTTATAAGGTCAGGTTCTGGGAGAGAGAGGATTGGACAAGGGATCCTGGAAAGCTGGTGATTACGGCGGAAGGGATGAGCGGAAGCGAACTGATGGATTATTTTCGTCAGAGAAACCATCTGGAACTTGAAATGTGTTCGCTGGGGCATGCATTGGCAATGACCTCTGTGATGGATACGGATGAGGGACTGAACAGACTGCTGGAAGGGATGAAGTGTCTTGACAGGGAACTGTCGGACCAAGAGAAAAGGACCGGAAGGCAGGTATGTGAAGAAAGCCGGAAGATTTATCTGTACGATGTAAGGCCTGAGCAGAAGTTGCCGATTTCCTGCGCAGAGTCGAAAGAAACACAGTGGGTACCACTAGAAGAAGCAACGGGAAGAGTTGCAGGTGGACTTTGGAGTATTTATCCACCGGGAATTCCGCTGCTGGTTCCGGGCGAATACGTCAGTGAAGAAATCGTTACAAAGCTGAAGGAAGCGAAAAAGCAGGGACTGACCCTGGACGGTTGTAGCGAAAATGGAGAGTTTCCCGTTATAATAGAGGAATAAGAGCAGGTTATGTCTAAGATTTATATGATCATGGGTAAGAGTGCGACCGGAAAGGATACGATCTACGCCAGACTCATGAAACGAAGAGACTTGAAATTAAAAAAGATTGTGCCGTATACCACCAGACCGATGCGGGAAGGTGAAACAGACGGGGTGACCTACCACTTTTGCAGTGACCAGAAGTTAGCGGAATTGACAGAAGCGGGTAAAGTGGTTGAAAAAAGAACCTACCAGACCGTGTACGGACCGTGGAACTACTTTACCGTGGATGATGATCAGATCGATCTGACGAAACAGCAGGATTATCTTATCATCGGAACACTGGAGGCCTTTACCCGTATCCGGAACTACTACGGAAAGCGGCGTGTTGTGCCGATATATATAGAGGTAGAAGACGGAATTCGTCTCACACGGGCTCTTGGAAGAGAGAAAAAGCAAAAAGAGCCGAAGTATGATGAAATGTGCAGAAGATTTCTTGCTGACCAGCAGGATTTTTCTGAGGAAAATCTAAAGAAAGCCGGCGTTAGAAAGAGATTTGTGAACCTTTCATTAAAGACGACGGTGAATGTTATTGCAGCATATATTAAAAAAGGCAGGTGATTCCTCATGGATCTTAGAGTTAATCAGGTTAATCAGGCATCGATGCTTTCAGAGGCAAAAGAGACAACGAAGGCAGATGGTGATTTTAAATTTACTCTGGCTTCAAAGATTGAGGATGCAGATCTTTCAGAAAAGCTGAAGGGTCTTATGAGTCAGATCGATGAGCAGGGAAAGCGGATTGCGGATCATATGGATATCCGGGATATGAAGAAATACCGTTCTCTGGTCAAGGAATTTGTGAATGAAGTCGTCAATCGCTCCCATAAGTTCAGCCGTGAGAATTTCCTGGACAGAAGGGGTCGCCACAGAGTCTATGGAATGGTAAAGCTTGTGGACAAGAATCTGGATGAATTGGCACAGGAGCTTGTCAGCGATGAGAAGGATCATCTTTCTCTTCTGGGAAAGGTGGACGAGATTCGGGGCCTTTTGCTTGATATTTCAACTTGATGGCGGATGTAAAATGAAAAATTTTGAATATATCATTGGTCAGGAGGCTGTAAGAGAGCATCTACAGCATTCCCTGGCCTTAAATAAAATATCCCAGGCCTACATGCTGAGCGGAGAGGATGGCATGGGGAAAAAGCAGATGGCAGAAGCCTTTGCCAAGGCGCTTTTATGTGAAGAACGGGAAGACGGGGGAGACGAAAGCTGTGGGAACTGTCACAGCTGTAAACAGGTGGAGAGTCACAACCATCCGGATCTGATCTATGTGACCCACAATAAGCCTCAGCTGATTTCGGTAGACGAAATTCGTGAACAGGTTGTCGGGGATGTACAGATCAGGCCCTATCAAAGCAAATACAAGGTCTATATCATCGATGAAGCAGAGCTTATGAATGAGCAGGCTCAGAATGCACTTCTAAAAACCATCGAAGAACCGCCGGAATATGCCGTTATTCTGTTGCTGACAACCAACGAACAAATGATGTTACAAACGGTTCGAAGTCGGTGTATCAAATTATCCATGGTGCCATTGTCAGATGATCAAATCGTGAAAGCGTTAACACAGAGGGAGCATATTCCGCCGGTTCGCGCGCAGAAAATACTGCCTTTTGCGAGGGGAAACCTTGGCCGTGCGAAAGAGCTGGCGCTCAGTGAGGAATTCGAGGAAAAAAGGACAATGTACATTCGAATCCTGTCACAGCTGCCGGGCAGTAGTGTATACCAGTGGACGGATGATATTGAAAAACTGGCGGAAGACAAAAAGGAACTCGCAAGTGGGTTTGATTTAATGGAAGACTGGTATCGGGATGTGTTATTATATAAGGCAGGTGCTTTAAGAGAGCAACTGATCTACCAGGATGCTTTTTCGAAAGTGGCTCAGGGAGCAGGCACTTACAGCTTCCGTCAGCTGCAGAAGAATTTTGAAGCACTGTGTGTTGCCAGAGAGCAATTGAAGCGACAGGTTCGGCCTCAGCTGATTTTGGAAAATCTTTTTACTGAGTTGAGACGGACAAAGGAATAGATTCACAGGAAAGTGAGATTAGGATGCCAAAGATTACAGGTGTAAGATTCCGTACCGCGGGGAAGAATTACTATTATGATCCGCAGGATATGGATTTAAAGGTTGGTGACCACGTTATCGTTGAGACAACGCGGGGCATCGAAATGGGACAGATTACAATTCCTGTTATGGATGTGGCGGAAGATAAAATAAAAGAACCGTTAAAAAACATTATGCGTGTAGCATCCGAAGAGGATGTGGAAGAGGACCGCAATAACAGGAGCAGAGAGCGGGAGGCATTTCGCATTTGTCAGCAGAAGATTAAGGATCATAATCTGGAAATGAAGCTGATTCAGGCGGAATATACCTTTGACCGGCATAAGCTGTTGTTTTATTTCACAGCAGACGGTCGTGTGGACTTCCGTGAGCTGGTAAAGGATTTGGCGAGTGTTTTCCGTACAAGAATCGAGCTTCGTCAGATTGGCGTAAGAGATGAGACCAAAGTGCTTGGAGGCCTTGGAATCTGCGGAAGAGAACTGTGCTGTAAGACATTCTTACAGGATTTCGCTCCGGTATCCATCAAAATGGCGAAAGAGCAGAATCTCTCCCTGAATCCGACCAAGATTTCCGGTGTTTGCGGACGTTTGATGTGTTGCCTTAAGAATGAGGAAGAGACATACGAATATCTCAACAAGAAAATGCCTCAGAAGGGTGACGGAGCGACCACGGCAGAAGGAGAAGAAGGTGTTGTAACATCCATTAACATCCTTCGCCAGAAGGTGGCGGTATTGTTTGAGATGGATGATACCAAGGAAATCCGTGAATATGCAGCGGATGAGCTGACCTATATCCCGAAGAAACAGCGCAGGGAGAGGGAGCGTCAGAAGGCGGAGGAACTGCAGAAGCGAAGAGAGGAAGCGGCTGCAAGAGGCGAGACGATTCCGGAGGATGATAAGAAAAACAACACATCTTCACTGAATAAAAAATTCATCCATACCGATAACAAGAAGAATGAGAAGAGTGAGATTGAGGAGAGCGTCGTAATACCTGAGACAAAGCCTCAAAAGAACAATAAGAAGCCGGCCCGAGAAAATAATAACAACAATAATCGCAACGGAAACCGTCGGAAGTCGGACCGAAAGGGCTGGAACAATAACGCAAACAACGGAAATGAAAATCGTGAGAATAACTTTAAACGTAACAGAGATAATCGCGAGAATTCCGGTGGATCAGGTAATAAGAATCGTAACAATAATCGCCGAAACAATGGAAATGAACGCGGCGATCGCAGGAGCAACAACAAGGATATGCGCTTTGAACGGGGCGGATATTCTTCCGGCTTTGCTCACAACTATGCAGATAAACAGCGACCGAAGCCAAAGGATGATTCCAGGCGGTAGAAGTTGATAGAAAGAGGGCAGGTTCCATGGAAGAGAACATCCCATTAAAACCGGGCGAGCGTATCGATGACTTGCAACGGAACGGGAGGAGGATCATCCAGGATCCTGCCCGTTTCTGTTTTGGAATGGATGCGGTCTTGCTGTCGGATTTTGCCAACATCAGGAAAAATGAAACGGTTGTAGATCTTGGAACAGGAAACGGGATTTTACCGATCCTGTTGGAGGCAAAGACACCGGGGACACATTTTATTGGACTTGAGATACAAGAAGACAGTGCTGACATGGCAAGAAGGTCGGTTGCAATGAATCAGACAGAGGAGAAGATTGAGATCGTAACCGGAGATATGAAGGAAGCGGCCAATCTTCTTGGAAAAAACTGTTATAACGTTGTCGTAAGTAATCCACCTTATATGGTAGAGTCACACGGAATACAAAACACAAAGGACGCAAAAGCCATTGCAAGACATGAAGTTAAAATGAGTCTTTCGGATCTGTTGCATCAGACGAAGCTTCTTTTGAAGCCAAACGGAAGATGCTATTTTGTACACAGACCCTTCCGCCTGGCTGAAATTATTGCCGGGATGGTGAAGGAAGGACTTGAACCGAAACGAATGCAGCTGGTATATCCTTACGTCGACGCAGAGCCGAATATGGTTCTAATCGAGGGAAGAAAGGGTGGAAAAGCCCGGATGACGGTGGAAAAGCCAAGGATTATCTATGCGTCAAAGGATGAATATACAGAGGAGGTAAAGCAGATCTACGGATTTTAGCGAGTCTTGACGATCTGCAGAAAGAATATGGTAGGAAATCTTTATCTGGTGGCAACACCGATTGGAAATATGGAAGACATGACGTTTCGTGCCGTTCGCATCTTAAAAGAGGCGGATCTGATCGCAGCGGAAGATACCAGAACCTCACGAAAGCTGCTGGATCATTTTGATATCAGAACCGAACTGACCAGTTATCATGAATTCAATAAGATTGAAAAGGCGCGAATGCTGTTGGATCGTATGCATGAAGGGCAGACGGTAGCCGTCATCACAGACGCTGGAACGCCGGGAATATCCGATCCGGGGGAAGAACTTTGCAAAATGTGCTATGAGGAAGGGATACAGGTCTATGCGATTCCGGGCCCGGCAGCTGTTATTACCGCTGTAACCTCCTCCGGTCAAAAATGCAGAAGATTTGCGTTTGAGGCATTTTTACCAAAGGATAAAAAAGAGCATGCAAGGGTCATGGAGGAGATGAAGCGTGAAACAAGGACAATGATTGTCTATGAAGCACCGCATCATCTTAGAAAGACACTGGCGGAGCTTTGCAAAGAGTTGGGTGAGAACCGGGAAGTGACCATTTGCCGCGAGCTTACGAAGAAATTTGAAGAAAAGTTGATGATGACCTTGAAGCAGGCAGTGGACTACTATGAAGGAACGGATCCGAGAGGGGAATATGTTCTGGTCATCGCCGGTAAATCAAAAGAGGAATCCCTGGCGGAGCAAAAGGCAATGTACGAGAATATATCTCTCGAAGAACATATGGAGCAGTATTTGAGTCAGGGTATGGACCGGAAAGAAGCCATGAAGGCCGTGGCAAAGGATAGAGGAATCACAAAGCGGGAAGTTTACAAACAGTTATTAGAGTAGGAAAGGGGAAGACAATGGAGGAGCAAATCAGGCAATTAAAGGAAATGATCGATTGCTCGACGAAAATCGTGTTTTTCGGTGGAGCGGGAGTGTCCACAGAAAGTGGAATTCCTGACTTTCGAAGCAAAGACGGGTTGTATAACCAGCACGATATCCAGTTTGATCAGTATCGACCGGAATATCTGTTAAGCCACAGCTGTCTGGTGGATAAACCGGAGGTTTATTTTGAATTCCACAGGCAGAAAATGGATACAAGAAATATCAAGCCGAACCGGGCGCATGAATACCTTGCGAAATTAGAGCAGAAAGGCAAGCTCATTGGTGTTGTAACGCAAAATATTGACGGATTGCATCAAAAGGCCGGAAGTAAAAAGGTATTTGAAATTCATGGAAGTGCCCTGCGCAATTATTGTATGAATTGTGGCAAGAAATATGACAGAGATTATATTTTTGACTCAAAAGAAGCAATTCCAACCTGTTCCTGTGGCGGATGTATTCGCCCGGATATTACCTTATATGAAGAAGGACTTCCGGAGGATCAGGTCCAGGGAGCTTTAAAGGCATTGTCAGAGGCGGATATGCTGATCATTGGAGGAACATCCCTTACGGTGTATCCGGCAGCATCCTTTATCAATTATTTCCGAGGAGAGCGCCTGGCTGTCATTAATGAAAGCGAGATTGGTATCAAAGCAGCAGAGAACACTCTTATTATAAAAAGAAAAATAGGAGAAGTATTCGATGCTCTGGACCAGATGGGCTGATATAAAGAAAAGTCCAAAGAAGTCGGAAGAAGGACTTGAAATAGCTTGCTGTACATGTTATGATATGAAACCGTGGTATATGAAATCCTTGCTCTTCCTGCAAGGGAAGGGCCACTAGTCCAGAAGGAGGAAAGTGAATGAACAAGTATGAGTTAGCACTCGTTGTGAATGCAAAGATCGAAGACGATGCTAGAACAGCTGTTGTTGAGAAGGCGAAGGAGTACATCACTCGTAACGGCGGCGTTTTAGGAGAGACTGATGACTGGGGTAAGCAGAAGCTTGCTTACGAGATTCAGAAGATGAATGAAGGTTTCTACTACTTCATCAACTTCGATGCAGAGCCAGAGGCTCCAGCAAAGATCGAGTCTGATGTTCGTATTATGGAGAATGTTCTTCGTTTCTTAGTCGTTCGTAAAGACGAGGCTTAAGATTAAGAAAGAAGGGGTTCTTATATGAATAAGATTATTCTCATGGGTCGTCTGACAAGAGATCCTGAAGTACGTTATGGTGGCGCGTCTAACACAGCAATTGCACGTTTTTCACTTGCAGTTGATCGTAGATTTAAGCGTGATGGACAGCCGGAAGCTGATTTCTTCAACTGTACTGCATTCGGTAAGACCGGTGAGTTCGTTGAGAAATATCTTCGCAAGGGAACCAAGGTGGTTCTCGAAGGCGAAATGCAGAATGATAATTACCAGAACAAAGAGGGCCAGATGGTCTATGGATTCCAGGTAGTTGTCAATACAATCGAGTTTGCAGAGAGTAAGGCAGCTTCTCAGAATAACGCAGCTAACTATCAGGCACCGGTTAATCCGAATCCGGGTCCGGCAAGCCAGGGTAGCTCAGCACCAACAGGAGACGCTGGGGATGGTTTTATGAATATCCCAGATGGTATTGAAGAAGAATTACCATTTAACTAGATTTTACTAGGTTTAAACTACTTTATAGGAGGTAGATATCATGGCTTTTAGAGGCAGACCAGTTCGTAGAAGAAGAAAAGTTTGCGTATTCTGTGGCAAGGATAATGTAATTGATTACAAGGATACAGCAAAGTTAAAGAAGTATATCTCTGAGAGAGGAAAGATCCTTCCTCGTCGTATTACAGGAAACTGTGCAAAGCACCAGAGAGCTCTTACAGTAGCAATTAAGCGCGCACGTCATATCGCACTTATGCCATACGTTACAGAGTAAGAATTAATTTTCGAGGATTTTGTATCACAGGAGCGGGCATTCGTAAGAATGCTCGTTTTTTTTGATAGATTCATCTGGGTTATCAGCTTTGGGAAACGCACCGTGACGAGACCTGAAACAGAGAGGAGTATCTATGGCGAAAAAGAAGAAAAAGATGGAATTTCGTTATTACGATATTCCAAAAGGGGAATATATTCTGCCAAAGTTGGGAAAAGGCTGGGAACAGGAATACGGAAAAGGATATAACGGAATGCTTCATTTCCATAATTATATGGAAGTTGGCTATTGTTACCATGGAAAAGGACGATTGATCATTGAAGACCGGGTCTACCGTTATTCTGATCAGATGTTTACAATTATTCCTGCCAATATTCCTCATACGACCATTTCAGATCCGGGAAATATCTGTAAATGGGAGTTTTTATTCATCGATATGGATGCCTTTGTAACGGAAGAAATGAAGTGGGAAGGGTATTCCGTTTCTGAAATTCTGCACCAGATCAACAGCAGGGGGACCATGAAAAGCAAGGAAAATCATGGTGATATGGGACACCTGATTCTTGAAATGATGCGGGAATGCCGTAATCAGGGGCCTTATTATAAGGAATCCCTGAAAGGATGGCTTGCGACGTTTGCTGTTGGAATCCTGCGGTTAAATCAGGAGCGGGAAGCGGCTCGTCGTATCAATCGCGTGAACCGTTACATTCGCGATGCCATTGAATTCGTCTCTTCCCACTACAATGAAGAGATACATATTGGTGATCTTGCGGAAATATCCGGCTTATCGGAAAGTCATTTCCGGCGTACGTTTGAGGAAAGTATGAATATGAAGCCGGTAGAATATATCAATATGGTAAGAATTGACAAGGCCTGTGATATGATTGCCCGGGAAGACGTATCCATGGAAGATGTCTGCTACCGGATTGGCTATCAGACGCCGTCCACATTCAATCGTAATTTCAAGTCATTGACAGGAATGACACCTTTGCAATGGAAAAATGGCGGAAGACGGAGCGGAAGCCTGCTATCCGATTTTAAAATTACTGCCCAGAAAGGTTGGGAAGGAATTGACTTGGACGAACCGCCGAAGAACAATATATAAAAGAATCGAAGGAATAAAGGGCTGTGAAAAATCATCGGGTTTTTCACAGCCTTTTCTCTATGTAGATGTCAAGAAAAGCGTTGTTGGTAAAATTGATCAGTAAAATGCGCATTGACTGTCGAAATAGTTGTTTTTGCATAATTACTGGGTATTTTTACGAACAATTTCGGAAAGAATACAGATATAATTACTAATGTCTTAAAGAACAACCGAGATTTATTCGTGTAAGATGCACAAAAGGGGTGTGTCTACGAAGGATCTCAAAACCTACAAGGAGGGGTTTTTTATGAAAAGAAAAGCATTATCGATTTTACTGGTGAGTGCAATGGCAGTTGGAATGCTGGCAGGTTGCGGAAGCAGTGAGAAAAAGGCAGACAGCGGAAAGAAAGAGACCGCAAAGGTGGATACATCTGCAGAAGATGAGCATACCTTATCTGTATTTGCATGGGATGAAAACTTCAATATCCCTGCACTTGAAGCAGCTGCTGAAGCTTACAAGGCAAAGGATCCGGACTTCAAGCTGAACATTTCAACACAGAGTCAGTCCTCCGATGTTGAAGATGCTGTTACACTGGCAGGATCATCCGGAGACTACAGCACACTTCCTGATATTGTACTGTTCCAGGATCATTACATCAACCGTTATGTCAATGATTATCCGGAGGCATGGCAGGATGTAAATGATGCAAACATCAACTGGGATGATTTTGGATCAGAGAAGCTTTCTTATTCAACCATAAATGATAAGCATTACGGAGTTCCGGTAGATAACGGTACAGTTATCTTCGCTTATAGAACAGATATCTTAAAAGAGTGTGGATACACCATCGACGATGTAACAGGTATTACCTGGGATGAGTTCGATAAAATCGGTAAGGAAGTATATGACAAGACAGGTAAGTACCTTCTGTCAATGGATGGAGATGGAAACGATCTTCCATACATGATGCTTCAGGCTGAGGGTGCATCCCAGTTCAAGGATGGCAAGCCAAACTTCACAGATAACAAGACAATGGCTGACATTATTAATGTGATTGTTAAGCTGAAAAAGGATAACGTACTCTATCTTGCAAACGACTGGTCCGATTATACAGACCAGACCATCGTAGGCGATATGGTAGCAGGTGTTATGAACGGTAACTGGATTATCCCTACCATTGAGCAGGTAAAGGATAATTCCGGAAAGTGGGAAATCACATCTATGCCGACACTGACAGGTAAAGAGGGATTCGCATCAAATGGTGGTTCTTCCCTTTACGTAACAGCAAACTGCAAGAACACAGAGCTGGCAAAGGACTTCCTGGCTTACACATTCGGTGGTGGTGAAGGTTCCAAGCAGACCTATGACAACGCACTGAAGAACGGTGGTGTTATCACAACATGCATCTCTGCAGGCGAGTCAGATGTATACAAAGAGGGTGTTGATTACTTCGGCGGACAGCCAATCTACCAGAAGATTGTAGAGATGGGCGCTAATGTACCAACCGTTGAGCAGTCTGATTATCATTACACAGCACGTGAGCAGATTGCAGCAGCAATCCACAACATCGACGATGGCGCAAAGGCAACAGATGAACTGAAGAACGCACAGGATCAGGTTAACTTTGCAATGGGTAATGAGTAATAACCCGATGAAAGAATGAAGGGCAGGGAATCGGGCAACCCGATTCCCTGTTTTGTTTAATTCAGTCGGGGTACAAGCTCCGACTGTTTCATCCCATAACTCTATCAAAGGAGTTACAGGAATTATCGGTAACACAGGAAGGAATAAACCGAAAGGGGGACTTCTTTTGAATAAGACAAAATATAAGAGTGTGCAGGGAAAACAAAAAACAGCGGGATGGATTTTCCTGGCACCGGCAACCATTCTGATTTTCATAATGAGCTTTTATCCTATGATCAGAGCCTTCATTATGTCACTACAGACTGGATCTTCCGCAAATATGCGGTGGGCATCCCCAAGTATTTTCAACAACTACACAAGAATGTTCAAGGATAATCTGTTCAAGGGATCCTTGGTGAATACATATCTGTATCTGATCATTCAGGTGCCGATCATGTTGATTCTTGCGATACTTTTGGCACAGCTGTTGAACAACAAGGATTTGAAATTTAAAGGATTGTTCCGTACGATGGTTTTCCTTCCATGTGCCACATCCCTTGTATCTTACGCATTAATCTTCAAATCTCTTTTTGCAACACAGGGTCTTGTGAATGATGTACTTCAGAAAATCGGAATTACACATGGAAATATCAATTTCCTTGGAACAACATCCACTGCAAAAATGGTTATTATCATCGCTCTGTTATGGAGATGGACAGGATATAACATGGTGTTCTACCTGGCAGGACTTCAAAACATTGAATATTCCGTATATGAGGCAGCGAAAATCGATGGAGCCAACGGTTGGAAGACCTTCTGGGGCATTACAGTTCCACTGCTTCGTCCGACCATTGTTATGACCTTTATTATGTCAATCAACGGAACCTTACAGTTGTTCGATGAGTCTGTGAACTTGACGAAGGGTGGACCGGCAAACTCAACAATTACCATGTCCCATTATATTTTTAACAATTCCTTTGGAAATGGTGTTGCGAACTTCGGATATGCATCCGCAATGTCCTTCGTGGTATTTATCATGGTGGCAATTCTTGCCTTCATTAACTTGAAAGTAGGTGATACACGTGACTAAGAAAAATACGAATCCATCAGCAATTCAAAAGAGACTGATTCCAACCTATATTTTTCTGATTATTGTATCCTTTATTTCTGTTTTTCCGTTGTACTGGATGATTACAGCTGCAACTAATACAACGGTAGAGGTGGCAAAAGGTAAGATCTGGTTTGGAACCCACGCAGCTGAGAATTTTCAAAAGCTTTTAGCCTATGGTAGAGGAATCAACCTGGGAGGAGCCATGTGGAACTCCTTCTTCTATGCAGTATTACAGACCGTTCTGTGTCTTTTTATCTGCTCCCTGGCTGGCTTTGGATTTGAGCTGTATCACGACAAATATAAGGATCGCCTGTTTGGAATCCTGCTGCTTGCAATGATGGTTCCACAGGTAGCAACCATGATTCCTCTTTTTAAGATGATTTCCAGCATGAAACTGCTGAATACAGCCGTTGCATTCATTCTTCCTGCTATTTCAACACCGTTCATGATTATGATGTTCCGGCAGAATTCCCGTAATTTCCCGGTGGATATTATGGAGGCAGCGAGAATTGACGGTTTATCCGAAGTGATGATCTTCTTTAAAATGTATATGCCGGTTATGAAGTCAACCTATGCAGCAGCTGCTGTTATCTGCTTTATGAACGCATGGAATTCATATCTGTGGCCAAAGGTTGTTATGAACAAGCCGGAAGCACAGACCATGCCGATGTTGATTGCAGATTTGTCCAGTGGTTACACGGTAGACTACGGACTGCTGATGATGGGCGTATTGTTCTGCTCCATCCCGACCATGGTAGTATTCTTTGTACTCCAGAAGCAGTTCGCAGAAGGAATTACAGGAGCAGTTAAGTAGTTGCGAGCAAGGAGGGGAAAATGGCAAAATTTGATGAGCGAATCGTAAAAAATCCAGAGATTTTCCAGGAAAATCGCCTGAATGCACATTCTGACCACGAATGGTATACAACAAGAGAACACGCAAAAGACGGAGTGTCAGATTGCAAATACAGTCTTAACGGTACATGGAGGATTCACTATGCGAAAAACCCCTCTTTGACAGTTGAGGGCTTTGAAAAGGAAGAGTATTCGGTGGATGGCTGGGATCAGATTCCGGTTCCGGCCCATGTGCAGATGCAGGGTTATGGACATCCGCAGTATGTGAATACACAATATCCATGGGATGGAATTGAAGAGATCGAGCCGGGCGAGATTCCAACAAAGTTCAATCCGGTTGCGCAGTACGTCCGGTACTTTACACTGCCGGAGGAGATGAAAGGCGGACCGGTATATATCAGTTTTCAGGGTGTGGAAAGTGGTTTTGCACTCTGGGTGAACGGAGAATATGTCGGTTACAGTGAAGACAGCTTTACGCCGTCGGAATTCGATATTTCTTCTTTTGTCCACAGACAGGGAGAAAATAAGCTGGCAGTACAGGTATATCGCTACACGGCTGGAAGCTGGTGTGAAGACCAGGATTTCTTCCGGTTCAGCGGAATCTTCCGAGATGTGTATCTGTACACGGTACCGGTAGTACATGTGAGAGATCTCAAGATTGAAACGATTCTGGATGATCAGTATGAAAATGCAACATTGCAGCTTACATTAAAGGTGGAAGGCAGCGGTGAGATGCATTTTGAACTCTACGATCCGGAAGAGGAAGAGACTATCATAGAGAAAAAATGTGCTGCAGAGCCGGAAATCAAGATCAAACTTCCGGTTAGAAAGCCAAGGAAGTGGAGCGCAGAAGATCCACAGCTGTATCATTTGAAGATTACAGCGTGTGACGGAGAGCGACGAGAAGTTGAGTACATCTGTGAAAAAGTTGGATTTCGGAGATTCGAATTAAAAGACGGTGTTATGTGTATCAACGGAGAGCGGATTGTTTTCCGTGGTGTCAATCGACATGAATTCTCTGCAAAAAGCGGACGTGTCATTTCGGTGGAGGATATGCTCTGCGATGTGATAACGATGAAGCAGAATAACATTAATGCCATTCGTACCAGTCACTACCCGAACCGGAGCGAATTATACCGCCTGTGCGATGAATTCGGACTGTACATGATTGACGAGACCAATATGGAGACCCACGGAGTCTGGGATGCCATTATTCGAGATGTGAAACCGATCGAGTACGCACTGCCGGGAGACCGGCCACAGTATCTTGAGATGATCCTGGACCGCGCCCACAGTATGTATGAGCGGGATAAAAATCATCCGAGCATTCTGATCTGGTCCTGCGGTAATGAATCCTTCGGCGGAAAGGATATTCTGGAAATGAGCAACCGTCTTCGCAGCTGGGATTCCAATCGCCTGGTGCATTACGAAGGTGTTGTGAATGATAACCGTTATCCGGATAGCACCGATATGGTCAGTACAATGTACTGGCCGGTGGAGCAGGTGGAAGCATATCTGAAGGAGAACCGGAATAAGCCGTTTATTCACTGTGAATATGCACATGCCATGGGTAACTCTCTTGGTAATATGTACAAGTACACGGATCTGACAGAGAAGGAAAAGCTCTACCAGGGCGGATTCATCTGGGATTATATTGACCAGTCCCTGACGTTAAAAGACCGCTACGGTGTAACCTTTGAGGGATATGGTGGTGATTTCGGTGACCGGCCAAACGATGGAAGTTTCTCTGGAAACGGACTGTGCTATGGCAAAGACCGGGATCCATCTCCGAAAATGCAGGAAGTAAAGAAATTATATCAGCCGGTTAAGATTGAATTTTCCGATAAGGATATGATCATAACCAACAAAAACCTGTTTATAAATACGGAGAAATACAACTGCGTCATTACATTAGAACGCGAAGGGGATATCCTTGAGAGCCATTCGGGTAGGATCGAGGTAGCGCCGCAGTCACAGGTAAAACTGCCGATTCCGTTTGAGATTCCGGAGGATGGAGAATATGTTGTGACTGTTTCCTTCCAGTTGCGGGAAGAGGAACTGTGGGCGGCAGCGGAACATGAAGTTGCCTTCGGTCAGCAGGTATATGGACATGAGAAAAAGAAACAGCATGTACCATCACAGATGAAAGTAGTTCATGGATGGAATAACATCGGAGTCTATACCAATGGTTATGAAATTCTGTTTTCTAACCTGTTTGGAGGTCTGGTCTCTTACAGGCATTGTGGAAGAGAGCTGATCAAGCAGGCGCCAAAGCCGAATTTCTGGAGACCGATGACGGAGAACGATTTAGCCAATCAGCTTCCGTACCGGGCCGGACAGTGGAAGGTTGCTTCCATGTATGTAGGTACACGATATGAGCATGGACGTAAATACACGAATGCAGTAGTAAAAGAGGGCGAAGATACGGTGGAAGTATCCTTCGTCTACCATCTGGCAACCAAACCGCAAAAGGATGCCACATTGCGCTATCTGGTACATTCCGACGGTGTCATCGATGTGAATTTAACCATGGAGGCAAGTGATGATGTGGGTGAATTACCGGCCTTTGGTATGCTTTTTACCATGGATGCGGATTACCATTGCCTGAAATGGTACGGACTCGGACCGGAAGAGACCTATGTGGATCGCAGAGAAGGCGGACGTCTTGGCGTCTGGGAAAATGATGTGGAAGATAACATGGCAAAATACCTGCGCCCACAAGAATGTGGCAACAAGGTAGAGGTTCGTTATGCCGAGGTGACCGATGAGGAGGGCTTTGGACTTCGCTTTGAAGGGGATAACCTTAGCTTTAGTGCACTGCCGTACACACCACACGAGATTGACTGCGCACAGCATACGAACGAGCTTCCGCCGGTTTTGTCTACAACGGTGCGTGTTGAATCCATGCAGATGGGCGTGGGAGGTGACGATACTTGGGGTGCGTTGACACATCCGGAGTATTTGTTGGATAACAGTAAACCGATGGAAGTATCCTTCAGCTTCCATGGAATCGGATAGCAGGATGTAAGGCATTGATACAAAAGGGGAAGAATGATAAAATAGTTGCTGGCGTAAAAAAATATAAAAGAAGGACGTGAAACAATGTATTTACAGGACTTACATGTGGAGAACTTTGTATCAAGAGAGCCGAATCAGGTTTCGAAGGTATTAAAGGTCGTAATGATCGCACTAGCAGTTATAACATTTATTGTAGGTCTTCTCCTGCCGTATATGCTGGTTATGACCCTGTTATTTGCAGGTCTTGCCTGGTTCTACCAGATGAATGCACAGATTGATTTTGATTATTCCTATACCAACGGAGTAGTTGAGATTGCAAAGGTAATGAACAAGAGTCGTAGAAAGCTGATGCTTTCGATCGAGATGAAAGATGTTGTTGTTGTTGCAGTATCAAAGTCTGATCCGGTACGGGCTTATGTCGGACGTAAAATGAAGACATATGATTGTACCGGGCATCAGGATGGTGTGAGATATTATTGCATGATATTTAAGAATCCGGCGCATAATAACGCAGAGGAAAAGCTTTTGTTTGAGCCGGATGGAGAATTCTTGGATGCGATGCGTACCGTTGCACCACGTAGTATTCATAAGGATTAACAGGATTGCAGTCCATGCCCGAGGCATGGACTGCGTTTGTTTTAACTCAGTCTTGACAGTGAGGTTATATGGAATATCAGGAACATGTGGAAAAACTACTCGAGGAATTGGAAGCGGATACGGGTATCCGCTTTTCGATTGACGAGAACAACAACAATAACAGTGATACGATTAAAAAGCTATCTCGGTTGATTCATCGCTTTAAGGGAGATGAGAACCGCGGTTTTTTCTTTCGCCAGTTTCTTCTGGGACAGTTAAGCCGGGACGAGATCAAAGAAAAGCGGCTGCTGTACCATATGGATCAGAACCGTCCCTGGACGGTTTTTGTGATTGCCTTTGCCAAGCCGTATGAGCCTTATGTTCTGCGGATGATATCCTCTCTGTTTGCACCGGGTGCGGATCACACAGTGGAGATGGACCGGACGCATTTGGTGGTGGTTCGACAGTTAAAAGCCCCTGCTGGTGATGAAGAAGTCAAGGAGATGGCGGAGGCCATCGTAGGTACCCTTGGAACAGAAGCCATGCTGTCAGTCAAGGTGAGCTATGACCGCTGCTGTGACGATCTAAGCGGATTACCATTGGCTTATCAGCACTGTAATCAGGCCATGGAAATCGGCCAGTTGTTTCTGGAACGTCAGAGTGTCTTCGGATACCATGAGCTGGGCCTCGGGAAGCTGGTATTCTCTCTGGATCCTATGGTGTGCAGGGAATATCTGGAGGATCATCTGGGCTCATTTGATTTTAAGGAACTTGATCCAGAAACAAGAAATACGATACGGGTATTTTTTGACAGCGGCTTATCCATAGCGGAAACAGCCAGAAGCCTGTATGTACACCGGAATACCCTTGTGTATCGGATTGATAAATTACAGAAGCAGACGGGACTGGATATACGCCGGTTTGACGATGCAATCACCATGAATATTGCAATGTTAATGGATGAGTATTTGAAACGGTATCAGGAAGACTAATCATCTGAAAACAACGTAAAATAATGCAAAAATAAAAGCCCTCAGGCGATGCTTCTTGCATCGTCCGAGAGCTTTTTTTGCGAGGTTTAAAGTCTGCAGACTAGTTGCAGATTGTAAGCTCAGTATCCTTATCGAAGAAGTGAGTCTTAGTCATATCCAGGTGGAATGTCATCTTGTCACCTGTCTTAGCCTGTGTACGAGGGTCAACTCGTGCAGTAACCTGAGTTCCTGCATAATCGAAGTATAAGAATACCTCAGCACCAAGCAGCTCGTATACACGGATCGTTGCATCAATGGAGTTACCAAGCTCGATATCAGCAGAACCGTTTTCAGGATCGTAGATATCCTCAGGACGAATACCAAGGATAACAGTCTTTCCATCGTAACCGCCATCGATTAAAGCCTTAGCCTTTTCAGCAGGAACAGCTAACTTAGCATCACCAACAGTAGCAGTTACGTTGCTGCCGTTAACAGTGATCTTAGCATCTAAGAAGTTCATCTGTGGAGAACCGATGAATCCGGCAACGAAAAGGTTCTTAGGCTGTGAGTAGAGAACCTGTGGGGAATCGATCTGCTGAACGACACCGTCCTTCATAACAACGATTCTTGTTCCAAGTGTCATAGCCTCAGTCTGGTCATGTGTTACGTAGATGATAGTAGCACCAAGTCTCTCATGAAGCTTGGAGATCTCAATTCTCATCTGAACACGAAGCTTAGCATCCAGGTTGGAGAGAGGCTCATCCATAAGGAAAACCTTAGGATTACGAACGATAGCACGACCCATAGCTACTCGCTGTCTCTGACCACCGGAAAGAGCCTTAGGCTTACGATCTAAGAGCTTGTCAAGATCAAGGATCTTAGCAGCCTCTTCAACTCTCTTCTTAATCTCAGCCTTGTCAACCTTACGGATCTTAAGACCGAATGCCATGTTATCGAATACAGTCATATGTGGGTAAAGAGCGTAGTTCTGGAATACCATTGCGATATCACGGTCCTTAGGCTCAACGGAGTTCATAAGCTTTCCGTCGATCTTAAGCTCACCGGAAGAGATATCCTCAAGACCTGCGATCATACGAAGGGTTGTGGACTTACCACATCCTGAAGGTCCTACGAAAATGATGAATTCCTTATCAGCTACGTTCAGGTTGAAATCCTTAACAGCTTCGAAACCGTTAGGATAAACTTTGCAAATGTTCTCTAATGAAATACTAGCCATGATTTTCCTCTTTCTTGATTATTTTTATATGCGTTAACAACGCACCCTTTGTTTACAATGACAATTATAGGACGAAGGGATGTCAGCAACAACGTCATAATGACCAAAATAATTCCGGGCTTTTTCGTTAGAATAACCATAGGGGGAGGATTCCCTCGTTATTTTGACGAAGCCCGGCAGAAGGTAGCAGTAACGAAGGAAAAATGATATAATAAAACGGATTGTCAAGTACAACTGGGAGGGGTACGATGGAGCCAATGGAAAAAGAACATATAAACGCATATCTGCGAGTTCCGGTGGTATTGATCATAGTTTTTGCTGTTATCTCGGGACTGCAAATCATCTTTATACCAAAGCTTGGAATAGGGAGCGCATGTTTTGTTGCGATTTATAGTGTGGTCGTTGTAATTTACTATGGAATCACGCGGAAGAAATTCCGAAGTGAGATTCTAAGCTATGCGACGAACTATGCAACGGTGCAAAAGCAGCTTCTCAAAGATTTTCAAATCCCATATGCCGTTCTGGACGAAACCGGCCGTTTCCTGTGGATGAACGAAGCTTTTTGCACATTGACAGGAAAAGATTCACGGTATCAGAAGTCGGTGTCCACATTATTCCCGGAAATTACACGTGAAGAGATCGAACATCAGGAGAAGGATCGTTTTTCAATCTCGGTTGATTTTGAAGGAAGAATATATGAAGCGAAGATGCAAAAGCTCTCCTTCCACCAGCCGGAGCATTTAAAGCATGGAATGGTTGGCCTGATCGGCGGCAACCTGGTTGCATTGATGCTGTTTGATGAAACGCAGCTGACCAAATTAAAGAAAAACGTAAAAGACCAGAAACTGGTAACGGCTTTGATCTATATCGATAATTATGAAGAGACGGTTGAGACGGTAGAAGATGTAAAACGTTCTCTTCTGACAGCGATTATTGATCGTAAGATCAGCCGGTATTTCCGCGATACCGACGCCGTTATCCGTAAGATGGAGAAGGATAAATATTTCATTATTTTCCAGCAGAAATATCTGCAGCAGATGAAGGACAATAAGTTTTCATTGCTTGAGGATATCAAGACAACGAAAGCGGGAAACGAAAATGAGATTACTATATCCATGGGAATCGGAGCGGATGCCGATGGATATAATCAGAACGCGGAATATTCAAGAGCCGCTATGGATCTGGCTCTTGGACGAGGCGGATCACAGGTTGTAATCAAGAGCGGAGAAAAGGTAGAGTACTACGGATTACGAGGCAAAGAGGTTGCCAGAAACACACGTGTCAAGGCAAGAGTTAAGGCTCAGGCTCTCCGTGAAATGATGGAAAGCAAGGAATCTGTGATCGTCATGGGTCATCAGATTTCCGACGTAGACGCTTTGGGAGCAGGAATCGGTGTATATAGTGCAGCGAAGGAACTGGGTAAAAAGTGCCAGATTGTACTGAACACCATCACAACATCCCTGCGTCCGCTGGTGGACGGTTTTTCACCGGAGAACGGTTATCCGGAAGATTTATTTATTGACAGTGAAAGAGCTTTGGAACTGGTGAATGAAAAAACGCTGGTTATGGTGGTGGATACCAACCGGCCGAATTTTACCGAGTGTCCGGATCTTCTGACAAAGAGTAAAAGTATCGTGGTATTCGATCATCACAGACAGGGCAGCGAGCGGATTGAGAATCCGGTTCTTTCCTATATCGAGCCTTATGCATCCTCCACCTGTGAAATGATTGCAGAAATGCTGCAGTATTTTTCAGAGCGTATGCAGTTGACGCCGGAGGAGGCGGATTGTATTTATGCCGGTATTTTGATTGATACCAATAACTACATGACAAAGACCGGTGTTCGAACCTTTGAGGCGGCGGCGTATCTGAAGCGATCCGGTGCAGACGTGACAAGAGTCCGTAAGCTTCTTCGTGAGGATATGGCCACGTACAAGGCCAGGGCTGAAGTGGTTCGACATGCCGAAGTATATAAGGGCGCTTTTGCAATATCAGAATGTGTTGCAAGTGATATCGAAAGTCCGACCATCGTCGGAGCACAGGCATCCAACGAGCTGTTGAATATTGTAGGAATCAAGGCAAGCTTTGTCCTTACCGCTTTCAAGGGTAAGATTTATGTGAGTTCCAGATCCATTGATGAGATCGATGTTCAGCTGATTATGGAACGTCTGGGAGGCGGTGGACATCTGAATGTGGCAGGAGCTCAGATTCAGGACGCGTCCATCGAGGAAGTAAAGCAGCGAGTGAAAGATATCATTGATATCATGATAGAAGAAGGAGAAATCAAATTATGAAGGTAATTTTGCTTGCAGATGTTAAAACCCAGGGTAAAAAGGGTGATATCGTAGAAGTATCTGAAGGATACGGCCGCAACATGCTGATCAAGAAAAAGCTTGGAGTCGAGGCGACACCGGCGAATATCAACAATCTTAAATTACAGAACAAGCATGCTGCAAAGGTTGCAGAAGAAAACCTTGCAGCAGCGAAGGATATGGCAAAGCAGATCGAAGAGTGGAAGGTAGAGACTTCACTTAAGACAGGCGAAGGCGGACGGACATTTGGTGCCGTATCAGCCAAGGAAATTGCGGAAGCGGTAGAACGTCAGTACAAAGAGAAGATTGATAAAAAGAAGATTCATCTTCCTGAGCCGATTCGTTCCTTGGGTGTACATGAGGTGACCATTAAGCTTCACCCACAGGTAACAGCAACCCTTCGCGTCCATGTAGGAGAGAAGAACTGATTTAAGGAGAATACTATGGACCAGAGTCAACAGGTGGTAATGGCGCGACAGATGCCTGCAAGTCTTGAAGCAGAGCAGGCGGTGATCGGTGCAATGCTGTTGGATCAGGATGCGGTGAACACGGCAGCCGAACAGTTGCTGGCAGAGGATTTTTACTATCCGGCCTACGCTGTTATGTACACTACGATTGTAGATCTATATAATGAGAGCCGCGTTGTTGATGCAGTGGCGGTAACAGAAAAATTAAAGACGGCAGGACTGGCTGTAGAGTACACGGAACCAAGATTTATAGCAGAGTTGATGAACAGTGTGCCGACGTCAGCCAATATCGGGCAGTATTGTAACATTGTAAAAGAAAAGGCGATGCTGCGCCGGGTGATCAAGACCAACCAGGACATTGAGAATGCCTGTTATGAAGGAACGGTTCCGGTTGACGAGATTCTGGATCGAACGGAGGCAGACTTTTTAAAGCTTCTGCAGAATCGTGGCGTATCGGATTTTGTTCCTGTGGACGTTGTGGTAACGAATGCTCTGAAGAAAATCGAAGATGCATCTCGTAAGCACGGAACGGTAACAGGAATTTCAACAGGATTTATTGATCTGGATACGCAGACGGCAGGATTGCAGCCATCGGATCTGATTCTTTTAGCTGCCCGTCCTTCCATGGGTAAGACAGCATTTGCGCTGAATCTTGCACATCATATCGCGGTGCATGAGAACCAGTGTGTCGCTATCTTTTCTCTCGAGATGAGTAAGGAGCAGCTGATCAATCGAATGTTCGCACTTCAGGGACATTTGGATGCGCAGAAGCTTCGAAGCGGACAACTGGAAGATGCGGAGTGGAGAGAGCTTGTGGATGCAGCAGGCGTACTGAGTCGGAGTAATTTGATCATTGATGATACACCGGCCATTTCTGTTTCCGAGATGCGGAGCAAATGCCGTAAATATAAGCAGGAATACGGACTGTCTTTGATTATGATCGACTATCTTCAGTTAATGGAGAGTTCCGGTTCGGCCAATGTCTCACAGCAGCAGAAAATTGCGGATATTTCCAGGTCCTTAAAGGCTCTGGCGAGGGAGTTGAACGTACCTGTGATTGCATTGTCTCAGTTGAACCGAGGTGTTGAGCAGCGAGACGACAAGCGTCCGATGATGTCGGATCTGCGAGATTCCGGAGCGATTGAGCAGGATGCTGACGTGGTAATGTTCATTTATCGAGACGAATATTACAATAAGGATTCGGATCGGAAGGGAATTGCCGAGATCATCATAGCAAAGCAACGTAATGGTCCGGTAGGAACAGTGGAACTGGTATGGTTACCGCAGTATACAAGATTTGCGAATAAAGTAAAGGGACATCGTCACCGTGATCATGACGAATAAAAAAGTGCGTGTGAAACCGAAACGGTTCACACGCACTTTTGGCGTAAAGAGTATATCAGGCCTGAGTAGCCTCAGTATTGCCTGCTAAGAATGCGTTGATCTCGCTCACAAGATCTTCCGGGTTAATTCCGTGTACGGAAGCCGCCTCTTCGATGGTCTCCATCTGAGAAGCAGGGCAACCCAGGCAATGCATACCAATGCCGAAAAGGATAGGAGCAATACCTTCGTTAATCTGTAATAATTCGCCGATCATAGTATCTTTCGATACCTGTGGTGCTGTATCTGCCATGTATCAATACCTCCTTAATGTTATATTTTGCTCATTATATCCTGTTTTTTAATTGTGTGCAATGATTTTGCGTGGAAGTTTTTTATTTTGTACTTGTTAAAACAAAAAGGGTGTTGTAGTATGAGGTTACAACAAGTGTTGTAAAAGTATAAAGTATGGAGGTATTTCAAATGGCATATGTAATTTCAGATTCATGCGTAAGCTGTGGAACTTGTGAGCCAGAGTGCCCAGTAGGAGCAATCGCTCAGGGAGATTCTCAGTACGAGATCGACGCTACAGCATGTGTAGAGTGCGGAACTTGCGCAGGTGTTTGCCCAACAGGTGCTATCAGCCAGGGCTAATGATGACTTGCTAACGCAGGGAGCCGGAGGACCGATTGTCCTTCGGCTTTTTTTTGGATTGAAAACCAATAAAACCACCTGCTATGCAGGTGTGTTCCCAATGAGCTTTAGCTTCAAGAAAAGGAAAACCTCCAATGATATAATAGTGCCGGTTCGACAGCCGCACTAAAAAATCAAAGGAGGTTTATCCAAATGGACAAAAATAGTCTAGCACACACAACATGGGAATGTAAGTATCATATCGTATTCGCACCAAAATTTAGAAGAAAGATAATATATCAAAAAATAAGAGCTGACATAGCCCATATTTTAAGTGAATTATGCAAGAGAAAAGGTGTAGAAATAATTGAAGCAGAAGCATGTTCCGATCATATCCATATGCTTGTGAGAATACCACCTAAGTATAGTGTTTCGGAATTCATGGGATATCTTAAAGGAAAAAGTTCATTAATGATATTCGATCGACATGCAAATCTAAAGTATAAGTACGGGAACCGACATTTCTGGTGCAGAGGATATTATGTAGATACCGTAGGTAAAAATGCAAAAAAGATTGAACAGTATATTCGCAACCAACTAAAAGAAGATTTAGAATATGATCAAATGTCACTAAGTGAATTTATAGATCCGTTTACGGGTCAGCCGGTAAACAAGGGCAAATAAAAAGAGGCTCTTGAGAGCCCGCCAGTAATCGTAGTGCGGCTGGCGGATTTTTCAGAGCCCCTTTAGGGGTAGCTAGTAACAGCGGCTTATAGCCGCAGAGCAAACCACCGGCTGAGCCGGTGGTTATGATTATAACAGAGCTGTAATATAAAATGATAGAAAAAAGACGCAGATGCAAGAGGGGCTTGTATCTGCGTCTTTTCAATTACTAAAATTGGTAAAATCAGATGGCGGCCAGCTGTGATAAAGCAGAACCGGAAGAAACCATCTTATAGTGTTCACGGATATAACTGTCGGAACCGCAATAAATCTCACGAAGACTTCCGTATTCGGAGAGGATATTGCAGACCTTGTTGAAAACGTTAGGAGAAGTTTTGTCCATTGAGATAATCAACAGATAGTTGTTCTCCGGTGTGCGATACAGGTCGTTACGACCAAGCGCGGCAGAAGACAGCATGGAAGCGGCTTCCATAACGTCATATAAGGTGGCAAACTGATAAATGCGGGTCAGTTGCTCCGGTACCTCGAATTCTTCGGAGGAAGAATCGTCCTTGGAATCCATAGCACCATCAGCAACCTGATGCATCATCTTAAGGATGTCATTGGCTGCACCGACAGACGGTTCAGGAATCGGAATATCCTCATCGTCGGAAAAACTGTTGTAATCGTCATAATCCTCATCGTCATCAGAATCGTCGTCATCATCTGAGAAGGTGGAATAGCGAACATCGAATTCGTCCGGATAGTCAACCTTCGTTACAATCAAAATAATGGAATCACTGCTGATGGGAACAGCCTCGACCATGAGAGGGATATCCTCTGTCTCGAAACCGAATTTATTGAAGGCTGAGCGCATCAGCTCACGGAAGAGCGACTTTGCCTTCTCTGTGCCGTAGACCAGCTCGCTGACTTTTATATTACGGCTCTCTAAATCTTCCTTTGAGAGGGTACATCGAATCTGATTTTCATTCAATCGCTCGATCTTCATAGTCTCACCATCCCTTCTCTATATTATGAATATCGGTCTTTTCTACTTATAGTATAACACATTATAGAGAAAGGCAGATGGAAAGTAAATACAGTAAATTCTTAAATCTTTGTAAAGAATATGAAGTAAAAATAAATTTTTTCTTAAAAATAAATGAACAGATATTAAGAAAAAATAAACTTTCTAAACAAAGAATAAACAAAAATAAAGAAAAAATTAAATCGTAGGCAAACCGCTTGCAGACCGGGTGGAAAAGGGAGTATAACCACGGCAGACGATCACCCGGAAAGGAGAGGAGGAAAGTTAGATGGCAAGCATGGCAGATTATGAAGAACTGAAGTCTTTGTATAAGAGAGATGGGATGGAAGTCCTTCTGGTTTGTCACCGGACATTGAAAGAGACAAGAATCTTAAAACGTATTCGCAAGAGCGAAGCAAAAGCGGGTTTTGAGAAAAATCAGTTGCAGCAGGAGGCAAGGATACTTCCAAAGTTGACAACACCGGCAGTTCCGGTTATTTATGATTTTTGGGAAGATGAAAACACCATCTGTCTCATAGAGGAATATGTGCAGGGTGTGTCTTTGCGGGAATATTTTCTGTATCACAGCAAACTGACACTGATGGATATGATGACCATGATAATTCAGATATGTGAGGTAATCTGTCATCTACATGCACAGAATCCGCCGATTCTGTATCAGGATTTGAAACCGGAACATCTGATTATGCGAAAGGACCAGATCGTGCTGATTGATTACGGGATTGCAAGACAGTTAGAGAAGGGCGAGAGGTATAAAGAAAGCTTTGGAAGCATTGGTTATGCGTCGCCGGAGCAGATGGATGGCAGCCTTGTAGATGAAAGAAGTGATCTATATGCACTTGGAAAACTGGCAGAAGAAATGCTTTTGTATACCGAGGGAAGAATTCCGGTGTACATCAGCAGAATCGTAAGGAAAGCTCTGTGCAAAGATCCACAAGGAAGACCGGAATCTGTTGATAACTGGAAACAATCCTGGGAAAAAGCGCTTGCCAAAAAGCAACATGGTATTAAAGGGAGCAAAAAAGGGGAGAATCGTATCCGTAAGGAGATTGCAGTTATAGGGAACGAACATGGGATAGGAACAACCCATGTGGCGTGTTGCCTGACTGCAACCCTTCGGTCTTGTGGCCATACAGCATTCTACGTAAACCGTTCAGGGAAAGCTGTTCTTGTACCGGTCCTTCGGCAAAGGAAGGAGTTCTGGGAGAAGAACGGAATCATATACCACAGAAAATTCGCCGGAATCATGGACTATGGACCGGCAGTTATTCAAACAATGCCTCCGGATGGAATACGGGTAGTGGATTGTGGCTGTGACTGGCAACAGGCCAAAGAAGCAGAACTGGTCATCTATGTGATCGGTTCAAGACCCTGGCAGGATCAGGAAGTGATGCAGGAGAAAGTAAAGATGGATAGTTGTATACTGCTCATCACGCCGGCAAATCAAGGGGTAGGACATAGACTGGCAAAGGAACTGGGCGAGAAGGTCTATGCATTGCCGTTGGAAGAAGACCCGATCACGCCGGGGAAAACAACAAGACAGGTATTGAAAGGATTGTTAAGACATGCCGGGATTGTATAGAAGTGCTCGAAAGAAACGAAAGCAGGTCATCAGTATACTTGGTATGACCGAGGAATCGGAAGCGACAAGACTGGCGCTTGCCATCGCAAATTATTATGCATCGGTTCAACGTCGTGTAACAGGATACGGTGAGATTGCAAAAGCAACAAAGCTTGGTTATATGCTGGAAGAAAGCAGGTGTGTACCGGGGAATGTTGTGGGATTTCGTGATGGTTATCTTTTGTATTATCCACAGCTGGGAAAGCAGGAGATTGACAAATTAATGGAGGAAGACTGGGAGCGACTGATCCTTGATCAAACAATGGAGAAAGATTGTGAGATTCTTATCGGATCGGGAGCAATGCATCTTTTGATGGTAGACCCTGCGCCCTGGCGCTACCGTCAGATTCAACTGGGAATGAGAACATTGTTAGCGAATCAACAGTTATATAGGCTGCTGAAGGGGAACGCATACACCTATACAGATGATAAGAGGGCAATATCTCATTTTCGTGAGGAATTTGGCATTGTGTTACACAGGATTCCGAGAATCTGTGATCCCTACTGTTTACAGAAGAAGGACATCAAAGCAATCCGGCGGATTTTGGCAAGAGAGGAGTTACTTTAGCAAATTATCAATTATATTTTTAGAAAACGGTAATAAAACGCTATTCGGAGGATGTTGGTCATAAAAGGGAAGATCGATAATCTGCACATCCGAAAAAGCTAAGAAAAGGTTGAGCTCAGCGCAGAACAGCGCTGAGCTTTTTGAGGTGTGGAATATTTGATAGTGACAGATAGATGGTTTATAATACGAGATACTAGGGGGATTGGGACAAAAAGTACACAGAATGGAGAAAATATGCAAGGTTACAGGAAAAGAAAAAAGCAAAGTAACGGTAGAGTTTTGCTGGTGGTCGGACTTTTATTTCTGCTGATTGTTCTGTCTGTGGTATTCTGGGCAATCCGTTATGCACCAAGTAAAGAAATGCTTGGGCTTAGCGAGTTCTACCAGATTAAGGGGAATGAAGCAGTACTTTTTATTAACGACGAAAAAATAGACCGGAAGGAATATGCGCCTGCGATTGTAAAGGATGGGGAATATTATCTTCAGGTCAATACATTAAAGAATCGTATTGATCGTGGCTATGTATATGACAGTACAGAAAATATCCTTCGTTATGCGACGGAAAATTCTGTGATCAACGTAAATCTAGGGGATGATTTTTACACAGTAGGAAGAAACAGTGAGAAAATGCCGCATAAGATTCTGCAATCTGATGGTGATGCGGTGTATGTATCTCTGGATTTCGTTCGAAAGCAGACGGATATTCAGGTTCTGAAAGCAAAGAAGCCGAACCGGCTTTTAGTCTACAAAGCAGGGTATAAACGTTCGGTTGCAAAGATTACAAAGAATACAGAAATTCGACGATTCGGAGGCCCGAAGAGCAAGATCTTAAAAGAGGTAAGCGAAGATGAGACTGTGGATATTATCGAAAGTTACGGTTCCTGGACCAAGGTGCTTACCAAAGATGGTGTGATGGGATGCATCAAGTCTAAAGCGCTTGATCCGGCCAAAAATGTCAAGGTTAAGTCTGTTTTACCAAAGCGGACCTATCAGCATATCAAAATGGACGAGAAGGTCAATCTTCTCTGGCACCAGGTGACCAATAAGACGGCGAATGCAAGCATTGGCAATGTACTGGCGAAGGTCAAGGGAATTAATGTGATTTCCCCGACCTGGTTCACATTAAGTGACAACAAGGGAGGACTGACGGATGTAGCAAGCCTGGATTATGTCAGAACCTGCCATAATGCAGGAATCCAGGTATGGGGACTTGTAAGCAATCTTTCACAGGTCAACGTGGATACCGCGAGTGTTTTGAATGTAACATCTGCAAGAGATAATCTTGTAAATAATCTGATTGGAAAAGCAATAGCCTACGATCTGGACGGAATCAATATCGATCTGGAGGCAATTCCGAAGAGTGCAGAGGATGGATATACACAGTTCATTCGTGAACTGTCCATCAAATGTGAGAATAATGACCTGGTGCTTTCTGTGGATAATTACTCCCCGACAGCATCCAGTGCTCACTACAACAGGGATATACAGGCAGACTATGCGGATTACTGCATTGTCATGGCTTATGATGAGCATTATGCAGGAAGTGAAGAGGCCGGAAGCAATGCGTCAATTTCCTTTGTCAAAGAGGCAGTGGAAAAAACATTAAAAGAAGTTCCGGCGGATCAGGTCATTCTCGGTATGCCGTTCTACTCCAGAATCTGGAAGAGCGGAAAGGATGGCATGAAGACAGAGACAGTCTCTATGCTGAACAATCAAAAGGTTTTGAATGACCACAAGGCAGAAGCGAACTGGGACGAAGGCGTCGGACAGAACTATGCGGAATTCACAGAAAATGATATTCTGTGGCAGTTCTGGTTGGAGGACAGTAAATCACTGGCGTTAAAGCTTAATGTTATGCGGGACAACCGGCTGGCAGGAGGAGCCTTCTGGAAGGAAGGACAGGAAAGTCAGGATGTTTGGGATGTCATCGAAACATATATGAAGTGATCATTTTTGATCAACATACTATATATAGAAGGAAGTAGTTAAAAATGGAGACAAAAAGGTTCCATATCGATCCACAACAGATAGACCGGGAGCAGATCAAAGAGGCAGCAAATATCCTTCGGGAGGGAGGTCTGGTGGCATTTCCGACAGAGACCGTTTACGGTCTGGGCGGGGATGCCATGAATCCCAATGCATCGAATGCTATTTATGCAGCAAAAGGCCGCCCGTCGGATAATCCCTTGATTGTGCATATTTGCGAGTATTGTCAGTTGGAGGAGATCGCATCGGAATTGCCGGATGCAGCGAAAAAGCTGGCAGACGCTTTTTGGCCGGGACCTATGACCATGATTGTAAAAAAGAATGAGAAGATCCCTCTTGAAACAACAGGAGGCCTAAATACGGTGGCTGTGCGTTTTCCAAATCATCCGATTGCAAACGCACTGATTCGGGAGAGCGGGTGTATGATTGCGGCACCAAGTGCCAACACATCCGGACGACCATCGCCGACAAGTGCCGACCATGTCTGGAATGATTTGAATGGTAAAATCGAAGGACTGATTGACGGAGGCGAAGTGAAGATTGGTCTTGAATCAACGATTGTTGATTTGACGGAGGATGTACCGATGATTCTTCGCCCGGGATATATCAATAAAGAAATGCTCGAAGAGGTAGTGGGACCCGTAAAGGTGGACCCGGCTGTTCTTGGAACAGAGAATGTACATATTAAGCCGAAGGCGCCGGGCATGCGTTATAAGCATTATGCGCCAAAGGGCAACCTTAAAATTGTGACCGGCGAAGAGAAAAACGTGATTGCAGAAATCGACAGACGATCACGGGAAGATGAGGCAGCAGGCATAAAGGTTGGTATCATTGCGACAGAAGAGACAAAACATGCATACCGGCACGGAACAGTGTTGTGCGTTGGAGAACGAAAGAATGAAGACCAGATTGCGCATAATCTTTTTGCGGTACTCCGGGAAATGGACGACCTTGGGATGGAGAATATCTATTCGGAGGATTTTTCCACACCGAGAATCGGTCAGGCGATTATGAACCGGCTGTTAAAAGCGGCGGCACATCAGGTGATTGAGGTATCGTAACAGAGGAGGGCTATGAGTAGAATAAAGCGAATACTGTTTACAGATCGATCCGGAAATAGCAGAGCTCCGATGGCTGCTGCTCTTTTTCAGAAAATGTATCCAAATGCCGGAATTGAGGCACTGGCGAGAGGGTTGGTGGTGTCTTTTCCGGAACCGATGAACCAAAAGGTAGAGGCAGTCATGGCAGGCGGAGGAATCGTCTGGGAAAATTTCACATCGCAAGGATTGCAGGATGAGGAGATTAAAGAGGACACCCTTGTCCTTGTTATGGATGAAAAACAGAAGGAACATGCGATAAAGGCCTTTGCCCATGCTACGGCGGATAATACGTTTGTGCTGTCCAAGTATGTGGGTGAAGAATTGGATATTATGGATCCGTATGGAGGTAATCTTCAGACATATGGGATCTGCTTTGAAGGATTAAAAGAAACGCTGGGAAAATTACAGACAAGATTGGAGGAAGACATTGAGCGATAAGAGAGAGGACTATATCAGCTGGGATGAATATTTTATGGGAATCGCAATGTTGTCGGGAATGCGCTCTAAAGATCCTAATACACAGGTGGGATGCTGTATTGTAAGTGAAGACCATAAGATACTGTCAATGGGATATAACGGTTTTCCGACAGGATGCTCCGATGATGACTTTCCGTGGGCAAGAGAAGGTGACCCTTTGGAAAATAAATACTTCTATACAACCCATAGCGAGTTGAATGCAATCTTGAACTATCGTGGCGGAAGTCTCGAAGGCACGAGAATGTATGTGACACTTTTTCCGTGCAACGAATGTGCAAAGGCAATCATTCAGGCGGGAATAAAAGAATTGATCTATGACAGTGATAAATACAGTGATACGCCATCTACCATAGCGTCCAGAAGGATGTTGCGTGCGGCGGGGGTAACATTTCGAAGATATGAGCATACAGAGCGTAAGGTGGAGCTTACACTGTAGAGATAACAAATCAGTAGGAAGATAAGGGAGGAGTTATAATATGATGACAAGAGAAGACCGGGAAAAAGTAGATGCATGTAAATTAGAGGTAAAAGAGATCGAGCAGAAGATTGCAGAGCACGAGCGTGAGCTGGAAAGCCTGCGTGCAAAGAAGACACTTCTGTTAAAAGAAATCGGTGAACATACAGATGAAAAGTATGAACAGAATCTGTTGAATCTTGTTTATGAACAAAGAAAAAAGAAAAAGTAAAAAAGGTGTTGACAGTGTGAGGGGATTTTGATAATATAATCTTCGCACCGCAGAAAGCAAGAGATTCGCAAAGATGCGATGCAGAACATAATAAAAAGTGCTTGACAAACAAATAACACTTTGATATTATGAATGAGTTGTTGCTGATGAGCAACAAAGAAAAATAAAAAAGTTCTTGACAGAGTGAAAGAGTTGTGATAAACTTAATGAGCTGTCGCAAGAACGACAACGGTTCCTTGAAAATTGAACAGTGAAACAACCTTGAAAGATTCCAAGAGAATTTTATTCGAGAAGACTCGAAACCTAAGACAGTAAAGAAGAGAAGCTAAGCTTCATCTAAAGTACTGGATGAAACGAACATCTTAAATCGTGAGATTATAACATGAGAGTTTGATCCTGGCTCAGGATGAACGCTGGCGGCGTGCTTAACACATGCAAGTCGAACGAAGCGCCTGGTCACGATCCCTTCGGGGTGACGACCTTGTGACTGAGTGGCGGACGGGTGAGTAACGCGTGGGAAACCTGCCATGTACTGGGGGATAACAGTTGGAAACGACTGCTAATACCGCAT
>FMTN01000041.1 GCA_900100095.1 Lachnospiraceae bacterium C10
AAAAGCCTTTCTGCTTGTATCCATTGCACTGTTTCAGAATATCAGATACCTGATATTTTCGGAGGAAAGAACCGACTTCGTTCGGCTAGCGTAAAAATTTTCTCGGAAAATATACACAAATAATAAAAGAACATCCTTCTTTGTGATAAGGTATTGGTTTGCGAAAACTATACACACAAGGGAGGATGTTCTTTTATGGAAGATATTATAAGTTATTTGGCGGAATATTTCATTCCAAAATTATTTGAGATGAGGCTGGAGTATTATAAAAATCCAACAAGTCTGGCTGATTTTGCTATCGCAACAAAAGAAGAAACTGATAAGTTAGGTAGGGAAATTTTACAGGCATCCATAGTAGAAATGGATAGGTTAATCAAAGAATTACCAGCAAGAAAAAGGAAATGGGTTGTAGAACATAAGGCTGATGGAAGGCAGCTTCTAACAACTTTAGGAAGAATTAGTTTTTCGCGAGTATTATATAAATCAAAGACTGAGGTCGATGAAGCTGGTAAGCCTGTATGCAGCTATCTTCTAGATAATTTGATGGGATTGTCCTCAAATCAAGAAATGACTGAGGATGTAATGGCCAACATATACCAAGAAGCTGTACAGACTTCCTATAGAAAAGCTGGTGAGGAAGCCACGAGCATAGAAGGTGTGTCAAAGCAGACTGTAAAGAATCAACTGCATAAGCTTAAGTTTCCAAAAAACTTTCAGATTCCAGAAGTAAAAAAAGTAGTTGACTATCTGTACATAGATGCAGATGAAGATCACTATCATTTGCAGTTCAAAGAAAAGCGTGGTGATTTAGAAACAAATGAGTATGGAAGAAAGCTAAATGGTGGCATAACAAAGCTCGCATACGTCTTTGAAGACATTGAACCGGAGGCTCCAAAGAGTAATCGTAATAAGCTGGTAGGAACCCATTATTTCAGCAGAGGTTATGAGCAAAACAGTAAGGAATTTTGGGCAGAAGTATTTGAGTATGTTGAAGCAACATATGATACTACTCAAATCAAAAAGATATATATAAATGCTGACGGAGGCGCCTGGATAAAAAGTGGATACAGAGGATTAGCTGATGTCACATTTGTACTTGATGAGTTCCACTTGTCTAAATATGTTTTGAAAATGACAGGTCATATGAAAGATTCTCAGGATGATGCAATAGCAGAAATATATGGCTGCATCAGAAGCAAGAAAAAAGCTGATTTCCTTGAAGTAGTAGAAAAACTTAAGGGGTGTACTGATTCAGAAAAGATACAGGCAAAGATAGAAAAAGCGTCCCAATATATATCATCCAACTGGATGGCCGCAAAATATAGATTAAGAAAAAGTGAGAGCGTTAAAGCCTGCTCTGCAGAGGGGCATGTTTACCATGTACTATCAAGTAGGATGAGTACACAGGCTATGGGATGGAGCAATCTTGGAGCAGGTAAAATGGCTCACTTAAGAGAGTATTATTACAATAACGGAGATATGCTTGAACTGGCAAAGTTCCAAAAAGAAGAAATGCAGGCGGCTGCCGGTGCTGAAGAAGTGGTTCTTAGTGCTTCAGCAATACTTGCATCTGAAAAAGGTAATAGAAGTAAAATGATGATGGAGTATGGAAAATACTCTGAAAGAATACATTCAACGTTGTCACTGCAAAAGTCAAAACAGCTTATGTTTTATCTAAATGGAAAAATCTAAAAGGAAACAACACCTAACGGAGTTGCCTTGAATAAAAGTGCTACGCACAGACCTAATCTTTCATTTGCTTGATTACAGCGTATCTGCTCTGAAATGGGTGTCAAGGATGCTTTGCACCGAAGGCGTTGTCCTTGACACCCATTTCAAGGCAGATAAAATATCAACAAGCAAACGAAGGATTATTTGTCGTACAAAAAAGTACGCATCAAGCACTAAATCAGAGGCCTTCGGAGCAGGGCTTCCTTTTAAAAGAGAAAAAGAGTAAGATAATCACAAATCTAATTCTTATCACAAACACACAGGGATTGTCTTTTCTGTGATTTCCGAGAACAAATTTACGCTGCCCTTCGTTCGTAGCATCTTGAAGCAATATCTCAGACTGTGATATAGTATTCATAGCGTAGCACTCCTATGTTGTGAATGATTTTGTCAGCAACTTAATTATATCACAGCTGGGTTGTGACTACGCTATTTTATTGTTGGAAACCCGCTTAGAATAAGGCTTTCCGGCACTTATTCATGTGGGAAGTATTAGTTAATTAATAATCTTCCCAATAATCATAGGCCTCATCCCAATCATCAAAATCGTCTCCCCATGCATCATCAGCATACTCTTCCGGATCATCATAATCTGCAGGATCGTTATTTAACGTATTGTATTTTCTCGTACTTTCTGAAGTACCGCTCCCAGAATACGTTCTTTTATATGCTTTGCTTGTACCTGAAGATTTATCATCTCCTGCTATCTTATCTGTTGATTTGTGCAAATTGCCACCACTTTTTGTACTGCTTCCAGTGTTGTGAGGCTTATGTATATAACAATAACTACTACCAGACGCTCTTTCATTGTTGCAGCCTATCTCAATACATCTGTTAATAGATGAATTGGCACCCCCAGCTATAAGTCCAATAATCAGAAAAACACCCAAAATCAACAGGACACTTGCTATTATATTTCTATTACTATTTTTCATAGCTCCCCCTTTATGCTCTCTTCATCACCGGAAACTGTATATCCGCCTTGCCTATAAATACCCCTGCCGTAAAGATTAGCCCAAGTGCAAGTGCCTCTCCACCGTACTTTATAATCGTCAAAATCATATTCTTATGTTCCGTGTCCTTTCCCTCCTTACGTTCTGCAGCTTCCGCCATCTTATTAAAGTAATACTGCTTTTGCTCAAATGTTGTATCTTCCTTGTCAATTTCCTTTTGCAGACACTTAACAATATCATCCTCCGTCTGGAAACAGGAATGTGTGCTAGTATTACAAGACTCTATTCCCTTGGATAGAATACTCGCATAAGCTTTTTCGTTTTCGATTATACCCTTTACAACTTCAGGCATCTGAGCGATAATCGCCTTCGCTACTTCCGGATCAACCTTATCCAGAATTGATACAAGCTGCATTACATTGTCCTTAGAAATACCGCGAAAGTTTTCCTTTCTCATCAAATCAAGTGCTCTCTTTTCATCTGTAGATAAATTGTTCATCTCTATACCTCCCTGATTTTGTTACCAATTCCTGTTCTACTTATATATAGAGACTGAAATTTCTAGACTTAACATTTTTCTAAAAAAAGTGCGAATGATTTCTCCATCACTCGCACTGCATTGTTTTACTTTACTATTTGTTTGAAATTCACATGGTTTTCGGCCGCTTACCACACTTAGGACATATCGGAATATACTTAACAGTCCCATCCGCTTGTTTATTCAGCTCAAAATCTGTAATTGTAAGTCTATCAAAAATCAATTCTTTTTTTAATAAGAGATCTAAATAATCATCATTAGGAATATCACTGTTTTTTATGCTAACATACGGACGCGTCCACTCATAGCTTGCACCACAGCCGCCTTTTTCCTTATCATGTTTTGTAATTCCAAACAACACTCCACATTCAGGATTATTACATTTCCAGCTATCTTTGCTTTCCTCAAAACAATCTTTACTTCCACAGATTGGACATACCGCATTCTCTGTCTGCCAACGAATCTGTAGTCTCGATCCATGTATTGATATCAGTTTCATTAATCTCTGTGCGGAGTTAATCTCCGTTTGAGCAATTGGTAGCATTCCAACCTTATAGTCCCCCCATGCATCCGCATCCTCTTCCGAATACTTCTCGCCGTAGTTTAGCATTCTATTAAGAAGTCGTTCGGATTTGACAATTCCACGATACACGCTTATATCAATTGGCAAAGTAAATATTGTTTTTCCATTTACGCTGTCAAAATCGGTTTTTGTATATCTTTCCACGGCATTCTCAATCGGTGCTATTAAAACAAATTGAGGGATTATCGTAATTTCCTCAGAATGCGCTTTTCTAATTACACCAGACGAAAAATATTCTTCTAACAGCTGTCTCCACACAGAATCAGCAGTATCCATTCGTCTTGCTTCTTCTTTACTCATCCCTTTCTTTGCTGCATTTCCGAGATGGAAAACATTTTTTAAAGCCTTCTTCTCATCCGGACTTGGATCTGCATGAAATATCAGTTTATTATCATGATCATCAACCTCAGCTGTTTTAGGCAACACTTTATAAACCTCATTCAGCAACACGTGAATCTCATCCGGAATATTGAAAACAAAATCCAACCTTTCCACATACTTGACATGTATTTCAAGCGTTCCAAAAGCATTTTTCATTGATTTGACATGATAGCTCATATTTTCACTTCTAAAAGATGCCTCAACAGATATCCCGCCATCTTCCTGAACTGTAAAAACAGATGTTTCATCTACAGAGCATTCCATCAGTTTAAAAACATAAAGGAGCAAAACGACCACATACATAGAGTAACAGTCTGATAAACTTATCTCCCCGGTTCCAACAATCTCTCTTGCATTCTGCTGTTCCAGAACAACTTGACGTTGTATATCACACCATAGCCTATAAAGAGCATTATATCTTGAATCCTTTTTAAGAATATTTGTTGGTTTTATATTACGACTAATATGTCTTTTCCTGTCTATGCTCCTATAAAACTGTGAAGCTTCTACAGTCGAAAAATGTTTTTCTAGCTTTCTCCACTGCAAAAGGAGATTCTCAAGACTTATGTTTGTATCTTTACGTTCATTTACATCATAATCAGGCAAAAGCTGCTCAAAAATACGCATACGCTTATAATCAAACAATGTGCTTCCATAAGCATTCCAGTCAATCGCATTGTCATTTTGTTGTATAGTCTTCTCTATACTTATTACCTGACGGTGAATATACTTAAGGATATCGTCCACCGCCATACAGAAGAACAAATTTTCATAAATGTTTATTTCATCTTCAAAAATATCTGCTCTTAATCTATTAGGAGTTAATCCATTTAAAGTTCTTGCTTTCCAGTGCTCTGAATGAGACGCAAGATGATCCATTGTTCGGGAATTAATTCTCTTTACAAGATTCACATCAAGAACAGCTTCCTCTGTCCTTAAACTCTGCTTAGGATGAGAACATATATTCATAACCATTGGGACTGTTTCACTTATTCTATTTAACAGAGATTGATCATCATACCCAACAAAAGGAGTTTTTTCTATAATAAGTGAAACCCGATCTTCCTTTATTGCTTCATATAAGTCCACGACTGGATAATCTTTTCCTATCATGAAGTTTACATCCATCTGATCAACAAACCTAAAAAGATTTAAGATGTCTTCATCATCAAAGTTCTTGACATTATCAAGCTCTAAGACATATTTTGCAACACTATTCTTTGTCCTTACGGAGCATGTGAAGCTGTTATTCTTCCCCCATACTATCGGAATTCTATATTGACCTTCACCCTGAAAAAATGCCTCCTGATTTGAATAAACAACCCTTGTCTCTTCATTCTCGAACAATTCAATGAGAATATTATTGTTGTATAAACACAACCTATGCTTCCCATTTTCAAAGGGTAATTCAGTTTTCCCAGACATATTTTCTATAAATAAACGCATCCTATCACCCTTGTATCTTTTCAGTCAATTTCTTGATCTTTTCAAGACTTTGCTTAAATACGCCTTCACCATATGTATCATTCAGGCATTGTCTAAGATCTTCAAGTTTTTCAACCAGATAAGGCTCGTATCTTTCATCCAGTTTTCTTAATATCTTATGAGTAAGGAAATAATCTATTGCCTCATTCTTCTCTCCACCACATGCAATATACACGGGAATAAAGTCTTCCATCTGACTTACAATTCGATTACCAAATGTTATATCCATCTCTTTCAAATATTCATCAACCTGTCTGATTTTTTCACGATCGGCCTCATTCATACGATTTGAGTCATCACTTTTTGCTGTGTCAAAAAGACCTATCAGTTCATCTATATCCATAGAAATCTGAGCTGGTTTTCTTGACTTAAACTCAGACTCCCTCTCATCCATATCCAAAACCTGTGCTCTGTCATATACCTTATCAGTAATCAATGACGTAGAATCATCATTATTAGCTGTTCCTACAAACCAAACATTGCTAGTAATACAGATATTTGCAGCTTCATTTGAATAGTCTAAATATTTCGGCTTTTGATCTTCATCCAGTTCCGAATATCCGGAGACTAAAGGAACTGTCCACTTTGATTTATCCGTTTCTTCAAGTACTGACAGAAAATCTGCAAAATAGTACTCTATCCTTGCAAGGTTCATCTCATCCAATAGAATAATATATAACTTATTTCTATTAGGAAGAGCAGAGGCCTCATATAAATACTTGGTAAACTCTGTCTCCTTAAATCTATTCGTAAAATCGTTATCATATCCCAAAAGTTCTCTATTATCTCGCCAAGACGGTTGTACCGAAACTCTTTTACATTCAGCTCCAAGTGCTTCTGCCACCAATCGTGGCAAACTAGATTTACCCGTTCCGCTTAATCCTTGCAAAATAAGAAGTCTGGATGCCCTATCAGCGGCCGCCAATGAAGCAATAAATACTCGAATAGTTTCTATTGAATAATACAAACCTTTCCTTGCCGATCCATATGAGCGGATGTAATCACAAAGATCTTTTAGGCTCTTTCCAAAACCTTTAGGATTATATATTCCTTGTTCTGATATTTCTGAATCAATATCAAGAAGTACTTTAAACTTGCTTTCTTGTGTTGTCTTATACTGCTCACTGATATACTTCAGCTTCATCTGTAACTGATTATTCAATGATTCAAGAGCTGCAGCTGCAACTCTAGCGTTTTCAAGTTCACGAGCACTCATAGCATACGCACTTATCTTTGCTTCTGCCTCATTACGCTTCTGTTTTTCGTCATCAAGTGCAACCCTTACTGTCTCTAACTCTTTTGCTTTTGCGCGAAGTCGCTCTATCTCATCAACTGAAGGCATATTTGCAAGCTCATCATTTTTCTGATTTGCTTCCTCAAGTTGTCCTTCCAACTCTTGAATCCTTACAACTAAAGAATGCCCATCATCATCAAGTAAACTGCTCTCCATACGAGTATTTTTATCTCGATATTCCTTTATTATTTCCTCGTCACTCTTAATTCTTGCCTCAAAGTGAGCAATCTGCTCCCGAAGTTTAAGGACCTCTTCTTCAGAATACTGGCTGTACTTTTCTTTCAATCTCTTAACATATTCTTGATCTTCTTCAAAATCAGCTCTATCCTCTTTTAGTTCACGAAGCATTTCCTCATATTCATGCTTCTTTTTTACAAACTCAGACATTTTATCTTCGTATTCCTTAGTTAGTTCAGCACGCTTATCTTCAATTGCTTTATCCGCTTCGTGTATACGCTCTAGTTTTTTTTCTTCAGCCTCAAGCCTTTCGCTATGAGCCTTTTTCAACTCTTCATCTACTTTATTACGCTGTTCCTTAACATACTCTTCCAATTCTTTTTTCTGATTAGTCTTATCTTCTTCCCATTCCTTATAAATGGCTGTCTTCTCAGCTTCTCTTATGGCTCTTTCGTCACCTTTAATGCGAGCAACTTCTTCAGCAACAGCAGACTCACACTGTTTTTTTATCTGTGCTTCAGTATCGGCAAGTTTTTTTTCTTTCTCTTGTTGCTGCTTTTCTTTTTCGTTAAGTTTTTCTTCTCGTTCTGCAAGAGCTAATTCTTTTTCTTTATATTCAGTCTTCAAATCTGTTTTAGCCTTTTCAAGCTCTTCCATTTTAGCTGCAACCCTTTCATCAGTAATCAGCGAAGCATCTATTTTATCCTTCTGAGCCTGCTTTAATTCTTCAACCATATCAGCTTTCGTTTTCTGGCCATTATTCTGCTGGTTTTGAAAGCCTCCCCTTTTAGGTTGTCTATTTTTGCCCATTTATTTGCCCTCCATAAATCGATTGTAAATAGCTCGAAAAATATCCTCAAACTCTGCGTACTGTTTCAAAGCTTTTTCTACTGTCGAGTGGAAATCAGCCACCGCATTTCCACCATGCATAACCGCGGTGTTTTCTCCTTTTTCACTACGTCTAACACTGTTTGATGTTAAATCTTTTATTCTAATTGGAAGATTTGGTATATTCCTTAATAATTCCATCGATTTTCCATTCTTATTTGCCCACGCATCCATAAGAATTAGTGCGAAAAATGCTGCGGCATATCCTTCTTCTTCATTGGTTTTTGTCATATTCACATATGTACCATAACCTTGATATTCTCTATACACATCGTTATCTAAAAACGAATAAGTATTCACAAGCATCCTAAGATTATTTTTATAATCATCATATGATAATTCTCTGTGACGAAATAGCTCTGGATTATTTTTAACAACTAATCTCAAACTAGCTTCATAAACAGGTCTTAATGCCTTCGCAAACCCAATTGTCTCATCTTCACCATTCTCAAAACGAATCTTTTCTTTTGTCAATTCCATTATTGTCTTTTTTACAGCTCTGTACTCTGGATCATTACATACATATGGATACTCATTAAACAAAGCAATATCGAGATTATTTTGAAATGCTATTGTATCCTTTAACTCCTCTCGTTTTAGCATGAGGAATAATTGCAACTCTTCTTCAAGCCCACTGTCACAAGTTCTCAGACGATTAATAACTGTCCTGAACCAATCATCAAGACTCTCACCAAAGGGTGAAATAATCATAATCTCATCAGGTGCATTACGATTGATTGCAATAAAACCTCTCGCCCAATATACTTCTGGCGAATCATCCATAATAGTAAGATTCTTGATATTCATTTCCTGCTTTTGTTCCTCTATCTCAGCTTCCTTATCTGCCAATGTTATTACTTCTTTCTCCGACTCATTTACAGCAGTGGATAATGTCTCCCAATCCACCTCGTCTTCAAAAGGTATAAACTCATCTACTGATTCAGCTTTTTCTGGTGGCAGAGATACATCAATGGTATTTGAACCGCTGATTAGCCCTTTGCGCTTATTATGACAAAGCCTTGCCCAGTATCTCATAGCCGTCTTTTGAGATGCACTCCTTGGTTTTTTACCTGTGAAATTATCATAGTGTATTTCTATTGCAGAATCGTCTTCAGTATAAAATTGAGGAAGTTTTTCAATATTAAAAATAGGAATAACGCTCTTAGTAACCAAATCCTGTATCATATACACTTTCTTACTCTTCTTCGATGTCTCCAAATCCGCGCTATATGGATTATCATATTTTCCAAGCATCTTTTTCCCATCTTCTGAAAGAGTAATTTCTGAATATCTCCGGTCGAAATATCCCTTATCCATGCATGATTCTAAAGCTGCCTCCACTAATTCTTTATTGAAACCAACTTTTGTACAAAGAATAACCTTTGGTTCGTTGTACCCCTTATTTACAAGTTGAAGAATCAAGTGTTCTAATATATTAATATCCTGCGACTCATTTTCAGGAATATAGCAGGACCAGATAGCCACTGGCCATGCAAACGGTTTTCTCTCATTAGCGCTGACGCTTTTTGTATCAGCGCCAAAATCATACATTTTCACCATTAGTTCCTCTCCCTCTTTTATTTTTGACTCTTTTTGTACATCTCATTGAGAGCTTTCACATATTCCTTTTCGCCATCAAAAGCAACTGTTTTTGAGTCTCCAACCACAATCAGAAGTCGCTTTGCTCTACTAAATGCAACGCATAATCGATTATCATTATCCAAAAAGCCTACCCTGCGCTGTAATTCTTCCTCATTATTCGATCTCACAACAGATAAAAGCACAACGTCAAATTCTTTTCCTTGAAATGCATCAACCGTTCCGACTCTAATACGGTCAACATCACTCGGAAAATTATCCCTAACCATCTCATCAAGAAGCTTCGCCTGAGCACTATAAAATGTTATGACACCAATTCTGTACTTCTCATTCTTGGGTAAAATCATAGCCAATTCTTTTTGAGTACGGTCAACCTCGCACTGACGACTTACACTTTGTTTCTTCACCTCTTCCGGATACTTATCCGATAAAGGAAGATCAATCCAAACTAGAGCCTTATCATCATATAACCCGAGGTTATGTTCTTTATCTTCTTTCTTGCACATAGTTTCAAGTTTTCCGTCGTAAAAAACATTCACAAGATCACATATATCAGGATGCATTCTGTATTGCTCACTGAGCATTGCTGTTCTTGTTATGCCCAACTTGGAATCTTCTCTTGATACCGCAGCATTTAATCTCATAAAAAGTGACTCTTCTAATACCGCTTCAACATTGCTATTCTCGGTCTTATGAGACACCGCCTTAACCACATCTCTCTCAACCATATGTGGAAGCTGTTTATGATCACCAACAAGAATAATTTTCTTTCCCATAGACATCGGTATCAGTAGATCCAACGGATTTGATCTTGCAGCCTCATCAACGATAACAAAATCATATTCCTCATCAAATCCACCCATAGAAGCACTCAAATGAGGATTTGCTGATTGCTGACAAGTCGCAGCATTTATTTTGGAATATGCTTTAATTAGATTTTCTACATTATTGCTGTTTGTCAGTTCCTGTTTAAATTCCCAAATTAAATTATTTAACTGTGTCTTGCTGTCATCTCCTAATGCAACAATTTCCAATCTAAACCCTTTGACCAATTCACGAATATCTCTATCCAAAAGATCATCATTAACTGATGCCACCCCTGGACAAATATCCATTAATCGTTCACAATCTGCCTTTAACTGTTCCAAATAGTCCTCAAGTTCTGGACAGTCTTCAGTGACTCTGCGCAGTTTTTTCCAGTACGCAGGTATCTCATACTCTACATCACTATCATATTTAAGATTCTGCTCTAACTGCTTTAACTGGATTATTCCGTCATCCAAGAATGCTTCTTTAGTAAGCCTCTGTCCTTGTATTAACTTTCCAAGTTCGTTCTCTTTTGTTTCACCTTTACTGCACTTTGCTCCCAATTCAGAAATAACCAAAGCAAATTTACTGTCAAGTTCCTGACTAAAATCCCATTCCTTTGATAATTCATAGCACTCCTTTAACAAGGAATACTTTTCAGCATAATCATCAGTTGTCTCTACTCGAAGAAGCTTTTCAAAAACCTCTCTCACTTTACTTCTTTGATTATCGCCCTGAGATTCCAACCATAATTCACAGGATTCAATCATTTTATCTATCCAATCATATATCAGTAGATTGTCATCTTCTCTGCCCTTCCTTACGGCAACACGATTTACCGGAACGCCACCATAGTTAATCTCCTCTACTGCATTGTCAACAGCATCATGTTGCGTGGATGTAATTAGGATTTTAGCCTTACTGTTCCATAATTCATCAATTCTCTTAACAATAGCCTTAATCACAGTTGTTTTTCCGGTCCCAGGAGGGCCTTGAATTATGGCTATATCTGGTGTGTTAATAGCAGCATCTATGGCTGCTTTTTGTTTTTCAGTAAAATGATGCTCTTTATCCCCAAATATCTCGATTTCAAGATTGCTTGATACTGGCTGATTCTTTCTACCTACAACACCCACCATTGAGCCGGCCTGAATAATATTTTTTAGTCCAGGCATTTTACACTTATTAGATAATATAATTTTTTCCGCTTGCTCTCTACGTTTTTTCTGTATAGCCGAGCCTTGTACGCTTGGGAGAAGATATCCTCTTGCTGGAATCACTCTTGTTGTATCCATCTCCTCCTTTATCCTAAACTCAGGAGTATTAATACAGCTATAATCAATCTCCGTTCCAATCACTGTTGCCAACTTATCATTGTAGTCAATTGGATTCGCTGGATCTATATTGCCTATAGCCACATAGTACATATTATCGGAACAGAATTCTCTACGGGTATATCCACCCTCAAGAGAAAATACAATCATTCCATTTGAGTAGCGGAACCCTTTATACTTCAGGAACCCCATTTTAGTCGCCTGCTGCTTTATACTTTCAAGCTCCAATTCATTATAGATATTCCATAAATCTATAAATTCTGCATCTGAACTAATAAGCTTTTCATACTGTGCATCAGCCCTTGCTGTCAAAATAGCACGATCTGTCAACTCATTTACAATTTCAATGCAACCATTCACTAAAACTATAGGAAAATCAATTCTTGACTTATTCGTCCTTTTTCGTAATTGTATTATGTGCAGATAGTGTTGTGGTGTCTCAGCTATAGTGAACGAATACCTATCTCCAATCAGTACAAGATTCTCAGAATCATTTTTTATCGAATATGCGAATGCATACTTTCCATTTTCCTCTACAATCAACTGCTTCTTAATTTCCTCTACAGCTCTATCAGGATCTATATTATTTGCTCTGAGGTCAGCAGATATGGCCTGATCAACAATTATCCTTAAAGGATTTTCTTCATCATATAGAGCAATCTCTGAAAACTCTAACAGCGTAAAAGAAATATAATCTCCATCAATTTTGTCTGCACGCAGTAATGCCCTCCCATAGGACATACGAAGTTGAGAAATGACAGTATTAATTTCTTTCGCTATGGTTGTTCTTACAAACTCACCATTCGTCTGCTTTATAAAGAGATCATCCTGTGGTATCTGATAATCCACAATCCCCAGTCCTATCAACTTCTCTGCCTCATCTAGTATTGCTGTAAAGCAAAACTCATTGGAAAATTTTATCCGTTGGCTATTCATTAATTAGCCCTCCTGCCTAATTAAAATAAACTTACTTATCTCCGTAGTCCCATAGAATTTTTCTATCTGTTTTATATCAATAAACTCACTCTCCGTCGTGACATCTATATTCTTCTCCAAAAACAAAAAATAATTTCCTGGTTTTTCGTCTATAACTACCGGACCCGTTACTCCCTTTTTGTATGGCATAACCTGTCTTGCATTAGACATTTTTGAATCGTTTATCATTATCTTGTTATTAACAAGATTTATCACTGCCAATTTACCGTCTTTTGTACGACCAACTGCTGCAAGCGATCCATCCAATTCAAACGGGATACTCTCATCAAAAAAGCTTCTGTTAATGTATTTCATATCTTTAGTAACAGCCATAGTTCCTATTTCATCAGAATAAACATCTAATGGTCTCATATCCGGACTACCATCAAGAGGAATCAAAATTTTACCCTTAGTTCTTACCATATTACGGCTCGTCAATAGATATACTTTTTCCGGCTTACTATCACATAATGGACATATACAACTCTCACCAGTGTAGTAATATTCGGCATCACATCCTTTGTGATCACATTGTATCACTCTGTTTCTAGCATGCGCGCATGCTTTCATAAATTCCATTAACGTCGGCCTTTTCGAGCTCTCCAATTTCCCATCAACAAATGTTCTTCGAAATAATTCTAGCAATTCATCCGTCAAGAAAATTTTAGTATTCTCGAAATTTGTATTCTTATTCTCTGTTGAATCTGGATCACCGATGTAATCTAATTTTCCTCTATCAACAGAATCCTGTACCCATTCAGGACTTGCTTCTTCCGCGTCATCTCCAATAAAAGGGTGGCATGTCGTAAGCATCTTAAACAATAGTACGGCATATGAATATGTATCTGTCACCGTGCTTGCAACAGATATGTTATTCCCAATTTCGGGTGCCATATAGAAATTTGTCCCATTTATCAAAGGCTTATATGCACCTGATGTAATGTTATCTGAATCTATAATTGCCAAACTATTTTTTTCTCTGGAAACGAATATATTACTTGGTGATAAATCAACATAAGCATATCCATTGATATGAAGATGTCTGAGACTTTTTGCCAATAAATACCCTATTTGCAGTCTCTTAGACAAACCACCTGTAGCATTAAAATACCAATCCCACAGATCCTCTATCTCATCTGGTTTTTCAATATAATCATTCAAAGAGACATGTCCTTTCGCCTCTTTCATTACATATCCGATGTATGGTGGTTCTAAAATAGCTATAGGGAAAGCTATCCTTGTTTCTTTCGGAAGTGTCGCTCCCTTCATCTTCAACCAGCGATATCTTTCTCCGTATTTTTCTTTATCTGCTGATGTATTAATTTTTATTAAAAAATCCTCAGCTGTTCTAAAAACAATCCCCTGGCCACCTTTGCTTAAAACAGCCGTGATATGATATTCCCTGCCATCTGTGTCTCTTAAGATTTTTCCAACTAAATCACTTTCGTTATTCATAAAGTCTCCTTCTCTATTGCAAGATAGCATAGCGTTTTGTCATCACTATGACTTTCTGTTTCCCAATTTGAAATCCAATCCTGCAATTCGTTCTGAAGGGCATCTAACCCATTTTCTTCGATGGTTTTCCTGAAATACTCAGGTAAAGTAAGCTTCTTCTCTGGAATCAGATCATCAGCAATTCCATCAGTTGAAATAATTATTACCGCATGATTTTTAAATGAATCAGACGATATTATTTCAAAATCCAATAATTCCTTTACATTCAATGAACACATTGAATTTGTAACATTACTAAACATATTCCCGCCATCTATATAATCTTTGCAAACAAGATTGTCATAGTTGACCAACAACATTCCGTCACCAATTCCACCAACAAGAATGCTTCCTTTATAAAAAATAGCTACGTGTACAGTTGTGTCATAATCATAGATTTGACCCATCTCATATGACTCATTCCATTCTTCAACCATGCGCTTTGCTAATATATTAGCTACGTTATCTGATAAATATGAATACTCTGGAAGCTTATTCACAATCCAGTTCTCAATAATCTCCGTAATGCGAGCAGATCCTTGATCCGAACACTTACAAGACCCAAGACCATCAGCCACAATTATATAAGCAAGTTCGTTTTTTTCATCCACGCCTACCTTATATGAATCCTGGTTTTTCTTTTTATCTACTCCTTTTTCAGATAAGCCTCCTAATGACACCCTGTTCTGGCCTATTCTTAATTCCATATTATTCTGTATCATAAATTCTTTCCTATAACTTATTATGACAATCCAATAAGATAAGCCACTTCATCTTCACCAAACATTTCTTGTGGATCTTCAAGTACAGGTTCATTCGGATTGTTACTTACGGATCTTTTACTTATTGAGTATGTTACCCATTGGAAAAACCTCGTTATGGTTGCCAATTCATTTGCTTTAATTACAGGGACCTCCGGATTATTAATAAAAGCATTCAGCATCTTATAGTTTGTCCCTTCACCGATTCCAAGAGCTAATTTAGGACATTTTTTCAGTCTTTCACTCGAATGTAATCTCTGTAATGGTTCCCACTGAGTAAAATCATAATTAGTAGGATCCATTTTCCCTGGGCAATCAGAAGGCAGCCCATCACTTAACAAAATTATCGTAGGTGTATATGCTCTTTCTGGAACCTGATTTTTATCTTCCAAAATATCAATAGCCTTATCTATCGCTTCGCCCATCCAAGTTTTTCCGGCAGCTTGAAATTCTGGAATCACAACATTTTCTATCTTATCGATTGATTGAACAACCTCTACAGTATTACCAAAGGTTATTGCACCTATGCTAATTTTTCCTTTTGCGTTTTTTATTGATGAAAATTCAGCAAGCATCTCCTTGATGGCAAGATTTACAGTATTTATCTTTTCATTAGCCATACTTCCACTATTATCTATCAGTAACAACACCGGTAATGGTCTTGCCTCTTTTATTACAACATCTCTCAGTCCCATATTATCCTCCAATCAATCTACTCAAATACCTGCTGATATTTTCCTTATTCGTTCTTCCTTGTTGTCTCTATCTTTTCCTTAAATGATTTCCATGTTCGACTCGCACTAGCTTCTACCACTCCAAATCGTTTAGCTATTTCTTTTGCCTGTATCTGCTCTCCTCGCTTCAACGACTCTTCGAATACTTCTCCGTCAAAGAAAGTTTTTTTTCTAATGAAATTCAGAAGCTTATCATCTTCATTTGTCAAAAGTGCAATTTTTGAAGTAATAAGCATGGCAAGCATAGGCTTCTGTCTTTCTTGAAGCTGATCAAATGTAATCTCAATAAGGTCTAGAAATTCCTTTGCTGTTTCAAAATGCAAAATATCCGAATCTGCATATACTCCACTATCTAGTTGATCTATAAAACTATACTCCTCGCCTTCATCATTAATATATCTTCCTGAAGTAGGCTTACAGTTAATCATACTTCTCAGGCTGTTTACTTCAGCGATTGTTATTCCCATCGCATCGGCTACTCTTTCATCAAACTCTGATGATACAGTGTTAAAACCTTTTGTTTGTGCCAGCCTCATATATTTTCTAAAATTTCGCGCTTCCTCTTCTGTAAAGTGCATACCACCAAAAGTATCTTTTACTAACTCTTTTCCGACTAAATGTCCATAAGTCTGTTTCCACGCTGCCGAAAAATAATTTATAAAATGCCCAGCTTCAGGATTATAGTTTTCAATACAGCGCTTTGCCGTATCTACTATTTCCACAGAAAATGCTTCATACTTTACCGCATTAATTGCCATCAAATAACAATAAAGATACTCCACCATTTTTAATGCTTCACGCTTATATGCAATTCGTTGCTTCTCCTTATCTAAAGAAAAAAGCGGCGACGTAGATATTAGTTTCTCATATTCATCCTTATCATAGCTCACAACAACATCCCTCCTTATATTGAAAGAAGAGATTTCAACATCTTTCTAGCCTTCTGCGGATCATCACATTTAATTGTATTTGTCACAGAACTAAGACAATAAAGCGGAATCATATCACATATCCTTGATTCCACAACCTTATCTCCCTCGAATGTAGCTTGGCCATAGACAATATTCTCTATTTCGCACTTCAAGAACTTCTCAGCAAAACTCAATGCAGTAAAAATTACGATAGGAAGATCCTTTGGACCATATGTAATATCTACCATGACATGTGCTCCAATCTCTATCTCATCAACAATTCGTCCCATCAACTGCTCATGGTTCTCTTTATCTTGAGAAAAATCAGTATCTATAAAAACAAATTCTGCTGTTGCACCATTTTCTACGCAAATATCTTCTATTTCTCTTCTATAATCCTCGGTATTCTTTTCATAGAATACATTCCCATCTTTTTTTATTAACAAAATTATCTTCAAATCATCTTGATTAGTTATTGTTTGCGAAAGAAAAGAATTAATCGGATATCTATATGGCTTTTCTGATACTGGAAGAGAACTATCTTCGCTTGAATACACAGTCTTAGCCACATTTTCTCTCATTGGGATATTGCATATAACAATCTTCTTCACCTTATATTCCTCCTATGCACAACGCTTCTTGAAATACTGTGCGCTCCTTCTTTTTGTTCTTTCAAACACTTCAATTTCATATTCCCGCTCAACATACTTTACATACATTGGAATTTTATCCATTGTTTTAATGATTGCAGAATCATTATGTGCTCGTGAATACTTCATCGATTCATCAATTCGGACATCCTTCCCAGAATATTCCTCAACACCTTTTCGATATGCTTGGCTAAAAAGAAAGAACTTATTATTATCCATTACTAAATAAAATGAATGAACACCTTTGTCAGTTGGTTTACAATAAATCTTTATTTTCATATTTGCGCCTCCATTTTTATCTAATCATCAGTTCCTACCTATAAATAGAGACGAATATTCAACCACTTAACATTTTGTCATAAATTTTTTTAAATTTTTTTCTTTCTCCAATTTCTGTATTTTCCTGTAGTTACCCTACCATCCATAGGTTTTTCAGCTTCCACAGGAATTGCCCAATCTCGTCCAAATTTAACTGCACCTTCTACACGCCCTTCCGCACAAAGCACCTGTATCCTTCTCGTAGTTATCCCCCATACTTCTGCTGCTTGTTTGATAGTCATATATCCTTCCATGCACACCTCAATCTAAATAAAAAAGACTATATAATTCAAAAACCGGATAGATATCCTTATGGTATATTTTATGTATTATAACGAATAATATCAATATAAGATAATCGTTTTTCGTATACTTTTCACAATAACTATATATATTTTTTTATTTATAATGTGAAATACAGCAATAAAACACCCGCAAAGTAGACATAATCTACAATGCGGGCATCTTAATCCATATTTAATTTCTAAAGCAATCCTTCAACCTTACGCTTTATTACCCAATAAATATCTTCAATATCACGATCAGATAATTTCTCGAGTAATTTAAAGAAAGAACTGTACTTAGCTGCAATCCTCTGCTCTTCACCGGCTTCTGTAAACTCCAGGAACAATAATTCCCTTACATCAACTTCATAAATACGAGAAAACTGTGCCAATTTCTCCTTGTAAGATTTTGTTTAGTAGCATAAACTAATTTTACATCAAAAATCGGGCTTTTCGAAGCCCGATTTTGTGTTAAGCACAGTATTTCTGCATGAAAAAGGGGCCTCGCACTTAGTGCGACAGCCCTTTTTATGGCCCCCCCGACACCCTGGCGCATTCTGCGCCTCGCCCGGTTCCACACCTCCCCGGATAAAAGGAGCCGTCCGGGAGCCTGGTGTCCACTATCGACGAACTCTCGTTCACCATCTGGTTGTTTGAGGCGACAATGAACTGGATTATGTCATTGAGCTTTGCCTCTGATGAGAACTGCCGTTCAAGCCTTTCAAGCCTTCCGGCGCGCTCTATAAAGATGTCCTTTGCCCCGTTTATCATTATCTCTGACAGTCTGACCATATTGATACAATGCTACGATGAATACCCTTAAGACTCTTGGGGGTATTCACTTCCGCAAACGCCCTGTTTTAGCGGATTTCGGAGCAATCGAGTAGGAGAAAATTTCTCTAATGAGAAATTTTCGTCCTCTCACACCACCGTGCGTACCGTTCGGTACACGGCGGTTCAATCAACTTAACAAGTAACACACCTTTTGGTGTAGTAATCTAACATTGAGACTAGTCCAAATGAGGCCAGTCTCTTGTTGTTTATTGCTACATTCACTGCTCCCTTGTTGCAAACATAGGCTATTCTTTGACCTGTGTATGCAACTCGTCTTGCAGTATCTCTGTCAATTCCAAGTTTTACAAGGTTCTTTTCACGATTCTGTGGAGTTTTCCAGTGTTTCCAAATGCACATGCGGAGTCTGTATCGG
>FMTN01000045.1:0-3869 GCA_900100095.1 Lachnospiraceae bacterium C10
CTAAAGGGGCGTATTTGAACCCCTATGAGGATTATGAGGATTCTAATCATTATGTTCTTCCTTCGGATGGGCATCACTTAAATGAGTTGGGATTGGATTTGGTTTTTCATGCCGTCGATGACATATTGGAAAAGACACTTTGCAAGGTATAGTGTGTCACTGTCTGCAGAAAGGAGAGCATCATGAAGGAATTTAATACAACAGCGGTATGCATTCCGTCTAAGCATTATATGGTTGATCTCTCCGGGAGAGTGGCAGAGATTCGAAAGCTTGTGGATGCGGGCAGGTATTTTACTATCAATCAGGCAAGGCAGTATGGGAAGACTACGACGCTTTATGCACTCAGGAAAGAGTTGGATAAAGAGTATGAAGTTCTGAGCCTGGACTTTCAGGGGCTTGGGAATGCTTCGTATGAGACCGAGGAGACATTCTGCAGAGGTTTTGCGGGATTGATACTTAATAAAATTGAGTACGGGGTAAATCAAATACCGGATGAGATTGCTGCACAACTGCAGTCTTTTATAACGCAAGGGGATAATAACAGGCTTGAAGATTTGATGAGGATCCTTCGACGATGGTGCTATAAGTCCAAGAAATCTATTGTCATGGTAATTGATGAAGTGGACAGTGCAACGAATAATCAGGTGTTTCTTGATTTTCTGGCACAGATTCGAGATGGCTATATCAGTCGCGACACGGAAGGCATTCCATCCTTTCAATCGGTCATTCTTGCAAGTGTTACGGATGTCAAACATTTGAGATCAAGAATTCGTCCCCAGGATGAGCACAAGGTCAACAGTCTGTGGAATATAGCGGCTGATTTTGATATTGATATGAGTCTTTCCCAGGCCGGAATAAAAGGGATGCTGGATGAATATGAGACAGACCATCATACCGGCATGGATACCATGGCTATAGCGAAAGCTATTCGAGAATATACCAATGGTTATCCCTTCCTTGTAAGCCGGATGTGCCAGCTGATGGATGAAGAAGTCAGTAAAAAGACAGGACTTGCAAAAGCGTGGACCGGTCAAGGGATTGACGAAGCAATCAAGCTGATTTTAGCAGAGGACAATACACTTTTTCAGTCCCTTACGAAGAATCTAAACAATGTCCCGAATCTGAAAGCATCTCTTCGCTGTATTTTGATGGAGGGAACAAAGCTTACATGGAATCCGGATCAGAATGATATCGTTCAAATGCAGATGTATGGTTTGATTCGAAATGATCATAATACGGTAAGGATTGCCAATAGAATATTCGAGACCAGACTTTATAACCTATTTTTATCCGATGAGGAACTTAGGCAGAATGTCTTTGCAAGAGAAGGTGGATTGGAAAAGAACAGATTTATAGAAGATGGCAAGTTGAATGTACGTCTGATTTTGACGAAATTTATCGATACATACCACGAAGTCTGTGGTCCCCTGGAAGAGCGGTTCAAAGAGAAAGATGGCAGAGAACTGTTCCTGCTTTACCTAAAACCTATTATCAATGGAACCGGAAATTACTACATAGAGGCTCAGACCAGAGATCAGAGAAGAACCGATGTGATCATTGACTACCTTGGTCAGCGATACATTATTGAGATGAAGATTTGGCGTGGGGAACGTTATAACACAGAGGGAGAAAAGCAGATCTGCGAATATCTGGATTATTACGGACTTAATACCGGTTACATGCTCAGCTTTAACTTTAATGCAAAGAAAGAAACAGGGGTGAAGCGGGTTTTGATTGGAGATAAGGTTCTATTTGAAGCAACGGTGTAACATCCCAGGAGGTCCTATGATTACAAACAAAATCCCTATACTTGAATACGACAGCACCTCCCCAGAGGTTATTGCTCCAAATCACGATACAACGGATTTGAAGCTTCCGGAGAAATGCCTGTTTGCTTTCCTGGGAGACGTGGTTCATCAATATGCAAAGGAGCGGCAGGCAAAGGTAGTGAAGGAACTGATCACCGTATCCCATAAGATTAAGGTGTATGTGCTCCATGAGGAGGACGAAGATATCTGTCTGGTACAGTCCTTGATCGGTGCGCCGGCGGCTACGCAGATTTTGGATACCCTTGTTGCCTGTGGCTGCAAGAAGGTGATAGCGGTTGGCTCCTGCGGTGTTCTGGACAGGTTGCCGGAGAATGCATTTCTTGTGCCGACGAAGGCGCTTCGGGCAGAGGGCACTTCGTATCACTATCTGCCGCCTGCAAGGTATATTGAATTGGATGAAGAGCCGATAACGGTGATGGAACATTGTTTTGAAAAGCATGGACTTCCCTTTGTAACCTGTACGACCTGGACGACAGATGGTTTCTTTCGCGAGACAAAGGATATGGTGAAGTATCGGCAGGAAGAAGGATGTTCTGTTGTCGAAATGGAGTGTGCTGCGTTGGCGGCATGCTGCCGGAAACGAGGTGCGAGGTTCGGACAGTTTCTTTTTACGGCGGATTCTCTGGCGAATGTGCATGATTATGATGAGAGAGGATTTGGACACGATTCCCATGAAAAGGCACTTTTGTTAGGATTGGAGATCCTAAGAGAGTGTTAAGGGGGCAGTAAGGCCTGAACTCTATTAGAGAACCCCTCCCTCTAAGTCGGGGAGGGGCTAACAAGTTTGAATCCGTCAAAGAAGTCTCAGCTTTTTCAGATATTCCGCTACGATTTCTCTGTAATTCTCTGGTTGAACCAGAATGGACTCTGCGTGACCGGCGCCGGAGATCAAATGCATTTCATGATACCCCTTGGTACGTTTTGCCATATCCTTAGAGTTTTTCGGTTGAATAAGATCATCTTTTTCCCCGTGAAGAAAGAGGATGGGGATGGTGTTGTCATCCAATGCATCGATAGGACGCATTTCTTTTATAGAATAGTGATAGCGCAGTCGGCCGGTCAGATCGGCGATGTCCACAAGGAACGATGGCACGTGTGCATCCTGATAGCCCTTTTTTAATACGTTTTCAATATCGGAAAAACCACAATCTGCAACAACAAAGTCTACGGCAGGGGAATACTGTAAAGCGGTGATGGTCGTTGCGGCTCCGAGGGATTCTCCGTGAAGCCCAAGAACAGAAATATCCTTATAGCGTTTTCTTGTGTCATCTACGAGATATTTCAAATCTTTCCCTTCTCTTATACCGTAAGTTGTAAAGGTCGCAGCGTTTTCGCCGTGTCCCCGAAGATCGTAAATAATGCAGTTAAATCCCAGATCCATATACATGGAAACATACTTTAGGGAACCCATGCGATTATCCGTATATCCATGAGAGAGGATTATGTATTTGCTGGTTTGCTTCTGATTCTTGAGAAACTCCACATGAAGCTTGTAATCTTCATATCCGGATACCACGTAGTCGGACGTATTCAGATCCTCGTAGAAGGATGTATCATAATGCTCACTTTGCCATGCAAATGCTTCCTCCAGTGTTTGTCGTTTGCCGGTCATTACAAAGGAGGGAAGCCAGAAGGTAATCCCAATGGCGAGTACGAGGACAAGGCATAAAATAACCAATAGAATGATTTTGAACATAGTGGATTTCATAATATGCAACCTCCTACGGGATAGAAACAATCGTTGCTACACGTTTTATTATAGCAAGTTAGATATTAATTTGAAGTAGGGACACATTTTTCTATATTTCTTGAATTTCTAATACCTTTAAAATATCGGTCGGTATTAAAAAAGCATATATTTACGCATTGTAATCAAGTCACAAATCAACATTCCTTGTGAGGTACACCACATGGTGTAACGGGAATCGGGATTTTTGTTTTGTCAAAGTTTATAAACTGTTTAGACATTCTTTAGAAAGATTTAAGAATTGCTCGCTTAAAACCATGCTATAATGCTCATATCTTATATAAGTTCTTTAT
>FMTN01000045.1:5694-10916 GCA_900100095.1 Lachnospiraceae bacterium C10
GGTCGATGCATCGAAGAAGGGTATCTGGTGGATTATCTTCGCCAACATATCGGGGAGGCGAGAGGAATGCTGCTATCCGGATTTAATCAAGAGATTTATGAAAAAGGTCTGCGAGAAGAAGGCTGGGAAGCTGGAATTGAGGAAGGAACAGAAAAACTGGTGAAAAACCTCCTTAGGAACAATACGCCGGAATTCGTTGCAGAGCAATGTGGGTTAGAATTGGAATATGTCAATTCGATCAAAGAAAAGTGTGAAGTGTGCAAGAGTCTATGAGGCCGGGCGTCGGGGGAGGCGAGAGGAATGCTGCTATCCGGATTTAATCAAGAGATATACGAAAAGGGACTTCGCGAAGAAGGCTGGGAAGCAGGAATCGCAGAGGGCCGGAAAGCAGGAATCGCAGAAGGCCGAGAAGCTGGAATCGCAGAAGGTCGAGAAAATGGAATCGCAGAAGGCCGAGAAGAAGGCTATCGAGAAGGTATTAAGGAAGGCGTTGAGCAAGGAAAAGCGGAGGAAAAAGAGCATGCGATTATAAATATGCTTGACCTCGGTCTTAGCGAAGAGCAAATATCCCAAAAGTATTCTAAAGAGCTCGTGGAACAAGTCTTGCGGGAGACGACAAAAATCTGAAGAAATATGTTAGGATAACAGTTATAGCAACTTTGGAGGCGTGATTTGCAGGGATTTCACCGGAAATAGCGTCTAGTGCTGAAATCGGGTGAAAAAACTTGATTGCAGGGGAGTTCAGGGCTTGTATATAGGTAGAAATTTCACCGGAAAAAGCTTCTAGTGGTGAAATCCGGTGAAAAAACTTGATTGCAGGGGAGTTCAGGGCTTGTATACAGGTAGAAATTTCACCGGAAATGACTTCTAGTGGTGAAATCCGGTGAAAAAACTTGATTGCTGGGAAGTTCAGGGCTTGTATACAGGAAGAAATTTCACCGGAAATAGCTTCTGGTGCCGAAATCCGGTGAAAAATCTTGATTGCTGGATAGATTAGAGCTGGCAGTCAGATAGAAATTTCACCGGAAATAGCCTCAAGTGGTGAAATCCGGTGAAAAATCTTAATCGCTGAGCAGTTCTTGACTTGCGCTTGTGTTCTTCTAATACCAGCATCCATTCATAAAATTTCCCTTATTTGCCAACATAAAAAATCCCGGTTCCTTGGGAGGTACACCATACGGTGTAACGGGAACCGGGATGCTTGCAGATGCGGCATCTTTGCAGGGGAAAAACTGCATGTTATATATGTACTATAAGAAACTTGCCATATAGAACGGCAATGTGATGATGCCCTCCTCACTTACACAAATATTTCCTTCAATGAATTTATATCCGCAGGTGACGCCTTCTTTTTTCAGAAGGTCCAGCAGTGGACGGGCCTTGGAGCGTTTGCTTTTTATATCGATCGGGACAGGGTGTCCGTTCTGCCGGATCACAAAATCCAGTTCCAGCTTCCTTGTCTCATTTTTATAAAAATACAATGGATAGCCTTTTTTCATAAGCGCATCGGCAACGGCGCAATCATATACCCCAGCCTTGGTGTCGGCAGGAAGCGTATCCTCCACAATATGCTGCTTGAGAGAAAAATCGCTCATCGCCATCAGCAGGGAAAGATCCGTCGGATAGGCCCGGAAAAAATTGTCCCTAGCGTGGGCATCCAGGTCGGAAGCAACCTCCGTAACAAGCCGGCATAACTGAATCATATCGGCGCGAACCAGCCATTCGATGCTGGCATAGTATTTTTGCGCACGGGCCCCTTTTTCAATTTCCTTATATTGGAACTTATGGTTTGCATTGTCTAACAGCTGCCGGGCCAGGGTCATATAGCATTTTTCTGCCTTGGATTTTTCTTCGGTGTGGGCGTAATGAGCAATGCCGTACTGATAACCCTGCAACAGTTTTCGCTGCACCGCATCAACCTCGCGAAAATCTCTGTTTTCCATAAATTTTGCGACCGCTTCCGGCATTCCACCCGTAGCAATGAACAGGCGATAATAGGAGATCAGCCTCTGATGAAGGGGCATAGGGACGTGCATTTTCTGGTCAAGGTAGTGCTTCACAGACGCGACGACGTCCGAAGATAATCCCATGGCCCAGAGGAATTCTTCGAAATCCATTCCCTGGACTTTCACATAGTCAACATACCCGGTCAGCTCCGCAAATGCTCCCGTTTCTTTAACCCCAAGAAGAGAACCGGATGCAATCACGTCATAGCGATTGTCGATGGCCCAGGACTTCAGTGATGTAATCGCCTCGCGGCATTCCTGAATCTCATCCAGAAAAATCAGTGTTTTCTTCGGCAGAATTTTCTTATCCGGAAAACGAAAGCGCATGGTAAGCAGCATAGCGTCCACCGTCAGCTCTTTTGCAAAAATCTCCTTCGCCGATGGCATCTGCTTAAAATTGATTTCCACAAGCTCCTTATACCGTTCTTTTGCAAACTGCTCTACGGCGTACGTCTTCCCTGCCTGCTTGGCTCCCTGGACAACCAGACATTTTTCATCCTTATGGGTTGCCCAGTCATTGAGTTGTTCGGTTATTTTTCTTCGTAGCATATGATCCCTCCTTCCTATATTTTTATAATAGCATTTTATATGTTAGGAAGTTAGACCATTTGATAAATTTGTTATATCGGTTGTTGCACCTCAAGGCAAAACCCTTTTGGTGCTCTACAGGCGCCACAGTTCTCCTTGCAAGCAAGCTTGCAGACGGAAGCTTGGCTCGTTTTTGTTTCAAGTCTCGCTCGCGAGACTTGGCAATATGTTATATGCTGTTCGTGCTCCTAAAAATGTCGTTCGTGCTCATGATATTGAAATATCATTTTAGGGTGCTATTATCATATTGAGGTTGAAAAAGAGGAGGGATGATTATGTAGTTAGTGAAACATCAAATGTTAATATCGATTAAGTAAATGGTAATGAGTTCGTACTTTGATGAAAAAGGGAGGGGACTTCTATGAAAAATATAGCAACATCAATGATGATAGGTCTGATAATTTCTTTCGCTATGGTGCAGATAAGTCCATATTCTGTGCAGGCGAAAAAAACATCGGCAAAGGATAATTTAGCCATTGCTTTTTTTGATGGTAGTAAAACACATCATATCGTATACACGAAGAGTGGAGAACTTAAAGTAAAAAAATTGGATGGTCTTGTGTACAATAAGAATACGAAGACTTTGCAGATTAGCAATCTGAAAAAGGGTGCTCTTGATATCCATCATCTTCATAGTAAGCTGACAATTGATGTGATTGGTTCCAATCGTCTCTCCTATATTCATATGGATGAGCCGGTAGAGAATCCAAGAATCCTCTTCACAGGAAAAGGAAGACTGGTTCTCAATAGAGAACGGGATAATGTTGTTCCCATGTTATTGGATCTAAATGGGAAGAGCGGTGGTATTGTGATTGACAAGGATCTTCGACTCATTTCCTATAAATCATCAGGTGCCCCGGATGAATTCTCAGATCTAAACAAGAATATTTATATTCGAAATTCAGGAGATAAGAAATCTTATCTTACGAATAAACATAATAAGAAGACATGTACATCTGATAAGAAAACAGTTTTTCCAAACACACGGAAGGTATATCTCATGAATGAACGGGGACAATACGAAGAAGAACCGATTCTGGTACAGGAATATACGTATCTGGGGAAAACCATATATGTAGAAAAAATATATAAAGATGGCGGAGAACCACAGAAAGCACAATATCGCTGTGTCGAACTTGACCAAGAAGAGCAGAAGAATGGTCAACACAATAGCTATGGGCACGTTGTAACCATGCCGGATTTTGATACGTCTGCATTAAAGGCAAATTATCATTCTGGTAAAATGTATGAGTGTTACCTTTCAGAGGATGTAATTCGGATGAAGTAAGTGTGGAATTACATGAATTCCTACATTTCTACGTCGAATCTTTCTACATAACTGGGGTAGCATTTACACTATACTTTTGTAATTAAAAAAGAGAATAAAACAATTGAACGTTTTCATCTGCTAAAAGCTCCTCTTGATGAGGGAGTAAATATATTGAGAAAAAAGGAGACGCGATGAAGTTTGCTGTAATTGATACGGAGACAACCTGGAGTGATAAGGTGATGTCAATTGGAGTTGTAATTGCGGACGGAGAAACAAAGAAGGAAAAACAATCCAGATACTATATTATTGATCCGGAAGTACGAAGTGGTGGTATGTATTCAGGTGCCATCCATGATGCTCCAGCTGATAAGACATGCGTCATGTCACGGAAGGATGCGATGGAAGATATCAAATCGTTGCTTGGTGAAGAAGCCGTAACAGAGATTTTTGCATATAATGCGAATTTTGACCGTAATCATTTGCCGGAACTACGGGAATACACCTGGGTAGACATCATGAGAATAGCAGCATACCGACAGTACAACCGTTATATCCCGGTAAGTGCTGAGTTTTGTGGAACGGGAAGGCTGAAAAGCGGGTATGGAGTTGAATCCATTATGAATATGCTGACAGGTGGTTACAGGGAAACTCATAATGCATATTTTGATGCTTTGGACGAACTAAGAATCGTGGAGCTTCTAGGGTTGGATATTCAAGTTTACGAGAATGGAATTATTAACTAGAAAGAATGTGGATGCAAGTAAAAAGATGTTGACATAACCGATGGATTTTAGTATCCTATACAAGCTGTCGCTTCGAAAGAGCGGTCGGGAGCTAAAAGAAAATAAAAAAGTTCTTGACAAACTGTAATGGCTTAGATATAATAAATAAGCTGTCGCAGAGAACAGCAAACATAAGTTCCTTGAAAATTGAACAGTGAAACAACCTTGAAAGATTCCAAGAGAATTTTATTCGAGAAGACTCGAAACCTAAAGACAGTAAAGAAGAGAAGCTAAGCTTCATCTAAAGTACTGGATCAATGACGAAGTTCTATCACACTAAACTCGATGCGCGACTACGTCGCTGTCTCGTTAAGTTGCGAAGAACGATTGTTTTACTAAACTCGCAGCGTAGCTGCTTGTTAAGTAAAAGCATATCAACATGAGAGTTTGATCCTGGCTCAGGATGAACGCTGGCGGCGTGCTTAACACATGCAAGTCGAACGAAGCACCTGGTCACGATCCCTTCGGGGTGACGACCTTGTGACTGAGTGGCGGACGGGTGAGTAACGCGTGGGAAACCTGCCATGTACTGGGGGATAACAGTTGGAAACGACTGCTAATACCGCATAAAACTGT
>FMTN01000054.1 GCA_900100095.1 Lachnospiraceae bacterium C10
CAGGTAGGCAAACAGCTGAATCACCAAAAAGCCTTTCTGCTTGTATCCATTGCACTGTTTCAGAATATCAGATACCTGATATTTTCGGAGGAAAGAACCGACTTCGTTCGTAGCATCTTGAAGCAATATCTCAGACTGTGATATAGTATTCATAGCGTAGCACTCCTATGTTGTGAATGATTTTGTCAGCAACTTAATTATATCACAGCTGGGTTGTGACTACGCTATTTTATTGTTGGGAACCCGCTTAGAATAAGGCTTTCCGGCACTTATTCATGTGGGAAGTATTAGTACATTATAAGCAGCTTCATATATGATATTTTAATTTTCGTGCAGAAAATCAATGCGCACAGCCTTTTCTAATAATTGATTAACGTAAACAGGACATTCGCGATAGTTGGGACTATCGGTTTTAGTTTCCCATTTTTTTATTGTGGGTAGGGGAATGTTGTAAAATTTACCAAAATCAGACTGCGAAAGTCCTGTTAATTTTCTGATTTCTTTGACTGTCATTGCCATAAAAATTTCTCCAAAAGTCACCGTCAGACTATTTTATAAATATAATAGCACCCAATGGGTACTGCGTCAATTATACTGCATTAGACGTCTGAGGAACTTGATGTTTCCAACTTTTAAGTCGCTAAATTCTCTCTAATATAGAAACAACGGAATTGCTTTTGACCTTGTTGTCTGGAAATAACATATAGAAGGAGATACGACATGAAGCAGGAACAGATGAAAGAGGTAATGCAGTAGCTGATGCCCTACCTCGATAATGTTCAACTGATACAGTTGAAACATGTGATGAAGCAAACGATTTTTTCTATGAAGTGACCGGTGCGGAGGTTAAGCTGAAGGAGAACGATAGAAATGACCATATAGCAATGTTAATAGAGTGATAACTGTGAGACTTGCGATGATTGATATGCTGGCATTAACGGATCGATACGACCTTTCAGTATGCTATGGTCAAACAAAGCACGGCCATCGGAAAAGCCCTCCGGTGCACTTGTTATGACAAAAAGGTTAGTGGATCAGTAATCGGTGCGTAAGGCATTAAGGCTGGTTTACAGAAGAGAAGATCTATTACTCAAAAAAGAGTGATGGATCTTTTTTTTGTGCGTTGACTATTTCTTCAAGGGCCTATGTATAGAGTGTAAATGCAATAAATCAAAAATAGTATAGGGTTTGATTCCGAAGGAGGAAACTATGAAAGAACAGAAAAACACCAGACCTTTAAACGTTATCGAAAAAGCTATGAAAGAGTTGTGCGAGGCACAAAGCGAGAGGGGGGTATTTGCACTAAGCACGGAGGAGATGAAATCCCTTCCAGAGAACTGGGAGGATACGGATGTAAGGACAAAACTGTTTGAAAGTGACTGTTTCTATATCGTTCGTCGTGGGGAGGAGATTTTTTTGTCACTGACGATAGGTGGAGCTGTGTTGGCATCGCATCACCCGCGGATCGCCGGAGAAATGGAAGAAAAGAGCGAAACCGAAAAGCCGGCAAAAGGATTTCGTTGTCGTGAGGAAGCGGTCGATTATGTCGAAGGAATCGTGGCGGTAGCGAACATCAAAGAGGAGTTTAAATGTGTTGCATATGAAGGTGGCCTTCCCGGTATATACATTGATAAGGAGACAAGCGCCTTATTTTTAGAAGAAGAGGCAAAGTCTATGACACCGGAAGAAATTGATAAGAAATTAAAAAACTGCATTGATATATCGGAGGTAGTATCGGGGGAGGATGCATTGATCTTTGAAGCGTATATTCAGCTTCTTGACTTGGTATTAAAAGACGAAAAGCTTGCAGAAAAGCTAAGATATGAGGAAGAGACAGAAGAAGAGCTGTTACAGGAGGATTTGCAGTTGACACCAAAAGAGATCAAGGAATTCCTGGACCGGCATGTGTACCGGCAGGATACGGCAAAAATCGCAGCAGCAACCATGCTATACTGCCACACAAAAGGAATGCGTCGTACCGGCTTGTTTATAGGACCAAGTGGATGCGGCAAAACGGAAATTTTTCGTACGCTTAAAAAGTTATATCCGTTTATCTATATCTATGATGCGAGCAGTATCACAAATGACGGATGGTCCGGTGGTAAGAAAACATATTCTGTTTTTCAGGAGATGCTGGCAAGCGGAATGACAAAGGAAGAGATTGAACATAGTGTGATTGTTTTTGACGAGTTTGATAAGTTATGTGTTCCTAAAATCAGCAAAGGTGGAGAAAATGTAGCAGCCTCTGTGCAGGGAGAATTTTTATCCATGATCGAGGGAAGCAATGTCTCCTTCAAAGGTCTGGCACCCGATGTGATCAATACCGAAAACATCACATTTGTATTCCTTGGTGCCTTTGAAGATCTGTATAAAGAGAGAGAACACAAGCGAACACAAAATGCTATCGGATTTGCCACAGCAAAAGAAGAGGGTGAGGTGGACGGAAAGTTGTTTACGGCAGAAGACTTGATCCGTTTTGGAATCCGTACAGAAATCATGGGACGAATCGGCAAGATTGTTCAGCTAAACAATCTTGAGGAAGAAGACTTTTATAATATTTTAAAAGATGATAATATCTCGCCGGTAAAGAAACTCATGAAAAATATTTCATCCTCCGTTGTGTTTTCAGATGAGCATTTGAGAGAGATTGCGAAGGCAGCGGCGAAGACAGGGCTTGGGGTCAGATACCTGAAGACGCAGATTGAAAATGAATTTGATGCGTATATTTTCGAAAATGGCTTATAAGATCTAGTTGATAGGAGAAATTTCACCGGGAATGTTGAGGAAGGGGATTCCCGGTGAAAAAAGGAGAGGTTGACGCCATCCGGAGGTGAGCGGAATTGGGAAGATTTCACCGGAAAGATAGAGAAAGGGCAGTTTGCGGTGAAAAAAGCGAGATCGAAGCCAATCGGAGGCGAGCGGAAGTGAGAAGATTTCGCCGGAAAGATAGAGAAAGGGCAGTTTGCGGTGAAAAAAGGAGAGGACGAAGTCAGCCGGAGGAGAGGAGAAGGGAAGAGATTTCACCGGAAAGTGAAAGAAACGGAAGTTTGCGGTGAAAAAAGCGAGATCGAAGTCAGCCGGAGGAGAGGAGAAGGGAAGGGATTTCACCGGAAAGGGAAGGAAAGAGCAGTTTGCGGTGAAAAAAAGAAAGGTCGAAGCCAGCCGTAGAAGAGCAGAGTGTAAATTTTGGCTGAAAAGTAAGGTTACGGGTAGGAGTATACTTGCAATTGTGTTAAGGAATAACATAGTTTTGCGGCAATCATGAAACTTGGCATATGTAACAATGAGGGTGCGGTTTAGTAATCGCAAATCAGATTGGGAGGAACAAGAGGATGAAAAAGAAGTTTCTGAACAAAGTCTTAACCGGTGCACTGGTGTGTACATTAGCAGCCACGATGGTTGCTGCACCTTTATCTGTATCAGCTAAGATTTCCTTTGTTGCTTCGTATTTGGCGTTTCAGTATGTTGTGCAGAAACCAACTATTTTTTTGCATCCTACAACCATCGTATTACCGGTTATTATTTTTACGGCAGGATTGCTTTATAAGTCCAATCGTTATAGATTTTTTGTATTCCTTGGAGTGCTTGTATGCTTATATTCCATATATATCACCGGAAATTATGGAATACAGATAGCAGGTATTCTTCTGCTACTCATGGGGAATGATGCGATTCTGACAGGTACAGCAGTTGCTGGTTGGATTTGGCTGATGCAATCCTTGAGAATGTAGGAAAGGGGAGTTATAGAATGAGTTTGTGGACAAATGCATCCATTCAGGATATTTTTCTCCAATTGGAGGAGAGGAATCTTCCCTTTCGTGGTATAAAATTTGCGATGGAACAGAACAGGCTTGTTTGTCTAGGACAAGGAGGTTCTGGAAGAGTATACGAAGTCACGTCCCAAAGGATTACCTCTAAACGGTTGGCCTTAAAGGTGATTGGTTTTGAAGGACAATATGTTGATCGGGATATTTTTGCGAAAGCAGTAGAAATACAACAAAATAATACCATAGGCTGGACCGGAGATACCGTTAAGATCCACCGCCATAAGGAGTTATGGATAACGTTAGATGAGAAGAATCAGATAAGAAAGGTAGAGACAAAACAGCCGGACGAAGAGCGATATTGTCTGCATCTTTTTTTTATTCTAATGGAGAAGGTAGATTGTGTCATTCACAAATCGATTTACGGTAAAATTCAATTAACACCGGGAGCTTTGGAAGTATGTGATGAGAAGGAAGTGTGGAAGGTTGCGTATGATATCGGAACTGCTCTTGAGCGCTTACATGAACAAGGAGTTTTACATCGGGATATCAAGCTTGAGAATATATTTTATCACAGGGGAAGTAAGAAATATCAGCTGGGAGATTTTGGACTGGCAATAAAAACCAGGGATGGGTTTGCGGCCAAAGATGGTATGACCAAGGGGTATGCTGCCCCGGAGGTTGTGATTTCCAAAGAACGTTATGATGCGACAGCTGATATCTATTCCTATGGAATGATGTTATATATTTTGATGAATCAGTTGCATTTTCCGGAGTCGAATTCCTACGCATACCGGGAAGTAAAACAATACGCTCCAGGATATGAATTACCCCGGCCAAAGGGGGATATTTCAGAGGAATTTTGGACATTGATTCGTAAAGCCTGTCAGTATGATCCGGATCGACGTTACCAAACCATGCATGAATTGATGGAAGATCTGGAGAAGATTGTCTATGGAAATCAGGCTGGTGAACAGAAACGAGGAGAGTATGCGTATTGTGCGTTAGCAGCTTTTGGTAGCGCAATTCTTGGAATGGGGTGGAAGTTGCTTTTCGCACCATCTTTGGCTATGGACTTTTCCATATGGCAGTATCTATTCTGGGGGAGCGTACTTATCCTGGGACATACTAGATTAAAAGAAGAACGACATGAGAAGCTGACTCTGGTGGTCCTTGTAATCGGAGGCATTGTATGTTGGGATTCCGGTATCACCATCCAGAGAGGGATTTTGATACTTCTGGTTGTGATCGGCGATATATTCACAGGAATGTTAGGGGCAGGAGTGCTGTGTGCAAATATGATCTGGTGCATACAGAAGGCAGGACAGCTTCGAATCGGACAATATACATCCTTTCGCTGGGTCACAATGCTCGCAGTACTTTTGACGTGTTATTGTATCCATTGTTACTATAATGCAAGAGCCGGGCGAAGACAGGAGAGATTTTTTCATCAAAAGGGAAAAGGAATGGTAACCGGTTTGTTGGCATCACTTCTTTTGTGTTTTTGCGGAGTGAATTATAAAGGCATTTTTATACACTATGTCGCTCCTTTTTTTCGGCAATTACATTTGGATGTATATTCCCAACATGATTATTATATGACCGGGAGCGCAGGGCTTTTATTATTTGGAGGCCTTCTCGTAAGTCAGTGGTTTATTATAAGGGGTAGAAGGGAGATGAAATGAGAAAATTTTACAAGCGAAGGTTGTTATTTATGACGATAGCTCTGTCGGTTTCTCTTATGGCAGGCTGTGGTGTTCAGCAGAATATCCCTTCAAAAAATAAAAAGGAAGCAACGAAGGTGAAGGAAGAAGCCGTACAGGAACAGTCGGGTCGAAAGGCTAGGGAGGAAGATTTCCTTTTTCGTGATGTGTTTGGTAAGAAATATACCACCAAGATCCTGCCGAATGTGGATAAATCCCCCTATGATAAGGATAAGTTTGTGAAGGTAGACGGGAAGATGACCTATACGGGGGAAGGTTATAAGACCTCTCTTGGTATTGATGTCTCGCATCATCAGGGCCCGATTGATTGGACCAGAGTAAAGGCGGCCGGTTATGACTTTGCTTTTCTTAGGATTGCTTATCGGGGATACGGGCAGACAGGAAGTCTTAATCAGGACCGGATGTTTGAGACTTATTATCAGGGCGCTAAAGCGGCCGGAATTGATCTTGGGGTATATATCTATTCGCAGGCAATTAACGAAGCAGAAGCCAGGGAAGAAGCAGACTTTGTATTGGATATCTTGCATAACAGGAGTCTGCAGTTACCGGTTGTGTATGATCCGGAGAATGTATTGGATGCCAAGGCAAGAACAGATGATGTGTCAGGAGAACAATTCACGAAGAATACCATTGTATTTCATGATACCGTTGAAAAAGCCGGATATTCTTGCATGATTTACAGTAATATGCTGTGGGAAGCCTTTCAATTCGATTTGAATCAAGTGGGAATCTATGATATCTGGTATGCCGATTACGAGGACAAACCGCAGACACCGTATCACTTTTCGTATTGGCAGTATACCAATGCGGCGAAAGTTCCGGGAGTGGATGGCAGCATCGATGCAGATATTCGATTGGAAAAGGTAAAATAAATGCGAATTCGATAGGAAAAGACAAACGCCTATTAAGAAAGAGGGTAGTTTATGGAATTTAATATCATGGGAAAGACAATTCACATCACCGAAGAAACCAGAAAAGAGATATCTGAGCTTAACGGACAGGAAGTCACAAAAGAAGATATTGAATTTTACTAATACTTCCCACATGAATAAGTGCCGGAAAGCCTTATTCTAAGCGGGTTTCCAACAATAAAATAGCGTAGTCACAACCCAGCTGTGATATAATTAAGTTGCTGACAAAATCATTCACAACATAGGAGTGCTACGCTATGAATACTATATCACAGTCTGAGATATTGCTTCAAGATGCTACGAACGAAGTCGGTTCTTTCCTCCGAAAATATCAGGTATCTGATATTCTGAAACAGTGCAATGGATACAAGCAGAAAGGCTTTTTGGTGATCCAGCTGTTTGCCTACCTGGTAACGCTGATGTTCCAGCCGTTAAGCA
>FMTN01000053.1 GCA_900100095.1 Lachnospiraceae bacterium C10
CTATTTCCGGTGAAATTCTCAACAGGATGTATGCCCTGAACTCCCCATCAATCAAGATTTTTCACCGGAATTCATTACTAGAAGCTATTTCCGGTGAAATCCTCAGCAGGATGTATGCTCTGAACTTCCCAGCGATCCAGATTTTTCACCAAATTTCAGCACCAGAAGCTATTTCCAGTGAAATTTCTACCTATATACAAGCCCTGAACTCTCCAGCAATCAAGATTTTTCACCGGATTTCAGCACAAGAGGCTATTTCCGGTGAAATTCTCAGCAAGATGCAGGTTCCGAATCACCTAGAAATCAAGATTTTTCACTGGAATTCGTCACTAGAGGCCAATCCTGGTAAAATCTCCAGCAAGTTACATCTTCAAAATTGCTATAACTGTTATATAGCCGTTATTCCTAACCACGTCAAACGATGTGAAATTTCATTGTAAATCAACACTATCTAGTGTAAAATATGGATATATTTTAACATCATCCGGCATATTTTTTAACAAGGTTATCAAGAGGTTATCATATGGAGAGAAAAATTTACCAGAAGTTAAACCAATGGAAAGAAAGTAAATACCGGAAACCGCTTATTTTACAAGGACCAAGGCAGGTTGGGAAGACCTATGCGCTGCTTTCGTTTGGACGAAAGGAATACGAGCAGGTGGCGTATTTCAATTTTCAGACAGATCCAAACTTACAGGAGACCTTTCTTGAAAACATCCATCCGGATTATCTGATTCCATTGCTGTCTAGGATTTCCAAAGTGAGCATCACCAAGGGAAATACGTTGATTATATTTGATGAGGTTCAACTTTGTGAGCGAGCACTGACATCTTTGAAATATTTTTGCGAAGAAGCGCCGGAGTACCATATTGCTGCAGCTGGCAGTCTTCTCGGAGTAGCTGTTAACCGACAGCAGTATTCTTTTCCGGTTGGAAAAGTTGACATTTTGAATCTTCACCCAATGGACTTTGAGGAATTTTTATTGGCCATGAATGAGCGGGAGCTCATTGACGATATCCGATCCGCCTTTGCCACAAATGAACCACTTCCTGCCGTTCTTCATGACACCGCTGAGAACTTGTATCGTCAATATTTGTTGGTGGGAGGAATGCCGGAATGTGTTGAAAAATATGTAGACACGCGCGATTTTTTGCTCATTCGCCATACGCAGGATGCAATCCTTACCGGATATATGAGCGACATGAGTAAGTACAATAAAACGACCGAAATCCACAAGACGAACCTGGTATACAATTCTCTCGTAGTTCAGTTATCCAGGAAAAATACCCGCTTCCAATACAAACTTGTAAAAAAAGGCGGTAGAGCGTCCGAGTTGGAAAATGCGATTGAATGGCTCGTTCTTTCTGGCATTGTCGAAAGAATTTTCAAAACTGAACAGGGAAAGAAACCACTGGAAAATTACAAGAATATCGATGATTTTAAAATTTATATGTCTGACATCGGGCTATTAAGTGCAAAAATGAATCTTATACCGAATGACGTGCTGTTCATGACCGCTGATATCGACGAATTTAAGGGTGGTCTTACAGAGAACTATGTCAATCAGCAGCTGACAGCCTCCGGTTATACTCCTTTTTTCTGGACAGGTGAAAAGAATAACGAAGTGGATTTTGTGATTCAGCGTGAAGGTGTGGTACTTCCGATTGAAGTCAAAGCCGGCGATCATGTTCGCTCCACCAGCCTGAACGTCTTCGCCAAACGGTACGGCATCGAGCACTCCATCCGGATTTCTTCCAAGAACTTTGGATACGAGGACGGAAAAAAGTTGATTCCGCATTATGCGCTGTTTTGCCTATCCGATTCATAAACCTCTAGCACTTTTGCGTTTTTATTGCTCGACTTCGTTCAATGTTATAGCTAAATCAACCCGCTGGAAATACTACGTGAAGTTTGCGTTGCATTTCCATCGGGTCTTTCTTTTGAAGATTCCTTCACCAATAGCCGGTCATCACCATCCTTGTAGCTTTCTATATTTCACCTGCCGGGATAGCCTATCGGTCAACATTCCTCCCATTAAAAAAATGTGCACCAGCATTTTAATACGCCGCAGTTCCGCAATCCAAAAATTTCAGATCATGATAATCATCGATAATTTTCGATCGTGGCAATTACTGTTCCTTCAACATTCCCCCATCAAAATCCCCTTCTCATCAACATTCCAGCTGACCAAAATCTCCTTCACCCCAACATTTCCGCCCTCCAAAATGTCCTCCCCTCCAACATTTTTCCCCGTTATGATTCTCTTAAGTTCTGACCAACGGTTATTATAAGCCTAGTAATACTTTCACATTCGCTAGCAGACGGTTCATGGGCCATCGCCTTATTGTTCGCCACACGCGTACAATCGGCCTACGAAAAACTCTGCAGCGACAGGGATTTTCGTGTCGGAAGACGCATCCGACACATCGTCTGCAAATACATGTCCCATTGGAGAGGGAGGCCGATGGAACTTGCACGCGAGAAGAGAAGTATTACATGAAACCAATAACTCAATTCTTTTATTAGGAGGAATTAAAAACATGGCAAATTTTAAGAAGGGCATTGCGCTCGCTCTTGTTGCTACAACAGCATTCACATTTGCACCAGTTTCTACACTGGGAGTTCCAAATGCTGTTGTTGCAGAGGCTGCTGCTAATGTAGCAATTAAGTTACCGGCAGTTCACTTAAGTGGGGCAAACCTTGATAGTGAAGAAATCAACGGCAGCTACACAAACAACAAAAAGACTGTTTCTCTTGATGACGGTATCTACACACTGACTGTTGATTCTACAAAGGAATATGCTTCTGTTAAAGTTACAGGTGCTACTACTACAACAGCTGCAGGTCTTTCCGCTGTTCCAAAAGATTTTGTAAGAGATAGCAATATGGCCGATGCTGTGAACACAGGTAGTCAAAGGGGTAGTTATACTTTAGTTAATGGAACAGGTACAGATGCGAAGACTGTTACAGAGTACTTCGTTGTTGATCACTCTAGAGATGTTACCTTTACTTTTAATACTAACTTAAATGCAACTAGTGCTGGTACATCTACTTTCACATTAACAAAGTACGCTAGCCTTGCTGGTGCTAAGTCTCCTGAAGTTGTAGCTACTTATGCAGTAACAACAACTGCTGCTACAGATGCAGGCGTTGAGGCAAATTTTGACACCGTTCCTCAGGCAACAGCTCTCAAAAGTGCTGCAGATGGTTCCAAGTACCTTCCGGCTTCTGTAAAGACTCCAGTTGCAGTTGCTAATGTATCTGCGAAGAAATGGACGGGCGTAGCTCTGACGGGTAGTACTGCTCCTGCTGCTTACAAGTGGACATCAGAAGATGGTAAGGTTGATTTTTCAAACGTGAACGCTACTGATAATGGTAACGTAACACTGACACCAAATACTTCTGGTACAGCTAAGGTTACAGTTACTGCTTATGATAAAGCTCTTGCAAATCCAGCAAAGAAGGTTGTTGCTTCTACAACATACACTCTGAATGTTGCTAAGGGAACATCTAACATCACAGCTATCAGCTATCCTAACCCAGCTGCAACAGATGCAACAAATGCTAATTACTGGTTAAGCGGTCCAGCTGCTAGATTTGGTGGAGTTGCTTTAGCACCTCAGGCAGGTGCTAAGGATGCAGCAAATGTTGCAGGAAATGTAACACTTGATACATTAGTAACAACATCCACAAAGCTTAATGTTATTGCTGATACAGCAGACATCACATTCAAGTCTGAGGATACAACAATCGCTTCAGTTTCTGCTGATGGAACAATCACAGCAAACAAGGCTGGTAACACTTTTGTTGATGTATTTGCAGCTGCTTCTGCAGACAACGGTGTAGCTATTGCTAAGATCCCAGTTGTTGTTTCTTCTATTACTAAGGATGTAATTAAGACAACAGTTGATGGTAAGAACGTAAATGATTCTACAGCTCCTGTAGATCTTGATCTTGCTTCTTGCACAGCTGCTAACGCTGTTAAGTCTGCTAAGATCGTTGCTACATCTGCAGCTAACTTCGAAGTAACATACACACTGTACAAAAATGGTGCAGTAGTTCCTGGTAACAAGGATGACGGACTTACATTACTTGCTGATGGTACTGTAACTGCAGGTACTGTTAAGGCTGACACAACATACACAGTTAAAGTTACAACAAAGACAAATAGTGCAAACACTATCGCTGGTGGTGAGAAGGATGTTAAGGTTGTTGTAAATACACTTCCTGCTGATACCCTTGATGCTAAGGATATCACACTTGACATGACTCTTAATAAGACTGCAACAATCGAGGCTGTTGCTGGTAACGGTGCTGCAGCTGTTCTCTCTTATGTTAAGTCTGGTGACACAACAAACGGTGAGATTGATGGTGTTATCACATTAAGCGGTGCTAAGGTTACTGCTAATATGATCGGTAAGACAACTGTAACAATTACAGAGGCTGCTGTTGCTAACAAGACACGTAAGACAACTAAGAAGATTAACGTTATCGTTAATCCAGATACCGTTAAGAAGGTTTCTGATCTTACAGTTGAGAACACAGCTCTTATCGTTGAGTCTGGTAAGACTGCAGTAATCGGTGCTAAGGCTACAAACCCTATCACATACACATCTTCTGATGAGACTGTAGCTACTGTTGCTGCTGATGGTACTGTAACTGCTGTTAAGCCTGGTCAGACAACAATCATCGTTAAGGCAGCTGGAAGTGATGCATTCGTTGAGGGTACAATCACTGTTCCTGTTGTAGTTGCAGAGAAGGTTGCTCCAGCTCCAGTAGTTGATAAGCCAGCTAAGGTTACAGGCGTTAAGATCGCTAACGTTAAGGGCGCTAAGGTTAAGGTTTCCTTCAAGAAGGTTTCTAAGGCTGCTGGTTACGTTGTAACTTACAAGATTGGCAAGAAGTCTTACAAGAAGACTGTTACTGCTACATCTGTTAAGCTTTCTGTTAAGAAGGGTGCTAAGGTTAAGGTTACTGTTAAGGCATTCAACTACAAGAACGGTAACGTTAAACAGTATGGCGCAGCTTCTAAGGCTGTTTCTAAGAAGACTGACAAGAAGTAATTGATCCTTCAAATTACAATTTGACATGACGTTATCCGGGTATCTGATACATAATCAATAATTCAGTTTATTGTCCCTGTCGCCTCAGTTGCCCAATATTTGATAACTGCCCCGGCTCTATGTTGCACCCTTTCGGTGTACCTCCCAAAGGAGCCGGGGTTTTTTGTGAAGATAGCTGTATGGATCTAGAAATGAGGGGATATGTTTCATAATAAATCATTTAAAACAACTAGTTTTTCAAGACTGTCCATTTTTTTATTTGTAGCTATATTTTGTGCTATAACATTACACACAATACCTTCATACGCTGCAGTACCAGAGAAGAAGGTAGCACATCATACTGAAAAAATCAGAGAGGGGAAGTCCTTTTCAAAGATATATACATTATCAACAAAGAAAGCTGGCATACTTGAGGTTAGGATTCATGCAACCGGAATCGGTAGCAGTCTTAAGATCACGTTATGCGGTAGCAGTTCAAAATACAATTTGAAAAATAAAAATATTCCGGTCAAGGAATTAAAAGCTGATAATAAAGGAAAAATCTACGGTCAAATCAAAATCGATCATATTGTAATGGCCGATTCATATAAAGTAATCATCCAAAATAAGGGCGCCGTTAAAAAAGATGGCACCTTAAAGACGGATATCATATTTACTCCGGCAAAGATTGAAGAAAAGACATATCAGGATCTTAACAATAATGACACACCAAGTGACGCAAAGGATTTTAACATTACAAATCACAAGGTGCATAGAAGAATACTTTCCGGATTTGATGAACAATGCGATTATGCGGACTATGATAAGTTCTATATCGATAAGGATACCTATCTCTCACTTCGGCTCAAAACCCTCTCAAATAAGAGAAAAGAGAAGTATCGCGTTCGCTTGGTTCGTTACTGGGATAATGCTGTTTTAACAGAAATTGATAATCCGAAACATAAGCAGATTACAAAACTTCTTCATTTAACCCCTGGATACTATTTTCTTCAGATTTCCTCTTCGGATGGACATCTATTCAAGGATAATCAGATTATCTATTCACTCTATATGGCGAAAACTGTGAATATATCATCACTGGCCATGAGTAAACAGAATCTGAGCTTATATAATTTGCAGGGATACAATCAGAAGGCACTTGTGTCAAAGTGCAATGGAAAGAGCGTTTCGAAATATGATGTTGCTTTCAGATCCAGTAATCCTTCCGTTGCCGCCGTCTCCCAGTCCGGTAAGGTGACCGCTAAAGCCAGCGGCAAAGCAACCATCACCTGCTACGCCATCGACAAGCCTTCGGTGAAGGCCACCTGCAAGGTGACCGTTAAGAAACCCGGTCTTAAGGTTTCCGTAGCAAGCCGGAAGATGCTCTTCATCGGAAACAGCACGAGATGCTCCCTTAAGCGTTCTCCGAAGAAGCTGAAGGTTACTTGGAAGTCTTCTCATCCCTCTGTTGCAACGGTCAATGCAAAGGGAAAAGTTACAGGAAAATCTGTTGGAAAGGCGAAGATTTATGCCATCTCCAAGGAAGGTATCAAATCCAATGCATGTACCATTATCGTACGCCGGAAGCCCAAGCCAAAGCCAAAGAAACTGGGTGATACAACCACAGAACCTGACAACAAGGATGACAGAACAGACAAGATCGCTCCTGTCCTGTCTCTTTCCTCAGCCCATCTGTCTCCTAAGGGAACCATTACTGTAACAGCTAATGTATCCGGCGGTACCTTTTCCGCCAGAGGAGCTATTAGTATTAAGACGAAGTTTGGAAAAAGCTGTGTGATAAGAGCTACCGCCGCAAGAGGTTCAGGAACCATCCTCTACCAGGTGAACGGGAAGAGTGCGTCGAAGAGTATTGTTATATATTAGATATCTTACAGCCAGTAAGGTTCGTTTCCATCTTATTGCTTAAGCTGTTAGAATATTTGATGTAATGCTATATCGACCTTTCCTACTCGATTACAACGTGGTCAATCGAGTAGGAGAAAATTTCTCTAATGAGAAATTTTCGTCCTCTCACACCACCGTGCGTACCGTTCGGTACACGGCGGTTCAATCAACTTAAC
>FMTN01000046.1 GCA_900100095.1 Lachnospiraceae bacterium C10
CAGTTCGGTCCCTATCCGGCGCGGGCGGAGGATATTTGAGGGGAGCTGACCCTAGTACGAGAGGACCGGGTTGGACGGACCGCTGGTGTACCTGTTGGAGACCAACTCCATCGCAGGGTAGCCAAGTCTGGAAGGGATAAACGCTGAAGGCATCTAAGCGTGAAGCCCACCCCAAGATGAGATATCCCGTCCAAAAGGACATAAGATCCCTCAGAGAGTATGAGGTAGATAGGGCAGAGGTGTAAGCAGAGTAATCTGTTCAGCTGACTGTCACTAATAGATCGAAGGCTTGATCAAGAAAGTGTATAGCGCTTGGTAACTTAGCTGTATGAAGTTTTGAAGGTACTTATTATAGTATCTGAATATATATTCCTCAATAGCTCAGTCGGTAGAGCATTCGGCTGTTAACCGAAGTGTCGTAGGTTCAAGTCCTACTTGGGGAGCTAAAAGACCAAGAACAAGAAGTTCTTGGTTTTTTTGATATCTGAAGTCAAAATAAACATAAATATTTCCACCGTTTTGTCGATACTATTAAACGTAGAGAGATAAAACAATGATTCCAAAGGGGGAATGTCAGATGGAAGTATCAATGAATTGCGCAGCGAATTCTATGAAGGGAAGAAGGGGACAGTATGAAAGGACTGGAAATCATAAGATAGACGCTTTTTATGAGAATCTGTCATCGGCAGCAGAGAAGTCAACCTCACATGCAGTGGGAAACGCTCTGTCTATAACCTCCATACCTTTCAGTGATTCTCTTAGCTATGGGATGCTTGCATTTCATTCTGATCAATCGACGGATGACGATCCGATTATAAAGATTTCATGTAACTATGGCGGAGAACAGCGCTATTATGATGTACATGTGAATGAAGTCAATCCAAGGAAGGCTTCAGCAATCGAGATGTTTGCCCTGTGCTCTTATATGGATGAAAAGGGAATGACGAATCGTGGTACCTTTGGAAGTTATTCCGGGTTACATGCGATGGCGTCCAATGCATCTATGTGTCATTCGTTTATTGATTTAAACGATGCCTCCAATTACAATGTTAAAGTAGATTGGGTCAAGATGGTAAAAGAGATGGCGAACGAATATTTAAAAGTTCCGGAAACATATGCACAAGCGCTTAAAGCAAATCAGCTGGCAGATGAGCTTATGAAATATATGAAATAACGCAATATATGAAATAACGTAGGAATTCGAAATGGACCCGAGATCACACATCTCGGGTTCTTTTGATGTCTCTAGGTTATAATGATAGGAAACGGGTCTCGCAGGGAGACTTTTAGTACCGGAGAATGGTAATCAGGAGGATTTTTGGTTTTATGAAAAAGGATATGGATCCAAAGAAAAAGTTGTATCTTGTAATGGCGTTGTCAGCCCTTTCCCTGGTTGTGATGCTTTTGATTGGTAGCTTTCAGCAACAGAAAGCCAATAAGAAAAGAACTGCCGTATCGGTAACGGTAAAAGCGGCTGAAGTGGAACCGGCGAAAGAGGCGACAAAAGACGGGGCAGAGCTTAGTGAAAACGTCCTGGAGTCGGTGCAGGATTTTGCGGCAGGAAAGAAGCTTTCGGAAGAGCAGCTGGATATGCAGCACAGTGGGAAGTATTTTACCGGTCAAAAGATTAAAAAGAACGATGCTGTGTATCGCAGGATCCAGGGAAAATCCTACGTGGAAAACGACCATGTGAAACTGTCCGACCTGCGCTATTTGAAGATGCTGCACTACAATTTCAAGGGGGAGATCCGTGTCGGAGAGATGATCGTTAACAAATCTGTAGAAAAGGATGTCCGGGGAATTTTTCTTTCTCTTTTTCGGAAGAAATATCCCATCCGGAAAATGTATCTGGTAGAGAAATACTGGGCGGGAGATTCCACCAGTACGGATGCGGCATCCATCAAGGCAGATAATACCTCCTGCTTTAATTATCGGGCGATCATAGGATCGACCAAGGTGTCAAAGCACGCCATGGGGTTGGCCATTGATCTGAATCCTTTTGAGAATCCCTATATTCCGAAGCATAACGGAACATGGGATTACAGTGCGCTGTGGAAAAAGGAGAAGGCCTATGCAAAAGACCGCAGCCCTCGCGCGTACGTGATCACGACAAAGGATGCGGCCTATAAGCTTTTTGAAAAGAAAGGTTTTGCCTGGGGCGGCAGTTGGCGCTCCGTAAAGGATTACCAGCATTTTGAAAAGTAGATTCCTAGTGTAGTAAGGCTTTGTATTCCTCGTCGATCCGCGTCACCTGGTCCTCTTTCGGGCAATTGGCGAAGAAGTGCAGGGCCAGAGGAATGCAGGTAAGGACAGCCAGAGAATCAGCAATGGCCTGAGCGCATTCCACACCGGTAACTCCAAGGAACTGTGGAAGGATCAGGATGGCAGGCAGAAAATACAGGCCGCTTCGAAGGGTGGCGGTAAAAGAAGCCACCCGACTTTTTCCGATGCTTTGAAACAGCATGTTCGTTACTACAGAGAAGGGCTGCAGCATAATGGATAGACACTGGAAGCGAAGCGCCCTTTTTCCGACCGTAATGACCTGAGGATCGTTTTTCTGAAAAAGGTGGATCATCTGCGGTGCATGGAAAAAGACCACAAGGGCAAGCAACCAGAGAATTACTAGGCTTGCAAGCAGTGTGAACCGGTAGCTGGAACGGATGCGGCGGTATTTTTTGGCGCCGTAGTTATAGGCTGCCACCGGCTGGAAGCCCTGACCGATACCGATCATGACGGAGCCGATAAACATAACAATACGGCCGGTAATGGCCATGGCGGCAATGACCGGATCCCCGAAGGGATTGGCGGCAATGTTTAAGGCCATGGAAGAGACCGCATTTAAAACCTGACGCACCAGAGACGGAAGGCCGTTTTTTAAAATGTGGACAGCGCGGTCTATGATGTAAGAAGCCGAAACATCCTCTGCCTTAAGAGAAGAGGGGCGGATGCGGCTGATGGTCTTGCCGGAGAGGAACATGTAGACCAGGATCCCCAGACTGACATATTGGGAAATGGCGGTGGACAGGCCGGCGCCGTCGATTCCCATGTGAAGTGAAAACATCAGGATCGGATCTCCAATCATATTGAGAACGCCACCGGAAACCAGGCCGATCATAGCGTAGAATGCCTTGCCCTCATAACGCATGATGTTGTTCAGGATGCAGGAAAGGGTCAGGGCAGGGCCACAGATCAGAATATAAAGGCCGTAGTGGACGGCAAAGGGGAGAATAGTTTCTGTGGAACCCAGCAGACGCATGATGGGAGTGATAAAAAGCAACCCGAAGACTGCAATCAGTGTGGAGAAGACGGTACCCATAAGGAATCCGATGGTGGCAATGCGGGTGGCACTTTTGGTATCACCCTGTCCGAGCTTCATGCTGATGATGGTGCCGCTTCCGTGACCGCACATGAAGCCCACCGCTTGGAAAATCGCCTGAACCCCCAAAAGGATACCGATGGAACCGGAAGCAGATGTTCCCAACCTGCCGACAAAGTAAGCATCCACAAGGTTGTAGATCATGGTGATCATCATGGATACCGTGGTTGGAACGGCAAGGGAGGGAATCAGCTTCGGGATCGGTGTTAAAACCAGTTTTTCATATTGTTTCTGTTCTTTCTTATTCATGTCGACTATTGTAACACAAATCACTCCGGTTGGCATGCCATCTCAGGAAGGGTCGTATAAGCCTGGATCATAAAGGATGGATTGCTGATCTTACGCAGAATCATTTCACCCGCCTGCATTCCCATATCGTAAACGTTAATGTCAATGACCGCAGGGGGCGGATCAATGACGGTGGTGTAAGGGTATATGTCAAAAGTTAAAAACAGAATCTCCTCCGGAGTGGAAATATTCTGATCCCGAAGAGCGCGACCGGCTCCCACAGCAAGAGCATTGTTTTCGCAGACAATGGCCCGGGGGCGCTGGGGGAGAGAAAGCAGTTCCAGTGTAGCCTTGTAACCTTCCTGCCAGGTGGAACCGGTATATTTCAGATATTCCTTTGTCAGACGCTGCTTATGCTGTGTCAGGATGGAGCGGAAACCTTTTTCCCGCTCGTGGGAGATGAACTCTGTTTTCCGACCGGCGATAAAGGCGGCGGGGAACATTTCCTTTTCTACAACGTATTCTCCGGCGTGTTCTCCGGCAAGCTCATGGTTGGTGTCGATCCAGCACAGACGCCGGTCAAAATCCGGGTGTCCAATCACAATGTGGGGGAATTTCTCGGAAAGAATCAGATCCGAGATTTTCTGCGTGATGACAGAACCGTGAATGATGATCCCATCTGCGCTTTTCTGTGCAATGATCTCCGCAATGGTTTCCATAGGATGTTCCTGATCGGAAATGTCCATCAGTGTCATGGTATACCCCTGGCAGGCCAGGGAGTAAAAGACGCCGCACATAATGTCGTACATGTGGGGGTTGGAATAGGCGCTTCCCTTCTTAAGCTCCGCCAGATAGATGATGTTGCGGGTGTTGCCCCGGGCAAAACTCACCGCTCTGGCATTGGGGGTGTAGTTTAACTTCCGCACAGCTTCCTGCACCCGATCACGGGTAGGCTGGGAAATTGCTTTCTTATTATTCAGGACTTTTGACACAGTTGAAACGGAAACACCGGCTTCCGTCGCGACATCGTGAATCGTTACTGGCATAGGCATTCTCCTTGTTTTTTATTAATTACACTATAGCATGAAATGGTTCTGCAAAAGTGCACAAAAGAAAATAGCTAGGATAGCGGTTTCGTTATAAAAAGAGTTTGGAAGAGGGCGGAAAGATTGACGATGGAGTGAGTGAGGCAAATAATAGGAGTTGCAAGAGGGTTATAAATGAGCGAGTCTTGAAAATTTGACAGGAGGAAACAAATGAGAAAGAGATTATTAAGTTTATTACTGGTCGGAGCAATGTCTGTTACCATGCTGGCAGGTTGCGGAGGCAACAGCAACACGTCCGGGAAGAAGACAAAGAAGCAGACAGGGGATGATGCAGTTGCGACTCTGATTAAGAATACGAAGGGGCCGGTAGATTTGACACTCTGGTGTTCCGAGACAGAAGCTTATCAGAAAGTTATGAAGGAAAGGGTGGATGCCTTTGAGAAGCAGTATCCGAAGGTTAAGTTTCATATCACCATTGGTGCAGAGTCTGAAGCCAATTGTAAGGACGATGTGTTAAAGGATGTAGAGGCGGCAGCGGATGTATTTGTATTCCCGGATGATCAGCTGGAGGGACTCGTAGATGCAGGAGCACTTCAGAGTGTAGATGCAACCTATACCTACGATCCGGCAGCGACCAATACCAAGGAGACGGTAGAGGCGGCATCCAAAGACGGTAAGATGTACGCATATCCTCTGACGGCTTCCAATGGATATTTCCTTTACTATAACAAGGATGTATTAAGTGAAGATGATGTCAAGAGCTGGGATACCATGCTTTCCAAGGCAGCAGAAAAGGGTAAAACGGTAGGAATGGAAGTTTCCGGCGCATGGTACTTATATGGATTCTTCTCAGGAGCAGGCCTTGAGATGAAGAAGGGAGATGACGGCAAGAACAGCTGTAACTGGAACTCAACCGACGGCAAGTACAAGGGCGCGGATGTGGCTAAGGCAATCACAGAGATTTGCAAGAACAAGGCAATGGTCAACTGTGTGAACGAGGATGCGCAGGCCTTTGCATTAAACGGCAAGATGGTGGCAGATGTTAACGGTACCTGGGCAAGCAGTGCTTTTAAGAAGGCCTTCGGTAAGGGATATGCAGCAACAAAGCTTCCGACTTTTACGGTCAACGGCGATCAGGTTCAGCAGGGATCCTTTGCAGGTTACAAGTTTGTCGGTGTCAATGCATACTCTAAGAATACCGGATGGGCAATGCTCTTATCCGAGTTCCTTACCAACGAGGAGAGCCAGAGTGCCATCGCAGAGGCAACCGGTGAAGGCCCTTCCAACACAAAAGTGGCAGAGTCTGATGTTGTAACCGGCGCACCGGCAATCAAGGCTCTGGGAGAGCAGGCTCCATACGCAGACTTACAGCGTGTCGCCGATTCTTACTGGGAGCCGGCGGCAACCCTTGGACAGTCTCTTGTTGAGGGTAATTATAAGGATGCACAAAAACTCTTGGACGACGCAGTGGCAGGAATCACACAGTAAGTGAGAGAAAACTATGATAGGTAAAATGAAAAATTATTTTGCCGGATTTGCAGAAGCAGTAGGGAAGGGAGACCGGTGGACCCGGTTTTCCCTCCTGTTTATGGGAGCCGGCTACATCGGTAGGGGACAGATTATCCGGGGAATTCTGGTTCAGTTGATCCAGATCGGATTCTGGTGGTTTACACTTGGATTTTCAGCACAGTATATCGCGCAGCTGCCGACCCTTGGAACTGTGCAGCGCCAGGAGGTCTTTGATCCGGCGACCATGTCGAAGACCGTGAATGATTATGATAATTCACTGTTGATCCTGTTGTGCGGAATTATCGGAATCTTTTTTATCCTTGCGTACATCATTTTGTTTTTTGAGAATACTAAGAAGGTGTATCTCCTTCAGAAAAAAGCAAAAGCAGGGGAGCATATCAACAGTTTCCGCGAGGATCTGCGCACGCTGATCAATGAAAAATTTTACGTGACACTTTTGACGCTGCCGGGTCTTGGCGTGTTGCTGGTGAATATTTTCCCGATTCTTTTCATGATCTGTGTGGCATTTACCAACTATGACAAGAATCATCAGCCGCCGACCTATCTTTTTACCTGGGTAGGATTTGAAAACTTTAAGACACTGTTCACATCCTCACAGACCGTGACCTTTGGCTATGCTTTTGTGCGTATTTTGATATGGACATTAATCTGGGCATTTGCGGCAACTTTTACGACCTTTATCGGTGGTATTTTGCTTGCAAAGTTTATCAATGACAGACGGACACACTGCAAGAAGCTCTGGAGAAGTCTGTTTGTAGTTACGATTGCAATTCCGCAGTTCGTCACCCTCCTATTGGTAGGAAAAATGTTTGGAGATTACGGTATCGTAAACAGCATTTGCAGTAAGATTGGATTGACAGACTTCCTGAAGAGCCTGGGGCTGGTGGGAGCCGGTCTGTCCTACATTCCCTTTCTTTCAAAGCCCGGCTGGGCACATGTGATGGTTATTCTGATCAATATCTGGGTGGGGGTTCCTTTCCAGATGCTCAGTGCAACCGGAATCCTTATGAACATTCCAATGGATCAGCTGGAAGCTGCAAGGATTGACGGAGCCAGTGAGCGCCAAATCTTCCGCAAAATCACAATGCCATACGTTCTCTTTATTACAGGGCCGAGCCTGATTACTGCTTTTATTGCAAATATCAATAATTTTAACGTTATTTACCTGCTGACGAGCGATTATGTATCAACCAATATGAATTTTGCGAACTCCAATGCAAAGGAGCCGGATCTGTTGATCACATGGCTTTTCAACCTGACCAACAATCATTCCAACTTTAAGATGGCTTCCGTTATTGGAATTTGCGTCTTCCTGATTTCGGCGATTGGAACATTGATAAGCTTTGCAAGGCTGATAAAGGGAAACAGAGAGGAGGAATTACAATGAGTAAAAAGATCGTAAGGCCGATTCTCAGGCACCTGTTTCTTGCAACGCTTGTGGTAATCTGGCTGATTCCGGTGGTCTGGCTTTTGGTAACATCCCTTTCTTCCTATAAGGGAATTAACACCATGCATTTTTTCCCGACCCACTGGTCTTTGGATAACTATCACCAGCTGTTTTTCCGGCCGGATACGGTGGTGAATTTCCCGGCGTGGTTTCGCAATTCCATGATCATCGGCTGTGCATGCTGCCTGATTTCGACCTTTTTTGTCTTGATGGTTTCCTATGCTTTCAGCTGCATGCGTTTTCCCGGCAGAAAAAAGCTGATGAGTTTTTCTATCATCCTGGGCATGTTCCCCGGTGTCCTTTCCATGATTGCCATTTACTTTGTCATGAAACTTATGGGCCTGACGGACAGCATTGTGGGACTGATCATCATTTATTCTGCGGGAAGCGGACTTGGATTTTTGATCTGTAAGGGATTCTTTGATACCATCCCGGCTTCTCTTCGGGAGTCGGCACGGCTGGAGGGTGCCTCGGAGCTTCAGATTTTTACAAAAGTGGTCATTCCTCTGTCCAAACCGATGATTGTATACACCGTAATCAACGCATTTCTGACACCGTGGATGGACTTTGTTATGGCAAGACTGATGATCCGTTCCAAGGAACCGAGTCACTGGACCGTTGCGGTGGGACTTTTCAATCTGGTACAAAGAACCCTGGTGGGAGATTATTTCTCAGTCTTTTGTGCCGGTGGACTGATTGTGGCGTTGCCGATCTCAGTTCTGTTTATTATCATGCAGAGGTTCTATGTGGAAGGCATCACGGGAGGAGCAGTAAAGGGATAAGTTATGATTACAATTTCAGCAATAAGGCATTTTCCTCTATCAGAAGATGCAGCATTATGTTCGGATCAGACGCTGGAACTTCGGATCAGAACCAGAGCAGGGGAAGCGCTTAAGGTTTTCTGCTATTACGGTGACCGGGTATCTGTGATCGATCCGATTCCGGTGGAGGAAGTGGAGATGGAGCGGATCGGCTGCGATGGAGTCAATGACATCTATGGCGTGAGGATACAAAGTCCTTACACCAGGATCTGCTATTATTTTGGCCTCTGTGAAAAAACACCGGAGGGGCTTTCTGCTATGACCTACTACAGCGAGCATGGATTTGACCCGCAACCGATAAAGGACAGAACCCAGTTTTTTCAGTATCCGTATTTAAGAAGAGAAGATCTGCCCTCTGCTCCGGACTGGGCGAAGGATACGGTTTTATACCATATTTTTCCGGACAGTTTTGCAGATAAAAGAGGCGGGCTTGAGAATCGGGAATTCGAGATTTTGGGAGAAGACGGGGAGGTTTCCTGCGCCAAGCATGGCGGTACCTTAAAAGGTGTCACCGAAAACCTTCCTTATATCAAGGATCTTGGGATGAACTGTATTTACCTGAATCCTGTTTTCCGCTCGGCTTCCTGCCATAAGTATGACACCATCGACTATATGGAGATCGACCCTTGTCTTGGAACGAAGGACGACCTGGTTAATCTGGTGGAACAGGCCCATGAACTGGGAATCCGGGTGATTCTTGACGGGGTATTTAACCACAGTGGAAGTGGCTTTGCTCCTTTTGTGGATGTATTAAGTAAGGGGGAGGCATCAGAATATGCGGACTGGTTCTATCAGCTCCGTTTTCCTCTGGAATTTCAGGATCCGCCAAACTATGAGGCTTTTGCCTATGTGAAGGAGATGCCGAAGCTTAATACAGGGAACCCGAAGGTGCAAAATTACTGCTGTGAAGTGGGCCGTTACTGGATTCGTGAGGCGGGAATCGACGGCTGGCGACTGGACGTGGCCAACGAGGTGGACCATGATTTCTGGAGAGCCTTTCGTAAGGCGGTTCGTAAAGAGAAAAAGGATGCCCTTCTCATCGCGGAGATCTGGGAGGACGCCACCAACTGGCTGATGGGGGATCAGTTTGATTCCTCCATGAATTATCAGTTTGCGGATATCTGCCGGGAATTTTTTGCAAAAGAAAGTATTACGGCAGAAGTATTCGATCAGAGGATTAACCGAATGTATTTCCGTTATTGCAGTGCAACGGCAGGGGTGCAGATGAATTTTCTGGATACCCATGATGTGCCGAGGTTTCTGGAGTATTGTAAGGGAGACCTGCAAAAAATGGAACTGGCGGCGGCGTTTCTTATGCTCTTCCCGGGGATTCCTTCCGTATTCTACGGAGATGAGCTGGGGGTAAGAGGCCGGACCGAAGATGAATATCGGCAGATCATGCCCTGGAATCGGAAGAAGCCAAGACTTTTTGCGGTGTATCGTGATCTGGCAAAGCTTCGGGGTGAAAAGGAAATCCTTCGCAGGGGAACATTCCGTAGTCTGTGGACGGATGAGGCTTTTGCCAAGATGGGAGAGGAGCTTATGAAAAACAAAAAAGGATACGGATTCTTCCGGGAGCTGGATGGTCACCGTGTCATTGCTCTGTTTAATGCAGGAGATGAGCCGATTTCTTTTTCCTATCCAAAGAATATAGAGCCAAGTCTGTGGTATGGTTCCTCCGTAGACTGCATTGGTGCAGGATCTTTTGCAGTGGTTGGAATTGACTGATCTGCAGGATTAGAGGAAGTCTTCTATATGAAAGAATGCAATATAGCGATGGAAAGCACCGGGGATAAAGGTATTCCTGGTGCTTCTTTAACACGCGATTTTCAGATTCATGTAAAATATAAAAAAGATGTTGACATAACCGATGGATTTTAGTATCCTATACAAGTTGTCGCTTGAGGCAGCAACCAAGAGTTTTTAAAGATTTTCGAAAGATGAAAATAAGTTTAAAAAGTTCTTGACAGATGCCGGCAAGGCTGGTATCCTATACAAGCTGTCGCTTCGAAAGAGCGGTCAGGAACGTAAAATAAAGTAAAAAAGTTCTTGACAAACTGCTATAGCTTAGATATAGTAAATAAGCTGTCGCAGAGAACGGCAAACATAAGTTCCTTGAAAATTGAACAGTGAAACAACCTTGAAAGATTCCAAGAGAATTTTATTCGAGAAGACTCGAAACCTAAAGACAGTAAAGAAGAGAAGCTAAGCTTCATCT